>DASVDH010000069.1:0-78574 GCA_036381195.1 Longimicrobiales bacterium | reverse complement strand
GCAGCTTCTTCGAGAGGCCGCCTTTCCCCCCCGGCCCATGCAGACCAGAGGCCCATGCGGTATTAGCCCGGGTTTCCCCGGGTTATCCCCCGCACCGGGTCAGGTTGCTCACGTGTTACGCACCCGTCCGCCGCTCGGCTCAGCACCCGAAGGCACTGTCCTCGCTCGACTTGCATGTGTTAGGCACGCCGCCAGCGTTCGTCCTGAGCCAGGATCAAACTCTCCAACAAAAGTCTGAACCAGCTCCTCCGAACTCGTCTCCACAGACGCCGTCCGGAATCTACTTTGGTTCCCACTCAAAGTCCGGGGGAAGTAGCGCCCCCGGGACGTGGGCCATCCGAACCATCGAACCCCGGTTTTCAAACAGCTCAAAGCCTCCGCCTATCGGGCCGGAGGCTAGACAGATTAAGTTAACACGGACACCCGCCCGTGTCAACTCCATCTGCCTGTCCTCCTCAGTGCGCCGCCTAGGAGTCGAACCTAGAACCTTGGGATTAAGAGTCCCCTGCTCTGCCAGTTGAGCTAGCGGCGCTTCTCGTTCCCGTCTCCGGCGCCAGGCGCCCGCGGGTGCGCAGCAAACCACACCCCACACGGACGGAGCCCGCGCCCCGCTCGTGGCCGCCCGGGATGCCCCCCGGCGTCACGCCATGCGTCTGAAGGGGTGAGCGACCGGATTCGAACCGGCGACCTCCAGGGCCACAACCTGGCGCTCTAACCGACTGAGCTACGCCCACCGCAAGCAGCCCCGCGGCCCGGCACCGGGGCAGCGCGCCCGATAGGATTCGAACCTATGACCCGCGGCTTAGAAGGCCGCTGCTCTATCCAGCTGAGCTACGGGCGCAAAGAGCTCCGCGGACACACTCGCTCGAGTCGGGGCGGTCAGATTCGAACTGACGACCTCCTGCTCCCAAAGCAGGCGCGCTAACCGGGCTGCGCCACGCCCCGCCGGGAGCACATTAGTCTAGCGGAGATCGGCCGTCCGGTCAACCCTCCCCCGGCCACGCAGAACGCAGCGCGGCGAGCCCGCGGAACGCACGCGCACGATGGCTGATCCGGTTCTTCTCGGCGGCCGGGATCTCCGCGAACGTCTTCCCCAGCTCCGGGATCAGGAACAGCGGATCGTAGCCGAACCCACCGGTCCCGCGCGGCGCCGTGCCGATCTCGCCACGATGGGACCCCACGCACACGACGAGCCGCCCGTCGGGAGACACCAGCGCCGCCGCGCAGACGTACCGCGCACCCCGCGCGCCCGCCGGAACGCCGCGGAGCCGCTCGAGCAGCGTCTCGTTGTTCGCCTCGTCCAGCGCCCGGCCGCGCAGGTCCTGACGCCCCGAGAAACGCTTCGTCCGTACCCCCGGCGCGCCGCCGAGCGCGTCCACCCGCAGCCCCGAGTCGTCCGCGAGCGCCGGCAGGGCCGTGATCTGCGCGAAGTGCAGCGCTTTGGCCGCCGCGTTCTCCTGGAACGTCTCGTAGACCTCGAGCGAGTCCTCTCCCGGATCCGGCTCGCACCCGATGTCATCCAGCGTGAGGAGCGTGAGGTCGGGCGCCCCGCCGAGCAGGTGCCGGATCTCACGGGCCTTGTCCGGGCTCCGGGTCGCGAGCAGGATGCGCATGGCTCAGGCCGCGAGCGCCCGCCGCTGGGCGGCGAACAGACGCGCCAGACCCGCCAGCCCGAGGTCCAGCAGCGCATCCAGCTCCGCACGTGTGAAGCTGCCGCGCTCGGCGGTCCCCTGCACCTCGACGAGCCCTCCCGATTCCAGGGCGACGAGGTTCATGTCCACCGCCGCGGCAGAATCCTCTCCGTAATCGAGGTCCAGGCGCGGCTCGCCCGCGATGATGCCGACGCTCACCGCCGCGACCAGCTCGCGGGCGGGATTGGCGCTCACGAGCTGGTTCTCGACCAGCCACCCGCATGCGTCGTGGACCGCGACCGCTGCCCCGGTGATCGCGGCGGTCCGCGTCCCTCCGTCCGCATCGAGGACATCGCAGTCGACGATGATCGTGCGTTCGCCGAGCGCGTCCAGATCCACGGCCGCGCGCAGCGAGCGTCCGATCAGCCGCTGGATCTCCTGCGTTCGTCCGCCAATGTGCCCGCGCTCGCGCGGCGTGCGCGTCTGGGTGGAACGGGGCAGCATCGCGTACTCCGCGGTCAGCCACCCCTTGCCGCTGCCGCGCCTCCACTCGGGCACGCCTTGCTGCACCGTCGCGGCGCAGAGCACACGGGTCCCGCCCATGGTGATCAGGCAGGAGCCCTCCGCGTTCCGAGCGGCCCCGCGCACGATCTCCACGGGTCGCAGCTCGTCCGGCCTGCGGCCGGCGCGCGCGCTCGTCGTCATGGCTCCTCCCCTCGAATGCGCCGCAGCAGGGCAGTGCTGGAGTAGCCCTCTCGCAGCCGTACCAGGACCACCCGGCCGCCCGCGGCCTCGACCTCCTCGCGGCCGACCACCTGGTCCAGGGCGTAGTCGGCGCCCTTTGCCAGCACGTCGGGCAGCAGTTCGGCGATCAGCTCGCGCGGCGTATCCTCCTCGAAGATGGTCACCGCATCCACGCAGCCCAGCGCCGCGACCAGCAGGGCCCGGTCCTCGGCGGACACGAGCGGCCGCCCCGGGCCCTTGAGCCGGCGTACCGAGTCGTCGGAGTTGATCCCGACGACCAGCGCGTCGCCCAGGGCCCGCGCCTCGTGCAGGTACTCGACGTGGCCGCGGTGCAGGAGGTCGAAGCAACCGTTGGTGAACACGAGCCGGCCCGTCCGGGGCCGGCCGAAGCGCCGCAGGAGCTCCTCCCGGCCCAGGATCTTCGCGGCTGGAGACGTGATCGTCTTCGTGGCGTGACTCATGGCGCCCCCGGTTCGACGACGGGGCCCTGCCACGCCGCGTGGAGCTCGCGGACCATCGCCTCGCCGCCTCGCCGGAGCAGCTCCTCCGCCAGGCCCGTGCCGACGGCCTCGGCCTCGGAGGCAGGCCCCTCGCTCCCGCCGCGGAGCAGCGAGCCGCCGTCGAGCGATGCCACGAATCCGTCGAGCCGGAGCACATCGCCGTGCAGCTCCGCGAGCGCGCCGATCGGAACCTGGCACCCGCCCTGGAGCGTGCGCAGGAACGCGCGCTCCGCGCTGACGGCGATGAACGTCGGCGGGTGGTCGAGCGGCGCGAACGCGGCGCGGAGGTCGTCATCCGATTCGCGCACGACGACGGCGAGCGCGCCCTGCCCGACGGCGGGCAACCACTCCGGCGGCGCGAGCACGGCGGCGGCCTCGTCCTCGCGGCCGAGGCGCCTCAAGCCGGCGAGGGCGACAATCGCCGCGTCGTAGTCGCCGGCAGCAACGCGGGCGAGCCGCGTGTCCAGGTTGCCCCTGAGGTCGGCAACGTTGAGGTCCGGCCGCGTGGCGAGGATCTGCGCGCGCCGCCGGAGCGAGCTCGTGCCCACGCGGGCGCCGGGCGGGAGCTCGGCGAGCGACGCGGGACGGCCCGGCGCGACCACGAGCGCGTCCGCCGGATTCTCCCGCTCGAGGACGGCTGCCAGCGTGGTCCCGGGCGCGAGGCGCGTCGGGACATCCTTGAGCGAGTGGACGGCGGCGTCCACGACGCCGCCGAGCAGTGCGTCGTCCACCTCTTTCGTGAAGAGGCCGGTGCCGCCGATGCGTGAGAGCGGCACGTCGCGCACCCTGTCCCCGGTGGTGCGGAGGACCACGATCTCGACAGCGAGCTCGGGCGCCGCGGCGCGGAGGGCCTGGCGGACGTGCTCCGCCTGCCACAGAGCGAGCCTGCTGCCGCGCGTTCCGAGCCGGACGATCATGGGCCGGCCACGGGGAGCTGCGCCGGCTCGGACGCCGGGACGGGCTCGGCCTCCACCGGCCCGACGGTCCGCCGGAAGATCACCTTGAGCAGCGGCGGCGAGATGAACGTCGTCAGCATCACCATGATCAGGACGGCGCTGAAGACCTCGGAGGAGAGGATCCCGCGGCGCAGCCCGATGTCGGCGAAGATGAGGCCCACCTCGCCCCGCGGGACCATGCCGACGCCGATCGCCAGGTGGCTGAGCTTGTTGCGCCCGTAGCCGACGCTGAAGCCGCTGGCGACCTTGCCGATGATGGCGACCACCAGGAGCGCGCCGCCGACCGCCAGCACGGCCGGGTTGAACGACTCGGTCCAGGGGAGGAACAGCGTGAGGTCGACCGACGCGCCGACGCTGACGAAGAAGATGGGCGTGAAGATGTCCGCCACCGGCTCGATGCGCTCCGCGATCAGGTCGAACTGGTTCGTGGAGCTGAGCACGATCCCGGCGGCGAAGCTTCCGATGATCATGGCGGACTCGGCCATCGCGGCGAGCGCTGCGAAGAGGAGAGCGAAGGAGAAGGCGCTCACCAGCAGCACGCCCCGCACGCGCATCCGGTCCACGATCCCGAACAGCCGGGGCGCGACGAGGTTGCCGACGATCACGGCCGCGACGAGGAAGCCGGCGGCGACCGCGAACTTCATGGCGATGCCGAAGAGGGACAGCGCGGCGCCGGCGGCGAGCCCGCTCACGATGGCGAGGATGACGAGGCCGAGGACGTCATCGATGACGGCGGCCCCGATGATGACCCGTGCCTCCGGTGTGTGGATCCTGTTGAGGTCCGTCAGCACGCGCGCCGTGATGCCGACGGATGTCGCGGTGAGCGTCGCGCCCACGAAGATGGCCACCATCGTATCGCTGACGTCGGCGGGGTGCGTGCCGATGTCCGGGAGCACGAAGATCCAGTAGAGGAAGCCGAGCAGGAACGGCGTGGCCACGCCGACGCAGGCGACCAGCGTGGCGGCCGGCCCGACGCGGAACATCTCCTTGAGGTCCGTCTCGAGGCCGATCTCGAAGAGCAGGATGGCCACGCCGACTTCGGCGAGCAACTGGATGACCTCCCGCATCGTGCCGTCCGCCGGGATGATTCCGAGGACGCTGCCGCCGAGCACGACGCCGGCGACCAGCTCGCCGAGGACGGCCGGCTGCCCGATGCGCTCTGCCAGCTCGCCGAAGACCTTGCCGAAGATCAGGATCGAGATGAGGACCAGAAAGAACTGCTCCGGCGCGATGCCGTGCTCCGCCTGGGCCGCGCCGAGGAGGACAGGCAGGAGCAGGAAGGGAAGGAACCGTCGCCAGCGTCGGGAAATCGGTTTCATGATCGGCGGTCAGGGTTGATCTCGGAAGTAGGCAGCGGACGCCAGCCCGCCGCATCACCACTGGGATTGCGCGCCATCCACGATCTGCTGGAGGAGGTGCTCGATGGCTTGCTCCCGCCCCGCCTGGTCGGTCTGGGAATCGTCCGCGTACTGTCCGCGCCCCACCAGGCTCCCCGCGCTCCAGAGGACCACCGAGGGATCGCGGGTGACATCGATGATCCTGACCTGAAGGGTGACCTGGACCTGACGCTCCAGGATGCGGGGCGGGCTCGTTGCGCCGCCGGTCGCGTAGCTCTGGGCCTGGTCGTCGTAGCCGACGATCCGGACCTGGAGGATCGCATCGGCGTTGTCGCGCGCCGCGGGCGTCACGCCGAGGGCACCGGGAAGGCGCTGGAGCAGCGCCGCCGAGAGCTCCTGCTCGAGCTCGAAGCGCGACGTCTCGTTCTGGACGGGCTCGATGTAGAGCGTGCGGATGTGCGAAGGGAAGCCGCCACCGTGGAAGCCGTAGTTGCAGCCGGCGGCGAAGAGCAGAGACAGAAGCAGCGCACGTTCAAGGCTCGTGCGGCGCCCAGATGTCCGGAGAGAACGACGGTACATCTTCCACGCTGTCCAGCGTCAGGACCAGCTCGGCGAAGGCGGCCCAGTCGCGGTAGACGGCCTCACGCGGCGGCCCGTTCTCCTCGCCGGGTTGGAGGTCCACGGTGTGGCGCCCGCCCTCGGCGGGTCGCCACTCGGCGAAGCGGAGCCGGCCGCCTTCGAGGCGAAAAACCCATCGCTCGGCTCCGCGGCCGTATTCCAGGCGCACCGCGCCGCCGTCCCTCGCGGTGGAGCGCAGCTCGGCGCCTGGGGGTGGCCAGAAGACGCCGAGCACGCTCCAGAGGAGCGGGGGCGGGGGGACCGGCGCCTCCCGCGCCGCGGGCGGCAGCCGGAGGTCGTCATCGACCAGCGCGGCCGTCAGATACGCTTCGCCTCGCGGGCCGAAGAGGTCCAGCCGCGCGTGGTAGGGTGGCTGGACTCTCGCCACACCGCGTCCGCTGAAGCGGGCATCGCGCTCTCTGGCGCTCCAGTCGAACATGATCTGGAGCGTGCGGCGGGGCGCCGTCGCCTGCACCGCCTCGCGGGCGAGGGCGGGGTCGGGCGGCGGCTCCGTCCGCGTTGCGCCGCGGGCCGCACAGGCCGCTGCGAGCAGCGGCAATGCGGCCAGGATGCGCCTTGGTATACGGAAGCCAGAATGATAGCCGGCGCGCGGCCGCCGGTCAACCCTCGCCCGCATCAGTAGTTGAAGCCGAAGAAGAAGTCGACGAAGGTATCGCCGAAGTCTTCATCGGGGTCGAAGCGGACGGGCGGCAGCTCGCCGATGCGGAAGCGGCGCCCCACGTCGAGCCGGAGCACGAGCGGCGGGCCGAGCGAGGTCCGGAAGCCGAGCCCGTAGCTGCCCCACGTGCCCTGCGGCTTCTGGCCCTCGAGCCAGCTCGAGCCGGCATCGACGAACAACGCTCCCTGGATGCCGGGGAAGCGGAGCTGGCCGAACGGGAAGGTGAGCGCGAGGCCGTGGAGGAGCGGGAAACGCCACTCCTGGTTGATGAGCCAGACGCGCGAGCCGGCGAGGGAGTAGCGCGGGTAGCCGCGGAGCTGGTGCGTCCCGCCGAGGACCGCGCGGCCCGGGATGGCGCCGTCACTGTAGAAGCCGTAGATGCGGAACGCGTACGCGCTGAGGAGTGAGGTGCGCAGGTAGCGGCGGTAGTCGCCGAAGATGACGTAGTTCTCGGCGGCGACGCTGCGCGTCACGCTCTGGCCGCTGACGTCGCTCGGCAGCGTGCAACTGAAGCAGGCGACGAGGCCGGCGGTGATGTTGAGGCGCTGGCCGTCGATGGGGCCGGTCGGCAGCCAGAGAGTGTTGTCCATGACGTACGAGAGGTAGTTCGTCGTGAGCACGCCCTCCCGGGTCAGGTCCCGCGGATCCTCGCGCGGATCGCGCCCGAAGAAGCCATCGTCGAACGCATCTTCGACATCCACGCGGTTGCTGTGTTCGAGGCCGAGCCGGAGCTCGACGCGCTTGAACTTGGAGAAGGGATAGCTGGCGATGAAATAGCCGCCGAACGTCTCCTCCTCATAGATGTTGAACACGACATCGCGAAACAGGCCCTTGAAGCGGAACACGCCGGCGCCGAAGTTGAGCCGGCGCGAGAGGTTCAGGTACAGGAGGTGACCGCTGAAGTTGTCCACGAGCTGGCCGAAGTCCTGGGCCTGGGCCGCAGAGAGGCCGAGGAAGAAGATGTGGTCCCCGAGCATGTCGCTGGCGAGGAGCTGGGCGCCCTGCGCGGAGCCGATGCCGGGGGCGACGACGGCATCGCCGCCGGCGAAGTCCAGCGAGAACTCGCGCCACTGGTCGTAGCGCGCGGACCTGGCCGTGGCGAGAACGGGTGCGTCGAGCTCGGCCCACTCCCAGCCCATGGGCAGGGTCGCGCCGTCAGGCGGTCCGTCGCCGAAGGCAAGGCCAGGCGCGTACACGTCGGCGAGGGCGATGGTCGGAAGGGCCGCGGTGTCGGCGGTGAAGTCGTAACGGTAGATGCGGAACATGCCCTCGCTGAAGCCGGCGAAGACGACGCCGCTGCCATCGGGGAGCCACTCGGGATCGAAGGCGCCGCCCGTCATGGAAGTGAGGCGGCGTCCGTTCCCGGCGCGGTCGATCGCATAGAGGTCGAAAATGCCCCCGCGATCGGAGCTGAAGACGATGCGCGAGCCGTCGGGCGACCAACGTGGATCCTGGTCGTTCCAGGCGCCGTAGGTCAGATACCGGATCTCGCCGGTCTCGACGTCGATGCGGAACAGGTTCGTGTATCCTTCCGGGCCGAACACGGTGCGGTCGGAAGCGAACACGATGGTGCGGCCGTCCGGCGACCAGTCGGGATCCTGGTCGCGGAAGCGATCGTTGGTGAGCGCCCGGCGCTCTTGCGTCCGGAAGTCGACGACGTAGAGGTCGGAGAAGCCGGAGGTGGAGAGCCCCTCGAAGACCACGCGGTCGCCCGACGGGTCCCAGGAGGGGGACTTGATCCCGACCAGGTCGGGCCACTGATAGCGCCCCACGATCTCGCCGCGCTCGATGTCCCAGAGGAAGAGTGCGTCGCGTTCCAGGTACTTGGATCCGAAGGCGATGATCCCCTCGGTGCTGATGTCCATCCTGGACTCGTAGGCGTGGAAGGACTCGAACTCCGCGCTGCGCTCGCCTTCCACCACCGTGCGGACACCGCGCTCGCCGAGATTCAGCTTCGTCCTGTAGATGTTGGTGTAGCCCGTCCTGGGAGAGAGGAAGAACAGGTCCGGGATGCTGTCCCCGGGCGGGGTGTAGAGCACGGGTTTGAAGTTCGCCCCACCGCGATAGACGACCGGCTCCGCGCCGACCTCGAGCGGCGGCCTCTGCCCGTACACGGGGAAAAAGCGTTGCTGGAGCTCGTAGCGCCACTCGCGGCTGAGCTGCTCGAGATCCACGCCCAGCACGCCCTCGAGCGCTTCCTCGAAGGTGTTGTACTTCCAGTAGTTCTCGTAGACCTGGACGATGTACTCATCGCCGAACCGCTCGGCGAGATACTTGTGCAGCTCCGCGCCCAGCGGATACGAGGCGAAGCTGTACATGTAGTTGAACTCCCTGATCGATGGGAGTCGGCCGGTGAGGACCATGTCGCGGATGAACATCTCATCCTCGGTAGTCTGCTCGCTCGACCAGAACTCCGCGAGGCCCTCCGTCCACCAGTGAATGGCCTGAGGCGAGGTGCGGCGCTGTCCAGGGTAGAGGCGCTGGACCTCGGACAGCTTCGAGAGCTGGAACGCGTGGACGAGCTCGTGCCGCAGGGTGTTGCGGAACTGCGCGTAGTCGCCGCGGAACGGAAGCGCCACGCGCCGCTTGAGGTACTCCGTGAAACCGAGCACACCTTCTGGGATGAAGCCCGGGTAGACGTTCGTCTGCTCGAAGTGCTGATCGGAGGAGTAGACGATCAGCGGGATGCGCCGGAAAGGGTGATGCTGGAATTTGCGCTCGAGGAAACGGTAGCTCTCCTCCGCGTAGGCCAGGGTGAGGCGGGCGAGCGTCTCCTCCTCCGGATAGTAGTAGACGTCCACGTGCTCGCCGGAGAGGACGTGCCAGTTGAAGTCCCGGTACTGGATCTTGTTCTTGCCGAACGGGACGGTTTGGGCAGCGAGTGGCGCCGCCAGCGCCAGGAAGCCCAGCAGGCCCGCGAAGGAGGCGGATCGGTTCATGAACGGCACCTCGATCGAGGTGATCGGTCATCGTGCGCGAGGCCGGCGGCCGCGTCGATGCCGGCGACAGCGCCACCGAAGACGGCTGCGTCCCTCAACCGGGTCGGGAAAGCGGGCAGCGCGCGATGGACGGTCCGCCGCCTCCCGGTCCCGAGAGCACCGGCGCAGGAACATTCCCGCGAGGTCGGGTCCGGTCGTTCCCGCTGCGGCTTGCAAGGCCCGGGCCGCCCGCGAGGATGCGCGCGGCCACGGAGGCGGCGGCTCGCCGCTCGGGCATCCTGGGCCGGAGCCGGTCGGCTGCGGGCGCCCGGGGGCGTGGGCGCCGTCCCGCCGGCAGGCACACGCCGGGAGCCGGAGCACCGCGGCTGGCGCGACGCGGGCGGCCCGTTCGGGAAACACCGGATCTGCGTTTGTAGAACGCACGAGGGACGCGGATTGTGCCCGGAGCTGCCTCATCTCCCCTGCGCTGCACGGCCCGCCCCGCCGGCTTCGCCGCCGCCACCAGCCAGCGGGGGCCGCGGCCCGGGCGCCGATCAGCGCCCGGGCCGCGCCGCACCGGTGGAGCGGAAGGGGCCGGTGGCGGCCGGCTGCGGGTGCGCGCAGCCGGCCGGGTCCGGGCCGGCCGTGGCAACATGGTTCAGGGAGATGGTGCCGCGGCGTCACGAAGGAGCTGGAGCAGGTCGGGAGGCAGCCGCACGGGTGTGCCCCGCGCGTCGAGCGCGACGAGCGTGGTCGTCGCGAGCGCGAGGCGCGCGGGCGGCGAGGGTGCGGCGCGGCTGATCTCGTAGGCGAACGTCACCGCCCGGGATTGGACGCGCTCGATCCAGGTCTCGACGCGGATCTCCTCATCGTAGCGGGCGGGGGCGAGGAAGCGGATCCGGGCTTCCGTGACGGCCAGGAACACGCCATCGCGCTCGAGCTCGGCGTACGTCCGGCCGAGCGAGCGCAGGAAGTCCGTGCGCCCGATCTCGCACCAGACGAGGTAGTGCGAGTGGTAGATGACGCCCATCTGATCCGTTTCGGCGTAGCGGGCGCGAAAGGTCGAGACGGAGCGGCGGGGGGTGGTCACGGAGACTCTCGCCAGATTCCGAGGTCGCGCGCCCGGTCGCGGGCGGCGGGGGTGATCAGGTAGGGAGAATGACGCGACAGGATCTCGCCCCGCGCGGCGAACGCGGCGACATCGCGTTCGGTGACGAGCGGCCGGCGGCCGCGCGTGGCGGTGCGGCCGTGGCCGGCCGCGCCGGGCAGGTCCACGAGCATGGCCGGGTCGCCGTCGCGAACGGCAGCGGCGTTGGCCTCGTCCGCATCCAGGTGCAGCTCCGGGCGGTGCTCTGCGCCGACGTAGATAGGCACATCGTGGAGCGTGATGGCGCGGCCGGCGCCGCCGCAGCGCACGGCGACGCGATCCCCATCGCGGAGGCCGAGCTGGGCCGCGCGCTCCGGCGAAAGGTGGAGGTGCGCGGCCGCGATCACCACCGGGACAGGCCGGCTGCCGGCGGGCCCCACGAGCGTTGCCGACGGCGCGTCCCTGAAGTCGCCGGGCAGCCGCACGGGCGCATCGATTCCGAGGCGGCGCGCGTCCGTCAGGGAGATGGCGACGCGGCTGCGCTGGCGGAACGGCCCGAGCACGCGGATGCGGTCGAGCTCTCCGCGCGGCCCGAGCAGGCGGACCGTCTGCCGCCAGGCCACCTGCCCGGGCTGCCGCAGCTCGCGGAGCAGCGCGGGCGTCTCGGAGCCGAAGAGCGCGCGCCAGTCCTCATCCGTGAGCAGGGCGTATCTCGGCGCGACGCCGATGGGGATCTCCCTGGCGCGAGAATCCAGGGCGGCCGGGCGGGCGCGGCGGGTCGCGCCGGGCGCGGCAGCGCCGAGGCCGCGGCGGGAGGCGGCGGCGCGCGCGGCGATGACCGCATCCGGCGGAGGCGCCACGCCCTGCACCGGCTCGTTCCAGACGGGGGCCGGTACGCGTTCGCGCTCCGTGTAGCCGTACGGGCGCGCGGGCGCCGGCCCCGCATCCTGGCTGCGCAGGATCTCCCGGGCGATGAGGTCCGCGAGGCGGTCGAGGTCCCGTTCGTCCATCATCGTCCAGCACGGTGCTGCCGGAGGAAATCCGCGACGATGCGCTCCACGTCGGCCGCAGTGATGGGCCGCGCGCCGGCGTGCCGCGCGTCCGCCTCCGTGGAGTCGCGGTCGCACCGCGCAGCCGCCGGAACGGCGCAATGCGCGCCGGGCAGGTCGGCCGGAGCGGGCGGCCGGACCACGGCGGGAGAGCCGGCGTCGCGCCCGGAGGCCGGCGCGGCGACGTCGCCCTCCGCGAGCAGGCCAGGCGCAGGCGAAGGTGCGGGGCGAGTCATGCTGCGGACCTCGTAGGCGAGCCGCTTGATGTTGATGAGGTGCAGCGGGGTCACGTTGTCCGACGTGATCGAGCCGCCCGGCGCCCCGGGGCCGAGCGTCATCGCGGGCGCGAGGCCGGTGGTGTAGCCCGTCGCCCCCATGGCCGCGACGGTGTTGACGAGGATGCGGAAGGCTGGCTTCTCACGGAAGAACGCCTCGATCACGGCCTCGTCCATCGAGTGGATGACGAGCGAGTGGCCGAGCCCGCCGAGCTCGAGGATCTGGATCGCGCGCTCGCAGCACGCGCGCCAGCCGTCCTCGACGTAGAAGCCGAGCACGGGGCTCAGCTTCTCGATGCTGAGCGGCTCGACGTCGCGCCCGACGCGCTCGAGGCGGACGACGAGCACGCGCGTGTCCGGCGGCACCTCGAACCCCGCGCGCCGAGCGATCAGCGGCGCATCCTGGCCGGCGAGCGACGTGTCGAGTCGGCCGCCGGGCGCGAGTGTGCGCTCGAGCCGCCGCTTCTCCTCGGCACTGCAGACGTACGCGCGGTTTTCGGGCAGCCGCGCGAGGACGGCATGCTCGAGCGGCGCGTCGCAGATGATCGAGTTCTCGGCCGAGCACAGCAGGCCGTTGTCGAACGACTTCCCCGTGACGATGTCGGCGACGGCCTTCTCGACGTCCGCGGTGCGCTCGATGATCGCCGGCACGTTGCCGGGCCCGACGCCGAAGGCCGGCTTGCCGGCGCTGTAGGCGGCGCGGACGAGGGCGGAGCCGCCGGTGGCGAGGATGACAGCGGTGAGGGCGTGGCGCATCAGCTCCTGCGTGCCCTCGAGCGTCACGGTCCGCATGCAGCCGATCAGGCCCGGCGGAGCCCCCGCCGAACGGGCGGCCTCGGAGAGGATGCGGACGGTCTCGACGACGCACTCGGTCGCGCGCGGGTGCGGAGAGAAGACGATGGCGTTGCCCGCCTTGACCGCGATGATCGCCTTGTAGATCGCCGTGGACGTGGGATTGGTGGACGGCGTGAGCGCGGCGACGACCCCCATGGGGATGGCGAGCTCCTTGACGCGGGCATCGGGGAAGACGCGGAGGATGCCGCGCGTGCGGAGCGGGCGATACGCGCGCCAGACGTCTTCCGCGGCGAAACGGTTCTTGAGGACCTTGTCCTCGTAGCGGCCCATGCCGGTCTCGTCGCGGGCCAGGCGCGCGAGGTGCTCGGCGTTGGCGGCGGCGGCGCGGGCCATGGCCTCGCAGACGCGGTCCGCATCCTCCTGGGTGGAGAGCGCCCAGGCGGCCTGAGCCCGGCTGGCGGCTTCGAGGAGGCGGCGCGCCTCCTGGATGGAAGCCAGATCCCTGTCGAGGTCTGTGGCCATGGGCGGGCCCCGCGGAAGTGGATGGGCGGCTCAGCCGCCGCGGTAGGCGTCGAACGCGCGCAGGAGCTCATCGCGGCCGGCACGAGAGACGGCGCGGCCCTGGAGCGGGAAGCCCGGCAGGCCGCGCGCGCGGCGGCGGAGCTCCACGACGCGCATCGTCTCCAGCTCCGCGCGCGGCGGGAGCACGACGGGGTCGGGGCCGGGTGCGGCGCGGCGCGGAGGCGTGGCGCCCCGGCTGCGGCCGCCGCGTGGCCCCGCGCCCGCGCGAGGCGCGGGGGACGCGCCCGCCGGGCCGCCGGGGTCGAGCGCGAGCCCCGTGTCCGGGTGCGGCCGCGGGATCACGTGCATGGCGACGAGCCCGCCCACGCGCTGCGCTGCGGCGGCCCCGGCGTCCACGGCCGCGCTCACGGCGGCGACCGCGCCGGCGAAGTACACCGTGACGAGCCCGGCATCCGCGTACTCGCGGCCGAGGAGGCGCACGTCGGCCGCCTTGACGCCGGCATCCGCCGCTTCCAGGGCGCCGACCAGGCCGCGGGTCTCGACCATGCCCAACGCGTCCCCGGACGGCACCGCGGATGGCGCGCCGCGCCCGTGCGTTCCGGCGGCGGCCCCGCTACCCGCGCCTGCCGCCATCGGCGTTCACTCCTCGGGCCGTTGCGGCAGGATCATCTCGACGTCTGCGTGGGGCCGCGGGATCACGTGGACGGAAACCAGCTCGCCGACGCGCTCGGCCGCTGCGGCGCCCGCGTCGGTCGCGGCCTTGACCGCACCCACGTCGCCACGAACCATCACCGTGACGTAGCCGCCGCCGATCTTCTCCTTGCCGATGAGTCTGACGTTGGCGGCCTTGACCATGGCGTCGGCGGCTTCGATGGCTCCGACCAGGCCCTTGGTCTCCACCATCCCGAGGGCATCGAGGGGCATGGCTCCTCCGCGAGGAACGTTGGGCTGCGTCCGAGGGAAACGAGCGAGTTGCGGATTCGTGCGGCCCCATTGTACGGCGCGGGAGCACGGGGCGTCAACGGCCTTGTGAGGCGGTGGCACCGCGTCCTAGCTTGGCGCGCCATGGACAGATTGCACTTCATCGCATCGGACGTGCACCTGGGCGCCGTGCCGGACAGCACGGAGCACGCGTTCGTGGCATTCCTGCGGCACGTCGGGGAGCACGGCTCCGACCTGCTGCTGGCGGGAGACCTGTTCGACTTCTGGTTCGAGTACGGGGCGGTGATCCCGGGCAAGCACTTCAGGGTGCTGGGCGCACTGGCCGACCTGGTGGACGCGGGGATCCCGGTCACGATGGTCGGCGGGAACCACGATGCATGGGGTGGGCGCTTCCTGCGGGAAGAAGTGGGGATCCGCTACCACACGGGATCCGTGCGGCTGGAGCTGGCCGGCAAGCCCGCCCTGGTGGCCCACGGCGACGGCCTGGGCAGCGGAGACCTGGGCTATCGCGTCCTGAAGCGCGTGCTGCGGAGCCGGGCGGCGGTGCTGGCGTTCCGGGCGCTGCACCCGGAGCTGGGGATCCGGCTCGCGCGGGCGGTGTCGCGGACGGAGGGCCGCGATGAGGAAGACGCGGCATCGCGCGGGCGAGCCCGCTTCCTCGAGACGTGGGCGGCTGGCCAGCTCGAGGCCGACCCATCACTGGGTTGGGTGGTCTGCGGCCACGCGCACCTCCCCGCGATCCGGGAGCTCGAGCCCGGCCGTTTCTACCTGAACCCGGGGGACTGGATCCACCACGACACCTACATCACCGTGGACGCGGCGGGCACGCCCGAGCTGCGGCGCTGGCCGCATGGCGCGGCGCGATCGTAGGCGGGATCCGGCGGGCGACGAGGGCGGGTCTGCGGCGCTGCGACGCCGGCCGCATCACGCGGCGCGGTCGTAGCCGTCCACGTTCACAAGCCCGACTTCCCCGCCGAGGTCTCCGACGAAGCTGCGCGCCACCTCGAGGAAGCGCTCGGGCGAATCGCTGACGAAGAAGCGGTGCCGAGGCCGCGGGGCGGGCTGCGCCTCCAGGAGCCGGGCATCCGCCAGGACGCGCTCCGCATCCATCGCCGTTTCCGCCGCGGAATCCACGAGTATGACGTCGTCGCCGAGGCACTCCGCGATGATCGGGCGCAGGAGCGGGTAGTGCGTGCAGCCGAGGATCACGACGTCAGCGCCGAAGCGCCGGACCGGCTCGAGGTACTCCCGGGCGATGAGGCGCGTGGCCGCGTGATCCGCCCAGCCCTCCTCGACGAGCGGCACGAACAATGGGCAGGCCTGGCCGAGAACGGCCGCGGACGGGCGGAGCCGCTGGAGCTCGCGCTCGTAGGCGCGGGACGCGATCGTGCCTGCGGTCCCGAGCACGGCGATGCGGCCGCTGCGGGTGGCGCGCACGGCCGCGCGCGCGCCCGGCTCGATGACGCCGATGACCGGCACGCCGAGCTCGGCCTTCAGCCTCTCGACGGCGTGGGCGGTTGCAGTGTTGCACGCCACGATGACCATCTTCACGCCGCGGGACAGGAGAAAGCGGGCGGCCTCGGAGGCGTAGCGGCATACGGTGGCCGGCGACTTGGAGCCGTAGGGCACGCGCGCCGTGTCGCCGAAGTAGATCACGGACTCGCCCGGCAGGCGGCGCCAGAGCTCGCGCACGACGGTCAGGCCGCCCACGCCCGAGTCGAAGACCCCGATCGGCCGCCCCACGTGCTCTCTCAAGGTCGGCCTCCGGCAGGAACGCTCACCCGGAGCTCGAACCCGCCGTCCGGGCGGGGCTCGGCAGCGATCGCGGCCGGGAAGTCGGCGAGGTGGGCATTGACGTACGCATCCGCGGCGCTGGCAAACGTCCAGAAGATGGTCAGGGCGATCCAGTCCTCGCGCTGCTCCTCGCGCGCACTCACCAGCCGCCGGATGCTCAGCACGCGTGGATCTGCCGCGATGTCCTCCTCCAGCGCGGCCGGATCGCTGTAGCGCCGCTGCAATGCCGTGTCCTGCTGGGCTCGATCGAGCAGCTCCTGCCGCACCATGGCGGCCCGCCGGTGCTCGACCGAGCGTGCCTCGCCCAGGCGTGCCAGCGTCTTGAGGAGCATGTACCAGCTCCCGGTCTGCGCGGCGAAATAGACGCCGCCGCGCAGGTACGACCCGGCGTAGGCCTGCCCCCAGCCGGGCACGAGGAGAGAACGGATGAAGGCGCCGCGAGGGCTCACGGTGCGCGGCGAGCCGGCGGAGTCGGCGGGCGGCGTGCTGTCCGCGGCGGGCGGCTGCGCGGCGGCGGAGACGCTGTCGGCCGCCGCGCGCACCTGCGCCGCGGCCGGCGCGATGCAGGCGGGGAGCAGCAGGAGCGGCCCGACGAGCTGAAGCGCGCGGGTCATGGCCGTCCCCCTCCCGCCGGCGCGAGGACCGGGAGCGCGGCCGGCGCGAGCTGCACGCGGACGGGGGTCTCGCGGGCCTCGCGGAGCTCCCCGTCCATCTGGAAGAAGAAGGGCGCCCCGGCGGGGCCCTCGACCACGATCGTGCGCGCTCGTTCCATCTTCACCTTCGGGGATCGGCCATGGCTGCCTCGCATCACGCGAGGCAGCACGGCGGCGATCTCCATGTAGCTCAACTCATCGACGATGCAGACATCGAACCGCTCATCATCGGGCGCGGCCTGCGGGGTCAGGTAAAAGCCGCCACCCTGACACGGGCCGTTGCCGACGGCGAACAGCATCGTGCGCTGCTCGAGGCCGTGCCCGTCCAGGGACACCCGCAGCGGCACCGGGCGGAAGCTGCGGAGCGCCTGGACGGCCGCGATGAGGTACCGCAGCACGCCGGGCAGAGGGGGCAGGCGCCCGATGCGCCGCACGACCTCCACGTCGACCCCGGTCCCCATGCCGTTGACGAAGTACTCGACCTGGCCGTCCCACTCGGCGCGGCCGACGTCGAAACGGCGGACCAGCGCGGTGTCCAGCGCCCGATACGTCCGCGCGCGGGCGAATCGCGGGTGGATCGCCTTGACGAAGTCATTGCCGGTGCCGATGGGCAGCACGCCGAGCGTGGGAAGACGGAGCGGCTCCGCGGCCGCGCCGAGCAGGCCGTTGACGACCTCGTGCACCGTGCCGTCGCCACCGGCGGCGATGACGATGGTGGCATCGCGCATGGCGGCCGCGCGGGCGAGCTCCCGCGCGTGGCCGGGCCCCTCGGTTTGCTCCAGAGAGAACGCGATGCGCCGCGCCGCGAGCTCGCGCTCGATCTCTGCGCGCAGCCGGCGCGCCCGGCCGCCGCCGGCCACGGGGTTCAGGATGACCGCAACGCGGTCGGCCTCGCCGATGCGGCGCTCGGCGGCGCTTGGGGCGTCCCGGACGGTAACGGGAGCCGTGCCCAGATCGCGGACGGAATGGCTCAGAGGATCCGACTCCTGCGCGGCAGACTCAATCGCTGCGCCGGGCGATCTCGGCGACGACTTCGCCGACGACCGCCGCGCTGAACCCGCGGCGCATCAGGTAGGCATGGAGACGACGGCGGTCGCGCAGCCGTCGGGCGTCCGCCGAGGCCGTGCAGGCCGCGCCGGCACGGGCTGCTTCCTTCCCTGCCCTGCGGCGCCAGGCCTTCGCAGCCGCGCGGGCGAGGTCCAGCTCGGAGACGCCATCCTCGCGGAAGACCTCCTCCACGGCCCCCGCGGCCCGCTCCGGCGCCACGCCGCGCGCGCGCAGCTCGAAGACGAGGGCGCGGCGCCCGCGAGGCCTGCGGCGGATGCGGTCGCGCACGAATCCGGCGGCGAACGCCTCGTCATCGAGCCAGCCACGGGCCCGGAGGTCCGCCAGGCAGGCGTCCACGGCGTCCTCCGGGAACGACTTGCGCAGCAGGCGGCGCCGCAGCTCCTCGAGGGACCGCGGCCTGTAGGCGAGCAGATCGAAGGCGGCCTGACGGACTCGCCACGCGAGATCGGCCCGCTCGAGCCGTGCGAGCGCCGACTCCTCGACCGCGTCGCCGACGTGCAGGCCCGCGGCCGCGACGACCTCGATGGCGGCGGTGCAGCGGGTGACGCCGTCCACGCTGACGGCGACCCGACCGGGCCGCCCGGGTAGCGGCGAGAGCGCGGTGATACGGATGAGCGAACCTCCTGGCGACAGGCACGCCGCGCGGGCACGAAAGGCACCGCGCAGGTAGTACAGCCGCGGCCGGGAGAAGGTGCCGCGCCGGGCAGCCACGGGACCGCGTGGGAATCGAACCCACCAGGGCAGTTGTTCGCCGCCCTCGCTGATTTTGAAGATCAGAGGCAGCACCAGCCACCATGCGGCCCCCCGGTGCGCCGGACGCACCGGCTCGCAAGGGATGCGCAGAGGGCGCGGGCCGTGTCAAGGCCCGGCGCCCCCACGCGCCCCCGCGCGCCGGGATCAGGCAGCACGAGTTGCGCGGTGCCACGACCGATCGCGCACACTCCCGCGCGCGCCGGGATCAGCCGATGACCGCGATCGCCTCGATCTCAACGCGGACATCCTTGGGCAGGCGCGCGGCCTGGACGGTGGACCTGGCCGGCCTGTGATCCCCGAAGTAGCGGGCGTAGACCTCGTTCATCGCGGCGAAGTCGTTCATGTCTGCGAGGAACACGGTGGTCTTCACGACGTTCTGCAGCGAGGATCCCGCGGCCTCCAGGATGGCGCGGAGGTTGTCGAGCACGCGCGCCGTCTGCGCGGCGATGTCCCCGGGGACGACCTGGGCGGTCGCCGGATCGAAGGGGACCTGGCCGGCCGTGAAGACGAGGTTGCCCGCGACGATCGCCTGGCTGTAAGGCCCGATGGCCTGCGGTGCACGGTCGGTCTCGATTCTCCGCAGATCGGTCACCAAATCATCCTCCTCCCTGATGAGCGTTCGTTTGCGCATGCCCGAACGCGCGTGCCTCACGCCATCTGATAGGCGCGAACCGATGCGCGCAGCTCTTCCGCCGTGACGGCGGCCACTCCCGCCTTGCCGACCTGAATGCCGGCGGCGTGGTTGGCGAGCACGGCGGCCTCGGGCAGCGAAGCGCCGGCCGCGAGCGCGGTGGCGACGACGGCCGTGACGGTGTCGCCCGCGCCCGAGACGTCGTAGACGGAGCGGGCGACGGTGGGGACGCGGACGAACTCGCCCGCCCCGGTCACGAGCGAGAGGCCGTCCTCGCCCAGCGTGACGAGCAGGTTGAGGCAGGCGAGGCGGGTGCGGACCTGTTCCATCCAGTGCGGGTCGTCGGCCATGACCGGGGCGCGGAGCGCGGCCGCGAGCTCGACGAGGTTGGGCTTGAAGACGGTCGCGCCGGCGTAGTCGAAGAAGTGACGCTCCTTGGGGTCGACGACGACGGGCACGCCGAGGCGACGGCCCGCCTCCAGCGCAGCCGCGATGACGGCCGGCGCGAGGACGCCCTTGTCGTAGTCTTCGAGGACGATGACATCGGCGTCGGGGGCGAGGGTCTCGATCGCGGTAATGAGCTCGGCCGCGGAGTCCGGGCCGACATCCTCGTCCAGCTCGGTGTCGAAGCGCGCGATCTGCTGGTTGCGTGCGACGAGCCGGGTCTTGACCGTGGTCGGCCGTCCGGGTGCGACCCTGATGCCGCGCGCGCCGATGCCGGCGCGCTCGATTTCATCGCGGAGCTGGGCGCCGGGCTCGTCCCCGCCGATGCAGCCGACCAGCTCGCAGGCCGCGCCGAGCGCGACGACGTTGCGGGCCACGTTGGCCGCGCCGCCGAGCGCGTGCCACCGGTCGCGGACGCGCACGACGGGTACGGGCGCCTCGGGCGAGATGCGCGAGGCGGAGCCGCGAAGATAGACGTCGAGCATCAGGTCGCCGACGACGAGGACGCGGACGCGGCGGGCGCGTTCGAGCAGGACGTCGAGCCGTGCGGGTTCGAGGCGATCCACTGCGAGATGGCGGTCAGGGCACGGAACTTGTGTAACCGGGGTCGGGGCCGAGTCGCCTGAAGCTAGGACGCCGTCGTGCGCTTGTAAAGCGCAGGGGCCCACGACATCCGGGAGAGTGACGATGCGGGTGCTGGTCGCCGCGGACTCGTGGATGCGCGGCGTCGCGCTGGGCGTCCAGGAGTACTTCCTCCTCGGGGGGCGGGCGCTGTGGTTCACGGCGGCCCGGCCCTTTTACTGGCGGGATGCGGTGACGCAGATGGACCGGCTCGGCGTCGGCTCGCTGCCGATCGTGCTGCTGACGGGCCTGTTCACGGGGATGGTGCTGGCGCTGCAGACCTCCGTCGAGCTGGGGAAGTTCGGGGCCGAGATCTACCTGGGGAACCTCGTCGGCGCGTCCATGGTCCGCGAGCTGGGGCCGGTGCTGTCCTCGCTCGCGGTGGCGGGGCGGTCGGGCTCCGGCATCGCCGCCGAGCTGGGCGCGATGCAGGTCACCGAGCAGATCGATGCCATGCAGAGCATGGGGACGGACCCCATCAAGAAGTTGGTCACGCCGCGCGTCGTGGCAGCGCTGACGATGATGCCGCTGCTGACCATCGCCGCGGATGCGATCGGGATCCTGGGCGGGCTGCTGATCGCGACGACGAGGACGCAGCTCGCGCCCGACGTCTACCTGCGCGGGGTCTGGACCGGCCTGGCCATCAGCGGTTTCGTGGGCGGCGTCTTTCCGCGGGACTTCGTGAGCGGGCTGCTCAAGCCCGTCGTGTTCGGGGGCGTGATCGCCGTCACGGGGTGCTATTTCGGCCTCGCTGCCCGGGGCGGCACGGAGGGCGTCGGACGTGCGACGACGCGGGCCGTGGTCGCCTCCTCGATGCTGATCTTCGCGCTGGACTACTTCATGACCCAGCTCCTGCTGGTGTTGCTCCCGCCCATCCCATGACCGCGTCCACCCGCATACCCCGCCTGGAGCCGGCCGCGTCGTGGATGGCGCACTGAGGCACGCCCACGGGCCGCTCGGAGGGCGCGGCCGTTCCGCGCGGCGGGGACGCGGAGTGCACCGCGGCCGGAAGGTGATCGAGCTGCGCGACGTGTGGCTCAGCTTCGATGAGCCCGTGCTGCGAGGCATCGACATGTACGTGTGCGAAGGGGAGACGCTGCTCGTGCTCGGCGAATCCGGCACGGGCAAGTCCACGATCCTCAGGCTGATCCTGCGGCTGCTGGTGCCGGACCGCGGCTCGGTGCGGGTGTTCGGCCAGGAGATCACGCGCATGCCGTACCGGGATGTCCTGAGGATGCGCCAGCGCATCGGGATCGTGTTCCAGCACGCGGCATTGTTCGACTCGCTGACGGTGTTCGAGAACGTCGCATACCCGCTCGAGGAGAACACGCGTCTGCCGCAGACCGAGATCGAACAGATCGTCCGCGAGCGGCTGCGGGTCGTGGACCTGGATCCGGAGAAGGTGGCGGCCCAACTGCCCGCCGAGCTCTCGGGGGGCATGCAGAAGCGCGTCGGCATCGCGCGGGCGATCGCGACCGACCCGGAGATCGTGTTGTACGACGAGCCGACGGCGGGACTGGACCCGCTCGCGGTCGAGACGATCCTCGAGCTGATCCGCAAGCTCCAGCGGGAGCTGGGCGTGACGTCCGTCGTGGTGACGCACGACCTGCGCGCCGGCTTCAAGATCGCCTCGCGGGTGAACCTGCTGCGTGACGGTCGCATCCAGTTCGACGGTACGCCGGACGAGCTGGTCGCCGCGAAGGATCCGTACATCCGTGCGTTCGTCGAGGCGGCCTGAGGATGGCGCGGCGCGCGATTCGTGGCGGCGCACTCGGATGGCGCGAGGCCCGCGTCGGCGCGCTGATCCTGGTCGCGCTGGCGCTGCTGGGGTACGGGATCTTCCGCATCGGCGAGATCTTCGATGTCTTCGCGGACCGCTACGAGCTGGTCACGCTGTTTCCGAACGCCGCCGGCCTCACCGAGGGCTCGCCCGTGACGCTGGCTGGCCAGCGCGTGGGCCAGGTGAAGCGCATTGATTTCATCCCCATGGAGCAGAAGAGGGGCGGCAACCACGTGGCGCTGACCCTCGCGGTGGCGGAGGAGGTGCAGGAGCAGATCCGCGGCGATTCGCAGGCACGGCTCAGGACGCAGGGCCTGCTGGGCGACCGCTTCGTGGACGTGGCGCCGGGCACGCCGGAGGCGCGCGTCCTCCAGCCCGGCGATACCCTGCCGAGCGTCCCGCCGCCAGAGATCGAGGACGTCCTGACGACGGCCGCGGAGGTGCTCGCTGACGCGCAGAGGGTGGTGCGCGGGCTGTACGACATCACGAGCCGGCTGCAGCGGGGCGAGGGGACGCTGGGCCGGCTGCTCACGGACGACGATCTCTACCTCCGATTCGCGGCGAGCGCCGGCCAGCTCGAGACGGTGCTGCGGGAGATCAACCAGATGGATGGCGCCCTGGGACGGTTGATCCGCGATCCCACGCTCTATGCGCAGCTCGGCAGCGCGATCGCGCGCGTGGACAGCGTGGGCGGGCTCATCCTGCGGGGGGAGGGAACGCTGAGCCGGCTCCTGCGCACCGACTCGCTCTACCAGGACCTGGTGGCGACGGTCGGCCGGGCGGACAGCGCGCTGCTCGGCCTGTCCGGGTTCCTGCGCGGCGCCACCGCGCCGGACGGGTCGCTGGGCCGCTTCCTCACGGACCCGGCCCTGTACGACGAGCTGCTGCGCGCGGTGCTGGACCTCCAGCGGCTGATCAACGACATCCGGACGAACCCGCGGCGCTACCGGCCGCAGGTGAACGTGGACGTGTTCTGAGGCGCACCCCCTGCCCTCCCCTGGGCGCGGGCGGGTCAAACGAAAAGGGGCGCCGGTGGGCGCCCCTCTCGTCCATGGAGCCGGCGGGAGTCGAACCCGCGTCCGCGAATAGATCCCTCAGCGCGTCTACGTGCGTAGTCCGCTGTTCTGCTCTCCTCGTCCGGTCAGCGGCCAGCGGACGGCCGATCACGGACCAGCCGCGAGAACTCTCGCCCTTCGCCGGCGCGGCACCGGCGGCGGGCCAGCCCGATTCGATCGACGTCTCCGGCCTCACCTCGGGCCCGGTCCGACCGGAGACGGGTGCGCAAGATTACTTACGCAGCCAGCGCCAGTTGAGAGTTGGCACTTGTGTGTGTTCCCGCCTTTTTTCGAGGTGACGGGACCTCGGCACGCGGCGCCGACTTCACTAAACACGTCGAATCCGGATCGGCCCCTTGCGCTTGCACAACCCAAGTTAGGCAAGAATGGTTCCACGGTCAACCGGCGGGGCTACTTCGCGGGCGCCGGAACCAGCCGGTTGATGCGGGTGGCGGCGCAGGCGGCGCCGAAGCCGTTGTCGATGTTGACGACGACGACGCCGGCGGCGCAGGAGTTGAGCATGCCGAGCAGGGCGGCGAGGCCGCCGAACGAGGCGCCGTAGCCCACGCTGGTGGGCACGGCGATCACGGGCGCCGAGACGAGGCCGCCGACGACCGACGGGAGCGCGCCCTCCATGCCGGCCACGACGATGAGGACGGCGGCGCGACGCAGCGCCTCGGACTCGCGGAGCAGCCGGTGGATGCCGGCGACGCCGACATCGTAGAGGCGTTCGACGGGGTTGCCGAACGCGCGCGCGGTCCAGGCCGCTTCTTCCGCGACGGGCAGGTCGCTGGTGCCGGCGCTGACCACCAGGACGGGCCCGCGGGTGGGGACATCGAGCGGCTCCTCCGGCGGGAGATGCACGATCCGGCCGGGCACGGAGACGGCCGCGTCCGGGAAGGCAGCGGCCAGGGCGGCGCGCACGGCCTCGTCGGCGCGGGTGGCAAGGAAGCCGTCTCCCCGCACGGCGAGGCGCCGGCAGACCTCGACGACCTGCTCGGGCGTCTTGCCCTGGCAGAAGACAACCTCCGGGTAACCCTGACGCGCGGCACGGTGGTGGTCGACCCGGGCGAACGGGACCGGAGGATCGGCCGCAGCCGTGCCGACCTCCTCGACGGGCAGCCACGCGATCCGCTCGAAGGCGGCGGCGGGCTCGACCTGCCCGGCCGCCACCTCCTCCAGCAGCCGACGGAGCCGGTCCTCCCTCATGCGGCGACGGCCTCGTACGCCTGGAGGTAGCGCTCGAGCAGGTGCTCGGCCTCGGCGAGGGAGCGCACCTCGAAGAGCCGCTGGCGCAGCGCCCGGCCGTCGGGCAAGCCGCGGGTATACCAGCCGAGGTGCTTGCGGAACTCGATCATCGCCCGCTCCTCATCCCGCTCGAACGCGATCGCGTTGCGCGCGTGCTCGAGCACGATGCGGAACCGCTCCGCCACGTCGGGCTCCGGTGGGATGGGCCGGCCATCCAGCGCGGCCCGGGCCTGGGCGAAGATCCACGGCGCGCCGTGGGAGCCGCGCGCGATCATGATCCCGGCGCACCCGGTGTGCTCCCGCATGCGGCGGGCGTCCTCGCCTGAGCGGATGTCGCCGTTGCCGATCACCGGGATGTCGAGCGCCTCGACGACGGCCGCGATCTCGTCCCAATCCGCCGAGCCCGAGTACATCTGCGTGCGCGTGCGAGGGTGCAGGGTGAGCGCGCGGGCGCCGGCATCCTGGCAGCACAGCGCGATCTCCACGGGGTTGCGGGTCTCCTCGCTGTAGCCGCTGCGGATCTTGACGGTGGTGGGCAGATCCGTCGCGCGGTCCACCGCCCGGATGATGTCCCGGACGAGGCGGAGGTCCCTGAGGCAACCCGAGCCGCCGTTGCGCGAGACGACCTTCTTGACCGGGCAGCCGAAGTTGATGTCCACGAAGTCCGGGCGGTAGACATCGGCGACGAGCGCCGCCGCCTCGGCCATGGCGGCCGGGTCGGCGCCGAAGATCTGGACGCCGATCGGCCGCTCCGCCTCGTCGAAGCGGAGGTACTCGTGGGTGCGGGCGCTGCCGCGGCGGATGCCCTCGGCGCTGACGAACTCGCTGACGACCACGTCGGCGCCGAAGCGGCGGCACAGACGGCGGAACGGCGACTCGCTCACACCCGCCTGCGGCGCGAGATAGAGCGGCACGCGGCCGCTCGCCAGGAGGCTCCACAGATCCCGTTCCATTGCCGAAAATCTAGGTGGTTTCTCCGGGACGATCAACGCGGGAGCGCGTTTCTTTGACACGGTGCGCCGGCGGCCCTTATGTTTGCCTGCCCCTGGCGCATGCTAGGCGCCCGCGAGCGATCGGAGGACTCCATGGAATTGAGAGAATTCTTCAATAAAGAGGCGATCAAGCTCGACCTCCAGGCCGAGACCAAGGACGACATTCTGAAGGAGCTGATCCAGATCCTGGGGCTCGACGAAAAGAGTGAGGGCATCCTGTTCAAGATGCTCAAGCGACGCGAGAACCTGGGATCCACGGGCATCGGGCGTGGGATCGCGATCCCGCATTGCCGGTCACTGGTGGTGAATCGGCTCCGCGTTGCGTTCGGCCGCAAGCCGGGAGGAGTGGACTTCAAGGCGATCGATGGCCAGCCGGTCTACCACTTCTTCCTGATCGTGGCGCCGCCCCTCGAGGTGAGCAACCAGTATCTCCCGGTGCTGGGCAAGGTGGCGCAGTTCGCCAAGGAGCCCGACGTGCCGAGGCGACTGCAGGAACTGAAGTCGCCGGAGGAATTCCTCCAGCTCATCGCCGAGAAGTCGAAATAAGCGCACCGCGGAGAGGCCCGATGCATCCACAACTCGAGATCCTGCTCCAGTTGCAGGACCTGAAGGCGCAGCGACGCGAACTGACCGAGAGTGGAGAGGGCAGGCGCGTGGAAGAGGAAGAATTCCATGTGGACCTGCAGGAGGCGATCGCGAAGCTGGACGCCAAGATCGAAGAAATGGAAGCCGAATTGCCCGCCGACGTGCGGCGCCGCTACCGGCAGATCGAGGGGCGCGGCAGGGCGGTGGTACCCGTGATCAACGGCATCTGTTACGGCTGCTTCGTCTCGATCCCGACGGCCGTGGTCGTCGACATCGAGCGCAACGACGCGATCCGGCTGTGCGACCACTGCGGCCGGATCCTCTACGGGCTGCGGTGACGGGCCGGGAGGCGCCGGGCCGCGCCCGGCAAGCAGCGGCGAGAGAAAGGGCGCCGGGTCCAGACTGGACCCGGCGCCCTTTCTCTCGCCGTCTTCCTCCGTGGCACCCACCGAAGCGCCCTACCTGGCCACATGGATGCGCCTGGTGGAAACCTCGCCGTTGACGTCGAGCTGGACGATGTAGACACCCGACGTCACCTTGTTCCCGTTCCGGTCCCGGCCGTCCCAGAACGCCTCGGCGCGCCCCGGCGAATCGTAGACCAGCCGATTGACTTTCACGCCGGCCCCCGCAGGGTGGTTCAACGCGACCGGGATCGCGACGAGCTGCCGGAGAATGTTGTAGATCCGGATCGTCACGACCGGCTTCTGCCCGTCTTCGAACAGCTCCGGATAGAGCGTGAACGAGATCCTCGTCTCCGGAGTGGACGGGTCGGGGTCGTCCGGCTGACCGAGCTGGAACCCGCGCTCCCGGCCAGGCGGCTCACCATTCCCCGAACTCTGAGCCCGTAGCGGCACGGCGAGTACGCCGAGCGCCAGGAGGAGGATGACGCCGACGCGACTGCCGCGTCTCATGGGTCACCTCCGCACGATCCTGCTGTGCCGTAACTGAGTGTGCGATGGCCCTCCGGTTGGCAAAGGGTCGTGAAGGACTGGGGATCGCCTGCTTCACGGCCGATGATAGGATCCGCCCCCGGGGCGGTCAAGGTGCGCCCGGCGGCGTGGGGGCAAGAACCGCACCCCCGGTCATTCTGCGTGGACCAGGCGGCGATCCCCGGTCCGGCGAGTGACGCCCGTGCGGTCGAAGTACTCGAGGATCGGGATCAAATACTTTCGAGAAACCGGAATACAGCCGCGGAACTCGGCAGGACCGAGGGGGCCACGGCCCGCCAGCTCGCGCCGGACCGCGGCGGCCGCCGCCTCCAGGGCCGGGCGCGCCGCGTAGAGGTCCGGCCCCAACGCGACCACGCGCCCTTCCCGCTCGAGGGACCGGAGAAGGGGTCGGAGATCGGCGCGGCCGCGCAGGTGCTCCGGCCAGTCGGGGAGGGCGGGCGGGGCGAGCCCCGCGCTCTCGAGGAGGGCGAGCAGCTCGCTGCGGGCGTGCTCCTGGTCGGGGGTGAAGCGCGGCTCGAAGTCCGCAGAAGCGATGAGCCCTTCGTGGGACCGGAGGACACCCTCGGCGAGGAGTGCCGCGATGATGTCATCGGCGAGGCCGGGCGGAGCGGGAGGGGGAAGGCGACGACGGAGCTCTTCGCGGTCCACGCCGGGGCGCAGGGGCTCGCGGGCGTGGTGCTCCTCGACCGCCGCAAGGATGAGCTGGCGTGCGGCGGCGAGGATGCTGCCGGAGAAGATCCGGCCGGCGGCGTGCGCGACGCCGCCCGCATGCTCCTGGAGCGCGGCGGCGATGCGGCGGGGCGGGACCGGGGTCTCGACGGCGAGCCGCGCCGGATCGCAGCCGCTCCAGCCGGCCAGGCCGACGCGGGCGGCCAGGGCCGCGCCGGGTGTGCCGCCGATGATGGCCTCGAGCGCGGCGCGGTCCGCTGCCTCGAGGCGGCGGCGGATGGGTGCGACGGGCTCGGTGATGGTGCCGCCGGCGATGGTGGTCACCGGGGAGTAGGACCGAAGCACGAACCGGTCGCCGGCACGGGCGACGACCGGCGCTTCCAGGCGCAACTGCGCCCAGCCGGTGGTGCCGGGAGAGAGCTCGGGCGAATCCAGCGGGATGATGCGGCCCATGACCTCGGCGGTGCCCAGGTGGAAGCGGATGCGCTGTCGCGGCCGGAGGCCGCGGGCCTGCCCGGGCAGGACGCGGACGAACGCGGTGAGGGTGGCGTGGGCCGTCCAGGCCTCGTCGGCGACGACGACGTGGCCGCGGCGCAACTGATCGCGCTGCACGCCGGCGAGCGCGAGGGCGGCCCTCTGCCCTGCGGCGACGGCCGGCACCGCGCGGCCGTGGACCTGCGCGCCGCGGACGCGGGCGGAGAGGCCGGGCGGGAGGATGCGGACGGCGGCATCCGCGGCGAGGCGGCCGCTCCAGACGGTTCCGGTGATGACGGTGCCGGTGCCCCGGATGGTGAAGATGCGGTCGATGGGGAGCCGGAAGAGGTCGTCATCGTCCCGCTGGGCGACCCCGGCAGCGACGGCGGCCAGGGCGGAGGCGAGCTGGTCGAGCCCGGCGCCGGTCAGGGCGGAGACGGGCACGAGGGGCGCGTCGGCGAACGGGGTGGGAGCCAGCTCCGAGCGGATGTCCTCGATCACCAGGTCGAGCCAGTCCGGCTCGACGAGGTCGGTTTTGGTGATGGCGACGACGCCGCGCCGGACGCCGAGCAGGTCCACGATGGCGAGGTGCTCGCGCGTCTGGGGCATGATGCCTTCGTCGGCCGCGACGACCAGCAGGACGATGTCAATGCCCGTGGCGCCCGCGAGCATGTTGCGGATGAACGCCTCGTGGCCCGGGACATCCACGACGGCCAGCTCCTGGCCGTCGGGGAGGCGCAGGTTGGCAAAGCCGAGGTCGATCGTGATGCCGCGGCGCTTCTCCTCCGGGAGTCGGTCGGTGTCGATGCCGGTGAGGGCGCGGATCAGCGCGGTCTTGCCGTGGTCGATGTGGCCGGCGGTGCCGAGGACGAGGCGGGGCATCAGCGGGGCTCCATCATCTCTGCCAGGAAGGCGAGGGAGCGGAGGTGCGCTCCGTCGGCGACGTGGCGCGCGATGAAGCGGGAGAGCAGCGCCCAGTACGCGGCGGGCCGCTCGACTTCCGCCGGCACCCCGGCGGCGAGACTCGCCAGGGTGCGGCGGGCGGCGCCCGGGATGACCCGGCCGGCGCGTCGTCCGGCAGCCGTCGGCGCACAGCGGGCGCACAGAATGCCGCCGGCGTCGTAGTCGAAGAACGCATCGTCGTCGTCGCCGACGGACCGGCCGCAAGCGGTGCAGTGCTCGAGCGCCGGCGTGAACCCCAGTCGGCCGACGAGGGCCCACGCCTCGGCGAGGAGGATGCCATCGAGTCGGTCAGGCGCTGCCCGTGCGAGGCGCGCGAGGGCGCTGCGGAGCTGGTCGAAGAGCGCCGGATCGGCCTCCTCGCTGGCGGAGCGGAGGACGAGCTCGGCGAGGAGCGACGCGCCGCCGAAGCGGCGGAGATCGGTGCCCAGCTCCTGGCCGGTCCGGGTGAGCTCGAAGGCGGACAGGGTCTGGAGGTCGCGCCCCTCCTTCACGTAGAGCGTGGCCATGCCCTCGGTGAAGGGCCCGAGGATGCCGCCGAAGCGGCTGCGCGGACGGAGCGCGCCGCGCGCGATGACCGACCGGACGCCGTGGGTGCGAGTGGCCAGACGGAGGATCTTGCTGGTCTCGCTGTAGGCGAAGCTCTGGAGGATGATGGCTTCGACTCGGATCAGCGGCATCTGCAGGCAAACGGCTCGGGCACGGACGGGCGCGCGGATCAGGGTGCGCGCCGCGCCGCAGAGCGGAGGCGGTCCTGCAGCCGGGCGCGACGGCGCAGGTACCGCTCGTGCTCGTCTGGATCCGTGTTGCCGCCGCGGCGTGCCAGGGCCTCGTCCGCGCTCGCGATCTCGAGCAAGAGGGTCCGCCGCCGCCTCGTCCGGCGCGCGTCGCCCGTGGCCGAGCGGACGGCGAGGCCGCAGCCGAGGGCGAGCAGCAGGGTGACGCCCGCCACGAGCGGCCAGCGCGCGGGTCCGGCCTGGCCGGAGCCCGGGAGCGCGAGGCCCGGCGGGGCCTGCTGTGCCCCCTGCACGCCGGGGCCGGAGGCGAGGATCTCGTAGGGACCGGCGGGCGGGTCGCCGCGGAAGAACGCGCCGATGTAGAGGCGGCCGTCCAGGCGGGTGGCGGCGAAATAGACGGCGTCCTCCTCGTCGTCGCCGCCGGTGATCGGGAGGACGAAGCGCCCGTCGGCCGCGGTCTTTCCGCGGGCGAGGACGGCCCCGCCGGCAGGCGTGACGCGGTGGAGCGCGACCTCGATGCCGGCGACCGGGCGGCCTGCGGCGTCCACGACGCGGCCCCGGAGCTCGGGGTCCTGAACGGCGGCGGCCGCACCGCTCGCGCAGCATGCGAGCAATGCGGCCGCCAGCAATGCGCGGGTCGGGCTCACGGGCTGAACCGTCCGAAGTCCTCGGGGTTGAGGCGGCGCAGGTATTCCTTGAGCTCCTCGGCGCGGAGCCCGCCCGGCGACCGCTCCTCGCCGGTGAACTCCTCCGGCGGCTCCGTGGCCTCCGCCACCTCGATGGAGGCGTTCTCGAGCAGCTCGTCGCTCGTGTAGATGCCGGCCTCCATGCGCAGGGCGATGGCGATCGAGTCGGACGGCCGCGCATCCACGCTGATGAGCTCGCCGCCACGCTGGATGATGAGCTCGGCGTAGTAGGTGTTGTTGACGACCTTGGTGATGAGGACTCGCTGGAGCGCCCCGCCCAGGCCGACGACGACGGAAACGAGGAGATCGTGCGTGAGCGGCCGGGAGAACTTCATGCCGGCCAGCTCCATGGCGATGGCGCTGGCCTCGCTCGGGCCGATCCAGATGGGCAAGACGCGCTGGCCGTCCTTCTCCTGGAGGATGACGACGGGCGTGTTGGAGGCGCGGTCGAGCCCGAGGCTCTGAACCTTCACTTCGATCATGCGAGCCCTCCGGCCTTGGTGCGACATAGAGCCGCGGGTCAGGTCCCCATCTCCCAGGACGCCAGGTAGCGCTCCTGTTCGGGGGTCAAACGGTCGATCTCGATGCCCATCGCCGCCAGCTTGAGGCTGGCGATCTGCCGGTCGATGGCCTCGGGCACGCGGTGCACCTCGCGCGACAGCTCGCCGGCATGGCCGGCGAGGTACTCCGCGGCCAGGGCCTGGTTGGCGAAGCTCATGTCCATGACCGACGCCGGGTGGCCCTCCGCCGCGGCCAGGTTGATGAGACGGCCCTCGCCCAGCACGTAGACGCGCTTGCCGCCGATGCGGTACTCCTCGACGAACTCCCGGACCGGCCGGGGCGGGCCGTCGGCCATGCGGCCGAGGGCGTCCAGGTCGAGCTCGACGTTGAAGTGCCCCGAGTTGGCGATGATGGCGCCGTCCTTCATGGCGCGGTAGTGCTCTTCGCGAATCACGTGGGTGTCGCCCGTCAGGGTGACGAACAGGTCACCCTCCCGGGCCGCGCGGTCCATGGGCAGCACGCGGAAGCCGTCCATGGCGGCCTCGAGGGCCCGCACGGGGTCGACCTCGGTGACGATGACGTTGGCGCCTGCACCCCGGGCGCGCATGGCGAAGCCGCGACCGCACCATCCGTACCCCGCCACGACGACGACGGATCCCGCGACCAGCATGTTGGTGGCGCGGAGGATCCCATCCAGGGTGCTCTGGCCGGTCCCGTACCGGTTGTCGAAAAGGTGCTTGGTATAGGAGTCGTTGACGGCGATGACGGGGAACTGCAGGACGCCATCCCTGGCCATGGCGCGGAGGCGGATCACGCCGGTGGTGGTCTCCTCGGTCGAGCCGATGACGCCCTGGACGAGCTGGGCGCGAGCGGCCGGGCCGAGGCCCTCGGCCCAGCGGCGGACGGGCGGGGCGAGCTCGCCCCAGCGTTCCAGGGCGATCATGTGCAGGGAGCCGACGAGGTCGGCGCCATCGTCCATCGTGATGGTTGGGGTGTGGGCCAGCGCGGCGCGGATGTGGTCGTAGTACGTGTCGTGGTCCTCGCCCTTGATGGCGAAGACGGCGATGCGATGGTCGCGGACGAGGTGCGCGGCGACGTCGTCCTGGGTCGAGAGCGGGTTGGACGCGCAGAGGACGACATCGGCGCCACCGGCCTTGAGGGTGATGGCGAGATTGGCGGTCTCCGTGGTGACGTGGAGACAGGCGGCGAGCCGATGGCCGGCGAGCGGCTTCTCGCGGGCGAAGCGCTCACGGATCTGGCGGAGTACGGGCATCTGGCGCTCCGCCCATTCGGTGCGGAGGCGCCCCTTGTCGGCAAGGGCGAGGTCGCGAACGTCGTGCTGCAGATCGGTTCCCGTCGTCATCCGTTCTCCTTTTCGTGATCAGAGGCGCGCCGCCGTCCTGAGGTCGTCGACGCGATCGGTTCGCTCCCAGGTGAAGAACACGAGGTCACCCGCGGAATCGGGCTCGGCATAGGAGTCCCGGCCGAAGTGCCCGTAGGCGGCCGTGGGCCGGAAGATGGGCCTGCGGAGCCCGAGCGCCCGAATGATCGCGGCGGGTCGGAAGTCGAAGACTTCCCGCACGGCCGCCGCGATCCGCTCCGCTGGTACCCGGCCTGTGCCGAACGTATCCACCTGGACGGCAAGGGGCTCGGCGACGCCGATGGCGTAGGCGAGCTGGATCTCGCAGCGCCCTGCCAGGCCCGCCGCCACCACGTTCTTGGCCGCCCAGCGCGCCGCGTACGCGCCCGAGCGGTCCACCTTCGAGGGATCCTTGCCGCTGAACGCGCCGCCCCCGTGCCGCGCCGCCCCGCCGTACGTGTCCACGATGATCTTGCGGCCGGTGACGCCGGCGTCGCCGCGGGGTCCGCCGATCACGAACCGGCCGGTCGGGTTGATGTGGAGACTGCAGTCGCCGGGATCGAACCACTGCTCCGGCATGACCGGCGTCACGACGCGCTCGAGGATCTCGGCGCGGATCTCGGCGAGGTCCACCTCGGGCGCGTGCTGGGCGCTGACCACGACGGAGTGGACGCGCGCGGGCGTTCCGTCGACGTACTCGATGGTGACCTGGGCCTTGCCATCGGGCCGGAGCCAGGGGATGCGGCCCTCCTTGCGGAGGTGGGCCAGGCGGCGGGTGATGCGGTGGGCGAGCACGATGGGGGCGGGCATGAGCTCGGGCGTCTCGTCGGAGGCGTAACCGAACATCATGCCCTGGTCCCCCGCCCCACCCCGATCGACGCCCCGGGCGATGTCCTCGGACTGGCGGTCGATGCCGATGAGCACGCCGCAGCTCTCGCCATCCATGCCGTAGCTGGAATCCGTGTAGCCGATGGCGCGGATGGTGGCGCGGGCGATGGAGGGGATGTCGAGGATCGCGGACGTGGTGATCTCGCCGGCGACCACGACGAGCCCGGTGGTGACCAGCGTCTCGCAGGCGACGCGGGCCGCGGCGTCGTGCTCGAGGGCGGCGTCGAGGACGGCGTCGCTGATCTGATCCGCGATCTTGTCGGGGTGGCCCTCCGTCACGGATTCGGAGGTGAAGAGCTGGCGGCTCAACCGGCGCTCCTGTGGACGCGAGGAGTCGGGCAGCAAGTTAGCGGCTCACGCGCGGGGCGACAAGTTCCAGCGGCCCGAGAACAGGGACAGGTCGAGCCACCGCGAGATCCCGGAGGTGAGGACCTCGACGACCTCGTCCGCCGTGGGCCGGGTCATCGCCTCCGCGGCCGCGGCGCGGGCAGCGGCCGCCGGGACGGTGCGGATGATCTTCTTGACCTCGGGCAGCGAGGCCGGGCTGACGCTCAGGGCGGTGATGCCCAGCCCGAGCAGCAGGAACACGCCGAGCGGGTTCGCGGCCAGCTCGCCGCACACGCTGACCTCGATGCCGGCGGCGCGGCCCACCTCGGCCGTGCGCTTGAGCAGCTCGAGGACAGCGGGATGGAACGGCGTATAGAGCCGCGCGATGCGGGCGTTGCCGCGGTCCACCGCGAGCGTGTACTGGACCAGGTCGTTCGTGCCGATGGAGAAGAAGTCGGAATAGCGTGCGAGCTCCGCCGCGTTCAGTGCGGCGGCGGGTGTCTCGATCATGATCCCGACCTTGTAACCGGGGTTGAACTCGACCCCGGCACGGCGCAGGGCCTCCTCCTCCTCCTCGAGCAGGCGGCGCGTGCGTTCGATCTCCTCGATCTCGTTGACGAGGGGGAGCATGATGCGGATGTCGCCGTGGGCGGTGGCGCGCAGGAGCGCGCGGAGCTGCGTGCGGAAGAAGTCCTCGAGGTCGAGACAGAGGCGGATCGCGCGCCAGCCGAGGAACGGATTCTCCTCGGGCGGCATCTGCAGGAAGAGCGGGAACTTGTCTCCCCCGAGGTCGAAGGTCCGGATATAGACGGCCTGGTGAGGGAAGGCCTCCGCGACGCGCCGGTACGCGCGGTACTGCTCCTCCTCCCCGGGCGCCGTGCTACGGCCGACGACGAGGAACTCCGTGCGGAAGAGGCCGATGCCCAGAGCGCCGTGGGCACGCGCGGCCTCCGCCTCCGCCGGGAGGTCGATGTTGGCGCGCAGCAGGACGGGCTGGCGGTCGGGCGTGATGGCCTCGAGGTGCGCCAGGAGCACCAGCTCCTGCTCCCACTCGCGGGCCCGCACGTCGCGTTCGCGGTAGATGCTCTTCTCGAGCTCCGTGGGCTCGACGATGACGCGGCCGGCCCTCCCGTCGAGCACGATCTCCTGGCCGTTCTGCACGATGGTGGAGATGTCGCCCAGACTGACCACGGCCGGGATCTGGAGGGAGCGCGCGAGGATGGCCGAGTGGGAGGTCCGGCTCCCGGCGTCGGTCGCGAACCCCAGGACGCGGGAGCGGTCGAGCTGCACCGTGAAGGTGGGCGTGAGGTCGCGCGCGACGAGGATGACGGGCTCGGTCAGGCCGGAGAGCGAGAAATCCGGGTCGGGCAGGCCGAGCAGACGATGGACGACGCGGAGCTGGACGTCCAGCAGGTCGTTGAGCCGATCCAGGACCATCGGATGGCCGCTACGCCGCCACGCGGACTGGAACTCGAGCATGCGGAGCTCGAAGGCGCGGGCGGCGGAGAAATGGTTCTCCTGGATGTAGGCGATCGTGGGCTCGACGAGCTCCACGTCCTCCAACATGGCGATCTGCGGGTCGAAGATCTGTGCCTCGACCGCGCCCAGCCGCTCCTCCGTCTCCCTGCGGATCGCGCGGATGCGGGCCTTGGCATACTCGCGCGCCTCGTGGAACCGCTCGATCTCCGCAGGGACTTCCTCCGCGGCGACGGTGGCGCGCGGAACGCGCGGAACCTCCCAGTCCAGCACGTGCGCGGGGCCGATGACGATCCCGGGGGATGCAGGGATGCCGTCGCGGACGTGCCTCAAGCGCTCACTCCTCTCCGAAGCGGCTCTCGACGAGCCGGACCAGTTGCTCTACCGCCGCGCGCGCGTCCTCGCCGCTGGCGCGGATCGTGATCTCGCTGCCGTGCTCCGCGGCCAGCATCATCACACCCATGATGCTCTTGCCGTTGACCTCCAGGTCATCCTTGCGCACCCACACGTCGGACCGGAACTGCGCGGCGAGCTTGACGAACTCGGCCGCCGGCCGCGCATGCAGGCCGTACTTGTTGCGGATGGCAACGGTCCGTTCATGCTCCACCGTCGGCGAGCTCATTCGATGACCCTCCAGAGCGAGCCGAGGAGCACGAACGCGGCGAGTGCGAGGAAGATGGGGAGACGAACCGCGCTGCCGAACCGGAGGCCGAGCAACGCGACGGCGACGGCCGCCACCGTCCAGAGGAGAGGCAGCGCGCGTTGCGCGTCCGACAGCAGGCCGCTGAACGCTGCGCCGGCCACCGCGAGAGGCAAGAGGAGCCCCGTGAGGAACGCGCCGGCCACCGCGAGCGCCTGCTGTGCGGGCGCAACGAACGAATGCCGCAGGCGCTCACCCACGGCCCTGCCCTCGCGCAGGCCGAGGCGATAGCCCCAGGCCCGCAGGAAGAGGTGGCCGGCGTTGTACGCGAGCAGGAACCCCAGGACCGGGACCCACCAGGGTGCGCCCGTGAAGGCGAGCGCGAGGGCGAAGAGCAGGCAGACCGGCCTGAGCCCGGCCCACACGAGCCGATCCCCCAGACTCCCGAGGGGGCCTCGCACCGCCGCCTTGAAGCGCTCGACGATCGCGGCGTCCTCGCCGGCCGTCTCGAGTCGGGCGACGGCGCCGAGCGCGATCGGGGCGAGGTAGGGATGGCTGTTGAAGAGCGCCATGTGGCGCTCGAGCGCCTCGCGCAGCGCCGCCGGGTCCCCGCGATGGCGCGCGCGGAGGACGGGCAGGAGCGCAAAAGCGAAGCCGGAGCCGATCAGGGTCCTGTAGTTCCAGGAGCCCTGGATCGCGAACGAGCGCAGCAGGACGGCGGCGCGGACGATGCGCGCCGGCGCGCTCAGCGGAACAGCAGGAGCGTGCAGCCGCATAGGACTCCGAGCAGGAAGGCGAGCCGCCGTTGGCTCCAGCCACCGAAGAGATGGAACAGCGCTGCGATGACGGCGGCAGTGGCGACGATCAGGAGGCCGACGGGTGGCACCGTGCCGAACCCCCAACGCGGTCCGATCCATTGCAGGCCGAGCGCGCCGATCCAGGCGCCGCCGGCGGAGATGGCCGCCCCCCGCAGGTAGTCCAGGCCCATGGCGACCAGGTGCCGGCGCTCGAGCTCGCGATCCGGGCGCCGGCGGCTCCCGGTCCACCCGACGATAAGGCGCTCGTTGACGCGGCGCTGGAGGTGGACGGAGCCGCCGCCGACGCGCTCCCAGGCGAGGGCGAAGACGACGGCCGCGAGCAGGAGTGCGGGCTCGACGCCGGCCGGGGCCGCGGCGAGGTAAGCTGCGGTCGCGGCGACGGCGGCCGTCCCTGACTCCGGGTACCGTGCCGCGCCCACAGGCAGCGTGAGCAGAGCGAACGCCTCGAGCACGATGCCGAGCACGAGGCCGTCCGCGGGCCGGCCGGCGATGAGCCCGGCGACGGTGGCGGCGACGAGTGGCCGCGAGATCATGACCTGGGGGAACGAGGCGGCATCGAGGCCGACCAGCCCGCCCCAGAGCGCAACGGGGAGCAGACTCATTTCTGGCGATGCTTCCCTGCGAGGAGCTGGTCGAGCTCCACCTTGCGGGAGCCCGGGAGGTCGCGGGCCGCCACCTCGACGCCCTCCTCGGCGAGGCGCTCGAGCTCGCGCCGCTCCTCGTCGCTCAGGTAGACGTAGGGCAACACGGCGGTCCGGCCCGCTGCGTAGTGGATCCCGCCGATGTTGACCTCGGCGCCGCTGAGGGAGCCGCCCTCCGCGAGACGCAGCATGGTGGCGATGTCCCGCGTAAGCACGATCGTGCGGGCCGGCGCCTCGCGCCAGTCTGCGAGGTGGCGGCGCGCCGTGGCCACGTCCTCGAAGCAGGTCTCGATTCCGGCGGGCAGCCCGAGGCCGTACAGCTCCTGCTCCCAGGTCGAGGAAGCCAGCTCGTCGTCCACGACGACGATCCGATGGGGCCGGAGATGGGCGCCCCATCCTACGGTGACCTGGCCGTGGATCAGCCGCTCGTCTACACGCAGGAGGACGATGGGCATGGCTACGCGCCTCCGCGCTCCTGAAGGGGCGCCTTCGCCGGCTGGCCGGCCGCGTCCGTGCCCGGCCGGAGTCCCGCGGGAGCGTAACACACGGTGGGGCACCCCCGCGTGAGGAGGCGCCCGAGCAGATCCGCCGGCGGCAGATGGCGGTTCAGGACGAAGTCCAGCAACATCGGGAGGTTGACTCCCCCGAGGACCACGATCTCCGGATGCGTGCGGGCCAACCGGCGGGCCGCATGAGTGCAGCTCCCGCCGTACATGTCCGTGAAGATGATCGCCGGCCGGCCGGCGGCGAGCCGTTCGGCCGCCTCGGCCACGGCCTCCGGCGCCAGCCCGCGGTTGCTCAGCGGGACGAGCACGTCGGCGCCGACGCCCGCGATCTGGCGAACGGCATCGACCAGGCCATCGGCGAGCGCGCCGTGGCCGATCACGATGCCGATCGGCGGTTGCGCCTCACTCATAATCCTCGCGCAGGTAGTCGCGGACCGGGCGCATGGCTTCACGGAGCCGCTGGTCGAAGAGGGCGGCCGAATGGACGCCTGTGTACTTCAGCAGGTGGTTCATCGCGACCACCTCGGAGATCACCGTGATGTTCTTGCCCGGGTTGAGCGGGACGACGACCTTGGGCACCTTCACGCCGAGGATGTCCACCTCTTCGGCGCTGAGGCCGGTGCGATCGTAGTAGCTGCGGTCGTTCCATTCTTCGAGCTGCACCACGACCTCGATGCGCTTCTGCTGCCGGATGGCGCGGATGCCGAAGAGGGCGGGGATGTCGATGATGCCGATGCCGCGGATCTCCATGTGATGCCGCTGGAGCTCGTGGCCGCGGCCGATGAGGATGTCGTGGCCACGGCGAGTGATGTGCACGACATCATCGGCGACCAGCCGATGCCCCCGTTCGACGAGGTCCAACACGCACTCGCTCTTGCCGATCCCACTGCGGCCGATGAACAGGAGGCCGACACCGTAGACGTCCGCGAGCGAGCCGTGCACCGTGGTGGCAGGCGCGAAGTGCTCCTCGAGGAACGACTGCGTGCGGCGGTAGAGCTCTCCCGTCTTGAGGGTCGAGCGCAACAGCGGGACCTGGTGGTCGCGAGCGGTCTCGACCATCACTTCCGGGACGGGGAGCCCCTTGGAGACCAGGACCGCGGGAATGTCGAGAGCGAAGAAGGCCTCGAGCGTACGCCGCAGGCGCTCCGGGTCCAGGCCCGCGAGATAGGTGATCTCTGTCTCGCCGAGCACCTGGATGCGCCCCCGGGGCAGGCGGTCGGAGTAGCCGGCGAGGACGAGGCCGGGGCTGGAGATGCTGGGCTCCTCAATGGCGCGGTCCAGCCCGCCCTCGCCGGCCAGCAGCTCGAGGACGAGACTCTCCTGCTTCTGCTGGAAGAACTCGCGGACAGTCAGCTCCTTCACCGGGATCCGGGACCTTTCGTGGGGATTCCGTGGAACACAGCCGGCCTGCCCGCGGAGTGATCACGGCCGCGCTCGCGCCGGCGGCGGAGCTGGCTGGCCGTCCGCGACACGGCCTGGTCGAGTGCGGCGCGTGGATCCGTGGCCGCGGCGTGCGCAACGACGACGGAACGGCCGGTGACGAACGTGCGGGCCTCGACGGCGTAGAGGCCGTGGTCGCGCTCGAAGATCACGTCCACGGCCTCGATGCCCGGCTCGAACCGGATCATCCTGCGGAGCCGATCTTGCGCGCGGCGGCGGACGGCCTCGCCGACGGTGCAGTGACGGGCGGAGACGTTGATCAGCATACGCCCTCCTGGCTCGCGGGTCTCCGGATGGAAGCGAACGGCGCGCTCACGCCGCCCGCTTCGAGGATCTGCTGGAGGTGGGCCTCCGTCTCCCGCGCGGCGCGATCCCAACTGAAGCGCTCTGCGAACGCCCGGGCACTTCGGCCGAGGCGGTCCCGCAAGTCGGGATCCGAGAGGAGCGCGCGAAGGCGCTCGGCCAGCGCGTCCACGTCGCCGTGAGGCACCAGGAAGCCGGATTCGCCCGCGGCAACGGAGTCGCGCAGGCCGGGCGAATCGCTGGCAACGGTGGGGGTGCCGCACGCCGCGGCCTCCAGGTTCGTGATGCCCCAGCCCTCCTTGGGGGAGGTGAGGACGTGGACCCAGGCGCGGCGGAACAGGGTGCGCTTCTCCTCTTCCGTCACGAAGCCGGGCATCTCGACGATGTCGGCAAGGCCGAGCTCGTCGCACAGCGCGCGCAGAGCGGGCGCATGGTCGCCCTGGCCCGCGATGATGACGCGCGGCGCGAGCCCCCCGGCTCGCAGCCGGGCCGCCGCCCGGAGGATGAGGTCCACACGCTTGTACCGCTTGAGGCGCCCGAGGTAGAGGATGGTGGGCTCCTCGAAGCGGGGGACGGACGGGTCGGGGGCGTAGAAATCGAGGTCCACACCGTTGGGGATGACGCGCATCCAGGCCGGGTCCAGGCCGCGGCGCGCCAGGTCCTCCACCGTGCTGCGCGAGACCGCCTGCACGGGGATGCGGCGGTAGAGCAGGCCGAGGGGCCGTTCGAGCAGCCAGGTGGCGGCGGCGAATGGAAAGGACGCCTCGGCGAACGCGGTGCCGCCGAAGAGATGGTGCACCAGCAGCACGAGGGGCTCTCGACCCCAGAGCGGCGTGAACAGCGGGACCTTGTTGAGGTCCTCGATCATCGCATCGAACCCGAACCCGCGGAGGTGACGGCGATAGTACCACGGCGCCGCCAGACTGAATGTATTGCGGCTGCCCACGCGGTGCACATCCATTCCGTCCACCATCTCCCTGCGGGCGCAGCCGGGCCAGGCCGAGACGAGCAGGGTGATGCGGTGTCCCCATCTGGCGAGCCGGCCAAAGACCTCATGGAGGTGGATTTCCGCGCCGCCCGCGCGCGGGTTCAGCCGGTCCTGCCAGTTCATCACGAGGAGGTTCAGGCTCGCTCTCCATCCCGGATCCGGCGCCCGTGAAGGCGCTGTTGCCGCATCAGCGCATCGAGCACGCCGTTGACGAATCGCGGGCTGTCCGCCGTGCCGTACTTCTCGGCGAGGACGATCGCCTCCTGGATGGACACCGGAGGCGGGACCTCGTCGATGTAGAGCATCTCGGCCGCCGCGACACGCAGGATGTTGCGGTCGATGGCCGCGAGGCGATCGAGGCGCCAGTTCGTGAGCGCCGCCTGGACCGCGGCATCGATCTCCGCCCGGTGCTCGGCGACGAGGCGGATCACCCGTTCCAGGTACCCGCGGCTGGCGGGCGCGATCCGGCGCTCCCGGCCGAAGTCCTCCAGGACATCGAGCGGCGAGCCCCCGGGCGCTCGCATCTCCCATGCGTAGAGGACCTGCACCGCCCAGGCGCGGGCGCGGCTACGCTCCCGCACGGCTCTCCTCCAGGCGCCGGAACAGATCCGCCAGCTCGAGGGCCGCCAGGGCGGCGTCCCGACCCTTGTTCCCCTTCTCGCCACCGGCGCGGGCGAAGGCCTGCTCCGCCGTGTCCGTGGTGAGCACGCCGAACGTGACCGGCACGCCGGACGTGAGGGCCACGGCGGCGAGGCCGCGGGCGGCCTCCGCAGCGATGAAGTCGAAGTGTGGCGTCTCCCCCCGGATCACGCAGCCGATGGCGACCACGGCGGCGTAGCGGCCAGTGCGCACGACGCGGTCCACTGCCATCGGCAGCTCCCAGGCGCCCGGGACGGAGACCGTATCCACATCCTCTTCGGCGACGCCGTGCTCGAGCAGCGCCGCGCGTGCGCCCTCCACGAGGCGCTCCGTGACGGCCTCGTTGAAGCGGCTGGCGACGATGGCGAACCGCGCGCCCCCGCCCTCCAGCCGGCCTCGCAGCCCCGTCACGCCGCCGGGCGCGCCGAGCTCGCGGTCAACGGGCTGGCCCATGGGCCGGCTCGCCGGTTTCGGGTTGCGTGGTGGGCGCCGGCGCGGGAGCGCCGGCCGGCGGATCGAGGGCGGGCGCAGGCCGCGCATCGGAGAGCAGGTGGCCCAGCTTGTCGCGCTTGGCCTCGAGATACCTCCGGTTGTACGGCGTGGGCGCCACCTGGATCGGCTCGCGGCCGGTGATCTTCAGGCCATAGCCCTCGAGCCCCACGATCTTGCGCGGGTTGTTCGTGAGCAGGCGGACCGACGAGAGCCCGAGGTCGAGGAGGATCTGGGCGCCGATGCCGTAGTCCCGCAGGTCGGGCTTGAAGCCGAGCGACTCGTTGGCCTCCACCGTGTCCTGCCCCTGGTCCTGGAGCGCGTACGCACGGATCTTGTTGCCGAGTCCGATGCCGCGCCCCTCCTGGCGCAGGTAGACGACGGCGCCGGCGCCGACCTCCTCGATGCGGCGAAGCGCGGCGTGGAGTTGCTCGCCGCAGTCACAGCGCAGTGAGTGGAAGACGTCTCCCGTGAGGCACTCGGAGTGCATGCGGACGAGGACGTTCTTCTCGCCCGCGATGTCCCCCTTGACGAGCGCGACGTGCTCGCGGTGATCCACCTGGCTCTCGTAGGCGATCAGGCGGAACTCGCCGAAGGGGGTGGGGAGCCGGGCCTCGGCGACGCGGCGCACCAGCCGCTCGTGGCGGAGGCGGTACGCCACGAGCTGCGCGACCGTGATGAAGCGCAGTCCGTGGGTGCGGGCGAACTCCTCGAGTTGCGGCCTGCGCGCCATGGTGCCGTCGGGGTTGAGGATCTCGCAGATCACGCCGGCGGGCGGCAGCCCGGCGAGGCGGGCGAGGTCCACGGAGGCCTCGGTCTGGCCGACGCGGCGCAGCACGCCGCCCGGCACGGCCCGGAGCGGATGCACGTGGCCGGGGCGGCGCAGATCCGAGGGGCGGGTGTTCTCGTCCACGAGGAGTTGAATGGTCCGGGCGCGGTCGTGCGCGCTGATGCCCGTGGTGATGCCGAAGCGCGCGTGCCCGTCCACGCTGACCGTGAACGCCGTCCCCTGCGCCTCGGTGTTGTGCTCGACCATGGGCGGGAGCTCGAGCGCATCCGCGCGCTCGGGCGTGAGCGCCACGCAGATCAGGCCGCGCCCGTGGGTGGCCATGAAGTTGACGATCTCGGGGGTGATCTTCGCGGCGGCGCACACGAGGTCACCCTCGTTCTCGCGGTCCTCGTCGTCGGCGACGATGACCATCTTGCCGGCGCGAATATCCTCGATCGCGGACTCGACGGAATCGAACGGCATGCGTTCCTCCACGGCGGAGCGGGTCGCAGGAGTCAGCGCGCCCGGCCGCCGGCGGTTCGAGCGAGGTAGTGGACGACGAACTTGCCGATCATGTCCCCTTCGATGTTGACGGCGTCTCCAGGCTGCAGATCGCGGAGCGCCGTGTGGTCCCAGGTGTAGGGGACCAGCGCGACGCGCGCGACGGCAGGGGCCGGGAGCTGGTGAATAGTCAGGCTGACGCCGTTGATGCAGATCGAGCCGTGCAGGACAGCGAGGTCCGCGACGGCATCGGGCAGGAGCACATCCATCAGGACGTGCTCCCCGTTCGGCTCGATCGCGGTGACGGTGCCGAGGCCATCCACGTGCCCCTGGACGAGGTGCCCGCCCAGGCGGTCGCCGAGGGCCAGCGCACGCTCGAGGTTGACCCTGCGGCCGGGCCGGAACGAGCCCAGCGTGGTCAGGGAGAGCGTGGGCGCGACGGCCTCGACGGCGAAGCCGCCGGCGTCGAGCGCGACGACGGTCTGGCAAACGCCGTCGACGGCAACCGAGTCGCCGGGCACGAGGCCCTCCAGCACGCGGCCCGCGTCAAGCACGAGGCGCAGGCCGCCGTGCAAGGGCTCGGTGCTCCGCACGCGCCCGACTTCCTCCACGATCCCGGTGAACATGCTCCGATCTGGCCCGTTTCGGCTGATCGTATAATGTTACCCCCCCGCGGGCCGGAAGGGCCGCGGCTCCGGCCGCCTCGCCGGCCCCCTGCCCCGCCGGGAATCTAGGCCCGGCGCGGGAGGCCGGACAGGGGCCTTGCCATCGCGTCAACGGACACGCCGCCATGTTCAGGGATTTCGAGAACGAAGCCGCCTTGCGCGAGCTCTCCGCCGAGTACGAGGTGGTGCGGGAGCTCGGGCGCGGCGGCATGGCGGTCGTCTACCTGGCGCGGGAACGCGGCACGGGGCGGCAGGTCGCGATCAAGCTGGTGCGCTCGATCCACCTGGAGGACGAGGACGCCCTGGCCCGGTTCGCGCGCGAGGCGCGCACCGTCGCGCAACTCCAGCACAGGAACATCGTGGCGCTCTACGGCGTGCGCCGGCTGGAGGGGCGCCGGCTCGCGCTGGTGATGCAATACGTGCCGGGGCGGACGCTGAAGTCCGCGATCCGGCGGCACGGCCCGCTGCCGTTCGAGCACGTGGAGCGGGTGCTGGTGGACGTCGCGGAGGCGCTCGCCTACGCGCACCGGCGCCAGATCGTGCACCGCGACATCAAGCCCGAGAACATCTACCTCGACCCGGAGACGGGCCGCGCGATGCTGGCGGACTTCGGCATCGCCCGGGCCGGCGAGGGCGAGACGGAGCTCACGCGGACGGGGATGTCCATCGGGACGCCGTCCTACATGTCCCCGGAACAGATCGACGGCCGCATCGTCGACCGGCGCAGCGACCTCTACAGCCTCGGCCTCGTCGGCTACGAGATGCTGACCGGGCGCAAGCCGTGGCAGGGCGAGACGCTGTACAGCGTCATCTACAAGCAGAAGCACGAGCGCCTGCCGCCGCTCGACGAGCTGCGCAAGGGCATCCCGCCCGCGCTCCGGCGCGCGGTCGAGCGCTGCGTCCAGAAGGAGCCAGAGCGGCGCTGGTCGAGCGCCGAAGAGTTCCTGACCGCACTGCGGCACGGGGCGCCCGGGACGGACACCGGGCCGGAGAGCGCGCCGGCGCCGGCGCCGTGGGCCCCCACGGCGTCCGGCCAGTCGGCGGCCGGACAGTCCGGCAGCCCCGCGGCCGCAGGGTCCGCCATCGTGGACCCGGGGGCCGGACGCGCTGTGGGGGGGCCGGTCTCACCCGACTCGCCGACCGTGCGGTACGTGCGGCCGGCGAGCGTGGGCAGAGAGGTGGCGGTCCCCACGACCGCGCGCGGCCGGGCCCCCGCCTCCATCCGCGCAGCCGTGGTCCTCGGAGGCGCTGCGCTCCTGTTCGCGGCGAGCGCCGCCGTCCTTGCCGCCATGTGGCAGCGGGCGGTGCCGGGCGAGCTGCGGGTCTCGCCGCCGGAGGACGCGCGGACAGCCGGCGCCGCCACGCGCGGTCCGGACGAGCCGGGTTCCTGGGGCGAGCCGGCCATGGCGACCGTACTGGCCGGCCCCGAGCCGGCAGCGGCCCCGGCCGGCACCCCTGCCGCAACGGACAGCGGCCGGGCGGTGGCGCCGACGCCGCCGGCAGCGGGGCCGGCTGGCGCGGACAGCGCCGCGGCGGACACCGGCGCCCAGCCGCGAGCGCTCCTCCTGCGCCCGTTGCTCGGCACCACGCTCGTGGACGAAGCCGAGATCCGGCAGGTCCTCGAGCTCGCGGTCCTGGGCAAGCGGCACGCCGAGCCGCGATTCCTGCGCCGCGGGACCGGCTACCTGCTGGTGGAGACGCGCAATCTCTCGACATGGCCGATCCGGTCCATCGCCGGCGAGCTCGTGATCCGGGACCGGCAGGGCGAACGGCTCAAGACCTTGCAGCTCCGGGATGACCGGCTGCTCCCGCCTGGCGGCGTGCGCCGCGAGGTGTACCAGTGGAGCACCGGCATCATCGAGTTCCCGCGCGACCGCCGCCTGCGCGAAACCCCGTTCCAGGAGCTGGCCGTGGAATGGGTGCCGCAGCGGGTGGTGTTCGGCGACGGGCTGGACCGGAAAGAGGAGAGGTCCTTCCTGGGCGGACTCGGCGGCCTGCTCGGCCGGCTGCTCACCGGCGACCGGTAGCGGCGGGCCGCGGGGCTCGCGCCTCAGGCCACCCGATCCAGCACGAGCAGCACGTCCTGCCCGAGCTCCCGCGCCTCGCGGCGGATCCAGCCGGCGCCAGCGGCCGGGGGCAGCGGCCTGGTGAAGGCGGCCGGCCCGTCCGGACCGAAGATCCGTGGCGCAAAGAACAGGTACAGCCGTGACACCCGGTCGGCGGCGAGGAGGGCCGAGCCCAGGCGGCCGCCTCCCTCGCAGAGGACCGACCGCAGCCCATTCCGCCACAATTCCTCCATGACCGCATCGAGGGCGAGCCCCTCCGGCCCGCGCGGCACCGTCAGGACGCGGACGCCCGCGGCTTCGAGCGCGGCACGGCGCGCGGGCGCGGCGTCGCCGGCACAGATCAGCCAGGTGGGCACGTCCGCCGCCGTGGCCGCAAGCCGGCTTGCGGGCGGGAGGCGCGCTTCCGTGTCGAGGACGACGCGCACCGGCGGCACGCGCGGCGTGATCTCGCCTCGGACGGTGAGGAGCGGGTCGTCGGCGAGCGCGGTCCCGGCGCCGATCATGATCGCGTCGAAGCCCGCGCGCAGCCGGTGGGTCTCGGCCTGGGCCTCCGGACCCGTGACCGCCGTGCGCCGGCCGGGGTCGGCGCCCAGCCGCGCGTCCAGCGAGAGCGCGAGCTTCAGGGCAAGGTAGGTGGTGGCCCGCTCGACCGCGTGGAAGAAGGGCGCGTTCTGGACGCGGGCGGCTTCCGCCTCCACGCCGCCGACCACCTCGATTCCCGCCTGCCGCAGCCGCTCCGCCCCGCCCCGCGCCTCGGGGTTCGGGTCGGCCGCGCCGTAGACCACGCGAGCCACGCCGGCGGCCTCGATGGCCAGCACGCAGGGGGGCGTCTTCCCGTGGTGCGCGCAGGGCTCGAGGGTGGAGTAGAGCGTGGCGCCGCGGGCGCGGTCACCGGCCGCGGCGAGCGCGGCGACCTCGGCGTGAGGGCCGCCGTACTCGGCGTGCCAACCCTCCGCCACGAGCTCTCCGTCCCGCACGACGACCGCGCCGACCATGGGGTTGGGGTGAACGCGTCCCCACCCGCGCCAGGCCAGCGCCAGGGCGCGCCGCATCCACTCCCGGTCCTCGGGCGTCGCTGCCGGAGGCATCTCCCGCTCAGTAGGTCAGACGGACCGCCAGACTGGCGAAGAACGCGCCGTCTTCCGCGTCGAAGTCCGGAGCGGGCAGGGCGCCCGGCACCACATCCCCGCCCTGCTGCCAGCCCAGCTCCAGGCTGCCGGTGATGACCAGCACGGTGAACGCCGCATTCGCGAAGAGCATGAACCGGTCGTTCTCGAAGCCGTCCATCGGAATGAAGAGTGGCGAGGGCGCCGGAGGCGCAACGGCGAAGGCGACGTCGCTGCTGTAATGATCGTACCCCGCACCGGCCGTGAGGGCGATCCCGTAGACCCGCTTCCCGATCGCGCCGCGGATGCTGAGGTTCGTGATGTCGTCCAGGTCGAAGCGGGAGGCCGGGCTGACGAACCGGACATCCCCGACGCGGCGGTACATGGCCGAGACCGAGACGCCGGGCAGCGTGAACGACTCGCGGAGGATGCCGAGGCGGAGGCCGGCGCCCCAGTGGAAGGGCGTGCTGTCCTCGAACCCCTTGCCGTCCGGCAGGAAGACGAAGCCGGCGCTGGCGAGGAGGTCGAGGGAGAGGACGCCGCCGACGGTGATCGCCGGGGAGAACCCCTGGAAGAGGCCGAGCGACGCGTCCGCCGCAATGGCGGGAATGAAGAAATCGAGGTCCTCTGCGGAGCCGAGCACGCGAATGGGAGGCAGACCCGCGCGGACCGCGGTGATGCGCCCCCCAACGCTGACGCGCGGGGACGTGCCCAGACGCATGCCCAGCGTGCTCGCCGTGCCGGCGACCGGGTTGCCGCCCGTAGCGGCGAGGCCGATGCGCGGCTGGATGACCTCGATGCCCTGCGCCACCAGGTTGCAAAACGCGCGTACCTCCTCGGGCGCGCCGGCCTCGACGGCCTCCTCCGCGCAGCGGAGGGCCAGCGCGTCCTCCTGGGCGCTCGCGGCCGTCGGCGCAGCCAGCCCGAGCACGGCGAGCAGGCCAAAGGCGGCCGCCGCGGGTGCTGCCGGCCGTGCGGCGCCCAGCTTCCCTGGACGGCGCCGGCCGCCTCGCCAGCGCGCGGCCGCGCCGCGCGCTGCGGGGCGGCCGGCCGCGGGCACGGCCCCATGCCTGGCGCCGCGCAGCGGCGGACACCGTTCAAAAGCCCCCGTCCTCACGACCATCGCACTCCCCCGGATTGCAGGCGGTCAGTGGAGGGCCACGCCCCCGGCCCCCGGCTGGACCTCGCCGAGGCGCCAGGCATCGACCCCGGCCGCCCGAACGCGCCGCGCGGCCTCGTCCACGCCGGTGGGGGGAACGACCAGAATCATGCCAACGCCCATGTTGAAGGTCCGGAACATCTCCGCCCGGTCCACGGCGCCGAGCTCGGCCACGGCGCTGAACTCGGCCGGCGGTTCCCATGCGGAGGTGTCCACGCGCGCCTCGAGGCCCGGGGGCAGGACGCGGGCGAGGTTCTCGGGGATGCCGCCGCCGGTGATGTGCGCGAGGGCGTGGACGAGCCCGGCATCCAGCAGCGGGGCGACGGCATCCAGGTAGCTGCGGTGCACGCGGAGCAGGACATCGGCGACGGTCGCGTCGCTGTCCGGGAACGCGTCGTCCGGGCCGAGGCCCAGGCGGTCGAACAGCAGGCGGCGCAACAGGGAGTAGCCGTTCGTGTGGAAGCCGCTCGAGGCGAGGCCGAGGAGCTGGTCGCCCGCCTGGACGCGGTGGGCGCCGGGCCGCCCGTCCTCTTCCACGATGCCGACAATGAAGCCGGCGAGGTCGTACTCGCCGGGCGCGTAGAAGTCGGGCATTTCCGCGGTCTCGCCGCCCAGCAGCGCGCAGCCGTTCGCGCGGCAGCCCGCGGCCACGCCCGCGACCAGTTGCTCGACGACGCCGGCCTCGAGCCGCCCCATGCCGATGTAGTCCAGGAAGAAAAGCGGCCGCGCGCCCTCGACCAGGATGTCGTTGACGCAATGATTGACCAGGTCGTGGCCGACCGTGTCGTGCCGGCCGGCACGCATGGCGACCTTGAGCTTGGTGCCGACGCCGTCCGCGCTGGCGACGAGGACCGGCCGCCGGTACCCGGCCGGCACGCGGAACAGGCCGCCGAAGGAGCCGGGGCCGGACAGGACTTCCGGGCGCGCCGTGGAGCGGACGAGGTCGGCGATGCCCCGCTTCGCGCGCGAGGCCGCCTCGCGGTCCACGCCGGCGTCCCGGTACGTGAGGCCCGCGGCCGGGCCGGCTCCGCGCTGCGGCTCAGACACCGGCGGGTTCCTCCAGGGGATGCTCGAACGCGGTCATCTCGCGGAACGCGCGCACCCGCTGTGTGACGTCCGCAGCCGTCAGGCCCCGGAACCGCTCGACGCTGAAGCGTTCGACCGCGAAGGAGCCCATGACGGCACCGTGCACGACCGCGCGGCGCAGCTCGTCCGGAGTGATCGCGCCGGACTGCGCGAGGTAGCCGAGGAAGCCGCCCGCGAACGCGTCTCCCGCGCCCGTCGGGTCGAAGACCTCCTCCAGGGGGTACGCCGGCGCGAAGAAGATCATGTCCGGCGTGAGGAGGAACGCGCCGTGCTCGCCCTTCTTCACGACGACGAAGCGCGGCCCGTGCCGCTGCACCCAACGCGCGGCGCGGATCAGGTTGTGGTCCCCGGAGAGCTGGCGGATCTCGGCGTCGTTGGCGAGCAGGACGTCCACGCGGCGAAGCAGCGCGAGGAGCGCATCCCGCTTGCCCTCGATCCAGTAGTTCATGGTGTCGCAGGCCACGAGGCGGGCCTGGTCCACCTGGTCCAGCACCTCCATCTGGAGCTCGGGGTCGATGTTCGCCAGGAAGACCCACCGGGCGCTGCGGAAGCGCTGCGGCAACTGCGGCGAGAAGGTGGCGAACACGCCGAGGCGGGTGTCCAGCGTGTGCGCGGTGTTGAGGTCGTAGCTGTAGCTGCCCGCCCAGCGGAAGCTCTCCCCCGGCGCGTGGACGAGGCCGGTCAGGTCGACGCCGCGCTGGACGAGGAAGTCGAGCGCGTCGACAGGGAAGTCGCGGCCCACGACGCCGACGAGCTGCACCGGCGTGAAGAGCGATGCCGCAGCGCTGAAGTAAACGGCCGACCCGCCCAACGCATCGGTGACACGGCCGAACGGGGTCTCGATCGTGTCCAGGGCGACGCTACCCACCACGAGCAAGCTCATAGGGCTACCTCCCGCTCCATGCGGTCGGGCGCACTCAGTCCGAGCAACTCGAGACCGTTGCGCAGGACGATCTGGATCGCTCGCGCGAGGACGAGCCGCGCGGCGCGGAGCCCCGGGTCGGGCACGAGGACGGCGAGCTCCGGGTGACGGCTGGGGTTGCCCGCGTGGTACCAGGAGTTGACCAGACCGGCGGTCGCCTCCAGGTACTCGGCGATCATGTGGGGCGCCCGGGCGTCCGCCGCCCGCTCGACCAGGGCGGGAAAGAGCGCGAGTTGCTTGATGATCTCCTGCTCGGCCGGGACCGTCAGCAGAGCGAGGTCCGCCTGGTCCGCCGCGATGTCCGCGGGCGCGATGCCCGCCTTGCGGAAGATGCTGCACATCCGGGCGTGGGCGTACTGGACCTTGTAGACCGGGTTCTTCTCGGACTGGTCGAGCGCAAGGTCGAGGTCGAACAGCATCTGCGCATCGCCCCGCCGCATCAGGAAGAAGTACCGGGCCACGTCCACGCCCGTCTCCTCGTAGAGCTCGCGCAGGGTGACGAACTCGCCCGCGCGCTTGCTGAGACGGACCTCCTGGCCGCCGCGCATGATGCGGACGATCTGGACGATCTCGACGTCCAGGAAGTCGGGCAGGCCGAGGCTGGACAGCGCGGCCTGCATCCGCGGCACGTAGCCGTGGTGGTCGGCGCCCCAGACGTCGATCACCCGGTCGAACCCGCGGCGCGCCTTGTCGCGGTGGTAGGCGATGTCCGGCAGGAAGTAGGTGTAGGTGCCGTCGCTCTTGATGAGGACGCGGTCCTTGTCATCGCCGAAGGCGGTGGTCCGCAGCCACTCGGCGCCCTCGCGGACGTACGTCAGGCCGCGCTCGCGCAGGTCGCGCAGCGTGTCCTCGATCTTGCCCTCCGCGTAGAGGCGGGACTCGGGGAAGAACGTGTCGAAGACGACGCGAAACTCGCGCAGGTCCCGGTCCTGTTCGGCCCTCAGGCGAGCGACGGCCCAGTCCCGCAACCACCGGCGGCGGTCCTCCTGCCCCATCTCCCGCAGGCGCGGGCCGGCCTCGCGGTCCACTTCCCGGGCGAGGTCCACCAGGTACTCGCCCTGGTAGCCGCCCTCGGGAAGCGGCGCGTCCTCGCCCTGGAGCTGGAGCCAGCGCGCCTCGAGCGACTGCCCGAGCTTCTCGACCTGGACGCCGGCATCGTTCACGTAGAACTCGCGGGTCACGTCGTGGCCGGTCCACTCGAGCAGGCTCGCGATGGCGTCCCCCAGCGCCGCACCGCGCCCGTGCGCCACGTGCAGCGGGCCCGTCGGGTTGGCGGAGACGAACTCGACCTGGATCCGCCGCCCCGCCCCTCGCTCGGACCGGCCGTACGCCCGGTCGGCCGCCAGGACCACCCCGAGCTGCTGCTGGAGGACGGCGTGCTGGAGGCGGAAGTTGATGAAGCCGGCGCCGGCCACCTCGGCGGAGGCGACACCGGCGCCGGGCAGGTCGAGGCGCTCCAGGATCCGCTCCGCCACCTCCCGTGGAGGGCGGCCGACCTGCCGGGCGAGGATCAGCGCGAGATTGGTGGCCAGGTCGCCATGCTCGGGATTGCGCGGCCGCTCGAGCTGGAAGCCGGGTTCGCCGGTCCAGCCCATCTCGGCCGCGACACGCTCGAGCTGGTGCCGCAGGGTTTCCGCCATCTACTCCGCCGATGCGGAGGCCGCCGCCCCGTCGCCCTTCCCCGCGGAGGTACCGGCCTTGGACTTGTCGCTGCTGGAAGCGCCGTCGCCCTTGTCCGCCTCGGCCGCCTTCTTGTAACCCTCGGACCGGTAGTCCGTGATGTAGAAGCCCGAGCCCTTGAACAGGAGGCCCGCGCCGGTCGAGAGCAGTCGCTCGGCCCGCTTGCCGCACCGGGGGCAGGCGGCCACGGGATCGTCGCTGATCCGCTGGAACAGCTCGAACTCGTGCCCTTCGGGGCACCGGTACTCGTAGGTCGGCATCGCTCCTTACGTGTCTCGTCCACCTTGAAACTTAGCACCAAACCCGATTACCCCGCCACCGGGCGATAGACTCCCCACTCCTCCCGCAATACCTGGCTGATCTCGCCCAGGGTGGCCAGGGAACGGACGGCTTCGATCATGGGCGGCAGCAGGTTCTCGTTCCCCCGTGCCGCCCTGCGCACCGCCTCGAGCGCCTGCTGCACGCGCGCGCCGTCCCGACGGGCGCGCAGCGCGGCGAGCCGCTGAACCTGGACCCGCTCGAGCTGCGGGTAGTCCGGCTGCTCGATGCGAGGCGGGCCGTGGTCCTCCCGGAACGCGTTGACTCCCACGATGATGCGGTCGCCGCGCTCCACCGCTTTCTGATGTTCGTACGCCGCGCGCTGGATCTCCTCCTGGATGAAGGGGATCGCATGCGCGGCCCCGCCCAGCTCCTCGATCTGGCCCAGGTACGCGCGGGCCCGCTCCTCGATCGCGGCCGTCAGCGACTCCACGTAATAGCTGCCGGCGAGCGGGTCCACCGTCGCCGCGACGCCGGACTCGTGCGCCAGGATCTGCTGCGTCCGAAGCGCGAGCTTCGCCGACTCCGCCGTGGGCAAGGCCAGTGCCTCGTCGTACGCGTTGGTGTGGAGGGACTGCGTGCCGCCGAGCACGGCGGCGAGCGCCTGGACCGTCACCCGCACCACGTTGTTCAGCGGCTGCTGCGCCGTCAACGTCACGCCCCCCGTCTGCGTGTGGAAGCGGAGCCGGCAGGCCTCGTCCGAGGCGCCGAACCGCTCGCGCATGAGGCGCGCCCAGAGCCGCCGCGCGGCCCGGAACTTGGCGACCTCCTCGAAGAGGTCGTTGTGCGCGGCGAAGAAGAAGGACAGGCGTGGAGCGAAGGCCTCGAGGTCCAGCCCGCGCTTCACGGCCCGGTTCACGTACTCGAGCGCATCTGCCAGTGTGAACGCGATTTCCTGCGCGGCAGTCGAACCGGCTTCTCGGATGTGGTAGCCGCTGATCGAGATGCTGTTCCAGCGGGGCACCTCCGCGGCGCAGAAGGCGAAGATGTCGGTGACCAGCCGCAGACTCGGCTCGACCGGGTAGATGTACGTGCCGCGCGCGATGTACTCCTTCAGGATGTCGTTCTGCACGGTGCCGGACAGGCGGTCGCGGGGCACGCCGCGCTCGTCGGCGAGCGCGATGTAGAGGGCGAGCAGGATGGCCGCCGTCGCGTTGATGGTCATGGAGACCGAGACGCGCTCGAGCGGGATGCCATCGAAGAGAGCGCGCATGTCCTCGAGCGACGAGATCGCCACCCCCACGCGCCCCACCTCGCCCGTGGCCATGGGATCGTCGGAGTCGTAGCCCATCTGGGTGGGCAGGTCGAACGCGACGCTGAGGCCCGTCTGCCCGTGGTCGAGCAGGTACCGGTAGCGCCGGTTGGTCTCCTCCGCGGTGCCGAAGCCGGCGTACTGACGCATGGTCCAGAGCCGGCCGCGGTACATGGTGGGGTAGATGCCGCGGGTGAAGGGGAACGCGCCGGGCGAGCCGAGCGCGGCATCGAGGTCCGCCGGCAGGTCGGCCGGGGTGTAGAGGACGCGGATGGGAATGCCGTCCGGGGTGGCCCGTTCGGCCTCCGGGGCGGAGGTGTGCGCGGGATCCGGGGTCCTGCCTGACATCGTGAGCTCCTGGTGCGGGCGGCTCCGTGGTCGCCGGTGGCGCTGCTCAGGTGGCGTCGAACTCGACCAGCACGGCCCCCTTCTCGACGGCCTGGCCGGCGCGGACGAGAACGCGGGAGACGACGCCGGGCGCATCGGCCCTGAGCTCGTTCTCCATCTTCATGGCTTCCATGATGACGACGCCCTGCCCTGCCTGGATCATCTGACCCGGCTCGACCTCGACGCGGACCACGAGCCCGGGCATGGGGGCGCGGACGGGGCTCGGGCCCGCGGCGGGCGCGGTGGCGGCGAAGGCGCGGATCGCGCGCGTGCGTTCGTCCACGACGTCGGCCTCGAGCGTCCGGCCTCCGAGGTCGAGGGCCCAGCGGCCCTTCCCGAGGCGGCGGGCGGAGAGCTCGAAGGCGCGCTCCCCGGCGACGAGGTGTCGCAAGGGGGTGCCCGGCAGCGCGGCAAGGTCTACGGAAACCGGGACTCCGTCCACGGTGACCGCGTCCTCCTCGATGACGACCTCGAAGGTCCGGCCGGCCAAGGTCACGAAGTAGCGCATTCCAGCTCCGCGACGGTCTCGACGTGGGTGGTCTGGGGGAACAGGTCGAAGCAACGCACCCCGCGGAGTCGGAGTGCGGGCTGCAACCGTGCCAGGTCGCGGGCGAGCGTGGCGGGGTCGCAGCTGACGTAGAGGACGCGGCCGGGCGGGCGTGCGGCAAGGGCCGCCGGCACGGCGGCATCGAGCCCCCGGCGCGGCGGGTTCAGGATGACGAGGTCGGCCGGGAGCGCGTCGGGGAGCAGGTCCTCGACGCGCCCCTGGAGAAACTCGGCGCCGGGCGGCGCGGTGCGGCGCGCCTCCGCGATGGCGTGCGGATCGAGCTCGATGCCGACGACGCGCGCGCCCTCACGGGCCAGGCGCCGGGCATGCAGGCCGACGCCGCAGTACGCGTCCACGATGCGGCCGCCGCGGGCGGCCACGTCCCGGGCGCGGCCGAGCACGTGCGCCTCGAGGGCCGCGGCGGCCGCGCGGTTGACCTGGAGGAAGGCGACGCCGCTCAAGGCGACCTCCTCGTCGCCCCACTCCTCGACCACGGCGGAGCGGCCGGCGAGGAGCGTCCAGTCCGCGGCGCCCGCGCGGCGGTGCCAGACGGCCGCGAGCGCCGGGACGCGGTCGCACAGCTCAGCGGGCCGGCCGGGCGAGTAGCCGCCGTCCACCAGCAGCGTGACGGTTCCATCGGCGGCGCCGCGGAGCGTGAGACGGAGGCGGCGGCCGGAAGGCAAGCGATGGGCGTCCCTGCCCCACTGCCTGCGGAGCTCGCCCCACGCCGCGGCCACCGGTAGCTCGGGGAGCAGGCAGGCCTCCGTGATGTCCACGATGCGGCCGGGGCGGCCGAGCTCGTGGAAGCCGGCAACGATGCGGCCGGCGCCGAGCCGGACCAGCGTGAAGGAGACGCGGTTGCGGTAGCGGAACTCGGCCGGGGAGGGCGTGATGGCGGGCTCGGGCGCGTCCAGGCCGCCGATGCGCCGGAGCGCGTCCGCCACGATCGAGGCCTTGATGCCGAGCTGGGCGGGATACTCGAGATGCTCGATGGTGCAGCCGCCGCAGCGCTCGTAGTGCGGGCACGGCGCGGCACGGCGGCCGGGGCCGGGCCGCAGCACGGCGAGCAACGCGGCGCGCGCCCAGCGCCGTTTCCGCTCGGTGACGGCCACGCGCGCCAGGTCCCCCGGGGCGGTGCGGTGGACGAAGACGGCGCGGCCATCCGGGAGCCGGCCAACGCCCGCGCCGCCCGCCCCGATGCCGCCGATCTCGACCACGGCCTCCTCGCCTGTCGCGCCGGGCGAGCGCCCGCTCACGGCTGCGCCTCCTCCGCCCCGCCCTCGACCCGCGCCTCCTGGACCGCCACGGACCAGCGCCCCACGCCGTACGAGTGGACGAGGAACACCGTGTACTCGCCGGGCGCGGCGTCCACGAACACCGTGTCCGCCCGGACAGGGACCCCCGGCCAGATCCGGGACTCGATCGTCCGGATGGGAAGGATCGTGCTGGGCGAAAGGACGTTCACGATCACCCGGCCGGCGATCACGGGCTTCGTCGTCGCGTCGGCGAGCTCGACGATGATGCGAAACCCGTCCGCCCTCGAACGGAAGCGCTTGCGGCGGACGTGGGGTTTCCCGCTCGCGAGTGATGCGAGGGAGACCCACGTCGTCTCGGGCCGTGGCGGCGCAGGCGCGGCGACGGCATCGCCGCTCACGTCGCCATCGCCGGCCGCCGCCGGCGTCCGCGCTTCGCCGCGGCAGCCGGCAGCGGCCGCGAGCAGGGCGACGCCGAGCACGAGCACGGGAACTCTCGTCGCCCCGTGTCGAGGTCGGGAATGTCGCGGCGCGGCCGGAGCGTGCAGCGTGTGCATCTCACCGGGAATTCTACCCCCGCCAGCCGAGACTGCGCCAGCGGCTCGCCGCCGATGCCTCCTGGGCCGTGATGCGCGGCGCGGTGCGGCGCCGGCGCTCCTGCTCCTCGAGCAGGGCTGCGGCGACGGCGGCGGCGCGGAGCGTCTCCTCCGGCGGCTCCGCATCGAGCAGGGCGGCGTGGCGCTCGAGGTAGTGGATGTCCAGCCGGCCCGCGCGGAAATCCGGCTCGTCCATGACACGGCGGTGGAACGGCGCGCTCGTCTCGACACCGACGACGCGGAGCTCGGCGAGCGCGCGGCGCATCCGGTCCAGCGCCGCGGCGCGGTCCGGGCCGTGGGCGATCAGCTTGCCGAGCAGCGGGTCGTAGAAAAGGGAGACCTCGGAGCCCTCCGTGACGCCGCCGTCCCAGCGGATGCCCGGCCCGCCCGGGAGGCGCAGCAACTCGATGCGGCCCGTGGAGGGCAGGAAGTCGTTGAACGGGTCCTCGCTCGTGATCCGGCACTCCACGGCGTGGCCGGTCATCCGCACGTCTTCCTGGCGGAACGCGAGCGGCTCGCCCGCCGCGATGCGGATCTGGTGCTGGACCAGGTCAACCCCCGCGACCAGCTCGGTCACGGGATGCTCGACCTGGATGCGCGTGTTCATCTCGAGGAAGAAGAACTCGCCGTCCTGGAAGAGGAACTCGATCGTGCCGGCGTTGCGGTAGCCGACGGCAGCCGCCGCTGCGACGGCGGCCGCGCCCATCGCCTCCCTCAGCGCGGGTGTGAGCGCGGGCGAGGGCGCCTCCTCGACGAGCTTCTGATGACGGCGCTGGATCGAGCATTCGCGCTCGCCCAGGTGGACGACGTTCCCGTGCGCGTCCGCCAGGACCTGGATCTCGATGTGGCGCGGGCCCTCGAGGTACTTCTCGACGTACAGCGAGCCGTCCCCGAAAGCGGAGCGCGCTTCGTTCCCGGCGGCCTCGAACGCGCGAGGCAGCTCCTCCGGCGTGCGGACGACCCGCATCCCCTTCCCGCCCCCGCCGGCGGCGGCCTTGAGCAGGATGGGGTAGCCGATCCGGGCGGCTTCCTCCGCGGCGTGCGCGGCGTCCCGGAGCGGCTCTGCCGTTCCGGGGACGACGGGCACGCCCGCCGCGATCATGCGGCGCCGCGCCTCGGTCTTGTCACCCATCGCAGCGATCGCCTCGGGCGGCGGGCCGATGAAGGTCAGGCCGGCGGCCTGCACGGCCGCAGCGAAGTGCGCGCGCTCGGCGAGGAAGCCGTAGCCAGGGTGGATGGCGTCGCAGCCGGCACGGAGCGCCGTCTCGATCAGCGCGTCCGCACGCAGGTAGCTCTCTGCGGACGGCGGCGGGCCGATGCGGTAGGCCTCGTCCGCCGCGAGCACGTGTGGGGACAGCCGGTCCGCGTCCGAGTAGACCGCCACGGAGCCGATGCCGAGCTCGCGGCACGCCCGGATGACGCGGAGCGCGATCTCGCCCCGGTTCGCGATCAGCACCTTGCGGATCATGGAGAAATGCTACCCTCGCCGCGGCCGTTCGTGCACCGGGCGGCGCGCGGCGGTCACGTGCGAAAAAGCGGGAGCTGCAGCTCCCGGCGCGGCTCGGCGGCGCTGCGGACCCGGCGCAGGAGCTCCGCCGGGACTCCGTCCAGGAACGGCGAGGCCGCCGGCGTGCGCGTCTCGCCGTAGAGCATGCGGCGGCGCGCGCGCGTCAGGAACAGCAGCCGGGATGCCCGCGTCATCCCAACGTAGAGCAGCCGCCGCTCCTCTTCGGCGTCTACGTCCGCCGGCGCAGCGCCCGGCCGCCTGTACGGCAGCAGGCTATCCTCACAGCCCGTGACGAAGACCACCGGGAACTCCAGGCCCTTGGACGCGTGCAGCGTCATGAGCGCCACGCGCTCTGCGCGCGCGTCGAACGGCGCGCTCTCGTCCGGCGGGGTGCTCACGCGCTGCACCGGGATGCCGGCGCGGCCGAGCGCCGCCTCGAGCGCGTCGGCCTGCGCGTGCGTGCGGTAGAGCACCGCGATCTCGGCGAAGCCCACCGGTGCCCCTGCGGCACCGTTGGGGTCCGCGTCGGCGTCCATGGAGAGCAGACTGGTCCCGCCGACGAGGCGCTCGATGCTCCGCGCCACGAGCTCCGCCTCCGCGGCCTCTCCCGCGGTCTCGTAGAGGACGACGGGGTCGCCGCCGGGCTTCACGGCGCGCAGCAGGTGCGCGGGCCCGTCCGGCGCCACCACGCGGCGCGCGGCGCGCAGGATCGCGTCCGTGCACCGGTAGCTGCGGCGCAGCCGGACGGTGCGGGTGCCGGGGAAGGCGGCGGCGAAGCGCGCGATGCAGGAGGCGTCCGCGCCGCGGAAGCCGTAGATCGCCTGGTCCGGGTCGCCGACGGCCGTGACGCGTTCACCGGTGGGCGCGAGGAGGCGCAACAGCTCGAGCTGCGCGGCGCTCGCGTCCTGGAACTCGTCCACGAGGATCCAGCGGCAGCGCGCGCGCCAGGCGTCCCGCACGTCCGCATGGTCGCGCAGCAGCGGGACGGCCAGCCGGATCAAGTCGTCGAAGTCCACGGCGCCGGCCCCGGCCAGCGCGGCGTCGTAGCGGCGGTAGGCGTCCGCCAGCTCAGGGTCCGCCACGTCGTCGGGGCCGAGGAGGCGCTCCTTTGCGCGCGCGACGGCCTCCGCGAGGCGCCGGGCCTCGGTGGTGCGCGTGCCGGTCGCATCGGCGAAAAGCGTGAGGGCGGCATCGTCGTCCAGGACGCGGAGATCGGCCCCGCGGCCGACGCGATCGGCCGCTGCCGCGAGGATGTCCAGGCCGAGGGCGTGGAAGGTGCGGACGCGCACGGCGTCCGCGCGCTCGCCGCCGAGCAGCGCCTCTAGGCGCTCGCGCAGCTCGCCCGCCGCACGGCGAGTGAACGTCACGGCCAGGATCTCGGCGGGCGGGACGCCGCGCCGCTCGATCAGGTGCGCGATCCGGCGCGTGAGCACGCGCGTCTTGCCGGTGCCTGGGCCGGCGAGGACGAGCAGCGGCTCCGGCCCGGCCTCGACGGCGGCGCGCTGGTCTTCATCCAGGCCGTCTCGGGGCGCGGCGAGCCCGGCGAAGAGCGGGAGGGAAGCCAGGTCCCCAGCCCCACCCCTGCCCTCTACCCCGGGCCGGGGCGAGGGCGCCGCCCCTCCCTTGCCCTTCACCCCGGGCGAGGGCGAGGGAGTTTCGGGGGAGCTACCGGCCCGTGTGATCGCGGTGTGGGGCTCCGTACGCGTACGCGTGCGCGGGCCCGTGCCCGTCCTCGTGGCGGCGCCAGCACGCCCACGCGCCCCCGTCCCCGTGCTCGTCCCCCCACCCGTACCCGTACCCGTACCCGTGCTCGTGCTCGTGCTCGTCCCCGTGCTCGGCCGTCCGGACGGCGCCGCGTCGGGTCCACGCTCCCGGACCATGCCGGGCGCGCCCTCCCCCGCCCTCGCCCCCGCCCTCGCCCTCGCCCCGGCCCGGGGAGGGGCCGGGGATGGGGGCAAGGGGACGAGCGCGGCGGTCTGCGCGGCGAGCGCGCGGCGCTCCTCGTCGTCGAAGATCCGGATGACGCCGTACTCGCCATCGAAGCCGGCGGCGATGTGCAGCTCGCCGTCCCGCACGCGGCGCACCGCCTCGGCGAGGAGCGGCCCGCCGGCGCGATCGAGGTCCTCGAGCGGCGTGTCCCGCAGCACCACGAGCTCGGGCCCGAGGCGGCCCAGCAGGCGCCCGTACTCGCGCTCGACGGCGCGGCTCTTCGCGCCCACGCCCAACACGGCGCCGAGCACCTCGTCCATCGGCACGAGCGAGCGGTAGGGCGCCGGCGCAGCCGGCCGCGCGGCGTCCGGCCGGTCCGCCAGCTCCTCGACGCGCGAGAGCACGCCGCGCGTGACCGGTTTGCCGCACGCGGGGCAGCGCCCCTCCCTCTCGCGCGCCTCCCGCGGGGTGAGGCGCACGCCGCACGCGCGGTGGCCGTCGAAGTGGTACTTCCCCTCCTCCGGGTAGAACTCGATCGTGCCGAGGAAGCGCGCGGGGTCGCGGCTGCGTAGCGCGCCGGAGATGCCGTCGTAGGAGAGCTCGCCGTCGAACACGATGGCCTCGCGGCCCAGCTTCGCGGGCGAATGCGCGTCGGAGTTCGAGACGAGGGCGTAGCGGTCGAGCGCGGAGAGCCGCCAGTTCATCGGCGGGTCCGAGGAGAGGCCGGTCTCGACCGCGAAGATGTGATCGGCGAGATCGCCGAAGCACTGCTCGATCGAATCGAAACCGGACTGCGCGCCCAGCGCGGAGAACCACGGCGTCCAGATGTGCGCCGGGATGAGGAACGCGCGCGGGTCGCAGTCGAGCGTGATCTCGAGCAGGTCGCGCGAGTCGAGCCCGAGGATCGGCCGGCCGTCCGACTCGATGTTGCCGATGCGCGCGAGCGCCTCGCGGAACCGCTCGGCCGCATCGAAGCCCGGCACGTAGCAGAGGTTGTGCACCTTCCGCACGCGCCCGTCCTTCTTGTAGATGTTCGAGATCTCGACCTGGAGCATGAAGCGCACGGGCCGGCGGCACGCGGCGGGGACCTCGCGCTCGACGGCGGCAGCCAGGTCGTCCCGCAGGCGGAACAGCCCGTCCTCCGCCGGCACGAGCTTCTCCTTCAGCTCCGCGAACCAGGCGGGGTGCGTGAAGTCGCCGGTGCCGACCACCGTGATGCCCTTGAGCTGCGCCCAGCGGGCGAGGTGCTCGAGGTCGAGGTCGCGGCTGGTGGCGCGGGAGTACTTCGAGTGGATGTGGAGGTCGGCGATGAAAGGCATGGCCGTCCGTAAGCAGTCCATTCCCGGATCTCCCCCGCCCTCGCCCCTGCCCTGGCCCTACAACGGAATGTTCCCGTGCTTCCTCGGCGGGTTGGAATCCCGCTTCTCGCGCAGCATGTCGAGCGCGCTGATCAGCCGCGCGCGGGTCTCGCGCGGGTCGATCACGTCGTCGACGTAGCCGCGCGACGCGGCGACGTAGGGGTGCGCGAACCTCTCGCGGTACTCCTGCTCCCGCGCGCGCGTGGCCGCTTCCGGATCCGGCGACTCCGCGATCTCCTTGCGGAACAGGATCTCGACGGCGCCCTTGGGGCCCATGACGGCGATCTCCGCCGTGGGCCAGGCCAGCGAGATGTCGCCGCGGATGTGCTTCGAGTTCATGACGTCATACGCGCCGCCGTAGGCCTTGCGCGTGATCACCGTGAGCCGCGGGACCGTGGCCTCGCAGAAGGCATACAACAGCTTGGCGCCGTGGCGGATGATGCCGCCGTGCTCCTGCGCCACACCCGGGAGGAAGCCGGGCACGTCCTCGAACACCACCAGCGGGATGTTGAACGCGTCGCAGAAGCGGACGAAGCGCGCGCCCTTGACCGAGCTGCTGATGTCCAGCACGCCGGCCAGCACGGCGGGCTGGTTGGCCACGATGCCCACCGAATGCCCGCCCAGGTGCGCGAAGCCGACGATCAGGTTCTGCGCGAAGCCGGCGTGCACCTCGAAGAAGTCGCCGTCGTCCACGACGCGCCGGATGACGTCGTGCATGTCGTACGGCCTGGTGGGCTCGTCCGGCACGATGTCGAGCAGCTCCTCGTCCGCCCGGTCGAACGGGTCGTCCGTCTCGCGGCGCGGGGGGTCCTCGCGGTTGTTCTGCGGGATGTAGTCGAACAGCCGGCGGATCCCGGCGAGGCACTCGGGCTCGCTGTCACACGCGAAGTGCGCGATGCCGGAGGTCGAGGCGTGCACGTCCGCGCCGCCCAGCGCCTCCATGTCCACGTCCTCGTGCGTGACGGTCTTCACCACGTTCGGCCCGGTCACGAACATGTAGCTCGTGCCCCGCACCATGAAGATGAAGTCCGTGATCGCGGGCGAGTAGACGGCGCCGCCCGCGCACGGCCCGAGGATCGCGCTGATCTGCGGCACCACGCCGGAGGCGAGCGTGTTGCGGAGGAAGATGTCCGCGTAGCCGCCCAGGCTGACGACGCCCTCCTGGATGCGCGCGCCGCCGGAGTCGTTGAGGCCGATCACGGGTGCGCCCGTCTTGAGCGCGAGGTCCATGATCTTGACGATCTTCTCGGCGTGCGCCTCCGAGAGCGAGCCGCCGAAGACCGTGAAGTCCTGGCTGAAGACGTAGACCAGCCGGCCCTGGATGGTGCCGTAGCCGGTGACGACGCCGTCGCCCAGGATCTTCTGGTCCTCGAGGCCGAAGCCCGTCGTGCGATGCGTGACGAAGCGGTCCAGCTCGACGAAGCTCCCCTCGTCCAGCAGGAGGTCGAGCCGCTCGCGCGCGGAGAGCTTGCCGCGCGCGTGCTGTGCCGCGAGGCGCTCGGGCCCGCCGCCCAGCTCCGCCTGGCGGCGCAGCTCCTCGAGCTGCTTCAGCTTTTCCCGGAGCGTCATGTCAGAGCCAGGGCCGGGGCGGGGGCGGGGGCGAGGGGCCCTCCGGCCCCGGCACGGCGTAGCTCCCGATGGGGATCAGCTCCCCGGCCTCGATGCGCACGAGGAACGGGCGGCGGGTCACGCCGCCATCCCGGATCGAGAGGATGCCCGTCGCGCCGCGCAGGTCGGCGAGGGCCGCGACGCGCCGGGCGAGCTCGTCCGGCGCCGGGCGGTCGGGGCCGAGCGCCTCGATCAGGAGCTGGACCGCGTCGTACCCCAGCGCGGGCAGCTCGCTGGTCAGCGTGCGCCGGTAGGTGGACTCGTAGCGCTGCGTGAAGGCCTGCCAGCCCATGTCGGGGCTCGGCTTGTGGAGCGGCGTGGCAGCGATGACGCCGTCCAGGTAGCGGCGGTCCACGAGGCGGCGGACCTCCTCGGAGGCCCAGGCCTCCGTGCCCAGCACCTGCACGCCGAACTGCGAGAGCCCGTAGAACGCGATCTGCGGCGCGATCTGCCGGACATCCCGCTCGGGCGCCGGGACGAACAGCGCCTGCGGGGCGGAGTCCGCGATCTCGCGGAGCTGCGTGCCGAAGGTGGTCGTGCCGGAATCGTACGGCACGGCCGCGACCACGTGCCCGCCGAGCCGCGCGAGCGTGGCCGCGAAGGCGTCCGCCTGCGGCTGCCGCGTGCGGGGATAGAGCATCGCCACCCGCTCCAGGCCCGTACGGGCCGCGTACGCGGCCAGCGCCTCCGCGCCGCGCGTGTCCGCCGCCACGAGCGAGTAGACGTTGGCCAGCTCGATCCCGGCGTCAGGCGCCGTGGGGCTGATCAGGACGAGCGCGCTGTCCGAACGCGCCCGCGCCGCGGCCGCGAGCGCGGGTCCGAGCAGGGGGCCCACGACGGCCACGGCGCCGCGGCGCTCCAGCTCGCGGAGCTGCTCCGCCGCGAGCGCGGGATCGCCGGCGTCGTCGAGGATGACCAGCTCGATGGGACGCCCACCCGACGCGGAATCGCGCTGCGCGGCGAGGCGGATGCCCTCGAGCACCTGGTCCGCGTACTGCTTGAGGTAGGGCGAGCCGGACTGCGGCAGGATCGCGCCGATGATGACCGGCGCGGCCGCGTCCAGCGCGGCTCGGGCGCTGTCCGCGAGGGCCAGCGCAGGAAGGGCATCGGGCGAGCCCGGCGGGAGCAGGCCGGCGTAGCGTTCGGCCATTTCCAGCGCCGCCTCGTGATCCTGCGCCGCGTGCGCCGCGCGCGCCGCGAGCAGCAGCGCGGGCGAGGAGGAGCTCGTGCCGGGGTAGCGCTCCACCACCTCCTCCGCGAGCCGGCGCGCCGTCACGGCGTCGCCCGCGTTCAGGGCGGCGCGCGCCTGCGCCAGCAAGTCCGCCGCCTCGCGCTGCTCCTGCAGGGTCGCGCCCGCCGCGGAAAGCGGCGGCACGGTGTCCCTGCCGGCCGGGCGCGGCCCGGCCGTCTGGCAGGCCGCCGCGACCAGCAGCACTGCGACCGCGGCGCCCCGGAACATCCGCTGAACTTCGACCATTCTCACGGTATCGATCGCCTCTCCTGCGGGTTGCGGTCGGGACAAGATACCCCGCGGGGAGGCGCAAAAAAAGAGACGGCCCCGGTCGGGCGACCGGGTCCGTCCCTCGCACGGCGGCGAGCCTGCGCCGCTGCCGCGGCGCGGCCAGGCCGCCTACTCCGCGCTCTCTTCCTCCTCGGCGACCTCGCCCGCCGGGGCCGGACCGGCGGCCACGTCCGGTGGGACCGCATCGTCCACGGCGACGGACTCCGGCGCCGCGGCCTGCGCCTCGATCTGCTCCTCGGTCGGCCGGACCTCGGTCTCGACCTGCAGCTCCGTGCCCTCCGGCGTGGCGCCGCCCTCGAACTCCGGGACGGCCGTCACCGTCAGCACGATGCGGCGGTTGACCGCGTCCGACTCGAGCACGCGGAGCTCCAGCTCCTGGCCCTCGCGGAAGTGGTCCGCCGGGTCCTGGATGTTCTCGATGCCGAGGTGGCTGATCGGGACGAAGCCCTCGATGTCCTCGCCCAGGTCCACGACCACGCCCTTGTCCAGCAGGCGGACGATGCGGCCGCGGGCCTCGACGCCCGGCGCGTACCGCTCCGAGATGCGCATCCACGGGTCGTCCTCGGTCTGCTTGAGGCCGAGCGAGATCCGCTTGTTCTCGCTGTCCACGCCGAGCACCACGACCTCGACCTCGTCGCCCTTGCGCAAGACCTCGGAGGGGTGCTGGACGCGCTTGGTCCAGCTCATGTCCGAGATGTGGATGAGCCCATCGATGCCGGGCTCGATCTCGACGAACGCGCCGAACGAGGTGAGGTTCCGAACCTTGCCGGTGACACGCGTGCCCGTCGGGTACTTGAGCGGCAGCGCGAGCCAGGGGTCCTCCTCGATCTGCTTCATGCCCAGCGAGATCTTCTCCTCGTCCCGGTCCACCTTGAGGACGACGGCCTCGATCTCGTCCCCGATGTTGACCAGCTTCGAGGGGTGCTTGACGTTGCGCGTCCAGCTCATCTCGCTGATGTGGACCAGGCCCTCGATCCCCTTCTCCAGCTCGATGAACGCGCCGTAGTTCGTGATCGAGACGACCTTGCCGCGCACGCGCGCGCCGACCGGGTACTTGCGCTCCACGTCCTTCCACGGGTACGGGAGGAGCTGCTTGAGCCCCAGCGAGATGCGCTCGCGCTCCCAGTCGATGTCCAGCACCTTGACATCCAGCTCGTCGCCGATCTGGACGATCTCGGACGGGTGGCCGACACGCCCCCAGCTCATGTCGGTGATGTGCAGCAAGCCGTCCAGGCCGCCCAGGTCGATGAAGGCGCCGAAGTCGGTGACGTTCTTGACCACGCCGCGGCGCACCTGGCCGACCAGCAGCTCCTTGACGAGCTGCTCCCGCTTCTGCTCGCGCTCCTGCTCGAGGATCACCCGCCGGCTCACGACGATGTTGCGCCGCCGCTTGTTCAGCTTGATGATCTTGAACTCGTACGTCTGGCCGATCAGGTCCTCGATGTTGGGGACGCGGCGCAGCGCGATCTGCGAGCCGGGCAGGAAGGCGTCCACGCCCATGAGGTCCACGGTGACGCCGCCCTTGATCTTGCGGACCAGCGTGCCGGGCACCTTCTCGTCGTTCTCGTAGGCGTGCTTGATCTTCTCCCAGACGCGCAGGAAGTCTGCCTTCTTCTTGGAGAGGACGACGACGCCGTCCTGGTCCTCGAGGTTCTCGAGGAAGACCTCGACCTCGTCGCCCGGCTGGAGTGCGTCCGGATTCTTGAACTCATCGCGCGGGACGGCGCCCTCGCTCTTGAAGCCGACATCGAGGATGACGGCGTTGTCCGTGACGCGCAGGACCTTCGCGCGCACGATCTCACCTTCCTCGATGTTGGTGAGCGTCTCCTCGTAGAGCTCGAGCATCGCCTGGTAATCCTCGGGCGAGTACTCCTCCTCGTCGAGGACCCGGAAGCGGGCGGGCTCGGCGCGCCTGCGCGGGGGACGGCGCTCACGTACCTCGGCGGTGACGCCGGGGCCGTTCTCGCCGGTCGCGGTCGTCTCGGGGTTGCGGGCTTCCTGATCGGCCATGGACTGGGGCTCCTTCGGGTCGTTTCGCCCCGCGGACCGTCGCGGGGGTTGAGGTGGACAGAAAAAGAGGGCGCGTTGGACGTCGCCCCCTCGGCGTCGGGTCGTATGCTTGCGCCGACCGTGGCGTAAGCCAGGAGTATAGCCGAAAAGTGTCGTGATGTCAACCTCTTACGTGTTGTCGCGGCTCCCGCCGGCCTGGCCCCGCGGGCCGCGGCGGCCCACGAGCGACACGATGCGATCGACCTGTTGATCGAAAGTCAGGTTCGTGGTGTCCACGACCACGGCATCGGGCGCGCGGCGGAGGGGCGCGACGGCGCGGCTGCTGTCGCGGCGGTCGCGCTCGACCAGGCGCGCGGTCTCGGCCGCGATCTCGGCCGGCCCCGGATCGGCCACCCCGCGCTGGCGCAGCCGGCGCACCGCGCGGACCTCCGGCCGCGCGGTCACGAAGACCTTGAGCTCGGCGTTGGGAAAGACGATGGTCCCGATGTCGCGGCCGTCGGCGACGACGTCGGCGCCGCGGGCGGCGGCGCGCTGCCGGCCGAGGAGCCATGCCCGGACGGCGGGGACCTGAGCCATCTCGGAGACGTGGGAGGTGACCTCCTCCCCGTACAGGACGTCCGTCACGTCCTCGTCGCCGAGAAAGAAGCGGAAGTCGAGGTCGCCGGGCCTGGCCTCGAAGCGGAAGCGCTCGAGGTCCTCCCCCTTGAGATCGCCCCACGCCTCCGGCCGGATGCCGGCGCGCAGCGCGGCGAGCGTGATGGCGCGGTAGAAGGCGCCGGTCTCGAGGTGGCGGAAGCCGAGTCGTTCGGCCACGGCGTGGGCGGTCGAGGTCTTCCCGGATCCGGCCGGGCCGTCGATCGCGATGATCATGGGCGCTCCAATGCCGCGGCGACGCGGCGGATGTCCGTCCAGAAGGCGGGATTGCTGATCGCGACGACGCCGGGGTCGTCGATCTCGATGCGCTGGCCGGGCAGCGCGGCGAGCACGCCGAACGCCATGGCGATGCGGTGATCGCCGAAGGCGCGGACGCGGCCGGCGAGCGGGGCGTCCGTGCCGCGGATGACCAGGCCATCGGCCAGCTCCCCGGCCTCGACGCCGATGGCGCGCAGATTGGCGGCGAGGGCCGCCAGCCGGTCGGTTTCCTTGACGCGTAGCTCGGCGGCGCCGGTGATCCGGGTCTCGCCATGCGCCCGGGCCGCCAGGATGGCGAGCACGGGGATCTCGTCGATCAGGGCGGGGATCTCCGCGGCCCCGACCTCGGTCCCCTGCAGCTCCGCCGGCCACACGAACAGGTCCGAGGCGGGCTCGCCGCAGACCTCGCACGAGTCCTGGAGCACGAAGCGGCCGCCCATCCGCTCCAGCACGGAGAGCAGGCCGGTGCGCGTGGGGTTGACGCCCACGCGCGCGATCCGCAGGGGGCCGGCCCTGGAGAGGAGGGCCAGGGCCACGAAGAACGCCGCGGAGGAGAAGTCGCCGGGGACGGCGAGGTCGAGGGGCTCGAGGAATGACGGCGGGTCGAAGGTGATGCGCGCGCCCTCCGGTCCGGTCTCGACGTTCAGGTCGGCGCCCATCGCGCGGAGCAGCCGCTCGGTGTGGTCGCGGGAGAGCGCGGGCTCGACGACCTCGACCCGCGCGCCGCCCGTGAAGCCCGCGAGCAGCAGCGCGCTCTTCACCTGGGCGCTGGCGTGCGGGCTGCGGTGCCGGATGGGCCGCAGCGGCCCGCCCTCGACCTGGATGGGCAGGCGGTCCGGCTCGCCCAGCTCGACGAAGCGCGCGCCCATGCGGGACAGCGGGTCGGTGACGCGGCGCATGGGCCGGCCGCGGAGCGAGGCGTCTCCGGTCAGGACGGCCTGGAACGGGTGCCCGGCGAGGACGCCGAGCATCAGCCGGGCGGTGGTGCCGCTGTTGCCGCAGTCGAGGGGCGCGGCCGGCGGCCGGAGTGGCCGCGGCCCCTGGCTGACGACCACGACTGGCGAGCCGTCCTCCGGCAACGGGGGCAAGGAAACGCCCAGGGCACGCAGCACGGCCGCAGTGGACTGCGTGTCCGCGGCGGACAGCAGGCCGCGCAGCTGGCTCGCGCCGCGCGCGAGCGCGGCCAGGATGAGGGCGCGGTGCGTGATGGATTTGTCCCCGGGGACGCGCAGGTCGCAGCGAGTGTTGTCGGGCATTCAATCCTCCGCGCGCCAGGCGCTCGCGCGCGCGAGCAGGCCTTGCAGCATCTCACGGTCCCCCCGCTCGAGCGCGTCGGCGAGCTCGGCGAGCACGCCGCGCAGCTCCTCCAGCGGGCGGCGCAGCAGGTCGGCGTTGTGGAGCAGGATGTCGGCCCACAGGGCCGGCGAGCCCGCCGCGATGCGCGTCGCGTCGGCGCCGCCGGGCCCCAGGTCCGTGCGGGCGATGCCGGCACGCGCCAGCGCGCCGGCGAGGCCGGACGCCCCGAGCTGGGGCAGGTGGCTCGCCCAGGCCATCAGCCAGTCGTGCTCCTCGGCACCGGTGACGGCCGGGTGCGCGCCGAGCCCCCGCCACAGGGCCGCGACGCGGTCGAGCGCGGCGCTCGCCGCCGCGGAACGCCCCGGCGCACCGCCGGCGCCCGAGCCGGCGGCCGGCGTCAGCCACACCCGCGCGCCGTCGTAGAGCCCGGCGCGTGCGGCGGCGAGGCCGGAGCGGTGGGATCCGGTCATGGGATGGCCGCCCACGAACCGGCCGGCGAGCCCGAGCGCGCGCGCCCGGCTCACGACGGGGCGCTTGACGCTGCCCAGGTCGGTCAGCACGGCGTCGCCCGCGTACAGCTCCCGGTGCGCGCCCAGCAGCTCGAGCGTGGCGCCCACGGGCGTCGCGTAGACGACGAGGTCCGCCTCCGGGAGCACGGCGGCCGGATCGTTCGCGGCGTCGTCCACGATGCCGAGCGCGAGCGCGCGGTCGAGATCCGCCGCGTGCGCGGTGGACGCCGCGATGCGGGGCGGCGCCGGCAGGCGGCGCAGGGCGAGGGCGAGCGAGCCGCCCATGAGGCCGAGCCCGATGATCGCCACCCGGCGGAACCCGTGCTCCGCGGCCGGGCTCACCCCTCGTCCTCCTGGCGATACGGCAGCTCGATCTCCAGTCCGTCATAGGCCACGAACGCGCCCGGGAAGACGGCGCGCGCCTCGCGCTCGAGCGCGCGCGGATCCTCCGCGTAGCGGGAGGAGATGTGGGTCAACGCGAGCCGCAACGCGCCGGCTTTGCGCGCCACCTCGGCGGCCTCCCGGGCCGTCGAGTGGCCGGTCGCGCGCGCGCGGTCCGCCTCCTCCTCACCGAAGGTCGCGTCGTGGATCAGCAGGTCAGCCCCCCGCGCCAGCTCGATGGTCCGGCGCGTGGGCCGTGTGTCTCCCGTGTAGACCAGGCGGCGGCCGGGGCGCGGCGGGCCCACCACCTCCTCGGGGCGGACGATGCGCCCGCCCACCTCGACGCTCTCGCCCCGGTGCAGGCGGCCGAAGAGCGGCCCCTCGGGCACGCCCAACTCCCGCGCACGCTCCGGATTGAAGCGGCCGCGGCGCTCGTGCTCCGCCAGCACGAAGCCGAGCGAGCGGCCGCCGTGCTGCGAGCGGTACGCGATGATGTCGTAGCCGTCGCGCTCGACGCGCTGCTCCGGCTCGAGCTCGCGGATCTCGATGCCGAACGGCACGCGCTCGACGCCGAGGTTCACCGCGTCGTGCAGGATCGAGCCGCCGCCGACCGGCGCCCACAACGCGATGGGCTCCTCGCGGCCCTGGAGCCCCATGGTGCGGAGCAGGCCGATGATGCCGAGGAAGTGGTCCGCGTGCATGTGGGTGACGAAGACGTCCCGCACGGTGAAGCCGGTGCCGAACCGCATCATCTGCCGCTGCGTGCCCTCGCCGCAGTCGAACATGAGCAGCTCGCCCTCGCGGTTGACCAGGATCGAGCTGACGTTGCGCCCGACTGTCGGGCGGCTGGCAGCGGTGCCCAGGAATGTGACGCGGATCATCGGGGCCGCAACGCGGGGCGGACGCGGGGAAAGAGCCAGAGCAGCGAGCAAGCGGCGTAGAGCTCGCGGGCCCAGGGCGTGAACGCCGGCGCGACGAGCAGCGCCAGCCAGAGCGCCACGAGCGCGAGCGCGCGGATGCGCGCGCGCCGTGCGCCCCGATTCCAGGTCTGTGCTTCGGCCATGCCGGTCAGATCTCCCCTTCGCGCGCGCACTTCGGCGGCTTCGCGCGCGACGTACTCGTCCACGCCGTGGCGCAACGCGCCGAACCCGGCGCGGAGCAGACGCACCAGCGCGGCCACGAAACCCAGGACGGCGAGGATGACGAGCGCTGCTTCCATGGGGGCAACCTAGGGCGGGCGTCGAAGGGCGGGCAAGATGTGGGATGGAATCACGCGGGACGCACACGGCGGCGGAGCGGGAACTGGCGTGGGCGCCGCCCCGCGGGGCGCGCCACGCCCCCCGCGGCAACCGTGGCGGAAGAAGGCGGCATCCCACAGTGCGGGACCGAGATGAAGCCGTCCCACGCACGGGAATCTCTTTCGTCAGGAGGAAGCATGGTCCAGGCCATGGACTGGACGGATGCCCGGGTGAGCGGCGCGACCGCCCGGGTTGGACGCGGGCGCCCGGCAGTCCGGCGCGTCGCGTTGATGGGCGCAGCGCTGCTGCTCGCGGCCGCGCCAGCCAGCGCCCAGGAGGGGGAGCGCGAGGGGACGCGGGAGAACTGCTGGTGCGTCAGCATGCCAGCGAGGGTGCAGGTGCTGTCGTTCGGCCAGCGCGCGCGCATGGGCGTGATGCTCGCGACGAAGGCGGGCGCGGAGGACGCGGCTCTCGGTGCGCGCATCGAGCGCGTCCTCGAGGACTCTCCGGCCGAGGAGGCCGGCCTGCGGGCGGGCGACATCATCACCGCGATCGACGGGCGCAGCGTGCTGGAGCCGCTGCCCGATGAGGACATCGACGAGGACGAATCGCCCCCCGCGGCGCGCGTCTCCATGATCATGCGGGACGTGGAGCCTGGAGACACGATCCGGGTGGACTACCTGCGGGACGGCGAGCGCCGCACGGCCGACGTGGTCACACGCGACGTGCTGGAGATCCGCGCGCCCTGGACGCACGAGGACCTCGAGCGCATGCAGGCCCGCATGCGGGAGCTCAGGGACGCGCTGCCCCGCCGGGTGGACGCCTTCGCGTTCGGCTGGGGCGCGGACGCCCGCTTCGGAATCCATGTTGCGGACCTGGACCCGGACCTCGGCGAGTACTTCGGCACCACAGAAGGCGTGCTCGTGGTGCGCGTGGACGAGGACTCGCCCTTCGAGTTGCGCGCCGGGGACGTGATCCAGCGTGTGGGCGGCCGCAAGGTCGAGGACGCGGCGCACCTCCGCCAGATCCTGGCCAGCTACCGCGAGAACGAGACCGTCCAGCTCGAGGTGCTGCGCAAGCAGGAGCGGCTGATGGTCGAAGGGCAGGCGCCGTAACGCCCAGGTCCGCCGCCACTCCGGCGCTTCTGCCGGAGTGGCGGCGGAAGAGCGGGCGTCGTGACGATCGCGAGGGCGGTGCCCTTCGCCCCCGCCCGGCCCCCGCCCGCCACCACGGTCGCGGGCACGGCGGCCAGGCGCCCGCTTCGGCCCGTCCCGCCCCCCTCCACCCTACTCGCTCCGGCCCCGGCCCCGCACGCCGCCCCTGCCCGCTGGACTGCTCCTTGCACCCCTGGCCGCCGGGCTTTCGTGGAGGTGACCATGGCGCGATCCGTCGCCGTGAGCGTCCGCTTCGGCGGCCGGCTGTACTACGCGGACGTGGACCCCGGAGAGCGCGCGGACCAACTCCTGGAGCGCAGTCTCCACCACTTCGGCATCGACCCCACCCGCAAGGAGCGGTACCGACTGGTCTACGCGGGTGAGGAGCGGCCGGCTCACGGCATCTACCTGGACCACCCGATCGGCGACCAGGTCGAGAGCGGCGCCGAGCTGGAGCTGCAAGAGGACGTGGCGGGAAGCAAGCGGCTGGCGACGGGGAGCTACTGAGCGGGCGCCGGCCAGGCCCCGCGGTGGACCGACCCCGCCGCCCGCGGCGCGTTCAACGCCAACCCGGGCAGGATCAGGAGCCGCTCGCCACCCTGCCGACCCCGGCCTCGCCCCGTGGCCCCCGCGTTCCTACGTCCCTCGGGTACCGTCCTGCAAGCGGCTCGCCGGTGCACGAGGTGGTACGACGCGGGAAAGGATGCTCGGGGTGGGACTCGAACCCACATGCCCTCACGGGCCGACGGGTTTAAGCCGTCTGCGTCTGCCGTTCCGCCACCCGAGCCACGACAAACATAGCATCGCGGGTCGTCGTGCGCACCCCTTGGTGAAGCGATCGAAGTACGCGGACGGTTGTCTAGGTGTCCCCCGAATCACTGCACGATCAGCGATCCCGTAACCCCACCAGCTCCTGGACGACTTGCCTGACCTCGGCCCCCAGCGCCTCGTCTGTGTCGTTGCGTCGTCGCTGTTCGGCTGGCTGCGGAACGTGCGGGGTAATGGTGCGGATTGACTTGAAGGGCGCACCGGTGGAAGATGGCGCCCTCAGGGGGCTTCAGAGCTCGATCGATGGGATCCTTATTCAACGCTTCCGATCAGGCGCTTCAGACAGCCCATGGCTCGCCGCAGGCTCGCAGCACGCTGTGCCGCGACCTCGGGACGCCAGTGCTCCTGCGCGTACTCGATGAGACGTGACGAATAGGCCGGGCCCACTGCTCGGCCGCCGCTCTCTCGCGGCACCATGTCCGCCCGAATGTGCGCGCGCTGCGAGCCGCGGGCGAGGTCGACCATGACCTGCTTCGGATCGTCCAACCCTTCCGGATCGCGCGGGACGCGACTGCGCGGGATACTGAGAAACCGGGCCAACGCCTCGGCATCCGCCATGAGCCAGGCCTCAACCGCGCGGACGGCCACGCGAAAGCACAGGTGGCCGGCAGCGTCCCGGACCCACCCGGCGAGTAGGGACGGCGGACAGTCCGCTTCGTGGTCTAGATCCACCAGCACGACCCAGGGCGCGTGTCGGGCGGCCCGGTTGTAGGCGCCAATCTTCTGCCGAAGGTGGCCTTTGCCGTTCTTGCCATAGACTGCGCCGGGCTGCCCACCGGCCAGGGTGATGAGCCGGCGTACCACCGCCTCATCCACGATCCCCTCAACTGCAGCGGACACGATGACGGGAGCCGCCACCATCACGATTCACCGAAGAGGGGGAGCTGTTCCGCGTTTTGCGGCCGGGTCCTGGGGACGACCGTATCCGCCAGCGACAATCCGCCGGCGAGCAGCTCCCGAATCTCCGCGTGCGACCCGGCCGTGCTGACCACCGTGCCCTCTTTGCCCGGCTCCAAGAGCAGCACCTCGTCGAGACCAATGCCCTCGTCGCGGAGCAGATCGGGCGAATGGGTGCTCAGGAAGATTTGCCGACCCGTGCGGCGCTGGACCCGCGCAAGCACCTGCGGCAGCAGACGAACGAGCTCCGGGTGCAACGAGAGCTCCGGCTCCTCAAGCAGCAGCGGCCCGCCGCCCTCCATCATTGCCCAGAGCAGCCCCAGTAGCCGCAGCGTGCCGTCCGAAAACTGCTCCTCTGTCTGCCACGCACCGGGTGCCCGCCAGTGCCGGTACTTTCCCCGCAGGTGCGGCGTACCCCGTTCGTCCCGCCAGAGCTCGACCTCGCTGAGCTGCGGCACCGCGATGCGCAATGCCTCCTGGATCCGTCTCAGCCGCGCCTTGCGAGTCCTCTCCGGCGTCTTGGCCACCTGCTCAAGGAAATCGCCGCCGAACGGATCGTTCGCTCGACCGACAGAACGATCCGGCTCGCGGATCAACTGCGGCACGATGTGGAGGTAGCGAATCGAGCTGAAGAATGTGGCTAGATCCCTGAAATCCCGGTTAACATTCACCTGTTCGAGGTACGTCTGCGTCAGGCGTGCCGGATCGTCCTTGTCCTCGGGAGTAGGCCGATCCAGCAGCAGGGCGTCGCCTCGGAGCACGCGTTCGGAGCTCACCACGGGTCGTCGCTGGCTGTCTTGCTTGAAGGCGATCAGGTACTTCCACGGGGCACCGCCATCCTGCGCGGCGACCTCGACCTCGATCTCGATGTCCGTCTTCCGCCTGGCCGCGAGACTCCGGATGGGGCTAACGCCGCCCCGCTGCGCCACGGCCTGCTCCAGCCCCCCTCCCGGGGACGCGAGGTCCCTCAGGAACCGGAACGCGTCCAGGAAGTTGGACTTGCCGGATGCGTTCGGTCCTACCAGGAACAATCGGTCCCCGATCGCGACGTTCGCCTCCGAGAAGTTCTTCCAGTTCTGGAGCCGCAGGTGGCGGAATCGCAGATCTACGCTCACGCTCGACCTGCCCCGCGCCACTCCGGCGCCTGGCTTCCACGGACTGTGGCCATGTACCCGATCCTTTTTCGCCGTGGCCTTTGTCGCTCAGCTTATGCGGGCGTCTCCCCAACCCCCACCCGCCTTTCCCTCACCTGCATCGGCTTCGTCATTGCGTCCACCGACAATAATGCGGCACCTCCGTCACCCCGTGCCAGGGGGAGCGCGCGGGGCCGCGGACGGCCTTCTGGAGTTCCCGGCTTGCCGTTGCAGCTGGTCACAATGTAGGGCCAGTAGCAGTCCCGCCCGTCTTGCGCCACCCGCCGCTGGTTGGTCGTGAGGCGGATGGTGCCCGCTGGTCCCGCGAGTCCCTTCGTCCGCCCCGGACATGCGGTGCGCCTCGTCGACGATGACCAGGTCCCAGCGCACCTGGCGCAGGCCCGGTAGCACATCCGCGCGCTTTGCGAGATCCAGAGAGGTGATGACGCGGTTCCGTTCCAGCCAGTGGTTCACCCCGAACTGCTCACGAATGTCCTGCCCATTCATCACGATGAACTTCGCGTCGAACTTCTCCTTGAGCTCGCGTTGCCACTGGAAGGTGGGTTCGCGGGACAGCGATCAGGACGCGCTCGGCGAGGCCGCGCAGTTCGAGCTCGCGGATCAGGAAACCGGCCATGACCGTCTTGCCCGCGCCGGCGTCGTCAGCGAGCAGGAAGTGCACGCGTGCCAGTTTCAGCAGGTAGTCAGGACGTTCACCCCACCGCCGTCCGCAGCGCCGCGATGTTGGCCGCCACGCTCCCCGGGCCCCCGAACACCGCGTTCCCGGCGACGAGCACGGTGGCGCCGGCGCGCGCGATCTCCGGCGCCGTGAGCGGGGAGATGCCGCCGTCCACCTCGAGCTCGACGGAGTGGAGCCCCATGGCCTCGAGGCGCTGCCGCATGCGCGCGACCTTGCGGGTGCTCGTGGGAATGTACTTCTGGCCGCCGAAGCCGGGGTTCACGCTCATGATCAGCACGAGGTCCACGTAGGGCGCGATCTCGTCCAACGTCTCGATCGGCGTCGCGGGGTTGATGGAGACGCCCGGGCGCATGCCGAGCTCGCGGATGCGCTCGACCGTGCGATGCAGGTGCGGGCAGGTCTCCTGGTGCACGGTGAGCACGTCCGCGCCCGCGCCGGCGAACGCCTCCAGCAAGCGCTCGGGCTGCTCGACCATCAGGTGCACGTCGAGCGGCAGCGTGGTGCAGCGGCGCACGGCCGCGACGACCGGCGGGCCGATCGTGAGGTTCGGGACGAAGTGGCCGTCCATCACGTCCACGTGGATCCAGTCCGCGCCGCCGGCCGCGGCCTCGGCGACCGCGTCCGCGAGCCGTGCGAAGTCCGCGGACAGGAGCGAGGGGGCGATCTTGACGCTCATGCACGCGCTCCCTGCAACGCCGGCCGCTCGATCACGCGCACGCCTCCCTCCCCCGCCACGACCGCCGCCTGCGCCATGCCGAGGAACAGCCCGGTCTCGACCACGCCCGGCATGCGGCACAGCTCCGCCTCGAGCGCCGCGGGGTCCGGGATCCCGCCCTCGAAACGGCAGTCGAGGATGTAGTGCCCGCCGTCCGTGACGAAGGGCTGGCCAGCGGCGTCGGTGCGCAGGACGGCGTTCGCGCCGAGCCGCTCGAGACGGGCGAGGTGCGTGGTCCAGCCGAACGGCACGACCTCGACCGGCAGCGGCGCGCGCTCGCCGAGGCGGCGGACCAGCTTGCTCTCGTCCGCGATGATGATGAGCCGGTCCGCGGCGCAGGCCACGATCTTCTCCCAGAGCAGCGCGCCGCCGAGGCCCTTGATCAGGTCGAGGCGCGGGTCGATCTCGTCCGCGCCGTCCAGCGCGAGGTCGAGGCGCGGCTCCTGCTCGAGCGTCGCGAGCGGGATGCCGAGCGCGCCTGCCCGTTCCGCCGTCTCCTGGGAGGTCGGCACGCCGGTGATGCGGCCGAGCGCGCCGGCTCGCCGCCGCTCGGCGAGCAGCTCGAGCAGGTGACGCATGGTCGAGCCGGTGCCGAGGCCCAGCACCATGCCATCCTCGACGTGCTCGAGCGCGCGCTCGGCTGCCTGCCGCTTGAGCGCTTCGCGGTCGCTGGTCATCCCGCCGCCGTCAAGCGGGGAAGCGGCGCAGGATGTCCTTGATGCGCTCCGTCAGCTCGAGTGCATCGTCCATCGGGCGCTGCCACATGTTGCGGCCGAAGATCAGCCCGGTCGCGCCCTGCTCCATCGTGATCCGCGCCTTGTCCAGCAGGTCCTCGTCGCTGACCTTGCTGCCGCCGCTGAACAGCACCATGGACCGGTTGGCGGACTCGATGACGCGCCGCACGCCGGACTCGTAGTCCCACTCGATCTCCTGGTACGGCTTCGGCATCTGCGCGTCCTTGTCGCTCTTCTTCGGCACGTTGAGCTTGATGATGTCCGCGCCGAGCTCGTGGGCGAGGCGGGCGGCGTAGTCCACGGCGTAGAGCGAGTCTCGGCCGCCCTTGGCCTCGATGGCCTTGCCGCGCGGGTACGCCCACACGATCAGCGGCATCCCCCACTTCTCGCACGCCTCGCGGACGCGCGTGAGCTGCGCGAAGTCGTCGTCCTGTCGCGGCGAGCCCACATAGAGCGTGTAGCCGACGGCGTCCGCGCCGAGCGAGACCGCGTCCTCGACCGTCGCGGTGGGCGCCGAGAACGCCTCGTCCGCGGGCGGGATGTCCGTCTTTCCGTTGATCTTGAGGATGAGCGGCACGCGGCCCGCGTACTTCTTCATGTACTGGCGCGCGAGGCCCCAGTGACACGCAATCGCGTTGTACCCGCCCTCGAGGGCGAGCTGCCACTGGTACTCCGGGTGCGCGGACGCGGGGTTCGGCAGGAAGTCCACGGGCCCGTGCTCGATCCCCTGGTCGATCGGCAGGATCATCAGTGTCCCGTTCTTCACCCCGTGCTCGTAGAGCAGGCGGTGCAGGCGAACCCGCTTGCCGAGGGGCAGGTCGAGGTCCGCGAGCGTGGGCCGGGAGGCCCGCTTCGCCGGCGCCTCCGCGGCGACCGTTCCGCTGGGAGTCATGGGGCCCTCCGTGAGTAGAAAGAGGTTCGTTTTCTAGCTCGCGCCGTCGCGTCGCCGCTCGAGCACCCGGCGCACGGCGGCGATGATGTGATCGGCAGTCAAGCCGTACTTGCGCAGCAGCGACTCCGGGTCGCCGCTCTCGGCATACGTGTCGTCGAGCCCGACGAACTCCATTGGCACCGGATGCAGTCGCGCGGCGGCCTGGGCCACGCGCGCGCCGAGTCCGCCATGGACGAGATGCTCCTCGGCGGTGACGATGGCGCCGGTCTCGAGTGCGGCGAGCCGGATCGCCTCCTCGTCCAGCGGCTTGACGGTCGCCATGTCCAGCACCCGGACGTGGATGCCCTCCTCCGCGAGCCGCTCGTGCGCGACGACCGCGGCCGCGACCATCAACCCGTTGGCGATGACGGTCGCGTCGCGGCCCTCGCGGAGCAGCGTGGCCCGCCCGAACGCGAAGTCCGCGGGCTCCTTCTCGTATACCCGCGGAACCTTGGGACGGCCCAGCCGGAGGTACACCGGTCCGCGATGATGGTAGGCCGCGCGGACGGCCGCGCGCATCTGGAACTCGTCCGACGGGACGCAGACGACGAAGCCGGGCAGGCTGCAGGCGAGCGCGACGTCCTCGACCGACTGCTGGCTCGCGCCGTCCTCGCCCGGCGAGATGCCGCCGTGGCTGCCCGCGACCTTGATGTTGAGGTGCGGGTAGGCGACGGCCATGCGGAGCTGGTCGAAGCCCTTGAGGATGACGAAGCAGGCGAAGCTCGAGATGAACGGAACCTTGCCGCAGGAGGCGAAGCCGCCCGCCATCCCGACCATGTTGGCTTCCTGGATGCCGACATTGAAGAAGCGGTCGGGGAACTCCTCCCCGAACGTGGCGCTCTTGGTGCTCTTGGCCAGGTCGGCGTCGAGGACGACGATATCCTCGTGCTCGCGGCCGAGGTCGCGCAACGCCTCGCCGTAGGCATCGCGCGTCGCCTTGCCCAGGGTCAGGCCGGGGAACAGCGCCTTCACCGCCCCTCCTCACGGTACTGCGCGGCCTCGCGCTCGATGGACAGTTCGGCCCGGGGCAGCGCGCTCTCGAGCTCCGCGAGCGCGCGGGCCAGCTCCTCCTCCGTGGGGGCGACGCCGTGGTACGCGTTCTCGCCCTCCATGAAGCTGACGCCCTTGCCCTTGACCGTGTGTGCGATGATGCAGGCCGGGCCGTGCTCGACGGCCCACTCGAGGGCGCTCAGGATCTGCGGGAGGTCGTGCCCGTCGATCTCGCGGACGTTCCAGCGCATGGCACGCCACTTCTCCGCGAGCGGGTCGAGGTCGAGGATGTCGGCAACGGCGCCGTCGAGCTGGTACTTGTTGTAGTCGACGATGGCGACGAGGTTGGCCGGCCGGTGATGGCCGGCGGACATGGCGGCCTCCCAGACCTGGCCCTCCTGACACTCGCCATCGCCGAGCAGGACGAAGACCCGGTAGTCCTTGCCGTCGAGGCGGGCGGCGAGCGCCATGCCGAGGCCGATGGACAGCCCCTGGCCGAGCGAGCCGGTCGAGGCCTCGATGCCCGGCACGCTCCAGTAGACGGGGTGGCCCTGGAGCCGGCTGTCGATCTTGCGGAGCGTGTCCAGCTCGGAGACCGGGAAGTAGCCGGCCTCCGCCATGGCCGCGTACTGGACGGGCACGCCGTGGCCCTTGGAAAGAACGAAGCGGTCGCGGTCCGGCCAGTCGGGCCGGCGCGGGTCGTAGCGCAGGATTCCGCCGAAGTAGAGCGCGGTCACGATCTCGAC
>DASVDH010000068.1:0-64273 GCA_036381195.1 Longimicrobiales bacterium | reverse complement strand
CTGACGTTTCCGGTGGGGGAGCCGCCGGCCCCGCCAGCCGCATGATCCGGCCCGCCGAGCGAGGGGGGGGCCGGCGGCGGCTCCTGCTCGCAGACGCCCTGCTGAATGCCTGCGATGTCCTCAGTGAACACGGCGCTCTTCCTCTTCCTCGTGGCTGCCGCGGGCTGGCTGGATCTGAGGACGGGCCGGATCCCGAACATCGTCACGTTGACCGGACTGGCAGCGGCGCTCGCGCTGCGGGCGCTGCTGGACCCCTCGCTGCTCGGCCCTGGGCTGGCGGGAGCGGCGTTGGGGCTGGGTGTCTCCCTGCCGCTGTTCGCCCTGGGAGGACTCGGCGGCGGGGACGTGAAGCTGCTGGCCGCGGTGGGCGCGTTCCTTGGACCGGGGAAGCTGGGGACCGCGCTGCTCGCCGCGGGGCTTGCCGGCGGGGCGATGGCGCTGGCGGTGGCCGTGTGGCGCGGCGCGCTCGCGGCCACGCTGGCGGGGACGGGAAACCTCCTCCTGCGCTGGCTGACGCTGGGCCGTGCGGGGCAGAGGCGCACGCTGGGAGCACCCGGCGCGGTGACCGTGCCGTACGGCGTGGCGATCGCGGCCGGCGCGGTCGCGGGCTGGATCCTGCCGCCACTGGGCGGGGGGTGAGCGATGGTGCGCCCGCGGGCCTGGCTGCGGGGTGCGACCCCTCCGGTGCCGGCTGACGCCGGCCAGGCGCTGGTGGAGTTCGCGCTGGTGCTGCCGCTGCTGCTCGTGCTCGTGATCGCCGTGTTCGAGTTCGGGCGTGCATGGAGTGCGTACCAGGTGATCACGGACGCGGCGCGAGAAGGCGCGCGGAACGCCGTGGTGGTGAACCCGGCGATCGATTCGGCCTACGTCGTCCAGCGGGTCCGGGACGCGCTCGCGCGGGCGTCGCTGGATCCCGACAACGCCTCGATCAGCATCTCGGGGTTCAACGAGCGGACGGGGACGCCGGCGATGGTCACCATCAGCTACCCGTACCGATTCGTGCTCCTGGGGCCGTTGCTGGGCTGGGCAACAGACCGGTCGTCGATCACGCTGTCGACATCGTTCGTCATGCGCAACGAGTAGGGCCGGAGAGAGGCCGCCATGAGACGCATACGGTTGTGGGTCGTGCTGCTGCTGGCCCTCGGCTCGGGCGCGCTCGCCGGGTATCTCGCGCTGGAGTACCTGCAACAGCAGGCGACGCCGCTGATCGCGGCGGAGCCGCGGCGGAATCAGATCGTGGTGGCGGCGCGCGACCTCGAGGTGGGCGAGCCGGTCCGCGCCGAGGACGTGAAGGTGATCGAGTGGCCGGGGGATGCGTTGCCGCCGGGCTACGCGAGCTCGCCCTCCGAGGTGCTGGGGCGGGGCGTCATCACGCCGATCCGGGTCAACGAGCCGCTGCTGGTGACCAAGCTCGCGGACAAGGAGGCGGGAGCCGGGCTGTCGATCGTGATCCCCGAGGGCATGCGCGCGCTCAGCGTGCGCGTGGACGAGGTCACGGCGGTTGCGGGCTTCGTCGGCGCGGGCAAGCGGGTGGACGTGCTGGTGACGCTCACGAACCGGGGCAGCGAAGGGAGCTACACGCGCACGGTCCTCCAGAACGTGCCCGTGCTCGCCGCGGGCCAGCAGGTGCAGGACGTGGATGGGCGCCCCCAGACGGTGAGCGTGATGACGCTGCTGGTCACGCCGCAGCAGGCCGAGGTGCTGGCGCTGGCCTCGGTGGAAGGGCGGATCCAGCTCGCTCTGCGCAATACGCTGGACGTGGGCGAGGTCACGACCACGGGGGCGCGCGTCGCGCAGTTGCTCGGGAGCGGGACGACGCCGAAGAGGACGGGGCGACCGGTGGCCGTGCGACCGCGGCGGCCGGCAAGGCCCGAGCCGGAGCCCAACGTCATCGAGATCTACAAGGGGAGCTCGAAGACCCTGATCACGTTCTAGTCCGAGGAACACCGTGAGCGTTCGCAACGGCAACGGCGCCTTCCGGGTCTGCCTGCCAGGGGGAGCGGTCGGCGTCCTCCTCCTGGCCCTGTCCATCGCGTCGGCGGCGCCCCGGACGGCCCACGCCCAGCAGGTCTTCACGGAACCGCAGCGGGTGATCTCCGTGGCCAAGGGCAGGTCGGCACTGTACCAGCATCCGACGAGCATCGCCCGCATCTCGTTCGGCGACCCGAACGTGGTGGACGTCCAGCTCGTGTCGGAGCGGGAGGCGGTGATCAACGCGCGCGAGCTGGGGACCACGAGTCTGTTCATCTGGGACCGAGCCGGCGGGTTGCATCTCTTCACGATCGAGGTCACGGCGGACGCAGCCAGCCTCGAGCGCTACCTGCGCGCCCTCTTCCCGGACGAGCAGATCATGGTCACGGCGAGCGGCAACACGGTCACGCTGTCCGGCCAGGTGAGCAGCGCCGTGGTGGCGCAGCGAGCACTGGAGGTGGCGCGCACGACGGGGGCGCAGGTCATCGATGCGATGCAGGCGCCGGCCCTCCAGCAGGTGCTGCTCCAGGTCCGGTTCGCGGAAGTGAACCGGTCGGCGATCTCGCAGTTCGGCACGGAGCTCTCCACACTCAACCCGCAGCTCCTGAACGCGGAAGGGGACTGGAGCGGTGAGACGCTGTCCGACGGGCTGGTCCGGCTGTTCCTGCTCAACGCGGATGCCCAGATCGAGGCGGTGATCCGGGCGCTCAAGTCGCGCGGGTTGCTCCGCACCCTCGCCGAGCCGAACCTGCTCACGCTCCCCGGCCGGGAAGCATCGTTCCTGGCCGGCGGCGAGTTCCCGTACCCGACGGTGCAGGGCGGGGCGGGCAACAACGCGGTCACCATCACGTTCAAGGAGTTCGGCGTTCGGCTGCGCTTCACACCGACGATCACGAACACCGGGTCCATCCGCCTGCGGGTGGCGCCCGAGGTCTCCTCGCTGGACTTCGCCAACGGCTTGACGTTCGGCGGATTCCAGATCCCGGCGCTGCTGACGCGCCGCGCGGAGACCGAAGTCGAGCTGCGGGAAGGTCAGCACCTGGCGATTGCAGGGCTGATCGACAACTCGATCACGGACAACCTGGACAAGATCCCGATCCTCGGGGACATCCCCATTCTGGGGTTGTTCTTCCGATCCAAGGACGTGCGGCAGAACCGCACGGAACTGCTCGTGATCGTGACGCCCCGGCTGGTGCAGCCGACCGATACGCCGCCGCCGCTGCCGACGGGCGAGCCGGAGACGTGGCGGTGGGATCGGTGGCTCCGCTACCCGAGTGGAGCACAGCGCCGCGGCGGCGGTGCGCCCTGAGCGTGCCCGGGGACGCGGCCGCGCGGCAGGCGCGTGAGCGTACGGAAGCAAGCGGCGACGTATGGAGCGACGGATCGTTCGGGCCGCGGTGATCTCGACCGATGAGGGATTCCTCGGGGATCTCCGCCGGTTGCTGGCCGGATCCGAGCACGGGGTCGAGCTCGCGGTGGAGATCGCGGCGCACTTCGACCGGATCACGGAGGAGCACCTGAAGGAGCTGCGTGCGGTCAATCCGGAGCTCATCTTCATCGATCTCGAGGGCGATCCGGAGACGGGGATCCGGCTGGCGCAGTTCCTTGCGGAGGCGAACCCGCTGCGCCGCTTCGTCGCCGTCGGCCCCACGCTCTCGCCGGAGCTGCTCCTCGAGGCGATGCGTGCAGGGATCTCGGAGTACGTGCCCAAGCCCGCGACGCGGGAGGCGCTGAGCGGGGCCCTCGAGCGCGTCGAACGGAAGCTGGGGGCGACGCCGAGAGAGGGGCAGGCGCGGCCGCCGGGCCGTCTGCTCGCGTTCTTCAGCGCGAAGGGCGGCTCGGGCTCGACGACGCTCGCGACGAACGTGGCGATCCACCTGCACCGGCTCACCGGGAGGCGGACACTGCTCGTGGACCTCGATCTCGAGCTGGGGGAGGTCGCCCTGTTCCTGGGCGTGCAGCCGCGCTTCAACTTCGTGGACATGATCCGGAACTTCCACCGGATGGATGCGGAGCTGCTCGCCTCGTTCATCGAGCGGCACGACACGGGCGTCCACCTGCTCTCTGCGCCCTACCAGCCGGAGAAGGCCGAGGTCGTCACCGCGGATCAGATCCGGAAGATCCTGTCGTTCCTGAAGCAGCATTACGACTACGTGATCGTCGACACGCCCAAGTCCTTTTCACCCGCGACGCAGGCGACCCTCGAGCAGGCGGAGACGGTGTTCCTCACGACCAACGTGGACTTGCCGTCGCTCCGCAACATCAAGCGCTGCCTGCCGCTGCTCGAGCGGGTCCTGGGCAGGACGGACCAGCGCCTGTGCCTGGTGGTCAACCGCTACCACCCCCGCGACGTGATCTCGTTGCAGGACGTCGAGCGGACGCTGGGGATGAAGGTCTACTGGACGCTCGCGAATGATTACGAGGCCGTGATCCGCTCCATCAACACGGGCAAACCCGTGGTCCTCGATGGCAGCTCCGCATACACGGCGGATGTGAAGGCACTGGCTGCCGAGATCGCCGGCCTGTCCACGGGGCAGCGGCGTGCCCGGCGCGGGCTCGCGCGCCTGTTCGCCCCGCTCGCGCGCCTCTGGGGCGGCAGCCGTCGGCGGCGGGCGGAGGCGGCGCGGCCATGAGCGACCGCGGCGGGTTGACGGGTGGGACGCCACGCGGCAGCGGAGCGGGAGACCGGCCCGCGCTGCCGTGGGAGCGCCTGGCGAGCGCGGATCCCGAGCCGGAGGTCGCGGCGGAGCCGGCTTCGCGCACCCGCCTCGAGCGGCCGGGCGAAGGCGCGGTGATCCAGCAGATCAAGACCCGCGTGCACCGGCGGCTGCTGGAGCGCCTGAACCTGTCCAACCTCGACTCGCTGGATCGGGACGAGGTCGTTGCCTCCATCCGTCGGGTCCTGCACGACCTCCTGATGCAGGAGGCCGTGCCGCTCAACTACGACGAGCGCGAGATCCTGGTGGGGCAGGTCCTGGACGAGATCTTCGGCCTGGGGCCGCTCGAGCCGCTGATGCAGGACCCGGAGATCTCGGACATCCTGGTGAATACGTACCAGCAGGTGTACGTCGAGCGGCGTGGCCGGCTGGAGCGCACGGACATCACCTTCCAGGACGACCGGCACCTGCTCCAGGTGATCGATCGCATCGTCTCCGCGGTCGGGCGCCGCATCGACGATTCTTCGCCCATGGTGGACGCGCGACTGCCGGACGGCTCGCGCGTCAACGCGATCATCCCGCCGCTGGCCATCGACGGGCCGCACCTCTCGATCCGCAAGTTCAAGAGGGACGCGCTCTCGGGGGAGGACCTGATCCGCATGGGCAGCCTGACGGAGCCGATGCTCGAGCTGCTCGGCGGAATCGTTCGCGCGCGGCTGAACGTGCTGATCTCGGGCGGGACGGGCGCCGGGAAGACGACGCTGCTGAACGTGCTCTCTTCCTACATCCCGCCGGACGAGCGGATCATCACGATCGAGGACTCGGCGGAGCTCCAGCTCCAGCAACCGCACGTGGTGCGGTTGGAGACGCGGCCGGCTAACATCGAGGGTGAGGGTGAAGTCTCGCAGCGCATGCTGCTGATCAATTCGCTGCGCATGCGTCCGGACCGCATCATCATCGGCGAGGTGCGCGGGGCGGAGGCGGTGGACATGCTGCAGGCGATGAACACCGGCCACGACGGCTCACTCACGACGTTGCACTCGAACTCGCCGCGCGACGCACTCAGCCGGCTGGAGACCATGATCTCCATGGCGGGGCTGAACCTGCCGGAGCGAGGGATGCGGCAGCAGATCGCGAGCGCGATCAACGTCGTCGTGCAGCTCGCGCGGCTGCCGGATGGCACGCGCAAGGTGATGACGCTCTCTGAGATCGTGGGGATGGAAGGGGACATCATCACGATGCAGGACATTTTCGTTTTCGAGCGTCACGGCGTGGACGAGCACGGCAGGGTGCTGGGGCGGTTCCGGGCGACGGGGATCCGGCCGCGTTTCGCGGAGCGCATGAAGGCGTACGGGATCGATCTTCCCGCGGCGCTCTTCGCGGACGAGGGGCCACGCTCCGCATTCGCAGGTGAGCGATGGTGAGCGCGCCGGCCGGGACCTGGATCATCGCCGGCCTCGTCTTCCTGGCGGTCACGCTGGGCGCGATCACGCTCGCCCTGCTCTGGGAGTGGATGCGCGAGCTGCTGGCCCGGCGCGCCGTACGCCGCCAGCTCGAGCGTACGGTGAAGGGCGGGACCGCCCCCGGCGGCACGCCCGACGCCCTCTTCCGTGCCGCGCTCGCCGACGTGGAGTGGGTCCGCCTGATTGCGGCGCGCGTGCCGCAGCTCCGTGACCTCGAGCGCCTGCTCCAGCAGGCGGGCATGCGGTGGAGCGTGCAGTCGTTCCTGCTGATCACGGCCGGCTCGACGCTCGGCCTCGTGGCGCTCGCGCTGCTCGCCACCGGCTCCTGGGCCGTCGCGGCGGCGTGCGCCGCGGCCGGCCTGCTCGGGCCGCTCGTCCACGCGCGCTCGCGGCGGGCCCGGCGGCTACGGGCCTTCGAGGAGCAACTGCCCGAGGCGATCGACCTGCTGGCGCGGGCGATCCGCGCGGGACACCCGCTCGCCGCCGGCCTCAAGATGGTGGGAGACGAGGCGCCTGATCCCGTCGGCGGGGAGTTCCGCCGCGTCTTCGAGGAGCAGCGCTTCGGGCTGCCGCCGGAGGACGCGCTCCTGGGGCTGACGGAGAGGGTGGGCCTCATGGACGTGCGCATCCTGGTCACGGCGATCCTGATCCAGCGCGAGGTGGGTGGGAACCTGGCCGAGGTCCTGGACAAGATCGCGTACACGATCCGCGCACGGTTCGCGATCCGGCGGCAGCTCCGCGTCTACACCGCGCAGGGTCGTTTCAGCGGCTACGTGCTGGCGGTGCTGCCCCTCGCCGTCGGGTCCCTGATCTTCCTGTTGAATCCCGACTACATCGCGACCCTGTTCCGCGAGCCCGTGGGGCAGGGAATGCTGCTGACCGCCCTGATTCTCCAGCTCCTCGGCTTTCTCTGGATCCGCCGGATCGTGAACATCGAGATCTGAGCGCGGCGAGAACGGAGGACACTTGCTGTACCTGGTTGCGGCCCTGTTCGCGGCGTCGGTTGCGCTGCTCGTCATCGCCGTCGGCAGTCTCGTCCCTGCGCGGCCGCGTGCGATCGAGCGCCGGCTGGCCGAGCTCGCGACGGGGGCGCAGCCGGGGGCGTCTGCAACGCCGCGGCAGCGGCGGCGGCCGCAGCGGGAGCGCATCACGGCGCTGCTCCAGGGGATGGGCGAGCGGATCCCGCGCAAGCGGGACACGGAGGAGACGCGCCGGTTCCTCATCCGCGCCGGGTATCGGCATCCTGCCGCGCCTGCGCTCTACTGGGGCGCACGCGTCGCTCTCGGGACCGGTATGGCGCTGATCGTCATCACCGTGTTGGCGCTTGCGGGCGCCCAGCCGGCCGCCATGGTCCTGGGGCCGATCTGGCTGGGTGCCGCCGGCTGGGTGCTGCCCGCCTTCGCGGTGCGCCGCCGCATGCTCGCGAGACAGAAGGAGCTCCTGCACGCCCTGCCCGATGCGCTGGACATGATGGTCGTGTGCATGGAGGCCGGCCTGGGGCTGAACCAGGCGCTCCTGCGGGTCTCCGAGGAGATCGTCCACGTGAGCCGCGTCATGAGCGAAGAACTGGCGCTCGTGAACCTGGAGATCCGGGCGGGTGCTCCGCGCGAGACGGCGCTCCGGAACCTGAGCGAGCGGACGGGCGTGCAGGACATCCGCTCGCTGGTCGCCATGCTGATCCAGACGGACCGCTTCGGCACGTCCGTGGCGCAGGCGCTGCGCGTGCAGGCGGACACGCTCAGGCAGAAGCGCCGGCAGCAGGCGGAGGAGACCGCCGCCAAGACGACGATCAAGCTCGTATTCCCGCTCGTCCTGTTCATCTTGCCGGCGATGTTCGTGGTGATCCTCGGGCCGTCGCTGATCCAGATCATGCGGACACTGAGCTCGTTCCGATGAAGCGCATCGCGGTGGTCAACCGAACGCGCGGCACGACGCTCGGAATGCACATCGCGGTGGCGGACCGGTGGTGGTCACGCCTGCGCGGGTTGATCGGCAGGCCGGAGCCGCGGCCGGGCGAGGGGATGATGCTGATGTGGTGCAGGGCGGTGCACCTCCACGGCATTCGCTATCCCCTCGACATCGCGTTCGTGGACCGGCACGGCGCCGTGGTCGCGCTCTACCCCGGCTTGCGGCCCAACGCCTGGACCCGCTGGCACCGGCGGGCGGCTCACGTGCTGGAGTTGCCGGCGGGCACGCTCGAGGCCACGGGAACACGGGAGGGAGACGCGCTCGAGTGGGACGATGCCGCGCGGGTCGCGGCGCAGGCGGCGGAGGCGCGTTGAACGTCACGGACAGTCCGCACCTCGCAGCCGTCGCGCTGGCGGATGCGGGGAGTTCCGGCCTGCGTCGCGACGAGTCCGCACGGGAGGGGCGAGCCCGCCGCTCCCCGCCTTCGACGCGAGAGGCCCCGGCAACCCCCGAGCGCGGAGCGTCGAGCGCGATGATGGAGCCGAACGAGTTGCACGGACCCGATTCGGGGCGGAGACTGCGGCCGGGAGCGGCCGCCATGCGGGAGGAGCCATGGATTCGCAGATGACCGAAGGGATCCGTAGGGCCGAGCACGTGATCCTGCAACGCCTGGATCACGTGGAGCGCGAGAACCGCCGCCTCAAGCGGTTGAGCCATCTCCTGCTGGCTGGCCTGGCCATCCTCCTCGGCCTCACCACCTCCCTCCTGGTGGTGTTCGCACGGCAGTCCATGGCGACGGCGGATGTGGTGCAGGCAAGGCGCTTCGTGCTGCGGGACGAGAACGGACTGATCCGCGCCGTGCTCGGAATGCAGCCCGATGGGTCGAGCCGTTTCGCGCTGCAGGACCGCGACGGCCTGCCGCGGCTGCAGCTCACGCTGCTCAGCGACGGCTCGCCCGGCGTGGCGCTCAAGGACCGGGAAGGCCACAACCGCGCGGTGCTCGCGTTGCCGCCCGATGACATGGCCCACGTCGTCTTTGCGGACCGCCAGGGGAACAACCGCGCATCGCTCGGGCTCGGGGCCGACGGGGTCTCCTCCCTCATTCTCGCCGACTCCAACGGCGAACCGCGGGCCTTCCTGGCCGTCGCGCCGGATGGGACGCCGGACCTCATGCTCTACGAGCGCGTTCGGGAGGCGGGCGCGCCGAGCCCGGCGGACACCAGCGCCTCCGGAGGCGCCCGCGACGGCGCCACCGGTCCCGGGGCCTCCAGCCCGCGCTGAGCTCCAGGCGCGCCGCAGATCGCGCCGTGTTCGGTTCCGCGGCCGGCCGCCCCGCTGCGGCTGGATCCGCGTAAACTATCATTGCCACAATAACTTGCGTGGTGCGATCCGGAACGGGTCTTGCACCCCTTCGGCGGTGGGAGCCACGCCGCCCGACGAGCGGCGGTGCACGGAGCCGCGGGCTCCGGCGCGTTCTGCCGCGCGGCTGGCCGAGAACCCGTGCAACCGGTGGAGCATGGATCGCGACTCGCTCGCACGCCGCCCGTCCGGGCAGGGCCCCGGGCGTCCCGTAGCGAGGCGGAGCGACGCCATGCAGCCGGGCGGCCCGGGAGGATCGGGCCGGCAGCGGCGCGAGGGGGCGGCCCGTGGGCCGAGTGATGGATCGCGGCGCCGGCAGCGGACGATCCCCGGCCTGGATTCGTTCTGGCTGGAGGCGGATCGAGAGTCGTCCGGCCAGCACCCTCTCGAGCGGGAGCTCGGCCACCGGTTGGACGCGTTGGCGCGCTATCACCTGCTGATCGAGGCCGCGGTGGCGGAGGGCCGGGAGCGCGCGGTGGAGATCCTGCTGCGGCAACGCGAGCGGGAAGAGCGGATCGTGCGTCGGCTGCGCCGGGCGCTGCGGCGTGCCGGCCGGGACGGAGGCGGGTGAGCAACCCTTGCGCCGACGCGTGCATCGAAGATCGGGGCGCGCCGGTTTTCCCTCGCAGGATCGCTTCGGTCGTGGCGCGAACGTTGGCTCATTCGGCGCGAAGAGCCATTGCACTCGGCGGGGAGGCGGCTTACGTTGCCGCACCGACCCGACGGACACGCTGACGTCCCGGCTACGCGAGCCGGACCCCGATCTCGCCCCTCCGGTCATCGAAGGCCATGGTCAGAGCCAAGCGTATCATCCCGTTGGTGGTCGCGGCCGCGATCGTCCTGGCGCTGGGGTCCGGGATCTACCTGCGCGTGCGTGGTGGGCCGGAGCCGGAGAGGGAGGGCGCGGGCGGCGGAGACGTGCCGACGCCGGCGGCGGCTGCCACAGCGTTCGCGACGGATGTCGCGAACCCGGTGCAGGGTGCGGAGGTGGTGCTCGACACGCTGGTCCTGTCGGTGACCGGGGAAGGGCAGGCGGCGGCGGACCGGCACGCGGTGATGCTGGCGCAGGTGGCGGGGCGCGTGCTGGAGGTGCGTGCGCGGGAAAACGACGTGGTGGGATCCGGCGCGGTGCTCGTGGTCATCGATCCGACGGAGTACGAGCTCGCGGTCGCCCAGGCGGAAGCGCGGCTGCGGTCGGCGGAGGCGGCCTACCGGGAGCTGACGTTGTTCGATGATCGGATGATCGCGGACCCGACGATCCGGGCGGAGCGGGAGCGCACCGCGCGGGCGCGAAGCGGCCTGGCCGTGGCGGAGGTGGACCTCGAGCGCGCGCGCATCGAGCTCGAGCGCACGCGGGTGAAGGCGCCGTTCGGGGGACGGGTGGCGAACGTGAGGGTGGTTCCGGGTCAGTGGGTGAGGGTGGGTGACGAGCTGGTGACCGTGATCGACACGGATCCCATCAAGATCGAGGTGCAGGTGCTCGAGGGCGACGTCGGGTACCTGGCGGCGGGGCGGCACGCCCGCGTCTCGCTCACGGCGTTCCCGGACCGGCAGTTCACCGGCCGGATCGAGACGGTGAACCCGGTGGTGGACCGCCAGACGCGCATGGCGAAGGTGACGGTGTCGGTCGCGAATCCGCGGGGCGAGATCTTGCCGGGGATGTGGGCGCAGGTGGCGCTCGAGGCGCGCCGGTTCCCGGACCGCCTCCTCGTCCCGCGGTCCGCCATTCTGGAGCGGGATGGCCGGACCATGCTGTTCGTCCTCAAGGGCGACCCGAAGGGCGGAACGGCGGAATGGCGCTACGTCTGCCCGGGGCTGGAGAACGAGACCCTCGTCGAGATCCTGCCGGCGGACCGATGCGAGGAAGAGCAGAGCGTGGCTCCCGGCGAGATCGTGCTGACGGGCGGACACTACACGCTGATCCACGACGCGCCCGTGCGGATCGTGGAGGACGTCCAGGAGGCGGGCGGCCGGCCCCGGTGATCCTCCGGCGAGCGGCGGGGCGCTCTCCGCGGAGACGCGGGCCGGCGCGCCGCTCCGCCAGGTGCAACCAACCACCGGCGAGACTTCTCCATGAGGCCTCTTCTCGTGGCGGCCCTCCTGTCGTGCGTGGCGGCCGGTCCTGCCGCGCCGCAGGATGCGCCCACGCGGCTCACGCTCGAGGATGCGCTCCGCATCGCGCGCCAGCGCAATCCGGCCCACCTGCGGGTACAGAACGACGCGGACGTGACCGCCGTGGCCGAGCGCGCGGCATGGTCACAGTTCCTGCCCACCCTGTCCGCGAGTTTCGGGACGGGCTTCACGAGCTCCCGCACGATCACGGGTGAGAACGACTTCGGCCAGCCAGTGGAGCTGCCCGACCCGATCGATTTCCGCCGCAGCTCAGCGAGCCAGAGCATCAGCGCGGGGTTCACGTTGTTCGACGGGCTGAGCCGCGTGAACGGCGTGCGGGCCGCGCAAGCGGAGTCACGGGCGGTGGCGGCACGCGTCGCCGCCAGCGAGCAGGAGCTGGTGGCGGAGGTCTCGCGCCGCTATTACGCCGCGCTCCAGGCGCGGCGGCGCATCGCGCTCGAGGAGCGGCTCCTCGCCTCGGCACGGGAGCGGCTGGAGATCACCGAGCAGCTGCTCCGCGTTGCCCGCACGCATCCCGAGGACGTGCTGGGCGCGCAACTGGACGTGGCGCGTCAGGAGCTCGCCGTCGACCAGGCGCACGGCGCCGCGCGCAAGGCCGACCTCGACCTGAGACAGACCATGGGTGTCGAGGAGGACGTCGCCTTCGAGCTGGCGGACGACGTGCCCCCCACCTTCGATCCCGCCCTGCTGGACGAAGACGCGCTCGTGGCCCGCGCGCTCGAGGCTGCGCCCCGCCTTCGCGAGCTCGCCGCCTCTGCGGCTGCCGCGGACCACCGTGCCGCCTCCGCGCGCTGGACCCGCTGGCCGGAGATCGTCGTCAGCGCGAGCTTCTCGCGCGGCATGAGCCTGTCGAGCAACGAGGCGCTGTTCGAGATGAACCCGCGCAACCGCAGTCTCTCGCTGGGAATCAGCGCGCAGGTCCCCCTGTTCGACCGGTTCCAGGTGTCGCGGCAGATCGCGCAGGCGAACGCGGCGGCGGAGGACGCGCGGGAGGCGCTGCGGGAGGAGCGGCTGCGCGTGGAGCGGGACGTGCGCGCGTCCCTCGTGGACCTGCGCAACGCATACCGATCGCTGCAGCTCGCGGAGCGCTCGGCCGAGCTCGCGCGCCAGCGTGTCGAGCTCGGGCAGGAGAAGTTCCGCCTCGGCGCGATCTCGTTCACGGACCTGCAGCGTTTCATCGATGATGCGGCCCGCGAGGAGCGCGCGGCCGTTGACGCCCGCTTCGCGCTGATCAACGCCCTGATCGCGCTGGAGCGGCACGTCGGCGGAACCGTGAGACCCTGAGATGTCGCTCGCCAGCCGATCCATCCGGCGCCCCGTCGCGGTGGCGATGCTGTTCATCGCCATCACCTTCCTGGGGCTCATCTCGTTCTTCCGGCTCCCGGTGGACCTGCTGCCGGACATCGCGTACCCGCGGCTGGTCGTCTACACGGCGTACCCGGGCGTGGCGCCTGCGGAGGTCGAGCGCCTGGTCACCGCGGAGATCGAGCGCCAGGTGGCGGCCGTCCCGGGCGTGGAGCGCATCGAGAGCGTGTCCCGCGAGGGCGTCTCCCTCGTCACGCTGCGCTTCGCGTGGGGCACGGACATGGACTTCGCGGCGCTGAACGTGCGCGAGCGGCTGGACAACGGGCGGGATGCGCTCCCGGAGCTGGCGAGCCGCCCGGCGGTGTTGCGCACCGACCCCGCGTCGGAGCCGATCATGGCGGTGAGCGTCGCGGGGGATGTCGACCTCTGGGAACTGAAGGAGCTGGCGGAGACGGTGATCAAGCGGCGCCTCGAGCAGATCGACGGCGTCGCGCAGGCCAGCGTGACGGGAGGGTTGGAGCGCGAGATCCACGTGGATGTGGATCCGCGCCGGCTCGAGAGCTTCGGCGTCACGATCCAGGAGATCGAGGCGGCGCTGGCTGCGGCCAACGTGAGCGCGCCGGGAGGGCGCGTGCTGCGGGGGCGCTATCAGTACCCGCTGCGTACGCTCGGCGAGCTGCAGGCGGTCGAGCAGATCGGGGATGTGGTCGTGCGGCGCGAGCAGCCGGCGGGCGAGGATGGCGGCGATGCGGGTGCCGGCGCGGCTGCGCCCCGGTTGCTCCGCGTCCGTGATGTCGCGGTCGTCGAGGACGGCTTTCGCGAGCGGGAGTCCATCGCGCGCTTCAACGGCAAGGAGGCGGTCGGCCTGCTGTTGTTCAAGGAGGCCGGCTCGAACACGGTCCGGGTCAGCGAGGAGGTCGAGGCCGTTCTCGGGCAGCTCCGCGAGGAGTTCCCGACGCTCGAGATCGAGGTCGCGATGACACAGGCCGGGTTCATCTCGGAGGCGATCTCGAACGTAATCGACTCGCTCGTGTACGGCGCGGTGCTGGCCTTCCTGGTCCTGTTCCTCTTCCTCCGCGATCCGCGTTACCCGGTGGTGGTCGCGCTCGCCATCCCGATCTCGGTGGTGGCGACGTTCGTGCTCCTCGACGTGGCCGGCGTGACGCTCAACATCATGAGTCTGGGCGGGCTGGCGCTGGGCGTCGGCATGCTGGTGGACAACTCGATCGTCGTGCTGGAGAACATCTTCCGGCTGCGCGAGAAGGCGGGGGGCAGGGCTTCTGCAGCGGCCACCGCGGCGGCGGGGACCGAGGAGGTGCAGAGCGCGATCATCGGGTCCACGCTCTCCACGATCGCCGTCTTCGGCCCGATCGTCTACATCGAGGGCGTGGCCGGCGAGCTCTTCGGCGCGCTCTCGCTCGCGGTCACCTTCTCGTTGCTGGCGAGCATCGTCGTGGCGCTCACGCTCGTGCCGCTGCTGGCGGCTCGCTGGGGGGAGGGTCAGGCCCGAGGGCAGCAGGGCGCGGCCGTGCGCTGGTTGGGCCTGCCGTTCCGCGGGGCGCGCCGGCTGCTGGGGCGCCTGTTCGGCCGGCCGCTCGATGCCTTCGATCGCGCCTTCGCGCGCTTCGCGGGGTGGTACCCGCTGGTGCTGGCCCGGGCGCTCGACCGGCGCGGGCGCGTGGTTGCACTGACCACGGCGGTGCTGCTGGGCTCGCTCGCCCTGGGCTGGACCCTGGACCGGGCGGTGTTGCCGCAGGTGGACGAGGGCGAGTTCCGCATCCGGCTCGAGCTGCCGCGCGGCACGCCCCTGGAGCGGACGGCTGAAGCGGCTGCCCGGCTCGAGGCCGTGTTTCTCGCCGACCCGGACGTGGCTGCGGTGTTCACGCGCGTCGGGCGGCGGTTCATGCTCGCGGGGCTGGAGGACGAGGCGAGCGGCTCGAACACGGCGGAGCTCGACATCCGCATGGCGAAGGGAGGTGCGACCGCAGCCGCCATCGAGCGGGCGCGGCCGCACCTGGCCGGCTTCCCTCCGGGCACTGTGACGATCGAGACGGGGCGTGCGACGGCACTCGGCCAGTTGCTGGGGAGCGCGGAGGCGGACCTCGCCGTCCGCATCCGGGGCGAGGACATCGATGCGATGCTGGCGTACGCGCGGGCCGTGCGAGACCGGCTGGCGCGCGCCCCGGAGCTCGTCAACGTGCGGCTGGGCACCGAGCTCGGGCAACCCGAGGTCCGGCTGCCCATCGATCGCGAGCGCGCCGCGTCCTACGGCATCCAGGCCCAGCGCATTGCGCGCACGGTCGAGGCCTACATGCAGGGGGTCCGGGCGACGGACTTCGTGGATTTCGACCGGAAGATCCCCGTGATCGTGCGGCTGCCGGACTCCGTGCGGCACTCGCTCGAGACGTTGAACCTGCTGCGCGTCGACGGGGTGCCGCTCCGCGAGTTGATCAGCACGCGCGAGGAGCTGGGCCCTGCGGAGATCCGGCGCATCGACCAGGCGCGCGTGGTGACGGTCTACGCGGATGTCGCGGGTCACGGGCTCTCCGAGGGGATCGCGGCCGCCCGCGCCGCGCTGGCGGGCCTCGAGGCGCCGGCCGGCACGCGGAGCGAGATCGGCGGCGAGAACGAGGAGATGCGCCGTGGGTTCCGCGACCTCGGCTTCGCGTTCGTGCTCGCGATCATGCTCGTGTACATGATCCTGGCCGCCGAGTTCGAGTCGTTCGTGCACCCGTTCACGATCCTGCTCAGCGTTCCGCTGGCCGTGATCGGCGCCGCCGTGGCGCTATGGCTCGCAGGCGGAGGCGTGAACACGATGAGCCTGATCGGTCTCGTGGTCCTGGTGGGCATCGTGGACAACAACGCGGTGGTGCTGGTGGACTTCATCCGCCACCTGCGCGAACGCGGGATGCCGCTGCGGGAGGCCATCATCGAGGCCGGACGGGCGCGGCTCCGTCCAATCCTCATGACCACGCTCACCACGATCCTGGGGCTCGTGCCGTTGGCGCTGGGCATCGGAAGTGGGGGTGAGCTCCAGGCGCCACTCGCCATCGCGCTGATCGGCGGGCTGGCTGCGGCGACCGCGCTGACGCTCGTGATCGTCCCCGTCGCCTACGACATGGTGGAGGCCGGGGCCTTGCGGCTGCGGCGGCTGTTCGGGCGAGTGGGGTCCGCCCCGGCCGCGGCGGCGGCTGCCGCCCCTGCGGGTCCGGCCGCGCCCCCGCCGGCGAAAGCGCCGGCACTCGCCGGCGGCGAGCCGTTCGCCCCCGCGCCTCCCCGCGACCCGGTGGCGGAAGAATGATCAGGCTGGCGATCCGGCGACCCGTGGCCGTGACCATGGCCTACCTGGCCATCGCGCTACTGGGCCTGGCGGCGTGGCGGAACCTGCCCATCGAGTTCCTGCCGGACACGCGCTTGCCGCGCCTCACCATTACGGCGACCTGGCCGGGTGCTTCCCCGGAGGCGACGGAGGCGTTCCTCACGTCGCCGCTCGAGGCCGCCGTCCAGCAGGTGCGGGGCGTGGAGAAGGTGACGTCGGAGTCGCGGGACCAGGCCGGGGTAGGGCTGGCGCGGATCACGGTGGAGTTCGCGCGAGAGACGGACATGGATTTCGCCCGTCTCGAGCTCTCCGAGCGGCTCGCCGCGCTGGCCCCCGAGTTGCCTGCCGGTGCGCGCCGGCCCCAGGTCACCCCGTACGTCCCGCGGGAGTTCGAGGAGCAGCAGCGCCCGTTCCTCAGCTACACGCTCACCGGGCCGTACACGCTGGAGGCCCTACGCGCCTACGTGGACGACGTGATCGCCGCGGAGCTCCGTCAGGTGGGCGGCGTGGCCGCGGTCGAGGCCTACGGCGGGCGTGCGCGCGTGCTCGAGATCCGGCTGCGCGAGTCGAGCATCCAGGCGCTGGGTCTGACGCCGGACCTCGTCCGCTCGCGGCTCCAGGACCTCGAGATCACGAACGAGGCCGGCGTCGTGAACGTGGGTGGCGTGCTCCGCACGCTCGCCATCCGGGAGCGGGCTGCCTCGGTCGAGGATGTGCTCGGGTTGCCTCTGCTGACCCGCGGCGGGCGCATCATCCGCGTACGGGATGTCGGCACCGTCCACGACACGTTCGAGGAGCCGCTGTCGTACTACCGCATCGACGGGAAGCCGGCGGTGGCGTTCACGGTGCACAAGGCGCTGCGCGTCAACGCCGTCCAGGTCGCGGACCGGGTCAAGGCGCATCTGGCGACGCTCGAGCCGCACTTCCCGCCCGGCGTCCGCCTGATCCTGGACCACGACGAGAGCGCGGGGATCCGCAAGCAGATCTCGGACTTGCGGCTGCGGGCGCTGATCTCGGCCGCAGTCGTATTCCTCGTCCTGCTGGTGTTCATCCGCTCGTTCGGCTCCTCGCTCATCGTCTTCTTCACCATCGCATTCTCGATCCTGATCGCGCTCAACCTCATCTACTGGGGCGGCTACACGCTCAACATCCTCACGCTGATGGGGCTGGCGATGGGGTTCGGCCTGGTGGTGGACAACGCGATCGTCGTGCTGGAGAACATCTACCGGCACCGGCGGGCGGGGGCGAGCCCGTCGGAGGCGGCCGAGAGGGGAGCCCGCGAGGTCATCCTCGCCGTCCTGGCAGCGACGCTGACGACCGTCATCGTGCTCGTCCCGTTCGTCTATCTCCAGGGCGAGCTCCAGATCTACTATGTGCCCCTCGCGATCGTCGTGGGGTTCAGCCTGCTTGCCAGCCTCTTCGTGGCGTTCACGTTCATCCCGGCGCTCGGCTCGCGTCTGTTGGGCGCCGTCCAGCCCGCGGGGGCGGACGGCACGGCGGGGCCGTCCGCCACGCCCCCGCGGCCGCCGTTCTACGTTCGCGTCTACCGGCGGCTGATCGAGTTCACCCTGCGCTGGCCGTGGGTCACGGTCGCCATCTCGCTCGCGGCGCTCGCCGGCTCCTACTGGTTGTTCGATCGGTACGTGACGCGTGGCATCCTCTGGGGCCGTTGGTGGGGAGAGCAGACGGCCATCTCGATCCAGATCCGCCTGCCGCGAGGCGAGGAGATCGCGCGCACAGACGAGCTGACGCGCTACTTCGAGGCGAAGCTGGCGACCCTGCCGGAGGTCGAGCGGTTCGTCACCAACGTCACCCCGCAGTACGCCAGCATCCGGGTCACGTTTCCGGACTCGATCGAGCACACGCAGATCCCGGTCGCCATCAAGGAGCAGATGGTGGCGTTCAGCCATCAGTTCGGTGGGGCGGAGGTCCGCGTGTACGGCTACGGCCCGTCCTTCTACGGGGGTGGGGGCTCGCCCCCCAACTACTCGATCCAGATCCTGGGGTACAACTACGAGCGCGTCCGCGACATCGCGGAGGACCTCGGTGCCCGCCTGAAGCGCTTCTCCCGGATTCGCGACGTGGACACGAACGCGTCCGGCAGATGGTTCGAGCGGGACAAGGCGACGGAGATCGTCGTGGAGATCGACCGCGCTCGCCTCGCGCTCTACGACCTCACGGCGCGCGACCTCGTCAACCACGTGAACGCGGCCATCCGCGGCCACACCGAGACGAGGGGGGCGCGGATCCGGGTGGGCGGGGACGAGGTCCAGTTCCTGATCAAGCTCGAGGGCAGCCAGCGCATGGATGTGCTCGAGCTGCGGCAGTTGCTGATCCCCACGCCGTCCGGCCGGCCGGTCCGGCTCGCCTCCGTGGCGGAAATCCAGGAGCGGGAGGTCCTCGGCCGGATCCTGCGCGAGGACCAGCAGTACCAGCGCCGGGTCACCTATGAGTTCCGCGGCCCCACCAAGCTCGGAGACCGCGTGCAGGAGGCCGTCATCGCCAGTACGGCGTTGCCGCCCGGCTACACGATCGAGACGAGCGATGACTGGCGCTGGTCCACGGAGGAGAAGGGCCAGATCTATCGCGCCACGGGGATCGCGTTGGTGCTCATCTTCATGGTGACCGCGGCCCTCTTCGAGTCCATCCGCCTGCCATTGTGCGTGCTGCTCACGGTGCCGATGGCGCTGATCGGCGTTTTCCTGCTCTTCTTCTACACGGGCGCGAGCTTCACGCGCGAGGCGTACATCGGCGTCATCATGATGAGCGGCGTCGTGGTGAACAACGCGATCCTGCTCGTGGACCACATCAACCAGATCCGCTGGAACACGGGCGCCCCGCTCGAAGAAGCGATCGTGCAGGGCACGCTCGAACGCGTGCGGCCCATCCTCATGACCAGCTTCACCACCATCTTCGGCCTGTTGCCGCTCGTCCTCTTCAGCGAGGTGGCGGACGAGAACATCTGGAACGCCCTCACCTACGCCATGATCGGCGGGCTGTCGAGCTCCACGCTCCTCGTCCTGACGGTCGCTCCTTCGCTCTATCTCCTCTTCGAGCGCCGCGCGGAGCGGCGCCGCCTCGCCGCGGCTGGGGCCGCCCCGCCGCCGGCCGTGGCTGCTCCCACCACCCTCGGCCCTGCGACCACCTGAGGCGGCGCGGGGCCACGCCATCCTGCCACCGAGGGGCCGTGCGGCTGCGCCCGGAACGGCGCGGCCGACCGCGGGCCGGCGCTGCTGCCGCAGCGCACGCAATGGAGCCCGCCGCGCGGCGTTGACACGCCGCGTGCGGGCCGTAGGTTTTTCCCGCATGAACGCCCGACCGATCCGTGTGCGGTTCGCGCCTTCGCCGACCGGCTATCTGCACGTCGGCGGGGCACGCACCGCGCTCTTCAACTGGCTCTTCGCCCGCCACCACGGCGGCGTGTTCGTCCTGCGCATCGAGGACACGGACCGCGAGCGATCGAGCGACGCGATGGTCCGCGCGATCATCGACGGGCTCGAATGGCTCGGCCTCCTCTGGGATGAGGGCCCCTACCATCAGGCCGATGGCCTCGAACGCCATCGCCGGGACGCCCTCGCGCTGCTCCGTACCGGCCACGCGTATCGGTGCTTCTGCACGCCCGAGCAGATCGAGGCGCGCCGCGGCGCCGCCGGCGACGCGACGGAGGAGGGGTTCCGGTACGACCGGAACTGCCTCCTCACCGTGCCGCCGGAGGAGTCCGAGCGCCGGGCGGCGGCCGGCCAGCCGTACGCCGTCCGCTTCCGCGTCCCGGAAGGGATCACGGCGTGGGATGATGCCGTCCACGGGCGAATCGAGTTCGCGAACCGGGACATCGAGGACTTCATCATCCTCCGCTCGGACGGGACGGCGGTCTACAACATGGCGGTCGTCAGCGACGACATCGAGATGGGCATCACGCACGTCATTCGCGGGGACGACCACATCTCCAACACGCCCAAGCAGATCCTCCTGTACCAGGCGCTCGGCCGGCCGGCGCCGGTGTTTGCACACGTGCCCATGATCCTGGGCCCGGACGGCAAGCGCCTCTCGAAGCGGCACGGCGCCACCGCCGTCGGCGAGTACCGCGAGCAAGGGCTGCTCCCCTGGGCGATGGTGAACTTCCTGGCGCTGCTCGGCTGGTCGCCCGGAACGGATGAGGAGATCTTCACGACGGCCGAGCTGATCGAGCGCTTCTCGCTCGAGGGGATCAACAAGAAGAGCGCGGTCTTCGACCCGCAGAAGCTGGAATGGCTGAACGGCCAGCACATGAGTCGCACCCCGGCGGAGCGGCTCGAACCCCTGATCACCGAGCGGCTCGTCGCCGCAGGGCTGGCCAGCGAGGCGGCGCTGAGGGAGAGGAGGGCGTGGTACCTCTCGCTCATCGACCTGCTCAAGGTGCGGGCGCGCAGCCTGAACGCGCTCGTCGAGCAGGCCCGCCCGTACTTCGGCGAGGCCATCGAGTACGATCCGGACGCGGTCCGGAAGCACTGGGCGGATGGCGCCGGGACGCGGGCCCGCCTGGCCGCGCTGCGCGAACGCTTCGCCAGCCTCTCCGATCCCGACTGGGAGGCCGCCGGCCTGGAACGCGAGCTGCGGGGCCTGGCAGACGAGCTCGGGGTCGGCGCCGGCAAGCTGATCCACCCCCTGCGCGTCGCGCTCATCGGCGCCGCGGTTTCGCCCGGGATCTTCGATGTCCTGGCCGTCATGGGCCGGGAACGGACGTTGCGCCGGCTGGATGCGGCGATTAGCGTGCTGGAAGGGCCGACGGCGGCGAGCACCGGGCCAGGAGGCGGGCGGCAGGAGCCGCCCGCCTGAGTGCGGCGGCTCCACGCCTGTGCTCCACATCTTCGTTGACGGAAAGGGACGATCCGACGTAGATTGCCGCCTGTGGGCCACGCCATTTCCGGTATATCGGCGCTCACCCCGGGCGCGGGCTGGCCGGACTCGCCGGCTTGCCCGCGTTTCGGTTCTGCCGGGTGCCGTCCCGTTCCGAGTCTCCGGCCACGGCTGCCTTGCGGGAGGCGATGATGCCCGAGCCGCTGACGTACCTGGAACGCCGGATCCTCGACTATCTGGTCGACTATCTCCGGCGGAACACCTACCAACCTTCCATTCGCGAGATCGGCCGGCGGTTCGACATCAAGAGCACGAAGACCGTTTCCGAGTACCTCCAGGCCCTGGCGGACAAGGGGTGGATCGAGCGGGATCCCTCGCGCTCCAGGGGCGTGCGGCTGCTCTCGGTGGATCTGAGCCCCGAGACGGTCACGGTGCCCTGCTTCGCCCGGGTATCGGCCACCGGCGAGCCGCTGCCGCGCGAGGCCGTCGTGGAGACGTTCGAGCTGGATCGGAAGCTGGCCGGGGCGAGTGGCGCGTTCTTGCTGACGGTGACCGGAGAACGGCTCGAGTTCGATGGTTGCCGGGGCGGTGACATGCTGCTGGCCGAGCTGGTGGTCGAGGAGGAGCTCGAGGATGGAGACGTGGTCGTCGTGCGGATCGGCGGCGAGGCGAGCGTGACGCGCTATCGTCGTCGGGGCGACGAGGTCCTCCTGGAGCCGGTGAACACGGACGCCGCGCCGATCCCGGTCGGGGCAGGGAGCGGGTACACCGTGATCGGTCGGGTGCTCGGCGTGCTGCGTCGGTTGCGTGCGCCCGTTGCGGCGTCGGCCGGGTCGCCAGCGAGCCGGGATGCCGAACCACAGACCCCCTGAGCTGCCCGCCATTCCCACCACGTCCTGGACCCCGCGATTCGATCCCCCCGAACCCGGGGACGAGCTGTGGATGCAGCGCGCCCTCGAGCAGGCGTACGCGGCCCGCGCCGAGGACGAGGTGCCGGTCGGCGCCGTCGTGGTCGCCGGGGGCCGGATCCTCGCCGAGGGCCGGAACCGCACGCGAATGTGGCAGGATCCCAGCGGCCACGCCGAGCTGGTCGCGGTGCGGCGCGCGGCGGCCCGGCTCTCCCAGTGGCGCCTGCTGGATGCCACGGTCTACGTCACGCTGGAGCCGTGCGCCATGTGCGCGGGCGCGCTCGTGCTGGCACGAGTCCGGCGGCTGGTCTTCGCGGCGTCGGACCCGAAGGCCGGGATGTGCGGATCGCTGGGCTGCATCGTCCAGGACCCACGGCTCAACCACCAGGTCCGGATGACCCGGGGCGTCCTGGCAGACGAGGCCGCGGAGCTTCTGCGGGCCTTCTTCCGCTCCCGCCGCGGGTGAGGCGCAGGAGGGTCCATGGCCGAGCACCATCCGCCGCTGGGCGGCGTGCACGAAGCGGCCCTGTACGTGGCCGACCTGGACCGGGCAGAGCGGTTCTGGCGGCGGCTCGGCCTGCCGCTGGTCGGCCGGAGCGAGGGCCGGCACGTCTTCTTCCGGGCCGGCCAGGACCTCCTGCTGCTCTTCAACGCCGAGGCCACGTCCCGTCCCGGCGGCAAGGTGCCGCCGCACGGCGCGTCCGGCCCCGGCCACGTCGCGCTGGACGTGCCGGATGCCGCGGCGCTGGAGGCCTGGCGCCGCCACCTCGCCGAGGCCGGCGTGGCCATTGAGGCCGAGACGCAATGGCCACGCGGCGGCTGCTCCCTCTACTTCCGCGACCCGGACGGCAACAGCATCGAGCTGATCACGCGGGGAAGCTGGGGCTTCTGACCCGCTGTGGCGCGCGGGCCGCGCATGCGCCTTGCATTGCGAAGCCTCGCGGGCGGCGCGAGAACGGCCGCCCGGCGCGTTCCGCAAGGAGGGCCAGCGTGCTCGGCAGACGTTCCGTGCTCGGCATGCGTGTTCGCGGGTCCCGACCGAGGTTGGTCTTCAGGCACCCGGTCCGGCGCATCCACATCGTCCGGCGCCGCCACGCGCGGCACCGCCACGCCCCTGAGGGGGCGTTCGGTGCGCCGCCGTGGGTCGTGGGGTTGGGGGCCGCGGTGCTCGCACTCCCCGTCGGCATCTGGTTGGGTCGGAAGATGGGGGACTGAGCCAGCAGGGAGGGGCGGATGGGAGAGCAGGGCTGGCGGGCGCTCCCACTCGCCTGGGGCGCCGCGCTGCTCGCCGTCGGCGAGCTCGCCGCCCAGGCGGCGCCGGCACCGAGGCCGGGAATGCCGGATCCGTGGCGCGCCGCGGTCTACTCGTTCCGGGCAGAACCACGGGATGGGGAGGCAGTGCTGGAGTTGCTCCAACTGCTGCCGCGGGAGAGCCCGGAGCAAGGTCGCTTCGTCCGCGTCCGCACGGATCGCAGCCGGGACCGCTACGATCGCGACGAGGGCCGCTTCCGGATCGAAGGGGCCCGGCTGACCCTCTACCGCGAGGGGAGCGCCGGCGAGACGGTCGAGCGGGCGCGCTACTACGGCACGCTCATCTGCTTCGACGACCCACGCGGCACGGAACCCCGCGCCTTCCGCTTCGTGCGTTCCGCCGACCGCCGAACGCCGCCGCCACCATGGCCGCCTCACCAGGGCAGGCCGCCGTCGCGCTGCTAGGGGGCAGGTCTCGGGTCGCGCTCAGCCGCGAGGACCGGCCGGCTGGGTCTCCGCCGCCCGCCGGTTGCGCAAGGCGCTGTGCTTGAACCCGTACACCAGGTAGATGACGATTCCGATCACGAGCCAGACCCCGAAGCGCACCCACGTCCGGGTGGGCAGCCCCAGCATGAGCCAGAGGCAGGCAGCGATCGCCATGAGCGGGACGAACGGGACCCACGGGGTCCGGAACGGCCGGTAACGGTCCGGCTCCAGCCGCCTCAGCACGAGCACGCCGGCCGCGACCAGGATGAAGGCGAAGAGCGTCCCGATGTTCGTCAGCTCGATCACCGCCTCGATCGGCGCGAACGCGGCGAAGAAGGCCACGAACACTCCGGTCAGGATCGTGGTGACGTGGGGCGTCCTGTATTTCCGGTGCACGCTGGCCGCCCAGCCCGGCAGGAGCCCATCCCGCGCCATCGCGTAGAAGATCCGCGGCTGGCCGAGCTGGAACACCAGAAGCACGGATGTCGTCGCCACCACTGCGCCGAACGCGATGATCCCGGCGGCGAAGTCCAGTCCCCGCTCGCTGAAAGCGGTCGCCAGCGGTTCGGCCGTCCCGAGTTGGGTCCAGGGCACCAGGCCGGTGAGGACCGCCGTCGTCACGATGTAGATGACCGACGTGATGACCAGCGAGGCGATGATCGCGAGCGGCATGTCCCGCCTCGGGTTCCTGCTCTCCTCCGCGGCCGTCGAGACGGCGTCGAAGCCGATGTACGCGAAGAAGATCAGCGAGGCGCCCGTCCAGATGCCCGAGAACCCGTTGGGCGCGAATGGCCGCCAGTTCTCGGGGCGGACGAAGAAAGCGCCCGCCACGATGAAGAACGCGAGGATCCCGAGCTTCACCACGACCATCGCCGTGTTGAACCAGGCGCTCTCGCGGATGCCGATCACCAGGATCCACGTGATCGCCACCACGATCGCGACGGCCGGCAGGTTGACGATCAGCGGCAACCCGAACAGGCGCGGCGCGTTCTCGGCGGCCTCCGCCGCCTGGAGCACGTGGGCGCCGAGCGTCGCGGGGTCCAGGCCTTGCGCGATCGCGTCCCGCACCTGCGCGGCGCCGTGCAAGGCCGTCAGGTAATCGGTGGCCAGCCACTCGGGGAGGGCGAGGCCGAAGCCGCGCAGCAGCTCCTGGAAGTAGCCAGACCAGCTCACGGCGACGGCGACGTTGCCGACGGCGTACTCGATGATCAGGTCCCAGCCGATGATCCACGCGACCAGCTCGCCCAACGTCGCGTACGCGTACGTGTAGGCGCTGCCCGACTGCGGGATCATCGCGGCGAACTCCGCATAGCACAGCGCCGCGAAGCCGCAGGCCACGGCCACCAGCACGTAGGAGACCATGAGCGCGGGGCCGGCGCCCAGGTGTTCCGCCCCGCCGGCGATCGCCGTGCCCGCCCCGGAGAAGATGCCGGCGCCGATGATGGCGCCGATCCCGAGGCCCGTGAGCTGCCAGGGCCCGAGCACGCGGCGCAGCTCGGTGTCCAGCGGCTCCGCCTCCCCGCGGAGTTCGGGCACGCCCTTGCGTGCCAACAGCTGTCGGATCAAGGCACCTTCCCCCTGCTCCGGGTCGCACGATCGTGTCAGGATTGGCTGGCGCGAAGGTAACCGCGCGCCCCGGCCATGTAAAGGCGCGTTCCCGGAAGGTGGCAGCCACCGCCGCACGGCGGTCCCGGAGGCAGGGCAGGGGGCTCCGCGCCCGCGAGGCGTGTCCCGGCGCGCGATCCCATCGACCCGGCGGGCCGTTGACAGCTCCCGGGGCCGCCCGCTAACCTAGCGCCGCACCTTCACGCCGGCAGGCCCGATTCTTCGATGACCCGCTCATCCCGACGACTCCTGCTGGACGAGCGCGCGGTCGAGCGCGCGCTCGTGCGCATGGCCCACGAGATCACGGAGCGGACCGACGATGTCGGCGCGCTCGTGCTCATGGGCATCCAGCGCCGCGGCGTCCAGCTCGCCGACCGCATCGCGGCCGAGATCGAGCGGGTCGAAGGCGTGCGCCCGCAGTCCGGCTCCCTGGACATCACGCTCTACCGCGACGACCTCATGGCGATCGGGCCGCGCCCCGTCGTCGGCGAGACGCGCCTGCCCGTCGGCGGGATCGACGGCCGCGTCGTCGTGATCGTGGACGACGTGTGCTACACCGGCCGCACGGCGCGAGCTGCGCTGGACGAGCTGGCGGACTTCGGCCGCCCGTCCCGCATCTACCTGTGTGTGCTCGTGGACCGCGGAGGGCGCGAGCTCCCCATCCAGCCGGACATCGTAGGGCGATCGGTGGACGTTGCGCCCGACCAGCGCGTGGAGGTGCTCGTTCCCGAACTGGACGGACGGCTCGCCGTCGAGCTCGTCTCGCCAGCGCCAGAGGTGGAGTAATGCCGGTCGACACCGATCTGGGGAAGGACCTCGTCGGCCTCGAGCCGCTCAGCGCGGCACAGATCCGCGCGATCCTCGACACGGCCGAGCCGTTCAAAGAGATCAGCGAGCGCGCGATCAAGAAGGTGCCGGTCCTGCGCGGCAAGACCATCGTCAACCTGTTCTTCGAGCCCTCGACGCGGACGCGCATCTCGTTCGAGTTCGCGGAGAAGCGGCTGTCGGCGGACACCGTCAACATCAGCGCGACGGGGTCGAGCGTGGCCAAGGGAGAGACGCTGGTGGACACCGCCCGCAACCTCGAGGCGATGAAGATCGACATGGTCGTGATCCGCCACGGCTCTTCCGGCGCCGCGCGGTTCCTTGCCGACCGCATCGACTCGAACGTGATCAACGCGGGAGACGGCCGGCACGAGCACCCCACGCAGGCGCTCCTGGACATGCTGACGATCCGGGATCATCTCGGGCGGATCGAGGGCGTGCGCGTCTGCATCGTGGGCGACATCCTGCACTCGCGCGTGGCCCGCTCCAACATCTGGGGGCTGAGCAAGCTGGGGGCGGAGGTCGCCGTGTGCGGACCGCGCACGCTGCTGCCGCCGTACGTGACGGAGCTGGGCGTGCAGCGGTTCTCGCGCATCGAGGAGGCGATCGAGTGGGCCGACGTGCTCAACGTCCTGCGGCTCCAGCTCGAGCGCATGCAGGCGGGCTACGTGCCCACGCTACGCGAGTACAACCGCTTCTTCGGCCTGACGCGCGCCCGCGTGCAGCGTGCGCCGCGCCCGCTGCTGATCCTGCACCCGGGGCCGATGAACCGCGGCGTCGAGATCGATAGCGACGTGGCGGACGGACCGCACTCGGTGATCCTGGACCAGGTCACGAACGGCATCGCGGTGCGCATGGCGGTGCTGTATCTGCTGGCGGGCGGCGCGCCGGAGCGTGCGGAGGCGGCGAAGAGCGGGCCGGAGGCGGCGTGAGAGGAGGGAAGGCGGAAGTGCGCGGTTGCGATGACCGTTACGGTTGGGAGTCCGTACTCGTGCTCGTAAACGTAAACGTAAACGTAAACGTAAACGTACACGTGCACGTGGACGCGCACGTGTACGAGTACGTGAAGTACGTTGAAGGCAGGTGGCCGTGACGCCGCGGGCGCTGTTGCTGCGGGGCGGACGGGTCGTTGACCCGTCGCAGGGGATCGACGACGTGCTGGACGTGCTGCTCGTGGACGGGACGGTGGGGCGCATCGGGCGAGAGCTCGAGGCGCCGGAGCACGCCGAGGTCCGGAACGTCGGCGGCCTGGTGGTGTGTCCAGGCCTGATCGACGTGCACGTGCATCTGCGCGAGCCGGGCGGCGAGCGCAAGGAGACGATCGCGACCGGCGCGCGCGCCGCGGCGGCCGGCGGCTTCACCGCCGTGTGCGCCATGCCCAACACGGACCCGCCGGTGGACGACCCGGCGGCCGTCGGGTTCGTCCGCGCGCAGGGCCTGCGCGCCGGGTACGCGCGCGTCTACCCCGTCGCGGCGGTCTCGCTGGGCCAGCGCGGCGAGCGGCTGGCGGCGATCGGCGAGATGGTGGACGCGGGCGCGGTCGCGATCTCGGATGACGGCCGGCCCGTCAGCGACGCGGGGCTCATGCGGCTGGCGCTCGAGTACGCGCAGACGTTCGGCATCCCCGTCGCGAACCACTGCGAGGACCTCGCACTCTCGCGCGGCGGATCGATGAACGAGGGCCTGGTCAGCACGCGGCTCGGGCTCCAGGGCATCCCGAACGCCGCCGAGGACGTGATGATCGCGCGCGACCTGCTGCTCGCCGAGCTGACCGGCGGGCGGCTGCACATCCAGCACGTCTCGACGCGGCGCGGCGTCGAGATGATCCGCGCCGCAAAGGCGCGCGGCGTCCAGGTCACCGCGGAGGCGACGCCGCACCACCTGACGCTGACGGACGAGGCCGTGGACGGCTACCGCACGGAGGCCAAAGTCAACCCGCCGCTGCGGACGGCGGAGGACGTGGCGGCCGTGCGCGAGGGGCTGGCCGACGGCACGCTGGACGTCCTCGCCAGCGACCACGCGCCCCACCACTACGACGAGAAGGAGCAGGCCTTCGACGACGCGCCGTTCGGCATGGTCGGCCTCGAGACCGCGCTGGGCATCGCGCTGACCGAGCTGGTCGGCAAGGGCCTGCTGACCCTGAGCCAGCTCGTGGACCGCATGAGTTGCGCGCCCGCGCGCGCGTTCCGCCTTCCCGGCGGCACCCTGGCCGAAGGATCGCCCGCGGACGTCACGGTCATCGACCCGGACGCCGCGTGGACCGTCGACCCTGACCGGTTCCTCTCCAGGAGCCGCAACACGCCGTTCGCGGGCTGGAGACTGGTCGGCCAGGCGGCGCTCACCATCGTCGGGGGGCGGGTCGTGTGGGACCGCGAGGCAGGACCGCGGTGAGCGGCGCACCCGGGGGCACCGGCGCAGGGCCGCGCCGCCGTGAGGAGCGCGGGCCGGGCAGCCCGCACGCGCCGCCGCCCACCCTCCGGCAATGGATCGCGCCGGACCGGTTCCCCTGGCCGCCCGTCGGCGAGCTGCGGGAGGGCGCGCGGGTCGCCGGCTGCTACTACGTCGAGTCCCGTGAGCTGCGGCGCACCCGGCAGGACAAGCCGTACCTGCGGCTCAGGCTCTGCGACCGGAGCGGCGCGCTGGAGGGCCGGGTGTGGGATGATGCCGACAGGATCCACGCGCTCGTCCCGCCGGGCTCGTTCGTGGGCGTGCGCGGCCGCGTCGAGGTCTTCAACGGCGAGCCGCAGCTCAACCTCGACGAGGTGACGCCGGTCAGCGTCGCGCCGGAGGAGCTCGACCTCTTCCTGCCCCGGTCGCCGCGCCCGCCCGAGGAGATGGAGCGCGAGCTGGCCGCGCTCATCGCCTCGGTGCGCGACCCGGGCCTCGGCGCGCTCCTGCGCCGGATGCTGGACCGGCGCTCGGAGATCGGCCGTGCGTTCCGGCGCGCGCCCGCAGCCAAGCGGAACCATCACGCGTACCTGGGCGGCCTGCTCGAGCACACGCTCTCCGTCGCCACGGCGTGCGACCTGCTCGCCCGCCATTACGGACCCTCGATCGACCGGGACCTCCTCGTGGCCGGGGCGCTGCTGCACGACGTGGGCAAGGTCCGGGAGATCGTGGCGGGGACCGGCTTCACGTTCAGCGACGAAGGACGGCTACTCGGCCACATCCTGCTCGGCCTCGAAATGGTCCAGGCGGAAGCCGCGGCGGTCAAGGAGCTTTCGCGCGACCGCCTCCTGCTGTTGCTGCACCTGATCGCGAGTCACCAGGGACGCTACGAGTGGCAGAGCCCCAGGCGGCCGAAGATCCTCGAGGGGCTCATCCTGCACTACGTGGACGACCTGGACGCCAAGCTGAATCAGGCGGAGCGGCTCGTCTCTGACATCGAGCAGGGCTGGTCCGCCTACGATCCCTCGTTCGGCCGGGAATTCTTCCGGCACCGGGTGGCCGGGCAGGAGGAGGTGCCGCGGGGCACGGCGAGCGCTGCTCCGGACGCGGACACGCTGGACCTGTTCCCGGATTGACGCGGGCTGCGGGCGGCGGGAAGAGGGCACGATGACGCGCGCCCGGGCCTCCCCCGTCCTGCTTCGGGGGAGGCCCGGGCGCCGTGGCGGTTCCCGGCCCGCGAGGCGCGGTGCGAGACCCTCAGGGCGTGCCGCCCAACGCCTTCACACGCTGGGCGAGCCGGGACTTCTTTCGGGCCGCGCGGTTCGGGTGGATCACGCGGCGAGTCGCCAGCCGATCGAGCAGCGCGGCCGTCTCGCGGAAGGCCTGCGTGGCCTGCGCGCCGTCCTGCGCCTGGAGCACCTTCTTGATCGCGGTCTTGAGGCGCGAGCGCTGGGCGCGGTTGCGCGCCGCGCGCTTGCGCTGCTGGATCATCCGCTTTTCCGCACTCTTGGTGTTGGGCAAACCGCCCCTCCCGGAAGTCGCTGGGAATCAACCGTATTGCAAACCGATAAGCTACGCGCGCGCGGGCCGCGTGTCAACGTCCCGCGGCTGGTTCGCCGGAGCTGTTGCGCCAGTGAGTGTTGCGCCGCCGGCTGTTCCGCCGCGGCTGTTTCGCTTTGTCACCTCTGGTCCGGCCCTCGACGCCCGCTCCGGCGAGGGGCAGCGGCAGGCGCCGGTGCAGCCGCGCAGCGCGTCGCGGGTTCCTAGGGGCGCGGCCCTACTGCAACAGCGCCTGCTCGTGCGCCCGGGTGCGGCCGCGCAGCGCGTCGCGCGCTCCTGGCGGGGGCGCGGCGAAGCCCCCCACGCGTCGCGGCACGGCCAGCGCGATGGAAGTTGCCCGCGCTGGGCAGGGCGAATTCCCCACGCATTGGCGCACGGCTGGATGCCATGGAAACTGGCCGCGCTGGGCGCGGCGAAGTCCCCGCGCGTCGCTACGCGGCTCGGCGTCGTGGAAGTTGGCTGCGCCGGCCGCGGCGAAGGTCCTCACACATCGCGGCACACCTCGGCGCGGTGGAAACTGGCCGCGCTGGGGAGGGCGAACTCCGCACCCGAGAGGCGGATGAACCGGATGCTGGAACTTGACCACCGCCGGCGCGGTCGAGTCCGCACGTGGCCGCGCAGCGGGGGCACGGGTGCGGAGTTCTCCCGCGCGGCCCCGCTGTCAACGGCGGTCGAAAATCGAAAACCTGAGAATCCTGGCGGTGGAAAATCTGACACCCACGTCGCGCGGGCCGGTGCAGCGCGGGCGCAAGGAGTGCGGCCGGCTCGGCCGGCCCGGACCTGCCAAAGCAAGTGCTAGACGCTGCGGCTATTCCGCCGCAGCTGCTCCGCCCCGGCCGTTCCGCTAGCGGCTGTTCCGTCGCGGCTGTCTCGCCATGGCTGTTTCCGTCGCGGCCGTCTCGCCAGCGGCTGTTTCGCCGTGGCTGTTTCGCCGTGGTTGCTCCGCAAGCAGCGATCCGCGCCGCCCACCGCCGCGCCGTCCAGTGGGAGGGTCGGGGTCCGGGACAACGGCGCCCGGCGACGACCGTTTGCTCGCCTGCGCGCGGACACGGCGGGCCCGCCGGCGCGGCCTGCGGAACCGCGAGGTCGGGGGTGGCGCCCGGCCACCGGCGCGCGTTAGGTTTCCCACCCATGGAATTGTTGCTCGTGCTCCCCGTCCTGCTGTTCTCCGTGGTCCTCCACGAGTACGCACACGGGTGGATGGCCCTACGGCAGGGCGACCGGACGGCCCTCGATGCGGGGCGGCTCACGATGAATCCCATCGTCCACATCGATCCGGTCGGCAGCATCCTCGTCCCGCTGATCCTGTGGCTCTCGCCGGGCGACGTCCTGTTCGGCTGGGCGCGTCCCGTGCCGGTCGACCCGCGCAACTACCGGCATTACCGGCGGGGCGACATCCTGGTGTCCGTGGCCGGCGTTGCCGCGAACCTCCTGCTCGCCGTGGTGTGCACGGCGCTCATCATCGGCCTGATCCATCTCGAGCGCGCCGTTCCCGCCGGGGAGGGGGTGTTGACGACCCTGCGCTTCATGGCGCAGGTCGGGGTCGTGTTGAACCTGATCCTCGCGTTCTTCAACCTGATCCCGATTCCACCCCTCGATGGCTCGCACGTGCTCTACCACCTGCTCCCTCCGCGCCTCGGGCTGCTCTATCGCGAGCTCGGGCGCTATGGCATGCTGATCCTCATCGCGATCCTCGTCTTCGCCCCCGGGGCCATCGGCGTCCTGCTCCGGCCCGTCTCGCTGCTGGGCGGGCTGGCCGACGCACTCGTGCGGCTCTCGACATGAGCGTGGATGCGCCCGTCGCCGAAGGCGGCTTCGTCGTGGAGCTCGAGCGGTTCCAGGGCCCGCTCGATCTGTTGCTCCACCTCATTCGCGAGCAGGACATCGACATCTTCGACATCCCGATCGCCCGCATCACGGAGCAGTTCCTGCGCGCGATCGAAGGCATCGAGCGCCTGGGCCTGGATCGCGCCGGCGAGTTCCTCGAGATGGCGGCCACGCTGATCCGCATCAAGGCGCAGATGCTCCTCCCGCGCCGGGTGGATGAGAGCGGCGAGCTGGTGGACCCGCGTGCCGAGCTGGTGCGGCGTCTCCTCGAGTACGAGCATTTCCGCGAGGCCGCGCGCCGGCTCGAGGAAGCGGAACTCGCCCGCGGGAAGCACTACCCGCGTGGCTACGTCCCACCGATCCCGCGCAACGAGCAGCCGGTCGAGCTGGAAGTGAGCTGGGACGAGGTATGGGCCGCCGCCCTGGCCGTCGGCCAGCGGCAGCGTCCGCCGGCGGAGCACCGGGTCACGCCGCGCGCCGTGCCGATCGAGGAGAAGATCAGGCTGATCATCGACACGCTCGCGCGCCTCGCCCGCGTCGAGTTCCGCCGGCTGGTCGCCCCGTTCGGCGACCGGTTGCACGCGGTCGTGACGTTGCTCGCTGGCCTGGAGCTCGCGAAGCAGCACGTCCTGGCGATGCGGCAGCGGGAGCCGTTCGCGCCGCTGTGGCTCTACCGCAGGAACGGAAAGAAGCTGGATGCGAACGACCGAGATCATTGAGGCCCTGCTCTTCGCGTCCGACGCGCCGCTCTCGGCCGCCGACCTGAGCCGTGCGGCGGAGGGGCTGGACGAGGATGCGGTCGAGCAGGCGATCCTTGCGCTCCGCGCGGAGTATGACGCCACGGGGCGCGCGTTCCAGATCTACGAGCTGGCCGGGGGGTACCAGCTCCTGACGCGGCCGGAGTACGCCGGCGTGCTCGAGCGCTTCCATACGGTGCCGCAGAGCGGGCGCCTTTCCGGGCCCGCGCTCGAGGTGCTGGCGATCATCGCCTACCGCCAGCCGATCGGCCGTGCGGAGATCGAGGAGATCCGCGGCATCGGCTCGGCGGGGGTCCTGCGCACGCTTCAGGAGCGACAGCTCGTCGACGTCGTGGGCCGGGGCGAGGGACTGGGCCGGCCGCTGCTTTACGGCACGACGCAGAAGTTCCTCGAGCACTTCGGGTTCAACTCGCTGCACGACCTGCCCCGCCCCGACGAGCTCCCGGTCGTGCTCAAGCAGCGCGCGCCGGACGCGGCGGCCGCGGTGCAGGAGGCGCCCCCCGGCGCCCCGGAGGCGGCGCCTTCCGCGTCGGAGGCGGCCCCTGCGGCCGCGGACGCGGAACCGGGTGCTGCGGCGGCGGCCGGCGCGCCGGCCGCGTCCAACGGCGCCGAGCCACCCGGGGCGGGAGACGAGCGGCCGGCCGCGCCGGACGGCGCGGAGTCCGCCGAAGCGGAGGATGCGCCGGCCGCTCGGGCCGGTGCCGAGGCCGCCGAGCCCGCCGCGGAGGAACGCGAAACGACCCCGGAGGGCCTGGAACCGGCGGCCACGCAGCAACGCGAGGCGCCCCCGGAGAGCCCCGAGCTGCTGGTCGGGGAGGAAGGTGAGTCGGGCGCGGATGGCCCTGAGCCGGTGGTCGCGGAGGAATACGAGTCGGCCCCCGATGTTGCAGAGCCGGTGGCCGCGGAGCAAAGCGACTCGGGCCCGGAGAGCCCCGAGCCAGTGGTCGCGGAGGAACGTCACTCGGCCCCGGATGGCCCAGGGCAGGTGATCCCGGAAGAACGGGAGTCGACCCTGGATGGCCCAGAGCAGGTCATCGCGGAGCAACGCGGGTCGGCCCCGGAGAGCCCCGGGCCGGCGACCGTGCAGGAGGAGGCAACCGTATCGGTCTGCGGTGAGTCGCCGAGCGCTGGCGAGCCGCCGGGCGGTCAAGATGGCGCAGGGCTGGCGGGCGCGGAGGACAGGCCGGCCGCGGCGCAGGCGGGTGACCCGGAGAGCTGAGCGCGGCGCGCGGAGGCTTCCCGTTGGGCGAGCAGATCCGCCTCCAACGATTCCTGTCCATGGCGGGCCTCGCCTCGCGGCGCCGGGCGGAGGAGTGGATCCGGGCGGGTCGGGTCCGGGTCAATGGCGAGCGGGTGACCGAGCTGGGCGTCCGGGTGGACCCGGCGGTGGATCGGGTCGAGGTGGATGGCAGGCGGGTCGAGCCCGCGCGCCCCGTCTGGATCGCGCTGCACAAGCCGCGGGGGTACGTGACGACGCGGAGGGACCCGCAGCGCCGGCCCACGATCTACGACCTGCTGCCGCCCGCCTTCGGGGGGCTCTTCCATGTAGGCCGGCTGGACGCGGACAGCGAGGGGCTGCTGCTGCTCACAAATCAGGGTGAGATCGCGCACCGCCTCCTCCATCCGCGCTACGGTGTGGATCGCGTCTACGAAGCGGAGGTCGCCGGCCGGGTGACGGCCGCGACGGAGCGCCGGATCCTGGAAGGGATCGAGCTCGAGGATGGAGTCGCCCGCGCCCGCGCGCTGGAGCGGGTGCCGGGCGCGCGGCCCGGTACCACGCGGTTGCGCGTGACGATGCGTGACGGCCGGAAGCGCATCGTCCGGCGCCTGCTCGCGGCGGCGGGGTATCCCGTCCGGCGGCTCGTTCGCCTGAGCCACGGGCCGGTGCGGCTCGGCCGGCTCCGGCCCGGGGCGTGGCGGCGCCTCACGCCGGCGGAGCTGGCTTCCCTCGAGCGGTTGGCCGCTGCGCGGGGGGAGTAGGGGCGGGAGGGGCGGCGGCGTCTGCTGTGAGGGACACCTCGCGCGGGCCGCAGGCACACCCGCGGTGGGCGGATCCACACTGGAAGGGGGCACCCGCATGGACGTACAGGGTCGCACGGTACTGCTGCTGGGCGGCTCGGGCCTCGTCGGGATGGCCGTCGCCCGGCGGCTGCTGGCGCACGCGCCGGGTGCGGTCGTCATCAGCGCGCTGCGCCGTGAGGAAGCCGAGCAGGCCGTCGCGGAGCTCACCGCGGAAGGCGTGCCCTCCGGCACGCGGGTCGTGGCCGAGTGGGGGAACATCTTCCTGCCCGAGCCGCTCAAGGATCGAAGCCGCGAGGAGGTGCTCTCTGACCCGGCCAGCAGGGCGCTACTGCTCGACGACCTGCTGGGGGAGCTGACTGACGACGTCGTGCGCCGCTCCACCCTGGGCGTTATCCTGGCCCGGCACCAGCCCCACCTCGTCGTGGACTGCGTGAACACGGCGACCGCGTTCGCCTACCAGAACGTGTTCGCGAGCGGATTGGCCTTGCGGGCTGCCGCGCACGCGGGTCGTGCGGATGTGGAGTCCGTCGAGCGTCACCTCGCCACGCTGCACCTGCCGCAGCTCATCCGCCACGTCCAGATCGCGCTCGAGGCAATGCGCCGTGCCGGCACGCTCCTGTATATCAAGGTTGGCACGTCCGGAACGGGGGGAATGGGGCTGAACATCCCGTTCACGCACTCGGAGGAGCGCCCCAGCCGGACGCTGCTGGCCAAGGCGGGCGTCGCCGGCGCACACACGCTCCTGCTCTACCTGATGGCGCGCACGCCGGGCGCGCCCGCGGCCAAGGAGATCAAGCCCACCGCCGCCGTGAGCTGGAAGGCGATCGGCTATGGCCAGGTGCGGCGAGGCGGCCGGCCCATCCCGCGCTGTGATGCCGCCCGCGCCCTCCCGCTCGCCGAGGCCTTCGGCACGGCTGCTGCGGATGCGCACCGCGTCCTCGGCGGCGCGCTGGAGGGCGTCTACCTGGATGCGGGGGAGAACGGGCTGTTCAGTCTGGCCGAGTTCGAGACGCTGACGGCGCTCGGGCTCATGGAGTACATCACGCCGGAGGAGATCGCGGACGACGTGATCCGCGAGATCCGGGGCTTCCCGACCGGCCGCGACATCGTGGCGGCGCTCGACGCCTCGACCTCCGGCCCCACGTACCGGGCGGGCTTGCTCCGCCAGGTCGCCCTGGAGCGGATGGAGGAGCTCGAGCGCCAGCACGGCTCGGCCGCCGTCGCCTACGAGATGCTGGGGCCGCCGCGCCTCTCCAAGCTGCTCTTCGAGGGCGCCATCCTCGGGCGCCTGTTCCGTGACCTGCCGGAGGCCGCCGCGCTCGACCCGGATGCCGCTGCGGCACGCGCCCTGGCGCTGATCGAGTCCGAGGACGAGCTGCGGGTCCATGCGCTCTCGATCGGCATCCCGATCCTGCTGCCCGACGGCGACCGGTTGCTGCGGGGAGCGGAGGTCAAGGTCGCCCCGGAACCGGGGCAGTCGCCCGACGATGCCCGCCTCGCGGAGCGCGGGTGGATCGACCTGCGGCCCGCCAACTGGGAGCGCTGGCGCAAGCGCTGCTCCGCGATGCTGCGCGAACTGGAGACCGCCCCGGGCCCCGACTGCGGGTCGCGCAGCGACGCCGGGCTGACGCCCCGCCGGCTGGAGCTGCGGCCCGCCCGGCTGGCGGCGTGGGTCCTGCGCACGGAGGACCAGGGGGAACGGCTGCGGCGCTGAAGCGGCGGCCGGCCTCCCCGCGCCGGCCCGCCCGGCATGGCGGGGACCGGAGCGCACCGCCGGCCCGCCCGGCGTGGCAGGGACCGGGCCGCGCCGGGTGCACCATCGGGGCGGCTGGGCGGCGGGATCCCGCGCCCGGCATCGGGCGTACCAGTCAGCGCGGCACCGTCTCCCCGGACGATCTCGAGGAGGACACGGCTTGGAACAGACGGCTGCACCGCCCCGCCCGGCGACCGGGCGCGAGCTGGCGGAGCGAATCGCCCGCGAGCTGCACAAGCGCGTCGTCGGGCAGGAGGCGATGATCGAGCGCCTGCTCATTGGCCTCCTCACCGGCGGCCACGTCCTCCTCGAGGGCGTGCCCGGCCTGGCCAAGACGCTGACCGTCCGTTCACTGGCCGAAACGGTGGACGTGACGTTCCAGCGCATCCAGTTCACACCGGATCTGCTCCCCGCGGATGTCGTCGGGACGATGGTCTACAACCAGCGGACCGGCGAGTTCACCCCGAAGCGCGGGCCGATCTTCGCCAACATCGTGCTCGCCGACGAGATCAACCGGGCGCCCCCGAAGGTGCAGTCCGCGTTGCTCGAGGCCATGCAGGAGAAGCAGGTGACGATCGGCGGCGAGACGTTCCGGCTGGAGGAGCCGTTCCTCGTCATGGCGACGCAGAACCCGATCGAGCACGAGGGCACGTATCCGCTGCCCGAGGCGCAGGTCGACCGGTTCATGCTGAAGCTGAAGGTCGGCTACCCCGAGCGCGCGGAGGAGCGTGAGATCATGCGGCGCATGGCCGGCCAGGAGCTGGCGCCGCTCGAGGTCGTCGCCACGCCGGCGGACATCCTGGCCGCGCGCGCCGAGATCGCCGGCCTCTACATGGACGAGAAGCTCGCGGATTACATCGTCGACCTGGTCCAGGCCACGCGCCAGCCGGAGGCCTACGGCCTGGCGGAGATCGCGCCGCTCATCGAGTACGGGGCGTCCCCGCGCGCGACGATCTACCTCGCCGTCTGCGCGCGGGCGCACGCCTACCTGCACGGCCGTGGCTATGTCCTGCCGGAGGATGTCAAGGCCATCGGCCCGGACGTGCTGCGCCACCGGATCCTCACCAGCTACGAGGCCGAGGCGGAAGAGGTCACGGCGGACGACCTCGTCGCCCGCGTCTTCGAAGCCGTAGACGTCCCTTGAGCCCACTCCTCCGGCGGCGTTCGGCCGCAGCTCCCGCCCGCGAGCCGCCGCGCCGCGACCGGGCGCGGGAGGGCGGCGGGGCGGACGGCGACGGGGGCGGTGTTCCGCGCGAGGTACTCAAGCAGGTGCGCCTCATCGAGCTGCGCACCCGCGGCTGGGTCAATACCGTCTTCAGCGGCGAGTACCTCTCGGTGTTCCGCGGGCAGGGGATGGAGTTCTCCGAGGTGCGCGCGTACCAGGACGGCGACGACGTGCGGACGATCGACTGGAACGTCACCGCCCGCATGGGCCAGCCCTACGTCAAGAAGCACGTCGAGGAGCGCGAGCTGTCCGTCCTGCTGGCCGTGGACCTGTCCGGCTCGGAGCAGTTCGGCACGCGCGGGCGCTACAAGGCGGAGCTGGCCGCGGAGATCGCGGCCGTGCTGGCGCTTTCCGCCGTGCGGAACAACGACCGCGTCGGCCTGCTCATCTTCACGGATCACATCGAGCACTTCGTGCCGCCCAAGAAGGGCCGGCGCCACGTCCTGCGCCTGATCCGCGACGTGCTGGTGTTCCGCCCGCGCGGCACCGGCACGGACCTCCCCGGGGCGCTGGACTACGCGGGCCGCGTGCTGCCGCACCGCTCGATCATCTTCCTGCTCAGCGATTTCCTCCCGGCCGCGTCCGCCGCCACGGCGCCGCCCGCTGCCGCGGCTCCGGGCGTCGCCGCGGACGCGTGGGAGCGCACGTTGCGCGTGGTGTCCCGGCGGCACGACGTCGTCGCAGTCTCGATCACGGATGCGGCGGAGGAGGCGTTGCCGGACGTCGGGGTGCTCGCCGTCGTGGACCCGGAGACGGGGCGCGAGCTCGCGGTGGATACCGGCCGCCAGGCGATCCGCGCGCTGTACGCCGCCCACGCAGCCGGCGAACGGGAGGCCATGCGGCGCCTGTTCCGGCGTCTCGGCGTGGACGAGATCGAGGTCCGGACGGACCGGTCCTACGTCGGCCCGCTGCTCGCCTTCTTCCGGCGGCGGGAAGGGGGACGCCGGCGATGAGGCCGGCTCGGGTGGCCGCGGCCTGCGCCGTCCTGTTGCTCGGCGCCGGCCCACGTGGCGGGGCAGGGCAGGACGTGCGCGTCGCCGTCACCCCGGACACGGTCACCGTGGGCGACATCTTCCACGTCGCGGTCCGGCTCGATCTGCCCCCAGGTGTCCGCGTCGAGTCGCCCGACTCGCTCGCCGTGTCCGGCGAGATCGAGAACGCCGGCCGCCACAGGGTCGCTTCCGAGCCGCTGGAGGGCGGGGGGCAGCGGCTCACGCTGGCCTACCCGCTTACAGCGTGGCGGCCCGGGCCGGTATCCCTCCCACCGCTTCCGCTCCGGCTCATCGGGCCAGGCGAGGAGGCCCGCACGCTGGACCTCCGCCTGCCCCGCGCCGTCGTGCGCTCGGTGCTGCCGCCGGACACGGCGGGCATCCAGCCGCAGCCGCTGAAGGACGTGCTCGGCGGGGAGCGCATCCTCTGGCCGATCCTCCTGGCGCTCGCACTGCTCGCGGCCGCGGCGGCCGGGCTCATCATCTGGCTGCGGCGCCGGAGACGTGCGGACGCGCCCGTACTCGCCCCGGCCCTGCCGCCCCGGGAGCGCGCCCTGGCCGCGCTGGACCGCGCCCGCGGGCTGGGACTGGTCGAGGCGGGCGAGATCAAGGCGTTCTACACGCTCATCACGGACGCGCTGCGCGAGTTTCTCGAGGCCACCGAGCCGGGTTGGAGCCGCGACCTGACGACGAGCGAGGTGCTGGCAACCCTGCGCGGCGAGCTCGACGCCCGGGCGTGGGAGGCGCTCGCGCGGGTCTTCGAGGCGGCGGACATGGTCAAGTTCGCCCGCCGCCGGCCGGACGCGCCGGTCGCGTTCGAGGAGTGGCAGGCCGCGCGGGACTGGGTCGCCTCGTTCGAGCGGCCGCTCGCCACCGCCTCCGCAGCCAGCGGGACCCCCCAGCCCTCGCCGGAGGCCGCATGAGCTTCGGCTTCGAGAACCCGTGGGCCCTGCTGCTCCTGCCGGCGCTCCTGGCGGCCGTCCTCTACGGCCGCCGGCGGTGGCGCCGGCCGCGGCTCACGTTCTCGCGCGCCGAGGCGCTCGCCGGCCTTGGCGCGGGCCGGGCCGAGGCACTGGCTCGCCTTCCGGATGTGCTGCGGCTCCTGCTCCTCGTCTCCCTCGTGCTGGCCCTCGCTGGGCCGAGGACCGGCGTCTCGGCCGTGGACGTGGACGCGGAGGGCATCGCGATCGTCCTCGCCGTGGACATCTCCAGCTCGATGCTCGCGGAGGACTTCCAGCCGCGGAACCGGCTCGCCGTGGCCAAAGAGAAGGTGATCTCCTTCATCCGCGGTCGTCGCTACGACCGCATCGGCATGGTCGCCTTCGCTGGCGAGGCGCTCACGCAGGTTCCCATCACGATGGATTACGACGTCCTCTATCGCGCGATCGAGCAGCTCGAGGTCGGCACGCTCGAGGACGGCACCGCCATCGGCACGGCCATCGCAACGGCCGCCAACCGGCTGCGGCGCGCGCCGGGCGAGTCCCGCGTCATCATCCTCATGACCGACGGAGAGAACAACCGGGGCGAAGTGGACCCGTTGACCGCGGCGCAGGCGGCGGCTGCCTTCGGCATCAAGATCTACGCGATCGGCGTCGGCACCGAGGGCGTCGCGCCCATCCCGGTGAGGCGCGGGATGTTCGGCGGCTACGAGTACGCGAACCTGCCGGTGCACATCGACGAGGAGCTGCTCGGCTCCATTGCCGAGATCACGGGCGGGCGCTACTTCCGCGCGACGAACGAGGCGGCGCTGGACAGCATCTACCGGCAGATCGACCAACTCGAGAAGACGGAGGTGGAAGTCCGTCGCTACACTGAATATACGCCGCGTCACCTCCCGTTGCTTCTGATGGCGGCGACCCTGCTGCTCGCCGAGTGGGGGCTGCGGGCGAGCCGGTGGGGGAGGGTGCCGTGAGCTTCGCGCGGCCGGATCTGCTGTGGCTGGCGGTGGTGCTGCCCGCGCTGGTCGCGGCATGCGTCCTGGGCTACGCGCGCCGGCGGCGCCGGGTGGCCGCGCGCCTCGGCGCGCCGGAGCTGGTGAGGCGGCTGGGGGCGGGTGCGCTCGAGCGGCCGATCGCCGGCGGGTTGGCGCTCGTGGTGCTGGCCGCGGCGGCGCTCGCTGTGGCGGCCGCGGGCCCGCGATGGGGCTGGCGTGCGGTGGAGCATCACGGCCGTGCGCGGAACATCGTGCTGGCGCTCGACGCTTCGAAGTCCATGCTGGCGCGGGACCTCGCGCCGAGCCGGCTGGAGCGGGAGCGGCTGCTGGCGCGCCGCCTGCTGCGGGAGCTGCGCGGGGACCGGCTCGGGCTGGTGGCCTTTGCGGGACGGGCCTATATCCTTGCCCCCCTGACGCTTGACCACGGCGCGCTCGAGCTTTACGTGGATGCGCTGGACCCGGACATCGTCAGTTACGGCGGGTCCTCGCTCGCCGCGGCGCTGCGCCAGGCGACGGACCTTGCGCTGGGTCAGGAGTCGGCGGGCCGCGACCGGGCGATCGTGCTGGTGACGGACGGGGAGGCGCACGAGCCGGAGACGGCCGTGCTCGCGGAGGCGGAGCGCGCGGCCGAGGCGGGCATCGTCGTCCACACCGTGGGCGTCGGCGGCACGCGCGGCGAGCCCATTCCCGAGCGAGACCCGCGCACGGGCCGGACCAGCGGCTACAAGCGGGATGCGAACGGGGAGGTGGTGATCTCGCGGCTGAACGAAGCGTTGCTCTCGCGAATCGCGGAGGTCACGGGCGGGCGCTACCTGCGCCTGGACGAGGCCGGCGCCACGGACCGGCTGCTGGGGGCGCTCCGGGCCGTCGAGCGGACGCGGGTGCAGGGGGAGCGGTCCCTCGAGCCGCGGCCACGGCACGCGTGGTTCGTCGCGCTCGCGCTCGTGCTCCTTGCCGCCGAGGCGATCGTGTCCCGCGCCGGCGCGTTCCGTGCGGCGCCCGCGCGGGAACAGGCGCGGAGGAGCGCATGAAGTTGGGGGCTACCGCTCTGGGATTGCTGGCGGGCTTGCTGCTCGCGGGCTTCGGGATCGGCGACCTCGAGCGCGGCAACCGGCTCTACCGCGCGGGCCGGTACGCGGAGGCCGTCGAGGCGTACCGGGCCGCGCTCGCCGATGGCACGGACACGCCCCAGCTCCACTACAACCTGGGCACGGCGCTGGTCCGGCTCGGCCGCTACGAAGAAGGCGAAACGCACTTGCGGGCGGCGCTCTCGGCGATCGAGCCGGACCTGCGCGAGCGCACGTTCTACAACCTCGGCAACCGCTTCCTCGAGGAGGCACGGCGCGCGACCGATCCGCAGGCGCGGGCCGCGCTCCTCGAACGCGCGATCGCGTCCTACCAGCAGGCGTTGCGGCTCCAGCCGGGAGACGCTGCCGCCAAGTGGAACCTCGAGCTGGCGCTGCGGGAGGAGCAGGAGCAGCAGCGCAGCAGCCCGCAGGCGGGCGGCGGGGAGGAGCAGTCGTCGCAGCAGCGGCAGGATGCCGAGCCGTCCGGAGGCGAGGGTCCGCAGTCTCCGGCGCAGCCCCAGCCCGGCCAGGATCGCCGGCCAAGGCCCCAGCCCTCCGCCGGCATGACACGCGAGCAGGCGGAGCGCATCCTCAGCGCCGCCGAGCAAGACGAGCGCGAGCTCTACCGCGAGCGGATGCGGCGGAACCAGCGGGAACGCCCGGTGGAGCGCGACTGGTAATGCTCGCCTCGCTCCTCCTGCTCTCGGCGGTCGCGGCGCTCCAGCCGCAGGACCCCGTGCGCGTGTCAGCTACCCTGACGCCCGCGGCCGTGCGGACCGGCGAAACCGCGGTGCTCGAGGTCACCGTCGAGACGCGAGGCCCGTCGCCCGACGGCATCACGTTGCCCACGCTGCCGTCCGAGCTGGAGGTCCTGGGCAGCAGCGACTTCACCCAGTTCCAGCTCACGCTCCCGGGGGGCAGGCGCCGCACCGTGCGGCGGCAGATCACGCTGGTCGCCCACGCGCCCGGCACGTTCGAGATCCCGCCCGTGACGGTTCGGGTGGCAGGAGAGGAGTACCGGACGCAGGCGCTGACGCTCGTGGTCTCCGGCAGCGCGACCGCGCGGCCCCGCTCCCGCGGGCCGGACGATGAGGCGATCCTCCGCGCGTGGCTCGCGCCGGACACCGCGTACGTGGGTCAGCAGGTCACGCTGCATGGGGAGGTGTTGTTCGCCAGCGTTCTCCGCCTGCAGCTCCGCCGCGCGCCGGATTACATTCCGCCCACTCCCTCCGGCTTCTGGGTCCACGACCTCAGCGACTCGCCCACGGTCCAGTCCCGCATGGTGGGCGGCGAGCTCTACGAGGTGCAGACGTTCGAGCGCGCGTACTTCCCGCTCGCCCCCGGCGAATACGTGCTGGAGCCCGTCCGCCTCCAGTACGATGTGCGGCGAGGGTTCCTGTTCGCGCCGGAGAGTCACGAGCTGGCGACGGACTCGCTGCGCCTCGTCGTCCGCCCTCTGCCCGACGAAGGCCGGCCCGCGACGTTCGCCGGCGCCGTGGGCCGCTACCGCATCCGTGCCCGCATCGAGCCCCGGGAGGTGCCGGCCGGCGAAGCGGCGGCGCTGGTGCTCGAAGTGGAGGGGGAAGGGAACATCAAGGCCCTCCCGCCGCCCGCGCTCCCGCCGATCGAGCACGCCCGGGTCTTTTCGCCCAGCGAAGAGGCGGAGATGGAGGCGCGCGGCGGCGTGCTCCGCGGCGTCAAGCGCTTCACCTGGGTGCTCGTCCCGGATCGCCCGGGCAGACTCCAGCTCCCGCCGTTGGAGTACGCGTACTTCGACCCGGAGCTCGGGGAGTACGATGTCGCCCGCGCGTCGGTCCCGCCGCTGGAGGTCGCCGCCGGCGCCGCTGGCGTTGCCGCGGCCGGGGGCGGCGCGACCCTGGCCGTGATCCGGGCCGCACCCGCGGGTCCGCCGCCGCTGCGCTGGGTCCGCTCGCCGTGGTTCGCGGCCATCCCGTTGCTGCCGCTGGCCGGCCTCGGCTGGGCGCTCGTGCGCCGGCGCCGGGGACGCCGGAGCGCAGCGCCGTCCCGGCGCAAGCTCCGGCTGGAGCGCCGGGAGCGGTTCGCCGCCCTCGAGGCCATCGTCGCCGACGACGCCGCGGCCTTCCTCGCGCGGCTCGCGGAAGCGATCCGGCGCTCCCTCGCGGATCGGTTCGCGCTGCGGGAGCTCGAGCGCGCCGCGCCGGCAGAGGTGCGCCGGCTGCTCGAGGACTGTGGCGTCGCCTCCGGGCTGGCCGGAGACCTCTCACGCCTGCTGGACCGGGTGGAGGCGGCCCGCTTCGAGCCGCGGCCGCCGGGGCCGGAAGCCCGCCGCGCGCTCCTCGCGGAGGCGGAGCGGCTGCTCGACGTCGCGGATGGGGAGTCCCGGGGCGGTCCCCTCATGGCCAGCACTGTCGCCGGGCTCCTCGCGCTCGCCGCGCTCGCCGCGGCGCTGCCCGGGCGCGCGGCCGGGTCGCAAGGGGCGCCGGGCGAGGACGATTTCTCGGCCGCGATCCGCGCCTACGCGGCGGGCGACTTCGCAGCCGCAGCCGCCGGCTTCGGCCGGTTCATCGAAGCCAGCCCGGAGGACGCCAACGCCTGGTACAATCTGGGGAACGCGTACTTCGGCGCGGGCGAGCGCGGCAGGGCGATCTGGGCGTGGCTGCGGGCCGCCAAGCTCCGGCCGCGCGACAGGGACGCCCGCGCCAACCTCGCTGTCGCCCGGGCGGGCCGGGAGCTGGTCCAGCGCGCCCTGCCGCCCGTGCCGCTTTCGAGCGACGAGCTGCTCCTGGGCGCCTGCCTCTCCTGGCTGACGGGCTGCGCGCTGCTCGGTTGGGGGCTCCGCCGGCGCAGACGGGGGGCAACCCTCGCGGCAGCCCTGCCGATCGCGCTTTCCGCCGCGCTCGTCGCGGTGTGGGTCGCGCCGCGGCTGCGGCCGCCCCTGGCCGTCGTGGTCGATGGGCCCGCCCCGCTGCTCGCCGCGCCGGTGCTGCGCGCCGAGGCGATCCGGTCACTGGACGCCGGCTCCGGCGTTCGCATCCTCGAGGCGCGCGGCGAGTGGCTCCGGGTCGCCACGTTCGATGGCGGCCAGGGCTGGCTCGAGGCCGAGCGGGCCGCGCCGCTCTGAGCGCCCGGTGCGCCTACGGCGCGCCGCCCGCGCTGTGCCCTCCGATCTCGGCGTCGTAGCCCTGGCGGCGCAGCGCCGCGACGAGTTGCTCGGGCGTGATGTGCGTCTCATCGTACTCGACCTCGGCTCCGCCCGGGCTGCCGGGCCGCACGGCGGCGCTCCGCACGCCGCGGTGCGCGGTCAACGCCTTCTCCACCTCCGCGGCGCAGTGCGCGCACGTCAGCGCCCGGATCTTGAGGTTCGCCGTCTTCAATCTCCCCTCCTGGGCAGGGGCCCGGGATCGAACGGGCACCAATCATGCCCGCGGCGCGCTTGACGGGCGCCACCGGCCGGCAGATACTTTCGCCCGAATCCCGCGTGGGCCAGGATCGAACCGCAGCCGGGCCGGGTGACGTTGCCGGAATTCCCGAATCTCACCGTGGTGCAGCACCCGCTGATCCACCACAAGCTGACGGTGCTGCGAGACCGGAACACGTCCAAGAAGATGTTTCGCGAGCTCGTGGACGAGATCACGATGCTGCTCGCCTACGAGGTGACGCGCGACCTGCCGCTCGAGCCCGTCCCGGTCGAGACGCCGCTCGAACGCACGACCGGTTACATGGTCAGCGGCAAGAAGCTCGTGCTCGTGCCCGTCCTGCGGGCCGGGCTGGGGATGGTCGAGGCCATGCTCCGGCTGATGCCGTCGGCCCGCGTCGGGCACGTCGGCCTCTACCGGGATCACGACACGCTCCAGCCGGTGGAGTACTACTTCAAGATTCCCTCGGAGCCGGAGGCCCGCGACTTCATCGTGCTCGATCCCATGCTGGCCACCGGCGGCTCCGCGGCCGCGGCCGTCCAGCTCCTGAAGGAGCGCGGCGCGGCCCGCGTACGGCTCGTGTGCCTGGTCGCCGCGCCGGAAGGCGTCCGCACGCTCCTGGAACGGCATCCGGATGTGCAGGTCTTCGCTGCGGCCCTGGACCGGCAGCTCAACGCCAAGGGCTACATCCTGCCGGGGTTGGGGGACGCGGGGGACCGGTTGTTCGGCACGCGGTGAGGGGCTAGATTCCGGGTGCGCCTCATGATCCACGGGCCCGTAGCTCAGCCGGTCAGAGCAGGGGACTCATAATCCCAAGGTCGCTGGTTCGAGTCCAGCCGGGCCCACGTGCGGATTCCAGCCCAAGCCGCAGGGTTCCGAGCCATTGGACGGCCGTGCCGCGCACGCGTCTGGCGCCCCGGCGAGGGCCCGGCGGCCCCATGGGAGATCGTGCGCCTGCGCCGTCGTTCGCGGGAACCCTCGGCAGGGGCGCGTCGCTGCGAGGCAGCCCATGCCGCGGAGGCGGCGGGGCGCCGGGTTGCTGGGACGGGATCCGTCCGCCCCGGGGCCGGCGGCGTTTCCGCCGCCGGCCTGCAGGGCCAAAGCCGTGCCCGCTCCTTGAGAAGCGGATGATGGGAAGGTGTCTTGGCTGGAATGGCCGCTCAGGCTAGGGCGGCCGCTGGGTCAACTACGGTTTGTGAGGAGTTTGGGGGCTCGGGGCGGGAACACGGCTCCGTTTGTGTGGCCCTCCGCTGAGGTGGCGCCGGCCCGGGGCCGGCTTCTCGGGATCCTCTAGGCGACCCGCCTCACGGCCAGGTGATCCCGTGGCGCGGCCGCCTCGTTGGGCGGGAGCGGGCTCGGACCGCCGACCGCCAGGACCGACGCGAACGGGTGCAACCCGGTGGCCCGCAGCCGCTGCAGCAGGTCGAACTCGCCCTGCGGCCAGGGGGCCTGGACCAACTGGGTTGACGCCGTGCGATGGATCGCCGCCATGGGACCTTCCTGTTGCGTGCCGTTGTGTCGCGACGCCGCGCGCTCGCAGGTGCAACCGCGGTGCCCGCCGCACGGCGAAGGGATCGCTGGTCGGGCCGTGTTCTCGTTTTTCGCGACAGGGCGCGGATTTCTCACGGTTGCCGCCACGGGGAACGGCGGAGCGGCGCGAGGACGGAATCGGCCGGGAACGGAAATTCTTGCACACAGGGAGAACAGTTTGCCGCGCCGCCGATGGCGGCTCGTCGCCTCGGCGACCCAGCCTGCCGGGGGCGCGAGGTGCCCGGCCCTCCCCGCGCCTGGCGACGTCGGGCACGGCGCGGGAACCGCGCTGCGGCCGGCTCCCGGGCGGCCTCCACGCCTGCGTTCACTCCCGTGCCCCCGATGAGGAGCAGGAATGCCCCGGAACCTCCTTCACATCCCGATCGTGACGGCGGTGGCGCTGCTCGCTGCCGTCGGAGAAGCCGCATCGCAGGATTTCCGCACGGCCATCGGCTATGGTGGCGGCGCGGTGGCCATCACGCCGCTGAACGCGGGCGGCCAGGGGTCGGAGGAGCTGCGGTTCGAGCCGGGCTGGATCATCGCCGCGCACATCGAGCACCGGTTCGGCAACGGCTGGCTGGGCCTTCGGGCCCAGGGCGCCTACACGCAGCGGCCCCTCGCCATCGCGGACAGCACGCTTGCCATCAACGTCTGGTTCGCGGACGCGGAGTTCGTGCTCCGGCCGTTCGGCGCCGGCAGCGCCCGGGGCGTCTCGCCGTTCGTGAGCCTCGGGGCCGGCCTGATCAAGTACGGCTTCGGCCGGGGCCGTCCGGTGGAGATCGTCCAAGCAAATGCCCGCTACGACGGCGCCAGCGAGCACCGGTGGGCCGCCGTGCTCGGCCTCGGCCTGGACATGGGGCCGGTGCTCGAGATCCAGGAGACGCCGCTCGGCCTGCGACTGGAGGTGGGTGACCACATCGCCCTGGATTCGCCGTTCGAGCCGATCAGCGGGCCGCGTTTCTCCCCCGTCCACAACATGCGCGCCACGCTTTCAGTGGTTTCCCTGGTCGGGGGCGTGGGGGGCGCGCCTTGACGGTGGCGGGTCGCGCGGGGACATTGCGGTCGGTTCACCGACCGGGCCCGCCGCCGCGGGCCCCCAGCCCGGAGAGCCTCGCATGCGACAAGCCAACCGTTCGCGCCTCCGCTGCGCCGCGCTCGCGCTCCTCGCCCCGTGGCTCTTCCCGTCCGCCGCGGCCGCCCAGCCGCCGCGGCCGTCGGTCGCGGCGGCCGACCCGGTACGCTGCGCGCCGGGCAACGGCGGCCTCCGGCTGCCCGCTGGCTTCTGCGCGGCGATCGTCGCGGACAGCGTGGGGCCGGCGCGCCACATCGTGGCCGCCCCGAACGGCGACGTGTTCGTGGCCATTCGCAACCGGCGCGGCGCGCGCGGCGGTATCCTCGCGCTCCGGGACACCACCGGGGATGGCGCCGCAGACGTCGCCACCCGCTTCGGCGAGAACGGCGGCACGGGCATCGCGCTCCGGGCCGGGTACCTCTACTTCGCCACGGATGACGCGGTACTCCGCTACCCCCTTCCCGCGGGCTCGCTGACGCCGGCCGGTCCGCCCGACACGATCGTCGCTGGCCTTCCGTACGAGCGCTCCCACAGTGCCAAGAGCATCGCCGTCACGGACCGCGACCTGTTCGTCAACATCGGCTCGCCCTCGAACGTCTGCACGGCGCGCAACGCGCCGGGGACGCGAGGGCCGGATCCCTGCCCGGAGCGCGAGACGCGCGCCGGCATCTGGCGCTTCGACCCGGACCGCACCGGACAGCGGCAGCAGGACGGGGTCCGCTACGCGACGGGCATCCGCAACGCCGTCGCCCTGGCCATCCACCCCACGAACGGCGGGCTGTATGCCGTCCAGCACGGGCGCGACGCGCTGAGCGTGCTCTGGCCCGACCTGTTCACGCACGAGAAGAGCGCCGAGACTCCGTCCGAGGAGCTCATCCGCGTCGACCGCGGGGACGACTTCGGCTGGCCCTACTGCTATCACGACCTGGAGCTCGGCCGGAAGGTCCTCGCGCCGGAGTACGGCGGCGACGGCCGCGACGCGGGCCGTTGCGCGGACGTCGAGGAGCCGATCCTCGCGTTTCCGGGCCACTGGGCGCCCGACGGGCTGCTGTTCTACACCGGCTCCCAGTTCCCGGCCCGCTACCGGGGTGGGGCGTTCATCGCCTTCCACGGCTCATGGAACCGGGCACCGATGCCCCAGGACGGCTACCGCGTCGTCTTCGTCCCGTTCGAGGGCGACGCGCCGGCCGGCGGATACGAGGACTTCGCCACCGGCTTCGCGGGCGCCGACGTGAGCCCCCGCGGCGCGGCCCACCGGCCCGTCGGCCTCGCCCAGGCGCCGGACGGGTCGCTCTACATCACCGACGACCAGGGCGGCCGGATCTGGCGCGTGGTCTACGCGGCAGGCCGCCGCTGAGCCGCGCGGTCCCGCGTCCATACGGCGGCGCCGGGCACGCGCGTGCCCGGCGCCGTTCGGCTTTCATTCCGGCCGCGTCTGGTTGACAACGCCTTCTGGTTCCGCCAACTTTCTGTGCTCTCGAAGCTTGCGGGCGCGCGCCGCCCACCTGCTCTGGAAGACGCGGAGAAAGAGGCGCCATGCTCGGCACTCTGAAGGGCCGATTCATCGTCATCATCCTCATCCTGGCCGGCTGCGGCTGGGCGCTCTACGACAACTACCGCGAGTGCCGGAGCCAGCCGGAGAACGCGGACCGGACCTGCTCGCCGATCAAGCTCGGGCTCGACCTCCAGGGAGGCATGCACCTGGCGCTCGAGGTCGCCGATCCGGATGGCACGCTCACGCCGGAGGCGAAAGCCGATGCGACCGACCGCGCGCTCCGCATCATCCGCACCCGCATCAACGAGTTCGGCGTCGTCGAGCCGCTGATCCAGAAGGTGGGCGACCACCGCATCATCGTCGAGCTGCCGGGCGTCCGGGATGAGGACCGCGCCAAGGAGATCATCCAGCGGACCGCCTTCCTCGAATGGAAGCTCGTCACCGGCGGGCCGGAATTCCGCGCGGCGCTGCCGCGCATCGACCGGGCGATCGTGCAGGCGCTCGGCCCGCAGGACCTCGGCGCGGACACCGCCGAGGCCGAGGCCCGTCCCAGCGAGACGGTGGAGGAGCTCCTCTTCCGCCGGGGCACCGACACCACGGCGCAGGGGGCGGACTCGCTCGCCGCGGACACCGTCGAGACCGCGCCTTCCCGCCGGCCGCTGACGGCGCTCCTGCTCCAGGGCGACGGGGAGCACGATTTCCTCGTCGCGGAGGCCGACGTGCCCCGCGTCACGCGCTACCTCGCCTTGCCGGAGGTGCAGCGCGCGATGCCGCGCGGCATCGAGGCGCTCTGGGCGGCAGAGCCCGAGTCGCGCGGCGCCGAGGCCTACCGCCGGCTCTACCTCCTCCGCGAGGAGCCGTTCCTGACCGGCGAGCGCCTCGAGGATGCCGCGGCCACGCGCGATCCCCAGAACTTCCAGACGGTCGTCCAGTTCGAGCTCGATCGCAGCGGCGGGCGGACCTTCGAGCGGGTGACGAGCGAGCACCTCAACGAGCAGATCGCGATCGTGCTCGACGACCACGTGCAGAGCGCGCCGGTGGTCCGCAGCCGCATCGGCAGCCGGGGTCAGATCGAGATGAGCAACGCGCCGCTCGAGGAGGCGCGGGACCTTGCCCTCGTGCTCCGCGCCGGCGCACTGCCTGCGCCGCTCCAGGTGCTCGAGGAGCGGACCATCGGGCCGTCGCTCGGGGCGGACTCCATCCAGCAAGGTAGGATCGCCGGGATCATTGGCGTCCTGGTGGTGATCCTCATCATGGCGCTGTACTACCGCCTGGCCGGCGTCCTCGCGGTGCTCGCCCTCGGCTTCTACGTCGCCCTGGTCCTGGGCGGCCTCGCGGGGCTGGACGCGACGCTGACCGCGCCGGGGATCGCGGGGCTGATCCTCTCGATCGGCATGGCCGTGGACGCCAACGTGCTGATCTTCGAGCGCATCCGCGAGGAGCTCGCGGCCGGACGCACGCCGCGCGCCGCGGTCGATGCGGGCTTCAAGCACGCCATGTCGGCCATCGTGGACTCCAACGTGACCACGCTGGTGACGGCCCTGATCCTCTTCTTCGTGGGCACCGGCCCCGTGCAGGGGTTCGCGGTGACGCTCTCGATCGGGATCATCGCCTCGTTCATCTCGGCCATCTACGTCACGCGCACGCTCTTCCTGCTGTACCTGCAGCGGCGGCGTGCCACGGAACCCATCAGCATCTGACCCGGAGCGGGTCCGCCCATGCGACTCTTCGCGAACGCGAACTACGACTTCATCGGCAAGCGGCGCATCGCGTACGCCGTCGTCGCCGTCCTCCTCGTCTTCTTCATCGCAGCGGCTCTGTTCTTCCAGTTCTCCCGCGGGGGCTGGCTGAACTACGGCGTGGACTTCACGGGCGGCACGCTCGTGCAGGTCCGGTTCTCCGAGCCGATGTCCGTGAACGACCTGCGCGGTGTGCTGCCGGGGACGGAGATCACGAACTTCGGGAGCGCCAGCGAGTTCCTGATCCGCGCGCCGCAGTTCGAGGAGGCGGGCGTGAGCGCCGCCGATCGGGTCGAGGGCGCGCTCGCGCAGCGCTTCGGTGAAGGGAGCTTCCAGGTGGTCCGGACGGAGGCCGTCGGCGCCAGGGTCGGCGACGAGCTCCAGCACAGGGCCCTTCTCGCCATCCTGGTTTCGTTCATCGGCACGTTGATCTATCTCGCGTTCCGCTTCGAGTGGCGCTTCGGCCTGGCCGCCATCATCGCGACGGGACACGACGTCGTCTTCTCGCTCGGGACGATCTCCGCGCTCCAGCTCGAGGTCTCCCTGCCCATCGTGGCCGCAGTCCTGACGATCCTCGGCTACTCGCTGAACGACACGATCGTCGTGTTCGACCGCGTGCGGGAGAACGTCAAGCTGGCGGGGAGGCGCGAGGACTTTGCGTCGATCCTCAACCGGTCCATCAACGAGACGCTGCCGCGCACCATCCTGACATCGCTGACGACGCTGGCCGCCGTCCTCGCGCTCTTCATCTTCGGCGGCGAGAACATCCGCGGCTTCTCCCTGATCATGATCATCGGGATCGTCGTCGGCACGTTCTCCTCCATCTTCATCGCGTCGCCCGTTCTGCTCGAGATCGAGAAGCGCTGGCCCGAGAAGGGCAAGAACGTGCGTCCGGGCCGGACCGCGCGGGCCGGCGCCGCGGTCTGAGGCGGCATGGCGCCGGCCCCGGCCGGCCGGGCTTCCGGCGAACCGGCCGCCTCTGCGCAGGGCGCGATGCGGGCCGCGCTCTTCGACTCCCACTGCCACCTGACCGATGCGCGTTTCGCAGAGGAAGCGCCGGAGGTCGTGGCGCGCGCCCGTGAGGCCGGCGTCGTCGGGCTGGTGACCATCGCGTCCGATGCGGCGGATGCGGCCCGCGCCGTCGCGCTGGCGGAGCGGCTGCCCGCCGTGTGGGCGTCCGCCGGCATCCATCCGCACGTCGCAGCCGCCGCGGCCGACGGGGACTGGGAGCGGATCGCAGAGCTGGCGCGGCACGAGCGCGTCGTCGCCCTCGGGGAGACCGGGCTGGATTACCACTACGATCACTCACCGCGGGACGCCCAGCGCCGCGCGTTCGAGCGCCATGTCCGGCTCGCCCGCGACCTCGGCCTCCCGCTCGTCGTCCATTCGCGTGACGCGGACGCGGACACCGCCGCGGTCCTGAGGCAGGCCGGGCGCGAGGTGCGCGGCGTCCTGCACTGCTTCGCGGGCGGAGCGGAGCTGCTGGATGCCGGGCTCGAGGCCGGTTGGTTCATCTCGTTCTCCGGCCTCGTCACGTTCAGGGGCTACGGGGGCGCCGGATTGGTCCGCGCCGTCCCCGCGGACCGCTTGCTCGTCGAGACGGATGCGCCCTACCTCGCGCCCGTCCCGCGGCGCGGGCGGCGCAACGAGCCCGCGTTCGTCCGCCACGTGGTGGAGGCGGTGGCGGCGCTCCGCGGCGAGCCGGTGGACGCCGTGGCCGACGCCACGACGCGCAACGCCCGGGCGTTCTACCGGCTGGACGGGCGGGGCTCGTCCGCCTGAGCCGGTGCCGCGTCCGCTGCGTGGATTCCGCGGAGAGCAGGGAACGGAGACATGCCGCGCCGGATCCAGATCCTCCCGGATTCTCTCGCCAACCAGATCGCCGCCGGGGAGGTGGTGGAGCGGCCGGCCTCGGTGCTGAAGGAGCTGGTCGAGAACGCCCTGGACGCGCGCGCCACGCGCATCGAGGTCTCGCTGCTGAACGGCGGCAAGACCGAGATCCGCGTCGCGGACGATGGCTCGGGGATGGGGCGCGAGGACGCGTTGCTCTCGCTGGACCGCCATGCGACGAGCAAGATCTCGCGACCCGAGGACCTCCAGAACATCCAGACCTTCGGGTTCCGGGGGGAGGCGCTCCCCTCCATCGCATCCGTGTCGCGGCTCGTGCTGGAGACGGCCGAGCCCGGCGGCGTCGGCACGCGCATCCGCATCGTGGGCGGCCGGATCCAGGCGGTAGAGGACTGCGCCCGCCAGCCCGGGACGACGGTCGTCGTCCGGAACCTGTTCTTCAACGTCCCGGCACGCGCGAAGTTCTTGCGCACGGCGGCAACGGAAACACGCGCCGCCGTCGAGGCGCTGACCAACCTCGCCCTTTCGAACCTCTCGGTCGCGTTCCGGCTCGAATCGAACGGGCGACAGCTCATGGAGCTCCCGCCCGCGCCGGATCTCGCCTCGCGCGTCGCGGCGCTGTGGGGCGACGACGTCGCCGCCCGGCTCGTCGCGGTGCAGGAACGGCGCGGCAACGTCTCCGTGGCCGGGCTCGTGGACCGGCCCGACGCGGCGCTCGCGGGCCCGCGCCGCGTGCATTTCTTCGTAGGCGGGCGTCCGATCCGGGACCGCGGGCTCGCCATCGCGGCCGAGCGCGCGTATGCGACGACGATCCCACAGCGCGCGCGGCCGTCGCTGCTGCTCTACGTCGAGTTGCCGCCGGGCGCCGTGGACGTGAACGTGCACCCGACCAAGGCGGAGGTGAGATTCCGCGACCGCTTCGCGGTCGAGGCCGCCGTCGAGGCGGCCGTGCGCGCCGGGCTGGCCACGCTGGAGAGCGCGGCCACGCTGGACAGCCGGCCGGCGCTACCCCAGCTCCGGACGCCGCGGTCGTCCTGGCCGGAGGGAGCGCCTCGCGGCCCCGGATTCGGCGGGAGCCCCGGCGCCGCCGCGCCGGATGCCGGCCAGCTCGCGTTCTTCGTCCCGGCGGCCGGCATCGCCGGCGCGGAGGCCGGCGGCCCGGCCGAAAGCGCCTCGCCGCCGGCCGCCATGCCGGCGGCGCGCCCCGCGCTCTGGCAGGTGCACGACAGCTACATCATCGCGGAGACGCGCAGCGGCCTGCTCATCATCGACCAGCACTCGGCGCACGAGCGCGTGTTGTTCGAGGAGTTGATGCGGCGCTTCGCGGACGGCGGCGCCGAGGGGCAGCGGCTCCTCTTTCCGCTCACGCTGCGGCTCTCACCCGCCGAGCAGGCGCTGCTGGACGAGATCCGGCCGTTCCTCGCGCGTGCCGGGTTCGAGATCGAGGCCTTCGGCGGGCGGACCATGATCGTGCATGCCGTCCCGCAGCCGCACCCGTACTTCGACCCGGAGAAGTGCCTGCGCGACATGCTGGCCGAGCTCGTGGCCGGCAGCGAGCTGACCCGCGCAGCGCGCAACCAGCACGAGCGGATCGCCATGACCTACGCGTGCAAGGCCGCGATCAAGGCCGGCCAGCGGCTCTCCGAGGCCGAGGTGCAGGAGCTGTTCGAGCGCCTCTTCGCGACAGAGCTGCCCTACCACGACGTGCACGGCCGGCCGACGATCATCCGGCTTTCGCTCCAGGAGCTGGAGCGGCGGTTCGGCCGGCATGGTTGAGGCCACCCGGGCTGCCGGCGCGCCCGCACCACGCCTGCCGTGAACGCGGATGCCCTCGTGATCACCGGCCCGACGGCGACGGGCAAGACCGCGCTGGCCATCGAGGTGGCGGAGCGGCTGGACGGCGAAGTCATCTCGATGGACTCCCGCCAGGTGTACCGCGGCATGGACATCGGCACCGCGAAGCCGACACCGGCGCAGCGCGCGCGCATCCCGCATCACGGACTGGACCTGGTGGATCCGGACCAGACGTTCAGCGCGGGCCGCTTCGCCGCGGATGCGCGGCGCTGGATCGCCGAGATCCGCGGCCGCGGCCGCGTCCCCATGCTCGTCGGCGGCACCGGCTTCTTCCTGCGCGCCCTGACCCATCCGCTGTTCACCGAGCCGCCGCTGCCCGAGCCGGCCCGCAGCCGGCTCAAGGAGCACATGCGCCGCATGCCGGAGCCGGAGCTCCGGCGCTGGCTCGAGCGGCTGGACCCGGCCGGCGCGCGGGCGCTGGAGCGCCGGGGTGGGCGGCAGCGCGTGGAGCGCGCCCTCGAGGTTGCTCTCCTGACCGGGCGGCCGCTATCCTGGTGGCACGAGCACGCGGCGCCCTCCGCGCCGCCCCTCCGCCCGCTGATCTTCGTGCTCCATCTCCCCTGGCCGGAGCTGCGGCGCCGGATCGATGCGCGCGTCCATGAGATGGTGGAGGCGGGGCTGGTGGAGGAGGTACGCCGCCTGCTGGCGCGCGGATACGGCCCCGAGGACCCCGGCATGAGCGCCACGGGGTACATCGAGATGGTGCCGTACCTCGAGGGACGTTACGGGTTGGAAGATGCGATCGCCGCGATCCAGCGGGCGACGCGGCGCTACGCGCGCCGCCAGCTCACCTGGTTCCGGCACCAGCTCCCACCGGGCGCGCACTGGATCGACGCATCGCGGCCTCTGGAGGAGCTCGCCGGCGAGTTGACGGAACGATGGAAGACCGACTGCTGAGGATCGGCATCACGTGCTACCCCGTGTACGGCGGCTCGGGCGTGGTGGCGACGGAACTGGGCCTCGAGCTCGCGCGGCGCGGGCACGAGGTGCACTTCATCACCTACGCGCAGCCGTTTCGGCTGCCCTACTTCGTGGAGCGCGTCTACTACCACGAGGTCGAGGTGCCGTCCTACCCCCTCTTCGACTATCCGCCGTACTCGCTGGCGCTCGCCGCGGCCATGCACGGCACGGCGGTGCGGCGCCGGCTGGACGTGCTGCACGTCCACTACGCCGTGCCGCACGCCACCTCCGCCTGGATCGCTCGGGAGATGCTCCGGCCCACCGAGATCCGGGTGATCACGACGCTGCACGGGACGGACATCACGCTGGTCGGCCAGGACCCGTCGTTCCACAGCATCACGCGTTTCTCCATCCTCCGCTCCGATGGCGTCACCGCGGTATCGGAATACCTGCGCCGCGAGACCGTCCGGCGGTTCGACATCCCGGCGGACTCCATCGAGGTGATCCCCAACTTCGTGGATCTCGAGCGCTACCGCCGGGACCTGGAGGGGTGCCATCGCAGTCAGCTCGCGCCCGAGGGCGAGAAGATCGTCATGCACATCTCGAACTTCCGCCCGGTCAAGCGCGTCGATGACGTGGTCCGCGCCTTCGCCCGCGCGAGCCGCCGCGTGCCGGCGCGGCTCGTCCTGGTGGGAGACGGGCCGGCCCGCGGCCTCGCGCAGAAGGTGGCCGAGGAGGAGGGCGTGGCGGCGCGCGTCACCTTTCTCGGCAAGCAGTCCTCGGTCGCCGAGCTGCTCGCCTGCGCGGACGTGCTCCTGCTGCCCAGCGAATCGGAGGCGTTCGGCCTCGTCGCGCTCGAGGCGATGGCCTGCGGCGTCCCCGTCGTCGCCACCGCCGTGGGCGGCGTTCCCGAGCTGGTGCCGGACGGCGAGGCCGGGTTCCTCGTGCCGCTGGGCGACGTGGCCGCGATGGCGGATGCCATCGTCACCCTGCTGGCCGATCCCGCGCGCTGGCAGACGGCGAGCGCCGCGGCCCGAGAGGCGGCCACGCGCTTCAGCGCAGATCGGATCGTGCCGCGCTATGAGGCCCTCTACCGGCGAGTGCTCTCATCGTGAGCGTGCTCGAAGGGATCCTGCTCGGGCTCATCCAGGGCCTCACCGAGTTCCTGCCCGTCTCGAGCTCCGGCCACCTCGTGATCGGAGAGACGCTGCTCGGCGTGAACGCGCCGGGCGTCGCGTTCGAGGTCGTCCTGCACGTCGCGACCCTGGTTTCCGTGATCGTCGTCTACCACGAGCGGCTCCGGCAGCTCGTGCTCGGCGCCCTGCGCGGGGATCGCGACGCCATGCGCTTCATCGGCCTGCTCGCGCTGGCGACGGTCCCCGCCGGCCTGGTCGGCACCCTCTTCGAGGACGCGATCGAACGCGCCTTCGACGCGCCTGCCGTCACCGGGTTCATGCTGCTGATGACCGGCGTCCTCCTCTGGAGCACGCGATCCCGCCGCTCCGATCTCGTCGTCGAGCGGCCGGCCCCGCGCCTCGCGTTGGGGATCGGCGTCGCCCAGGCCTTCGCCATCCTCCCGGGCATCTCACGATCCGGCGCGACGATCACGGCGGCGCTCTGGGGCCGCATGTCCGGCGAGCAGGCCGCGGAGTTCTCGTTCCTGCTCTCCATTCCGGCCATCGTGGGCGCCGCGGTGCTGCAAGCGCCGGAGATCGGGGACTCGTGGCGCACGGTGGGAGGCGCGCCGCTGTTCGCCGGCTTCGTCGCCGCACTGGTCGCCGGCATCCTCGCGATCCGGACGCTCGTCTGGCTGTTGCGGCGCCAGGCGTTCTACGCGTTCGCCTATTACGTGTGGATCGCGGGCGGGCTGTTCTTGCTGACCCTCGCGCTCGGGCGCTGATGGCCGGACGGGCGCCCTCGCAGCGGAGGATTCGGGCCAGATCCGGATGATGCACGACCGTATCCCGTCGGAGACCTGGGAGGGCCAGCCTCGCGAGCACTGGCGCTCGCTCTGGGCGGTCCCACGGCTGCTCGTGTTCCGGACCGTCTCCTCCACCAACGACATCGCCCGGGAGCTGGCCGAGGACGGCGCGCCCGAGGGGACCGCTGTCCTGGCGGACCACCAGACGGCGGGCCGCGGCCGCGGGGGCCGCAGGTGGCACGCCCCGCCCGGCCGTGCCCTCCTCCTCAGCATCGTGTTGCGTCCTGCACGCTTCGGCGCGGGAGAGGCCGCCCCAGGCGTGCTGCCCCTGCTGGTCGGGCTCGCCGTGGCCCGCGCCATCGGCCGGACCGCCCGGATCCGGGCCGGGATCAAGTGGCCCAACGACGTGCTGATGCCCGGCGGCGGCAAGGTGGCCGGAATCCTCTGCGAGGGAGCGCTCGCCGGCGACTCCGCGGGCTACGTCGTCGCCGGCATCGGCATCAACGTCTGCCAGACGGCGGCGGAGCTCCCCGCGGAGCTCGGGGCAGGGGCGACGTCGCTGCTCCTCGCCACCGGCCGACGCGTCTCGCGGCCGGCCCTGGCCGGCCGCGTCATCGCCGAAGTCCGCCGCATCGCGGCGCACGGGGCGAGGCCGCTGGATTCCGGCCTGCTCGCGGGGATCCGCCGGCGCGACGTGCTGCGCGGCCGGACCGTCACCGTGGACGGGCGCGAGCGCGGAACGGTGCAGGGAATCGCCGCAGACGGCTCGCTGCTGCTCCGTGATCCGCAAGGGCTCGTCGTCGCGATCCGGAGCGGCACCCTCCGCGTCGTGGCGGAGGACGAGTCGATCACAGGGAGTGGAAGACCATGATCCTGGCCTTCGACATCGGGAACACCGAAACCGTATTCGGGCTGTTCGAGTCCGGGGAGTTGCTCGACCACTGGCGCATCTCGTCCGAGCCGGAGCGGACGGTGGACGAGCTCGGCCTGCTCGTCCGCTCCCTCGTGCGCGAGTCCGGTCTCGACCTGGATCTGGTCCGCGGCGCTGCGATCGGCTCGGTCGTGCCGCCGCTCACGCCCGTGTTCCTGGAAATGTGCTCCCGCCACCTGGGTGTGACCGCACGCGCGATCAACGCGTCCAGTCCGTTGCCGATCCGGCTGGACGTCGAGGAGCCCATGACGGTCGGCGCGGACCGCATCCTGAACACGCTGGCCGCCATGCACCTGTACGGCCGGGACACCGTGGCCGTAGACCTCGGCACCGCCAACACCTTCGACTGCATCACCGCCGACGGCGTGTTCCTGGGCGGCGTGATCGCGCCGGGCGTGCGCACGAGCGCGGAGACGCTGGTGCGCCGCACGTCCAAGCTGCCCCGCGTGGACCTCGAGCCGCCTCCGCAGGTCATCGGCCGGCGCACCGAGAACTGCATGCGCAGCGGGATCTTCTACGGCGCCGTGGACTCGATCGACGGCATCGTCCGTCGCATCAAGGCGGAGTGGGGCCGGCCCGATGCGCTCGTGGTCGCCACCGGAGGCCTCGCGCCCCTCATCGCGCCCCACTGCAGCTCCGTGGACACGATCGAGCCGTTCCTCACCCTGTACGGCCTCGAGTTCGCGCACCGCCACCTGGAGGAAGTCGGGTCCGGCATCCGCGTCACCCCCCTCAAGCGCCCTTCGGCCGGGCGCCGCGCCCGGTGATGGACGCGGGGCGCGGGGGCCAGGCCGCGCGCTCGCGCGCGCTGAACGTCTGGCGGCGACTCGGCTACCGCATCGCGCCCGGCGAATCCTTCAGCTACGTCCTGCACCTGCGGCCCGCCGAATGGCCCATCATGGCGGCCCATACGGCGCTCGGCACCCTGCTCGCCGTCGGGCTCCGCGCCGGCGCGATCGCCGAGACGGCGGGGGAGGCGCTCTTCGGCCTCGCGCTGTGGGTCATCTGCCTGAACGGCGGCACGCTCGCCCTCAACTCGGCCTACGACCGGGACACGGGAGACATCGGCTACCTCGAAGCCCCGCCGCCGCCACCACGGCACCTCGCCGCGTTCGCCCTCGCGCTCATCGCCGCCGGCCAGGCCTGCGCGTTCCTCTTGCCTCCGCTCTTCGCGCTCGACTACGCCGCCTGCTTCGTCCTCTCGGTCCTCTACTCGGTGCCCCCGCTGCGGCTCAAGGCGGTCGCCGGCGCGGACTGGCTCATCAACATGTGGGGCTTCGGCACGCTGACGCCCCTCGCCGGCTGGGCGCTCACCGGCCGGCCCCTCGAGCCCTGGGCGCTGCTCGTCATGCTCGCCTTCTGCCCACTCTTCGCGGCTCTCTATCCCCTGACCCAGCTCTACCAGTACGAGGAGGACCGCCGCCGCGGAGACCGCACGCTGGCCCTCGTGCTCGGCATGCGGCGCTCGCTCCGTGTAGCACTGCTGGCCACACTGGCCGCGTTCGCGCTCTTCTTCCTCGCCGCCGCCCTCGGCGCGGCCGGCTGGCGGTGGCTCCTGCTCGCGCTGCCGCTCGCCGCGTGGCTCGCCGTCCTCGTCCCCTGGCTCCGGAACCATGCGACCATGCAGCCGGCGCAGCATCAGCGGGGGATGTACGCGGCCCTGCGTGCATGGGCCGTGACCGACCTCGCTGTCCTCATCGTCTTCGCCCTCTGAGCCCTCTGAGCCCTCTGAGCCCTCTGAGCCCTCTGAGCCCTCGGAGCCCTCGGAGCCCTCGGAGCCCTCGGAGCCCTCGGAGCCGTCCGAGCGAGCCCCCTGAGCCCCCGAGCCCTCCGTGCCCGGGCGCCGGCCGTCCGGGCCATGCCGCGTGCCGCCGTCCGCAGCCCCGCCGTTCGGGCCCGATCCGTGCAGTCGCCCTCTGACGGCGGGCCGTTTGGCCCGCGTGCGACTGCTTCCAACCAGGGGTAGAGGACGACATGGCTCGCACCACAGGCACGGTGAAGTGGTTTTCCCAGGAAAAGGGCTACGGCTTCATCCAGCAGGATGACGGCCCCGACGTGTTCGTTCATCACACGGCCATTCAGGCCCCCGGATTCCGTACCCTGGCAGAGGGCGAGCGCGTCGAGTTCGACGTGATCCAGGAACCCAAGGGGCTGAAGGCCCAGCACGTCGTGCGCCTCGACGAGGCGAGGAGTGGTGCGGGCCTGCGTGGCGCCAGCCGCGGCATTTTCGCGGCAGCCCCGGGAGCGCGAGGGCCGGCAGCCGGTCGCGGGGACCGCGGCCGCAGTTCGCGCTGACCGGCGGCGGTTCGTCGCGAATCCGGGGGTCGGGGCCATGGGCTCCGACCCCCGTTGCCATCCGGCGGCCGTCGGCGCGGCGGCGTGCGCGGGCGTCGGTCAAGTCGGCAGGCTCCGGCTGCCGGAGTGGCGCCGGGCGTGTGGCACAGCGCGTGCACGCGCGGCGTCTGGCTGCGAATCGGGCAGTTGCCCGGGCCCTTGACAGGCCATGCGAGCTGGCTAGATTCGGGCTGTTGTTAGCACTCAACAGCAGTGAGTGCTAACACCCAGCACCAAACACTCCACCTCTTCAACCCGGAGGATCTCGTTATGCCTACGGCGTCTGCGACACGCATCCAGCCCCTCGCGGACCGGATCGTCGTCAAGCCGCTCGAGGAGACCGAGCAGATGAAGGGCGGCCTCTACATCCCGGACACCGCCAAGGAAAAGCCGCAGCAGGGCGAGGTCGTCGCCGTCGGCCCCGGCAAGCTCACCGATGACGGCAAGCGCGTCGCCCCCGAGGTCAAGGAGGGCGATCGCGTCCTCTACGGCAAGTACAGCGGCACCGAAGTCACGGTCGGCGACGAGCAGTACCTCATCCTCCGCGAGTCCGACGTGCTCGCGATCGTCAAGCCGTAACCCAGTTCATCGATTCTCGAGAACAGTGGAGGAAGCCAGATGGCTGCCAAGGAACTACACTTCGACGTCGACGCGCGCTCGGCGCTGAAGCGCGGCGTAGACCAGCTCGCCGAGGCCGTCAAGGTCACCCTCGGCCCCAAGGGCCGCAACGTCGTCATCGACCGCAAGTTCGGTGCGCCCACGGTCACCAAGGACGGCGTGACCGTCGCGAAGGAGGTCGAGCTCGAGAACCCCATCGAGAACATGGGCGCCCAGATGGTCAAGGAGGTCGCCACCAAGACCAGCGACCTCGCCGGTGACGGCACCACGACCGCGACCGTCCTCGCCCAGGCCATCTTCCGCGAGGGGCTGAAGAACGTCACCGCGGGCGCCAACCCCATGGCGCTCAAGCGCGGCATCGACAAGGCGGTCGAGAAGGTCGTCGACGAGCTCAAGAAGATCTCGACGCCCACCAAGGGGAAGAAGGAGATCGCCCAGGTCGGCACGATCTCGGCCAACAACGACGCGGAGATCGGCAACCTGATCGCGGACGCCATGGAGAAGGTCGGCAAGGATGGCGTCATCACGGTCGAGGAGGCCAAGGGCCTGGAGACCACCCTCGAGACCGTCGAGGGCATGCAGTTCGACCGCGGCTATCTCTCGCCCTACTTCGTGACCGATCCGGAGCGCATGGAGGCAGTCCTCGAGGACTCCCTCGTGCTGATCCACGACAAGAAGATCAGCTCGATGAAGGACCTGCTGCCGATCCTCGAGAAGGTCGCGCAGATGGGCAAGCCGCTCCTGATCATCGCCGAGGACGTCGAGGGCGAGGCGCTCGCCACCCTGGTCGTCAACAAGCTGCGCGGCACGCTCAAGGTCTGCGCGGTCAAGGCGCCGGGCTTCGGTGATCGCCGCAAGGCCATGCTGCAGGACATCGCGATCCTGACCGGCGGCCAGGTGATCTCCGAGGAGGTCGGCTTCAAGCTCGAGAACGCGGTCATCTCCGACCTCGGCCGGGCCAAGCGGATCGTCGTGGACAAGGACAACACGACGATCGTGGATGGCGCGGGTGACCCCGAGAAGATCAAGGGGCGCATCAACGAGATCCGGGTCGCGATCGACAAGTCCACCTCGGATTACGACCGCGAGAAGCTCCAGGAGCGGCTGGCCAAGCTCGCGGGCGGCGTCGCCGTGATCAACGTCGGCGCGGCGACCGAGACGGAGATGAAGGAGAAGAAGGCCCGCGTCGAGGACGCGCTGCACGCGACCCGCGCCGCGGTCGAGGAGGGCATCGTCCCGGGCGGCGGCGTCGCGCTCGTGCGTGTCCAGCAGAGGCTCAAGGACTTCAAGCTGGATGACACGGACGAGCAGATCGGCGTGCAGATCGTGCTGCGCGCGCTCGAGGAGCCGCTCCGCCAGATCGCGGAGAACGCGGGCGCCGAGGGCTCGATCGTGGTCGAGCGCGTCCGCGCGGACAAGAACGTCAACTTCGGCTACAACGCCCAGACGGACACGTACGAGGACCTGGTCGACGCGGGCGTGATCGACCCGACCAAGGTCACCCGCACGGCGCTCCAGAACGCGGCGTCCATCGCCAGCCTCCTGCTCACCACGGAGGCGGTGGTCGTCGAGAAGAAGGAGCCCGAGAAGACGCCGTCGATGCCCGGCGGCGGCATGGGCGGGATGTACTGAGGCCAGGGCCAGGGCCAGGGCGAGGGCGGGGGAGACCCCGGCCTCGCCCCCCTGGGATCCCGCTCCACAGGGGAGCCCTCCGCGCGCGGCGCGGAGGGCTTTCTCTTGCCCTCTCCCCGGCCCTCCCCGGGCGCGGGCGTAGGCGGGGGAGGGGAAGGGGAGGACGCGTCGCGGGCGTCCCCACTCCCATACACGTGCACGTAAACGTAAACGTACACGTACACGTGCACGTGCACGTAAACGAACCCCGCCTTGACGCTCCACTCGATCCGGGTTAGAATTCGACGAGGAACTTCAACGTTTCGAGGCAACCGAACCATGCTCCGTCGTCGCCGCACGCGCACCACGGCCACGACCCGGCTCTCCCGGAGAGGCGGCGTGCCGGCCTGCGCGCGCTGAGCGGACGGCGTGGCCTGGGACGGACGCGGCCTCTCGAGAGTCGAGGGGCCGTTTTCGTTCTACGGGGCGTCCGTGACGGGTCTCGCGGCGCCCCCACCGGCCAGGGGGCGTGCCGCGGCGCGCGGGCCCCGGAGGAACGGACGACCAAATGTCAGCCACCGCTGTGGACAACATCCGCGTCACTCTTCCCGACGGCTCCGTGCTCGAGATGCCGCGCGGCACCACGCCGCAGGAGGTCGCCGAGCGGATCGGACCGCGGCTCGCGCGCGCCGCGCTGGCGGCGCGGGTGGACGGGCAGATCGTGGACATGAGCCGCCCGCTCGAGCACGACGTCCGGCTCGAGATCATCACGGAGAAGAGCCCGGAGGCGCTCGACCTGCTGCGGCACTCCGCGGCCCACATCCTCGCGACGGCCGTGCGCCAGGTCCGGCCGGAGGCGCGCATCGGCTTCGGCCCGCCGATCGAAAACGGCTTCTACTACGACTTCGAGGTCGAGCGCCCCTTCACGCCCGAGGAGCTCCAGGAGATCGAGAACCGGATGCGCGAGGTCGTGCGCTGCAACGACCCGTTCGAGCGGCGCGTGGTGACCAAGGAAGAGGCCCGCGAGCTGTTCGCCGATGACCCGCTCAAGCTCGAGCGCCTCGAGGAGATGGGCGAGGACGAGGTCATCACGGTCTACCGCAACGGGCCGTTCCTCGACCTGTGCCGCGGCCCGCACGTCCCGTCCACGGGGCGCGTGCAGCACTTCAAGCTGCTTTCCACGGCGGGGGCGTACTGGCGCGGGGACGAACGGCGCCAGATGCTCCAGCGCATCTACGGCACGGCCTGGTTCACGGAAAAGGACCTGGAGGAGTACCTCGAGCGCCTGGAAGAGGCCAGGCGGCGCGACCACCGCAAGCTCGGCCGGGAGCTGGGGATCTTCAGCGTGCACCCGGAGGTGGGCGCGGGGCTGATCCACTGGCACCCGAACGGCGGGCTGATCCGTTACACCATCGAGGAGTTCCTCCGGCGCACGCTGCTGGAGCACGGCTACGACCTGGTCTTCACGCCGCAC
>DASVDH010000067.1:0-2852 GCA_036381195.1 Longimicrobiales bacterium | reverse complement strand
GCGACGAATCGGCGTCGTGCCACAGCACGAAGAGGCGCCGTTTCCGCTGACCGTACGCGAACTCGTCGCCATGGGCCGCTACCCGCACCTGAGTACGTGGCGCCGCGAGGGTGCGGCGGACCGGCGGGCGGTGGCGCTTGCACTCGGGCGCTGCGACATCCTGGAGCTGGCGGACCGGCCGCTCTCGCGCCTTTCGGGCGGTGAACGACAGCTCGCGCGCCTGGCGCGGGCGCTGGCGCAGGAGCCGGTGGCGCTGGTGCTGGATGAGCCGACCGCATCGCTGGATGTGCACCACGAGATGGCGATCTTCGAGCTCTTGGCCGCGCTGGCGGCGCGGGACGGCGTGACGGTGCTGGTCGTGACGCACAACCTGAATCTCGCGGCGCGCTACGCGAATCGCCTCCTGCTGCTGGACCGCGGCCGCGCGGCCGCCGAGGGGCGGCCGCACGAGGTCCTGCGGCGGGATGTGTTGGAAGCGGTCTACCGCTGGCCGGTGACCGTGGCCGCGCACCCGGGGCCGGGGCCGGATGCGGGTGCGCCGCAGGTGGTCCCGCTCGCGGGCGAAGCGTTCCGGGTCCGTGCGGGGGCGCAAGGGGATCGACTCTGATGGAGGAGGGGAGATGAAAGAAGAGATGTTCGGGTCGGCCACGCGCGTGCGCGGCGGCCGCCGGTTCGAGGATCCGGTTCGGCGACGTCGCACACCGGTGCGTGCCGCCACCTGCGCGCTCATCGCCGTGGTCGTGGGGGCGGGAGGCGCCGCCGCACAGACGCCGCTGGTCTCGATCGACACGCTCGCGGTGCGGGTCGGCTCGCGCGCCTCGACCGCGCTGCCGGTGGCGACGCGGGCCGTCGAGGTGATCACCGCGGAGGCGCTTGCCGCGACGCCGGCCCGCACGGTGGCGGACGTGCTGTTCTGGGCGCTCGGCGTCGATCTCCAGGCGCGCTCGAGCGCACAGGCCGACCTCTCGTTGCGTGGCGGCTCGTTCGAACAGGTCCTCGTCCTGGTCGATGGGGCGCGCATGAGCGGCGCGCAGACCGGCCACTTCGACCTCGACCTCGCCATCCCGCTGGCCGAGGTCGAGCGCATCGAGGTCCTGCGCGGACCGGCCACCGCGCTCTACGGCGCGGATGCCGTGGGCGGCGTCATCAACATCGTGACGCGGCGCGGCGCGGAGGGCGTGCGGGTGAGCGTCGAGGGCGGCTCGTTCGGCACCGGCGCCGCCACGGCGTCGGCCGGGTTCGACGGCGATGCATTGGGAATCCGCGCCGCGGGCGCGTACCGGCGATCGGACGGCCATCGGCCCGGGACCGATTTCCGGAGCGCGGAGGGCCGGCTCGCGGCGGATGGCCGGCTCGGCGACCGCACGTTGCGCGCGGACGTCGCCTTCGCCGCCCGGGACTTCGGCGCCCGCGCCTTCTACACGCCGCCGCAGGCGCCGTACGACGAGTTCGAGGAGACGCGCACCGCCACGGCCTCGCTGGCCGTGCTCGCGCCCGCCGATGCGCGGGTCGCGCTCGAGCCACGCATCACCGTCCGCCGCCACGATGACGACTTTCTGCTCTACCGTGATGATCCCTCGTTCTACCGCAACCGCCACACGTCCTGGCAGTTCGGCGGCGAGCTGGTCGCGCGCTACGCCGCGCTGCCTTCGCTCCGCCTGGTCATCGGCGGCGAGGCGTACCGCGACGTGCTCGAGAGCAGCAGTCTCGGCGACCGCGAAGAGGACCGCGGCGCCGTCTTCGGTGAAGCCGCGCTGGGGAGCATTGGCCGGGCGGTCCTGAATGTCGGCCTCCGCGCCGACTGGCACGAGACCTTCGGCGGCTTTCTCGCGCCGTCACTCGCCGCCGCGCTCTGGCCCTCCGACCGGCTCCGGCTGCGCGGCTCCGTCGGCCGCTCCTTCCGCACGCCGACCTGGACGGACCGCTACTACGTCGGCCCGGAGAACGTCGGCAGCGCCGACCTCGAGCCCGAGCGCGCATGGAGTGCGGAACTGGGCGCGGACCTCACGCCGGCCGCAGGCGTTCGCCTCGGCATCACCGGGTTCGTCCGCGCGGCCGAGGATCTGATCGACTGGGCGCGGCCGGCCGCCGACCTCCCGGCGCCGGACGCCCCGTGGCGCGCCCGCAACGTCGAGGATGCCACCTTCCGCGGCCTCGAGCTGGAAGCCGTCCTCGCCGGTCCGCTCGGCGCCCGCTGGACGCTCGGCGCCACCGCACTGTCGTTCGATGGCGAGGACACCGGCGGCTACATCTCGAGATACGCGCTGCGCCCGCTCACCCGGACCGCATCGCTCGCCATCGAGCGCCCGCTCTTCGCTGAGAACCTCCTCGTCGCCGCGCGCGTCCGCTACGGCCGCCGCGCGGGAAGGGATGCGCCGGCGATCAGCGACGGCGCCTGCGTCTCCGGTGCCGAGCAGGAACAGACCCGCGCGGACGGACGCGTGAGCTACCGCTTCCGCGAGGGACGCGTGTTCCTCGACGTCCAGAACCTGACCGACGAGACGGACTGCGACATCTCGGCGACCTTCGTGCCGGGCCGCGCGGCGTACGTGGGATTCGCCTGGGAGTTCGGCGGCTGAGGCGCTCCGGGGGCGCGGCGCGCCGCATGGCCGCCGCGCCCCCGTCGCGCACGCGCACGCGCACGCGCACGCGCACGAAAGCTACGTCCAGCCGCCCTTGATCGGGTAGCCCTCGGAACGGGCGACGTAGGTGGCCGCCGTGACGTCGCCCGCGACGTTCAGCGTGGTCCGGCACATGTCCAGGATCCGGTCGACGCCGAAGATGATCGCGATCAACGAGGGGTTCACGCCGATCGAGGCGAGGACGACAATGACGAAGGGGATCGAGCCGGC
>DASVDH010000066.1:0-9239 GCA_036381195.1 Longimicrobiales bacterium | reverse complement strand
CGCATCGCCGCGCCGCTCGCCGGGCTGGGCGCGCGCCTGGGCTGCTCGCCGGAAGAGGCCGCGGAGGGCGTGCTCGCCGTGGTGAACACGGCCATGGAGGGCGCGCTGCGCGTCATCAGCGTCGAGCGCGGCTACGACCCGGCGGACTTCACGCTCGTCTCCTTCGGCGGGGCCGGCGGGCTGCACGCCGCAGAGCTCGCGGAGCGGCTCGGCATCCCACGCATCCTGCTCCCGCCGGACCCGGGCCTGCTCTCCGCGTTCGGCATGCTGGTCTCGCCCCTGCGGAAGGACGCCTCCCGCACCGTGCTGCTGGCCGCCGATGCGGCGGCCGGCCGGCTGGAGGCGGAGTTCGCCCGGCTCACAGCGGACGCCGTCACCGCGATGGAAGCGGAGGGCGTTCCTCGCGCGCGCGTAACCCTAGCTTGTTGGATCGACGCCCGGTACCGCGGCCAGAGCTACGAGCTGCGAGTCCCGGCGGAGGACTGGGTGGAAGCATTCCACGCGGCGCACGAGGCGCGGTACGGGTTCGCGCGGCGGGGCGCGGCGGTGGAGGCGGTCACGCTCCGGGTCGAGGCGACGGCTCCGGGCCCCACCGTCCCCGAGCCCCGCCTGCCCCCGGCCCCTTCGCCCGATCCCCGGCCGGACGCGGTCGAGGCCATCGTCCTCCACGGCGAGGCCGTGCGTGTCCCTCGTTACGGACGGGCGCGACTCCTGGCCGGCCACCGGCTCGGCGGCCCCGCGATCATCACGGAGTACAGCGCCACCGCCTGGCTGCCGCCCGGCTGGCGCGCGGAAGTCCTGCCGGGCGGGGGCATCCTCATGGAACGCTGAGCGGCCAGCGCCTCGCCGCGCCGTCCGCCGGAACGGCCGCGGGGTTCCGCATCACCGGGCCCTGGCCCGGGGCTTGCAACGCAGCGGGCCCCGCAGAGTGCCCTCTCCCCACCGATGCGCCCCCAGCGAGCGGCGGCCTTCCCGGCGCCGGGCGGCCGCCGCTCGACCGTGGACACCATCCGGAGGTCGAAACCGCATGCGCACGTTCGTGAAAACTCTTCTCGTTGGCGCCCCGCTCCTGCTGGCGAGCGTAGCCGACGCAGAGGCCCAGCGGCTCCAGGTCGTGCCGCGCGCGGGCATCTTCGTGTCCGGCAGCAACCTGGCCGAGGTGAGCAGCACGGTCGGGCAGGTCGAGGCGGACATGAAGGGAACCCTCGGCGTGGGGCTCGGCCTCGAGGTCGGGATCCCGCTCTCCCCCATCGGGTTCCGGGCGGGGTTCGACTACGCGACCAACTCGAAGCTGTCGCTCAAGGGGATCAGCAGCGGCGAGGACGAGGCCGGCGCGAAGCTGCTGGCCCTGACGGGCGACGTCGTGCTCCGCCCCCTCCCGCGGCTGATCGTCGTGCAGCCGTACCTGGTCGGAGGGGCGGGCGTGAAGCGCTACGACTTCGAGGTCTCCGAGCTCGATTCCGGAGTGCAGGACCTCTTCCCGGAGGACCAGACGGACTTCACGTTGCACGGCGGCGCCGGCGTGGACGTCTCGCTCGGCCCTCTCGCGCTGCGTGCCGAAGTCAGCGACTACGTGAGCTGGTTCGAGCTCGAGGACGAGGACGCAGATCGCAAGATGCAGAACGACATCTTCGCCACGCTGGGGCTGCGGCTCCGGCTCTTCTGATCCGGGCGCGGGGGGGCCGCCGTGTGGCGGCCCGCCCGCCGCGCCTGCCGCTCACCGCGTTTCTCCTTCGACCCGCCACCGCCACCTGACTCGCGCCGCGCCGCGGCCGGCGCCTCCCGACCCGCAATCCGGGCTCAGCCGCCTGCCTCCCGGCCTTTCTGCGCGGCCTCGCTGGTCGTCGCTTCCCCGTACGTCCGCTGCATTCCCTCGCCGATCAGGCGTCGCTCCATCTGCGCGTCCAGCTCGGGGTAGCGGCGGCGCAGCGCGTGGACGATCGCGGCCACCTGTTCGCCTCGCTCGTGCTCGTCCCGATCGAACAGCCCGGCCCGCAGCATCTCGTGGAACAGCTCCGCCCGCGCCTGGCTGTACGCCGCTTCCCTGCTGTCCGTGCCCGGCATGGCCGCCCCCGCGCCGAAACGTGTCCCGTCCGGCTTCTCTCCGGGGGCAAGAAGCGCACCGCCCGAGGCGGCGCACGGCCGCCGCCCCGGCCGAGCCGCGCCGGCCCGCCGGGCCGGCCCCGGCCGGGCGGGCTCCCCACCCGGCCACCGCGGACGCAGGCGGCCGGCCCCCGCCGCGGCGCCCGCCACCACGATCGGGTCCGCCGAGCGGAGCAGCTCCACCACGTACGCCGGGTGCTGCCCTGCCAGCCGGTCCGTGGCGGCCTGCACGCGAGGGCGGCCCGGACGCCTTCCGCCCCCGGGGCGGGGGCGCCATCTTTCCGGGCCACGCGGCGTTCTCCGCCGAACGAGGCGAGGGGCCGGTTCCCGGAACGGGGGGGTCGGGAGCGGGTAAACCGGGGCGGTCCGCTCGCGCGGAATCCGGAACACCTGGGACGCGAACAGATGAAGCAGACCATGGAGGCACGGCGCGCGCCGCGGCCGGCAGTGGAGGGCGGCGAAGGGGAGGCGTACCGTCCGCCGTACGTTGCGGCGGGGGTTGCGGTGCTGGCCGTCTTCACGCTCTACGCCGTCACGCTGGCGCGCACGACGCAGTTCTGGGACACGAGCGAGTACATCGCGACCGCCCACATCCTGGGCATCCCGCACCCGCCCGGCAACCCGCTCTTCGTGGTGCTGGCGCGGGCCTGGGAGCTGCTGCTCGCGCCCACGGGATTCTCGGTCGCCGTGCGGATCAACCTCTTCAGCGCGACCATGAGCGCGCTGGCGCACGGCTTCTGGTTCCTGGTCATGCACCGCGTGGCCGCGTTCCTGACGCCGAACCGGACGGTGCGGCTGGTGGCGGCGGGCGTGGCGGTGCTGGTGAGCGCGACCGCGTTCACGGTGTGGAACCAGTCGAACGTGAACGAGAAGGTCTACACGGTCTCGCTCTTCACGATCGCGCTGCTCAGTTGGCTGGCCTTCCGCTGGCGGGACAATCTCGGGCAGGGCAAGGACGACAACCTGCTCCTGCTCATGATCTTCGTGCTGGCGCTCTCCGTCGGCAACCATCTGATGGCGTTCCTGGTCGCGCCGTCGCTCGCGCTGTTCGTGCTCATGGTCGCCCCGCGGACGCTGCTGAACTGGCGGCTGTACGCGGCGGCGGCGGCGGTGGCGGTGTTGGGGCTCTCCATCCACCTGTTCCTGCCGCTCCGCGCCTCGCTGGACCCCGTCATCAACGAGGCGGACCCCAGCACCTGGACGGCGCTGCTCGAGTCGCTGACCCGCAAGCAGTACAGCAAGCCGTCCGTTCTGGCGGATCCGACCCAGCCGGGGATGCCGCGCAGCCTCTCGTTGTTCGTCGCACAGCTCGGGAACTACTTCCAGTACTTCGACTGGCAGTGGGCGCGCTCGGTGGCGGGGCCGGATCCGCTGTTCGGCGGCGCGCGGCCGCTGTTCACGCTCGCGTTCCTCCTGCTCGGCCTCTACGGCGCGCTGGTGCACTACCGGAAGGACCGCACGAGCTGGGCGTTCATCGGCATCCTCTTCCTCACGCTTTCGTTCGGACTGACGTTCTACCTGAACTTCCGCTACGGGTACTCGTTCGCGACGGACCGCTTCCCGGACATGGAGATGCACGAGGTCCGCGAGCGGGACTACTTCTTCATCGTGGGGTTCTCGGTCTGGGGGCTGTGGGCCGGGCTGGGCGTCGTGGCGCTGTGGCAGCGCGTGGCGGCAGGGCTCCGCGAGCACCTGGCGGGCGCGGCGGCGCGGCCGCGACGCGCGCAGCTCCTCGCGGCCCCGGTGCTCGCGCTCGCGTTCGTGCCGCTCGTGCTCAACTGGAGCTGGGCGAGCCGCGCGCACGACTACTCCGCGCGTGACTGGGCCTACAACCTGCTCATGAGCGTGGAGCCCTACGCCGTGCTCTTCACCAACGGCGACAACGACACGTTCCCGCTCTGGTACCTCCAGGAGGTCGAGGGCATCCGGCGGGACGTGACGGTGATCGTCATGAGCTACCTGAACACGCCGTGGTACGTCAAGCAGCTCCGGCAGCTCACCACGCCCTGCGCGCCGGGCCAGAGCGCGGCGGACGACCCGACGCGCATCATCTGCCAGCGGCCGTTCGAGCCGGAGGAGGCGCCGGGCTTCTACAAGGTGGACGAGGCATTGACAGAGGACCGGCCCGGCCAGCCGGCGCTCGCGCCCGCGCCGGGCCGCCGGCCGCCCACGCGCTCCATCATCCAGCTCACGGACCAGCAGATCGACGAGATCGCGAACACGGGCCCGTTCATCACGCAGGAGGCCCACACGTTCGCCGCGGGCGCGATCGAGACGACGATCCCGCGCGGCACGATCATGATCCCCGCGGACATCTTCCTCGGCTTCATCATCACGAATGCGATCGACGACCGTCCGATCTACTTCGCGACCACGACGCAGGCGTACGAGGAGCTGAACCTGTGGCCGTACCTGATCCGGCAGGGCGTGGCGTTCAAGCTGCACAACGGCCCGGTGAACCCGGACTCGCTGCCGGGCGTCGTCGCGCTGCCGGAGAGTCCGCTGACGCCGATCTTCGGGCCGTACCTCGATCTCGAGCGCACGGACTCCCTGCTCTGGAACGTGTTCCAGCACGCGCCCGGGTTCCCGGACGAGTGGACGCACTGGGTGGACCGGCCCACGCGAGGGATCCCGAACTACTACGCGTACGCCCACTACGCGGCCGCGCAGGGGCACGCCCTGCGGGGTGACACCGTCCAGGCGGCCCGGCACATGCAGCGCGCGGAGGCGTGGCTGTCGCTGGCGAGGAAGTAGCGCCGGCGCGGCCGGCAGGGCGCTACGCCGGCGCCGCCATGGTGCTGGGCGCCGCCTCGCTGTGGGGCACGCTCGGCTACTTCGGCAAGCTCCTCTACGGGAAGGGGCTCACGCCGCTCGAGCTGGCGAGCGTGCGTGCCGCTGTCGGGACCATCGGCCTCGTGTTGTGGGTCGCGCCCGCGCTCGCCCGCCTCCGCATCCGTTCCCGCGACCTGCCGTTCTTCGCGCTCTACGGCGTCGTGGCCGTCGCGCTCTTCCAGTGGCTCTACTTCGAGGCCATCGAGCGCACCTCGCTGGCCAACGCCGCAGCGCTCCTGTACACCGCGCCCGCGTTCGTCGTCCTGCTCGCGCGCCTCTCCGGCGAGCGGCGCCTCACGCGGCTCCAGCTCGCCGCGCTGAGCATGGTGCTCGCGGGCGTGTTCCTCGTCACCGGCGCCGCCGCAGCCCTTGCCGGCGGCGCGCGCATCGGCCTCGGCGCCCTTGCCTTCGGCCTCGCCTCCGGCCTGACGTACGGGCTCTACACGGTGCTGGGCAAGCGCGCGCTCCGGCGTTACGACCCCATCCGGACCGTGTTCTGGGCCTTTGCGTTCGGCGCGCTGGCGCTCTCGCTCGCGGCGCCGCCGTGGCGGCCGTTCACGGAACGCCCGGCCGCGGCGCCGCTACTCGTGCTCCTCGGCCTGCTGCCCACGCTCGCCGCCTACCTGCTCTACATCAACGCGCTGCGGCGCATGCCCGCGCCGACTGCCGCCATGCTCGCCACCCTGGAGCCCGTCGTCGCGACGCTGATCGGCGTCGTGCTGCTGGGCGAGGCGCTGGGTGCGGGGCAGGCGGCGGGCATCGCGCTCATCGTCGGGGCCGCGCTGCTGCTCGCGCGTGCGCGCCCGCACGCCGCAGGCTAGAGAGCGCAGGCCCACCCCACCGCCTGAGCCGCGGCTCTACGTCGCGTGCGGCGGAGATCGCCCTCCACATCCGGCCTCAGGACGCGAGCCCCTCGAGGGCGGGCTGGATCACCTCCTCGCGCACGACGCTCGCGCCGGTGCGCTCGTCGAACTCGACGCGGATGACCTGGTCCAGGCCTTCCCGCACGGATTCGATGTGCGTGATCAGGATGACCTGCTCGTAGCGGTTCTCCAGGCGGTGCAGCAACTGGATGACGTTGTCGCGGCGCTCGAGATCCAGCGAGCCGAGCACCTCATCGAGGATGAGCACGGAGAGCGGGTGTCCCGAGCGCTCGGCGATCATCTGACTGATCGCCAGGCGCAGGACGAGGTTCACGATGTCCTCCTCGCCTCCGCTGATCACCGGCTTCTCCTCGCCCTCGTCCAGCACGAGCACATTGTACTTCTCGTCGATTTCCAGGGCGGTGTAGCGGCCGTCCGTCAGCTCGGAGAGGAAGCCGCTCGCGATCTCGCCCAGCTCGGGCCGGAGCTGCGCGTTGAGCTCGGCGCGCAGCTCGCCCAGCGCCGCGTCCAGCTCGTTGTGGTGGCGGAACTCGGATTCCAGGCCGGCGAGCGCGGCCTGCCGCTCCTGGTACTCGGACTGGGCGCGCACCGCGGCCTCGAGCGCCTGCTCCGCGGCCTGGACCGCGCCGCGCAGCTCGACGACGCGCAACTCCGCCTCCCGTTGCTCGGCCGCGGCGCGCTCGACCTCCGCGGCCAGCTCGCGGTACGCATCCTCCCGGAAGCCGAGCTCCGCGCGCCGCCGCTCCGTGTCCGTGAGCCGCGCGCGCAGCACCTCGATGCGCGCCTCCGCCGCAGCCAGCTCGCGCTCCCGTTCCGGCCGCGCCTCCGCCGCGGGCTCGAGCCGGCTCGCGCGCCGCTCCAGCTCGCGCAACTCGCGGAGCCGCGCCTCCGCCCGCTGGTGGCGCTCGCGGTCGTAGTCGGCCGGCAGGGCCGCGAGCTCGGCGCGCAGCTTCTCGAGCCGCTCCTCGCGCTGCCGCCGGTCCGCGCGCAACGCGTCCAGCTCCTGCACCGCCTGCTGGCAGCGGGCGAGCTTGCGCGCCTTCTCCTCGACGACGGCGCGTGCCTCCGCGCGCCGGGTCTCCGCCCGCGCCAGCTCGTCCGGCTTGCCGGCGAGCTGCCTCTCGCGCTGCCGCAGCCATTTCCCGTCCTGCACCAGCGCTTCCCACTCGTCGCGGAGCCGGGCGAACACGCGCTCGAACTCGGCGCCCAGCGGCCGCTCGCAGGTCGGGCAGACGCCGTCCGGCCCGGCCTGCTTCAGCATGCGCATCTGCTCCTTCAGCTCCTGGCCCCGCTTGCGGTATGCCTCGAGCCGCGTGCGCACCTCCTCCTTCCTCTGCACCCATTCCGAGAGCTGCTCGCTGACCGCCTGCTCGAGGGCGAGCAGCTCGCGCCGCGCCTCCTCGAGCTCCCGGCCGTACTGCTCGGCCAGCCGGGGCGCCTGCTCGACCGCGGCGAGCCGGCGCTCGCCCTCCCGCAGCTCGCCGACCAGCGCGCGCTCGCTGTCCGCGAGCGCGCGCCGGCGCTCGGTCAGCCGTGCCTGCTCCGCGAGCTGCTCGCACTCCTGGACCACGGTGGGGAGCGCAGCGAGCTGCTCCCTCAGCGCGGCCAGCTCGGCCGCCGCCGCGGTGGCCGCGTCCAGCTCCGCGCGCGCGCGCGCCGCCTCCCGCTCCGCGGCCTCGAGCTCCGCGCGCGCGATGCCGATCGCGTGCGCGAGCTCGCGGTCCTGCTCGCGCGCGGCCTGCGCCTCCCGCCAGCGGGGCGCCAGCGCCAGCGCGCGCTCCGCCGCTGCGCGCGCCGCCTTCTCCGCCGCGCGCGTCGCCGCGATCGCCTCCTTCCTGCGCTTCTCTGCCGCGTCCCGCTCCGCCCGCAGCGCATCGGGATCCGGCAGCCCCGCGCGCAGGCCCTCCGCCTCGTGCCGCAGCTCGTTGCGACGCTGCCGCACCCGCTCCTGCGCGACCCGCAGACGTTCGTAGCCCAGCACCTGGCTCAGGAAGAGGGCGCGCTGCGCTGCGCCCATCTGCGCCAGGAACTGCAGCTCCTTCTGGCCGGTGAAGTAGGTGTTGAAGAACTCCTCGCGGCTCATGCCGAGCCGGCGCTCGAGGTACTGCGTGACGCCGCCGAGCGAGGTGGCGACGGGCGCCGTCCCGCCATCCAGGAAGACGTCCGCGCTCTTCAGCGTGCGGACCACGCGGTACTCGTGGCCGGCCAGCTCGAAGACCAGCTCGACCTGCACGCGGCTGCCGCCGGGGGCGCGTGCGAAGCGCAGCGTGTCGTTCGTCCCGCGGATCGCCGCGGAGCCGTAGATCGCCCAGCCGATCGCCTCGAGGATCGTGCTCTTGCCCGCGCCGTTCGGGCCGATGATCCCCGTCAGCCCGCGCCGGAACTCGATCGTCGTGTCCGCGTGCTGGCGGAAGTTGAGCAGGTGGATCCTGACCAGGCGCATGCCCGCCCCCGCCCCCTACCCCTCCATCCGCGCCTCGACGAGCGCATCGCGCGGCTGGGCCCCGGCCTCGGCCGCGAGATACGTCTTCGCCAGCTCGATCAGCCGCGAGACGTCGATCTCCCGCGACGACGGCCGCCAGTGTCGCTGGAGGAAGTTCTCGACTTCTTCCTCCAGCGTGCGGCGCCGGAACGGCGCGCCGTACCCGACCACGCGCCGCACCTCCGGCCGCCGCGCGTCCAGGTGGAAGTGCAGGGCCTCGGCCTTGTAGGCGCGGATCTGCCGGTGATCGAGCTGACGGAACAGCTCGCGCGGCACGTCCTCGATCACCAGCCGCACGATCTTGCCCGCGATCCCGCCCGGCACCGCCTCGACGAGCCGGCGGATGTGCGCGTCGATCTGCTCCGCCGGCAGCCACCGCGGCCCCGCGCCCCCGCCCGACGGCGCCGCGCTCGGTTGCGCGCCGCGCGCCCCGTCACCCGCCGATCCCCTCTCCTCGCCCTCACCCCCGCCCACGCCCGGGTGGCGGGGCCGCGCGGAAGGGCCTGCGCTGGCGTCCGCCCGGGCCGAGAAGCGGGGCAGGTCCACCACCGGCCGCGTCGGCACGGGGTGCAGCGTCACGCGCCGCGTCTCCGTGTCGTAGGTCAGGAACCCCTTCTCGCCGTGCGCCTCCTCCCAGATGTTGGTCGAGGTCCGCTCGATTCCGCCCGCGTACCACATGTTGGGCGCCAGCTCGGTCGCGATGTGGTAATGGCCCAGCGCCACGTAGTCCCAGCGCTCCGGCCGGATCGCCGCGGCCTCGATGCGCGCGCCGCCGTACTCGCTGACGTAGCGCAGCCTGGCTTCCGCGCCGCCGCCCACGACGTCGCCGTGCAGCATCAGCACGTTCACGGCCGCAGCCGGGTCCGGGTCGAGCGCGAGCGGGTCGCCGCTGGCGAGCGCGGCGTGCGGGACGCACAGCACGGACACGCCGATCTGCT
>DASVDH010000065.1:0-8512 GCA_036381195.1 Longimicrobiales bacterium | reverse complement strand
GGCACCCGTCTCGCACTCGAGCATGTAGCGCACCGCACGCACCCCGCCCTCCACTGTCCCTTCCCCCACCGCGACGCGGCCGACGGTCCGCAGCACCTGCTCGGCGTACAGGTTGTGGCTCTTCTTGTTGGTCACCTCGAGGATGCTCTGCAGCGGCGGCGACTGGTGCACCGCGAGCACACGGAGCGCTGCCTCGCCATCGAACGCCGGAGCGAAGACCGAGCGGCGCCCCACCAGGGACTCCTCTTCCCGCAGCACGGAGCGGACCCCTCCCGTGATCCGGATGCCGCGCCGCTCCAGGACCTCCCGCAGCACGGCAGCGCTGTAGCGCGCGGGGTCCGGCACGGGTACGGCCCGCCATACGTCTCTGTTCCCGGGCGCGAGCTGGCCCCGCAGAACGATCGGCCCGGCGTAGCCCACGCGGCCGACGTCGATCCTCGACCGGCCCGCGCGCGTCGTGGCCTGGTTCACGATCGCGATCCCGTTGCCGCCGGGGATGAGCTGCACCCGCGGGCGCCAGTTCACCTGCTCTCCGGGCAGGATGCGGAGCGTCACGATGTTGTCGTTGAACGAGAGCGCGCTCGCCAGAGCCGCGTAGGAGGCGTTCACGTAGCTTTCCTGCCAGCCCAGCCCCGTGGCCCGGCCGCTGAAGTACGAGGCATCGCCCACCACGTCTCCATGGATCGCCTCGATGCCCTGTGCGAGCAGGCTATCGGCCAGCGCTTCCCAGACCGCCGTCTTGGACCCGAAGAACCGGTCGGAGAGCGTTGGGTCCCCGGTGCCGTAGATGACCAGGTCGCCGTTCAAGACGCCCCGCTCCACTCGCCCGCCTGTCATCAGGAACGTCGAGTACCGGAACTGCGGGCCCAGGTAGTACAGCGCCGCGGCCGTCGTCAGCAGTTTCATGTTGGATGCCGGCGCGAGCGCTTGATCCGGCGCGAACGCGAACAGCGTGTCGCCCCGGTCGAGGGACACGGCCAGCACGCTCCACCGTGCTGTGCGCCAGCCGGTGCTCCGGATCACGCCCTCGAGGTCGGACCGCAGTGCCAGCACTTCCGGCTCGACCGGCCGGGGCGGCGCGGTCGCCAGCGGCGGCTGCGGGCGCGTTGCGGCATGCGCGACCGGGAGGGGCGTGGCGCGCTCCGCCTGCGGCGGTTCCGCGGCGGCGTTCGCCGCGGCCGGAACCTCGCCGGTCGAGTAGATCAGGGTCGCCAGCAGCAGTGCGAGGAGGGAAAAGATCAGCCGCATTCGGGTCCCGGATCGAGAATACGAGCGGGTGGGCCGCGCCGTCGCTTCTCGCGCGGGGGCGCTGGCCGGGGGGCGCGGGGTGCAAGAGCGGGGCCACGGCCGGAGGCGCATCCCGCGAGCGCCCTGCGCGGCGCGACGCGCACGCCGCTGTCCCGACCGGCACTGGTTACTCCCACGCCGCCGGCCAGGTTCCGCGGGCCCGGCCCACCAGAGCTTCTCTTCGACCCGGTCCTGGGCGTATTATTCGCTCCATGGTCGTCGGCACCGGAATCGACCTCGTCCCGGTCGCGCGCCTGCGGAAGTTCCGGGAGCGGCGCGCCGAGCGCGGCTTGCGGCGGCTCTTCACCGATGCGGAGCTCGGCTACTGCCTCCGGCTCGCCGCGCCAGATCGCTCCCTGGCCGCCCGCTTCGCGGCGAAAGAGGCCTTCTTCAAGGCGATGGGCACCGGGTACGGGCGCGAGGGCGGGGAGTGGAGGGACGTCGAGGTGCTGCGGGAAGCATCCGGCCGCCCGGGCATCCGGCTGCACGGCCGCGCGGCCCGCTACGCGGCGCAGCTCGGGATCCGCCGCATCCACCTCTCGCTCTCCCACACCGACGACGTCGCAGCCGCGATCGTCCTGCTGGAGGGTTGATGGGCCACGTTCTGCGTGAGCTGGCAACTGCGGCGCAGCCGCGGGGCGATGCGCCAGCGCGGGGGATCGCCCGGGGCCGGGCGCGGCCTGGGCCCTGCTCCTGCGCGCTCCCCAGGCCACGGGCGAGCCGGCTTCCCGGCTGGCACCCGCCGGGGCCGCGACGCGCGCTCCCCTCCGCCGCGCGCCCCTTGCGCGAACGCCGCCGCGCCTGCACTTTGATCCGCCGTTCCGGAACCTGCCGCTGGGTCGCCGTTCCGAGGTCATGGCGCGCCTCCTCGATATCGGGGTCGCGCGCTTTGCATTTCAGGGCACTCGAGCGGCGGTGAGGTCCGCCCGCCGTGCGATCGTGGTCCACCTCTTCCCGGAAGGAGCATGCAGCAATGGCCGACTCGCTTCGCGTCCTGATCGCCGATGATGAGGCCCTGCACAACCTCGCCCTCACGAGCCAGCTCGAGAGTCTCGGTCACCACGTCGTGGCCATGGCCACGAGCGGGCGAGAGGCCGTGGACCTCGCGCGCGAAACCAAACCGGACCTCGCCTTCCTGGACATCCGCATGCCCGGGATGACGGGACCCGAGGCCGCCCAGCAGATCGCGACCGAACGGCCGATCCCCATCATCATCCTCTCGGCCTACAGCGATGAGCGGACGGTCGAGGAGGCCACCCGCTCGCCCGTCTTCCACTACCTGGTGAAGCCCGTGGACCCGGACGATCTCGCGCCGGCCATCGCGGTCGCCCGGGCACGCTTCGACGAGTGGCTCGATGCCAGGCGCCAGCGCGATCAGCTCGAGCTCAAGCTCGAGGAGCGCAAGCTCATCGAGCGCGCCAAGGGCTTGCTCATGGAGACGCGCGGGCTGACCGAGCGGGAAGCGTACCGGTTCCTGCAGAAGACGAGCCAGGACAAGAATACGCCGATGGTGGAGCTCGCTCGCAAGATCCTGCTCGCCGCGCCGTTGCTCCAGAAGGAGTAGTGTGTTGGGGTCGCTCGACCTGTCGCCGCCGAACTGACCGACGATGGCTGGTCTGCGGCAGCCCCCGCCGAAGGGGCAAAAACAGGGGGATCGTTGCCCGGGCGTCGATCCGTTCCCCTGTGGTGATGCCCTCCCTGCGCCGGACGGGGAGAAGGCGTCGACCATCCTGGTCGTGGATGACGAGCTGTACGCGCGCCAGTTGCTCACGGACATGCTCGCCCTCCAGGGGTTTCGCGTCATCAGCGTGGCTCGGGGCGAGGACGTCTTCGCCCATCTGTGTGAGGTGGACCTCGTCCTCCTTGACGCCATGCTGCCGGACCGCGATGGCTGGGACATCTGCCGTGAGATCAAGCAGCGCTACGACCGCCTCCTCCCGGTGATCATGGTCACCGCCCGCACGGCGCCGGACGACGTCGTCCGGACCTTCGAAGCAGGCGCAGATGACTACGTGGCCAAGCCGTTCCACTCGGCTGAGCTCATGGCGCGCATCGGCTCCCGCTTGCGTGTCCACCGCGCGGAACGCGAGCTGCGTCATGCCGCGGACCGGCTCCGTGCCCTCGCCGAGCAGAACTACGCCCTGTACCAGCAGGCGAGCCGCGACGCCGAGGAACGCCAGCGGCTCCTCAAGGAGCTGGACCATCGGGTCCGGAACAACCTGGCCAAGATCACGGGCCTCGTCGCAATGGCCCGGCAGCGCGCGCCGGACGAGACTTCGCACGCCGTTCTCGCGGCGCTGGAGAACCGTCTGCACGCGTTCCTGCTGGTCCACGACATCCTGCGCCACAAGAAGTATCGGGGCGTGCCCTCGCACGAAATCGTGGAGCGGCTCGCGCAGCGCCTGCGCAACGCGTTCCGCGCCAACGGCCGCATCAAGCTCGAGGTTCGCTGTGGCGAGGCGTTGCTCGACGAGCGCGCGGCCGTCTCCGTCGCCCTCGCGCTCAACGAGCTGCTCAGCAATTCGCTCCGTCACGCCTTCCCCGGCGAGCGCACCGGCACCGTCGCGATCCACATGTCCGAACACGACGGCGAATACTGGCTGGAGATCCTGGATGATGGCATCGGCATGCCGGAAGGAGTCCAGTGCGTGACGGGGAGCGGCCAGTCCATCGTGGAGGCCGTCGTGCGAGGCGAACTGGGCGGCCGCGTCGAGTACGTGCCGGCCGCGTGCGGGACGCACGTCCGGCTACGGTTCCCCAGCCCTGCCGCGTCTCAGTAGCTCGCCAGGTAGCGCTCGATCTCCCAGTCGTGCACCTGCGTGCTGTACTGCTGCCACTCCTGCTCCTTTGCCGCGATCAGGTGGTTGAAGACGTGGTCTCCCAGCACCTCTCGCATGAGCGGGCTGCGGCGGAAGGCCTCGAGCGCTTCGCTCAGGTCGCGCGGCAGCTCCTGGATGCGGTAGCGCCGGCGATCGCGGACCGATAGCGTGAAGATGTTCTTTTCCACCGGCTCGGGAGGCTCGATGCGCCGGCGGATGCCGTCCAGGCCTGCGGCGAGCTGGACGGCGAGGGCGAGGTACGGGTTGGCGGCGGGGTCGGGCATGCGGAGCTCGACCCGTGTGCCCTTGCCCCGCCGTGCGGGCACGCGCACGAGGGGCGAGCGGTTGCGATGCGCCCACGCGACGTGCACCGGCGCCTCGTAACCGGGCACCAGCCGCTTGTAGCTGTTCACCAGGGGGTTCGTCACCAGGCAGAAGCTGCGCGCGTGCTCGAGCAGGCCGCCCACGTACCACCGCATGATCCGGGAGATCTGATCCGGCGCTTTCGGGTCGTGGAACGCGTTCTCCTCTCCGCGGAAGAGGGACTGGTGGGTGTGCAGCCCGGAGCCGTTCTGCCCGAAGATGGGCTTCGGCATGAAGGTCGCATGCAGGCCGTGGCGGAGCGCGATGCTGCGCACGACGAAGCGGAACGTCGCCAGGTTGTCCGCTGCTACGAGGGCGTCCTCATCGCGGAAATCCACCTCGTGCTGACCGGGCGCGACCTCGTGATGGCTGGCTTCGACCCGCACGCCCATCTGCTCCAGCGCGTCCACGACAGCGCGCCGCGCCCTCTCGCCGAGATCTACGGGCGTCAGGTCGAAGTAGCCGCCCGCGTCGTGCGGCCGAAGGGTCGGCGTGCCCTCTGGCGTCCGGTAGAACAGGAAGAACTCCGCCTCCGCGCCGACCATCATCCGGTACCCCATCGCGGCGGCCGCCTCGACCTGCCGCCGCAGCACGCGTCGGGGGTCGCCCTCGAACGGCTTCCCGTCCGCCGTGTGGATGTCGCAGATCAGCCGGGCGACCCGGTCCTCGTCCTCGGCCCAGGGGAAGATCGCCAGCGTCGAGAAGTCGGGCTTCAGGATCATGTCCGACTCCTCGATGCGCACGAACCCTTCGATCGAGGAGCCGTCGAAGAGCATCTCCCCGTCCAGTGCCTTGGCGAACTGACTCGCCGGGACTTCGACGCTCTTGATGACGCCCGTGATGTCCGTGAACTGGAGCCGCAGGATGCGCGCGCCGGCGGCGTGCAGCCGCTCGAGCAACTCCTCCTTCGTCACCATTTCCCCGGGGCTTCTCCGTTGGTGGTTCCCGCGCGTGGGGCCCAGAAGTATGGTGCGGCGCGCGCGGGCGTCAAGCCGGCGCACGCCATCCCGACCGCTTGACGAGCGCAGAGCAGTCCTCTATCGTGCCAGCGTGGACGAACCAGAGATCACCGAGGCCCATCGCGGCTGCGAGCCGGCCGCCCCCCGGATCCTCCAGCTCCGTACGGATCGCCGGTTGGGGCACGAGTGGGACGACTGGGATGGACTGCCCCTGCCCGGCAACGGCGTCTACCACGAGCCGCCAGGACTCTTCTTCCGGCTCGTGGCAGCGTGGTTCGGCTCCTGGATCCTCGCGGGCGGCATCGTCCTCTGGCTCGTCGCGCCGCGGCTGGCCCTGCTCTGGGCCCCGCTGCCGACGTTGCTCGGCGCTGTGCTCGCGGCGGCGTGTCTCGCCCTCGCTGCGTGGCTCGGCGCCCTGGCCATCTCCCTGCGCTGGGGCCGCAACCTGCTGCCGCCCGCGCTGGCGGAGCGCGGGTTGCTCCCCAGGACCCTTCCCCTCGCGGAACGCGCCGGCCGCTGGTTCCGCATCTCGAGGGACCGGGCCGGCAACGCCGGCCTGCGCGTCTACAACGCCCTCGCGGCGGCACGCGCTCGCCCCGGCGTCCGCCCCGACGAGCTGCTCATCCTGCTGCCTCGCTGTCTGGACAAGGAGAGCATGCAGCGCGCGATGGAGCTCTCCGGCCGCTACGGCGTGCCGCTCTTCGTCGCGGCGCGCGGTCGGTACGCGCGCGAGATGATCGCGCGGACGCGCCCCAGGGCCGTCGTCGCGGTGGCCTGTGAGCGCGACCTCGTCAGTGGCGTCCACGACGTCGCCGGGCGACTCCCCGTGCTCGGCACCACGCTCGCCCTGCCGGACGGCCCCTGCAAGAACACGAGCGCGGACATCGAGGCCCTCGAGAGCCAGATCCGAACGTTCCTCGGACTGGATGGCCGGCGCGGCTGAAATCCTCGAGGCGCTCGAGCGCCAGACCCGCCGCTCCCTCTCGCTCTGGCGCCGGCTCACGGCTGCACAGCTCCTCGTGGGCAGCTTCCTCGGCCTGGTGCTGCTGGGCACGCTGTTGCTGCTTTTCCTGCCAGGCCTCTACGTCGGCGAGCGGCTCTCGTTCGTGGACGCGCTGTTCACGGCCACGAGCGCCGTCTGCGTGACCGGCCTGGTCGTCGCCGACACCGCGACGTTCTTCACGCCCGCCGGCCAGGTCGTCGTCCTCCTGCTCATCCAGCTCGGGGGCCTCGGCATCCTCACGTTCACGACCCTGCTCATCCTGGTGATCGGCCGCCGCATCTCGCTGCGCGGGGAGGCGCTGGTGGGCGGAGTGGAAGCCGTCACCCACATCGAGCCCGGTCAACTGGTGCGCAGCATCTTCCGTTACACCGTGCTGATCGAGGCAGCGGGCGCGCTGGCGCTCTGGATCGCGTGGGTGCCGGCCATCGGCCCCATCCGCTCCATCTGGCCCGCGATCTTCCACGCGGTGAGCGCGTTCTGCAACGCCGGCTACACCGTGTTCCGCGGCGGGTTGACCCCGTTCGCCGCGGATCCCGCCACGCAGGCCATCCTCAGCATGCTCGTCGTGCTCGGCGGGCTCGGGTTCCTCGTGCTCGAGGAGCTGCGGCTGCTCGCAACGCGCTCGCCCCGTCCGCGGCTCTCGCTCCACGCGCGGCTGGTCCTCGTCACGACCGCCGCGCTGATCGCCCTCGGCGCAACCCTCTTCTCGCTGTTCGAGTGGAACAACGCGTTGAGCCCGTTCCCCTGGTACGTCCGCCCGTTCCACGCCGTGTTCTTGAGCGTGATGCCGCGCTCCGGCGGGTTCAACATCCTGGATTACAGCGAGCTGACCTCCGCATCGCTCTTCCTCACGCTCCTCCTCATGACGATCGGCGGCTCGCCCGGTTCGACGGCGGGCGGGATCAAGACCACGACCGTCGCCCTGCTCGTCGCCCTCGCCGTCGCCCGGCTGCGCGGGCGCCTCTCTGCGGACGCGTTCGGCCGTACCATTCCGGAGAGCACGATCCAGCGGGCGATCGGCCTCGTCGTCCTGGCGATCGCGCTCACGGCCGCTGCCATCCTGCTGCTCCAGTTGACGGAGCTCGGTGGCGTGCCGCACTCCGCTGCACCCGAGCGCTTCTGGGCCCTGACGTTCGAGGCCGTCAGCGCGTTCAACATCGTCGGCCTTTCCATGGGCATCACCGCCGATCTCACCCAGGCCGGCAAGCTGCTCCTCATCGTGCTGATGTTCGTGGGCCGCGTCGGGCCCTTCACGCTCGTGGCATCGATGGCGCTCGCCGCGGCGCGGCGGACGCTCCATCTGCGCTACGCCACCGAAGACGTCGTCGTGGGCTGAGGGGCGGAGAAGGAAGGGAAGGGGGCCTCAGGCGCAGGCGCTGCAGCGGCCTACGAGCTCCAGGCGGTAGCCTTCGACGGCGAACCCTGCCACGGGGCCCAACCCGGCCAGCGCGTCCGGGTCGAGCCCGCCCGGCACGTCCAGTACCGCGCCACACGCGAGACACCGCGCGTGGTGGTGCGGGTCCGTCCGGCCATCGTAGCGGGCCGAGCCGTCGCCGTACGTCAGCTTCGTCGCTAGCCCGCAGCCGACCAGCGTCTCGAGCGCCTTGTAGACCGTCGCCAGTGAGATGTCCGGGATCTCCGCACGCACCGCGGTGAACACCTCGTCGGCGGTCGGATGCGTGTCGGTCCGCGTGAGAAAACGGTAGACGGCGGCCCGCTGCTCCGTGAAGCGCTGTCCGTTGGCCTCCAGCGCCTCCCGCAGCACGACTTCGGGGCGGGGGTCGCCGTTGACGGCGGCGGTCGATTCGTGTGTCGCAGTCCTCATGGCTTCTGCTGGAAGGGTGCGATCCTCGCATCCACCCATCCGTTGACGTAACATAGACGCCCGGGAACACCGCTGTCAATACGGATTCTCGATCGCGAAACCGCGCCAGCGTGCCCTGCCCATGACCGATACACCGCAAGCCGGGGGCGCCCCGCAGCCGCCCGCGCCTGCCGTCCTCGCCCTCGTCGCCGACCTCCTCTTCGGCTCCAGGATCCGGGGCACGGCCGCTGCGCTGGGCGTGGCCGTCCAGCTCGTC
>DASVDH010000064.1:0-36274 GCA_036381195.1 Longimicrobiales bacterium | reverse complement strand
GCCCGGCGCGCGTTCAGGACAGGACGTCCCGCTCGCCGGCAGCGACTTCCCGGACCCAGAGCTGGTAGTCGATGGCCGCGGCGAGGGCGGCTTCGATGCTGCGGACAACGTCGGTTTCGCCGACCTCGCGGCGTGCGCGCTCGACCAGCGTCGCGTCCAGGAGGAATGTATAGGGCCTGCGCTCGCGCGTGGGGTGGCGCGCGGGGCCGGGAGAGGAGAGGGACCGATCCTTGGCCATGCGGGTTGCCTCCGGTGGTCGGGGGGTCGCGCCGGGGGAGCGCGCGTTCACGGTGCGTGGTCCGGCGGAGCAGGGCCATAGCGGGATCGGGCGAGCCGGCTCGATGGCCGAAGTCCTTGCGCTGCTGAATGTTTGACCCATATTCCATCGAGCATGGATGCGAAGGGCAAGCAACTGATCGTCGTGGGGGACCGGGTCCTCATCGCCCCGGAAGAGGGCGAGGAGCGGAGCCGGGTCGGCCTGTACCTGCCGCCGAGCGCGGTGGACAGCCAGGCGGTACAGGGCGGCACCGTGGTCGCGACGGGGCCGGGGACGCCCATCTCGGCGCCGACCGAGCTCGACGGCGAGCCGTGGAAGATCTCGAGCGGCGAGCCACGGTACCTGCCGGTTCAGGCGCACCCGGGCGACTACGCGATCTTCTTCCGGCGCGCGGCGGTGGAGATCACCTTCGAGGCGAAGAAGTACCTGGTGGTGCCGCAGGCGGCGATCCTGGTGCTGGTGCGGGATCCGAGCGCCGAGGAGGACGACTGGTAGTCGCGGAAGCCCCCGTCCTGCCGGTCTGAAGAGATCCCGAAGCCGGGCCGGGGCGCGGTGTTGCGCGCGCGCATCCTTGCGCGCGACGGCTCGATCGCCCAAATTTTCCCCGCCCCGGACCAACCCCCTGTTCTCACTGATGCGACTCTTCCGACGACGGAAATCCCAGCCGCGGGCAGGCCAGCGTCCGTGCGTCGAGGAGCTGGAGCGGATGCTGCGGCGCGCCGTGTTCATCCCGCTCGCTGCGCCGCTGCTGCTGGTCAGCGGCGTTGGGGTCGGCAAGTTGACGGCGCGCGCCCTCGCGCTACCCGAGGAGCTGGTGGTGCGAGAGGACGAGACGATGCCGCGCATCGGCCTGGAGGCGCTGGGAGAGCGGATGCGGCAGGTGCGCGAGGCGGGGGTGGACACGGAGGAGTACGTGATGCTGTACCGGGAGCACGTCGCCCCGGTGGAGCGGGCGCTGCGGCGTCACGGCGTGAGCCCTTCGCTGGCGCGGAAGGTGGCGTGGCCCCTGGTGGAGTACTCGAGCCGGAACGGGCTGGACCCGGCGACGGTCGCGTCCGTGGTGGTCGTCGAGAGCAGCGGGCGGCCGGACGCGACGAGCCCGGTCGGCGCGAGGGGGCTGATGCAGGTGATGCCGGCGCACGCGGGGCGCTGGCACGGGTGCAGCGGCGATGTCCGGGACTTGTACGACATCGAGCAGAACATCTGCTATGGGACCAGCATCCTGGCTGGTTTCATGAGGGCTTACAGGGGTGACGAGCGGCGCGCCCTGCTGGGCTACAACGGCTGCATCCGGGGCACCAACACGCCGGACTGCTTCAGCTATCCGGACAAGGTGGCGCGGGTCCGGCGCACCATTCGCCGGGAGATGGAGGCGGCCCGGCAGAGCTTCAGTCAGGTGGTGGAGGGGCCCTGAGCCCACACGCCGCGCATCGAGGCCGGCCCGGCCGCGCCGGGCGGCCCGCTCAGCGCCCTCCTGAGCCCATGGCCTGAGCCCCCGCGCCGCGCGTCGAGGCCGGCGCCCGACTGCGCCGCGGCGGGCTCGGCAGGTGGCATGAGGCCCGCTCCCTCGCTCAGGGAGCGGGCCTCCTTCGCGTGCGGCCGCGGCCGGCCGGCGGTCAGCCGGCCAGCTCCGCGAGCAGCGCAGCCGCCGCGTGCGTCCCCTTCTCGAAGTTCTCGATGCTCAGCCACTCGTCGGGCGCGTGCGCGTTCTCTCCGGGCAGGCCGAAGCCCATGAGCAGGACGGGCGCCTCGAGCACGCGCTCGAACTCGGTGACGATCGGGATGGAACCACCCTCACCCGCGTAGATGGGCGGGCGGCCGAACGCGCGCTCGAGCGCGCGGGCGGCGGCCTCGTAGAGCCGGCCCCCGAGCCGGGCGCGCCACGGCTGGCCGCCGTGCAGGTACTGGAAGCGCACGGTGACGCCCGGCGGGGCGACACGGCGCACGTGCTCCTCGACGAGGCGGGCGATCCTGTCCGGGTCCTGGTTCGGGACGAGGCGGCAGCTCACCTTGGCCATGGCCGTCGAGGGCAGCACGGTCTTGGAGCCCTCGCCCGTGTAGCCGGAGAGCAGCCCGTTGACCTCGACGGTCGGGCGGACCCACAGGCGTTCGAGCGTGGTCTGCCCCGCCTCGCCGCCCAGCGCGGGCGCGCCGACCTCCTTCAGGTACGACTCGTCATCGAAGGGCAGCGCACGGATCTGCTCGCGGAACTCCGGCGCCGGATCCACGTCGTCGTAGAAGCCGGGGATGGTAACGCGCCAGTCCTCGTCGTGGAACGATGCGATGATGCGGGCGAGCGCGGTGGCGGGGTTGACGACGGCGCCGCCGTAGCTGCCGGAGTGGAGGTCCTGCGCGGGCCCCGTCACGTCGATCTGGAAGTAGGCGATGCCGCGGAGCGAGGCGCCGATGGTGGGCATGCCCGGCGCGAACATGGTCGTGTCGGAGATGACGACGTAGTCCGCGCCGAGCCGTTCGGCCTGCTTCTCGATGAACGGCACGAGGTTGTCGCTGCCCACCTCCTCCTCGCCCTCCGCCACGATGACGAGGTTGACGGGGAGGCGGCCGGCGGTGCGGAGGTGCGCCTCGACGGCCTTGATGTGGAGGTAGAGCTGGCCCTTGTCGTCCACGGAGCCGCGGGCGTAGAGGCGGCCATCGCGGATGGTGGGCTCGAAGGGCGGGGACGTCCAGAGCTCGAGCGGCTCGGCGGGCTGGACGTCGTAATGGCCGTAGACGAGCACCGTGGGCGCGCCCGCTCCTGCGCCGCGCCACTCGCCGAGCACGATGGGATGGCCGGGCGTGCGCTCGATGGAGGCCTCCAGGCCGGCCTCGCGCATGCGTGCGGCGAGCCATTCGGCGGCGCGGCGCATGTCGGGCTCGTGCTCGCTGCGTGCGCTGATGCTCGGGATGCGGAGGAACTCGAACAGCTCGTCGCGGAAGCGGGCGCGGTTCGCATCGATGTATGCGTGGGCATCGCTCATGGCAGCTCTCCGTCGCGTGTCGCGGGTTGCAGCGCGGGGTGCGGCCGGCAGCCGGGGCCGGCCGCGCCCCGCGCGATGGGTTCAGTGCGTCGTCAGCTCGCGCACCAGGGCGTCCGCCCGGTAGACGTTGCGCAGGGCTTCCAGGATTCCGGCTGAATGCACGCCGACAGCGCGGCCCGCCTCGGGGACGCCGTAGAGGAAGACATACGGCAACCCCTCGATGTTGCTGTCGAAGACGAGCCCGACGACGCGCGCGTCGCGGTCGATCATCGGGCTGCCGCTGTTGCCGCCGGTGATGTCGTTCGTCGTGACGAAGTCGAGCGGAGTGCTCATGTCCACGTGCTCGCGGCGCTCGGCGAAGGACTCCGGCAGGGTCCAGGGCATCTCGTTGCCGAACTCGGACGCGCGGGCGTAGAGGCCGAAGATGGAGGTGTGTGGCGGCGCGAAGGTGCCGTTGTACGGGTAACGGGCGACGACGCCGTCCGTAATGCGGAGCGTGAACGTCGCGTCCGGCGGCACCTGCGTGCCGTACGCGGCGAACAGTGCGCGGCCGAGCCGGGCGCGCTGGACCTGCTCGGCGGCGAGCGTCTCGCTCCACTGCGGCTCGAGGCGGGCGAAGGCGTCCTCCATCTGGCGCGCGAGCCGCACCATCGGGTCGGTGGCTGCCGCGACGGCCGGCGCGCCGCCGGCGAGCAGCTCCTGACGGAACGCCGCGTCGGCGATGCGGGTCTCGCGGGTCAGGCGGCGTGCCGCTTGCTCGGGCGTCTCGCCGGGGCGGAAGGCCTCGCGGATGAAGGGGTCATCCGGCGGCAGGAACTGGCGGGCGATGTCCAGCCGCAGCGCGAGAACGCGGGCGCTTTGCTCTGGGTCGATCGGCACGGGGTTGCGGAGCATCGTTTCGATCTGCGCGAGCCGCTCGCCGCGGAAGGCCTCGTCGCGCTCGGCCTCGGGCAGGGCGGCCTGGCGCACGTAGCGCACGAGCAGGCCGGCGAGCCGGAGATGCGGCGAGGGCAGGAACTCGATGTTGTTGGCGTTGAGGCGCGGGCTGAGCTCGAGCTTGCGGGCCTGGATCCGTGCGAGGCGGTCCCAGACGTCGCCGTACTGCGCGCGGAGCGCGGGGTCGGCCTCGATGCGCTGCCGGAACTCGCGTTCCCAGCGGATCTTGCGACCGAGCAGGAGCGAGTCGTTCAGGCCCGCGAGCTGGCCGGTGAAGGCCTTCAGGCTGTTCTCGATGCCGAAGAGCTGGTCGCGGACCTGGCGCTCGGCCTCGGGGCTCTGGCGGGCGATCTCCTGGAGGATGTCCCGCTGGCCGCGGAGCAGCCGAACGATGAACGGGTGCCGGTATTGCCGCTCGTACATCACCTGGGCGACGGTGAAGAGGCGGCTGGTGGTGCCGGGGTTGCCGGTGACGAAGACGAGCTCGCCCTCACGGGCGCCGTCCTCGTCCCACTGGAAGTAGGCGGGCGTGGACGCAGGCGTGCTGCCGCCCGGCTCGTAGGCGCGGACGAAGGCGACGTCCAGGGCGTAACGCGGGTAGGTGAAGTTGTCCGGGTCGCCGCCGAAGAAGCCGGCCTGGAGCTCGGGCGCGAAGACGAGCTTGACGGGCGCGTAGCGGCGGTAGCGGTACAGCTTGTACTGGCCGCCGTGGTAGAGCGAGACGACCTGGCACTGGAAGTCGGTGGTGGCCTCGCACTCGCCCTCGATGGCCTGGCTGGCGGAGTCGATGGCGGCGGCGATGCGCGCCTCGTCCGCGCCGGCGGGGGCAGCGGCCTGGATGCGCTGGGTGATGTCCTCGATCTCGACGAGCTGGTCGAGGAAGAGATCCGGGCAGAGCAGCTCGTCCTCGCGCGATGCCGCGTAGAAGCCCTCGACGAGGTAGTCGTGCTGCTCGGTCGAGACGGCCTCGATGCACTCGCGCGCGCAGTGGTGGTTCGTGGCGACCAGGCCGTTCGGCGAGACGAAGGAGGCGGAGCAGATCTCGCCGTAGCGGACGGAGGCGAGGCGCACCTTCTCGAGCCAGGCGGGGGTGGCATCGAAGCCGTACCGCTCGCGCCAGTACTCGAGCGGCGGGTTCTCGAACGTCCACATCGTGCCGAGCTCGCGGCCGGTGAGCGTGACGCGGTCCGCCACGCGGAGCGCGGCCGGCGGCGGCTCGAGCAGGGCCTCGGCGGTGGTGACGGTCTGTTCCGCGGGCACGGCGGCCGGGCGGGGCGCGACGCCCGCCGGCTGCTGCGGGCTGGACGCGCAGGCGGAGAGGCCTCCGAGCGCGAAGACGAGCAGCACGAGCGCGGGTCCGTCGATGCGTTTGCTGGACATTCCGGGCTCCGTTCGTTCGGTTGAGGTCGAGGGCAAAGTACAGGTCGGCCGCCGTGGCGTCGAGTTGGGCGGGCCAGAGGCGTGCCAGCATGCTGAATCGAGGACGCTGAGCGTGGCGGCGGGCGTGGAAGAGCGGGGCCGTGCTCGCCGTGAGCGCGCGCCCCCGTGGAGCGGGTGGCTTCCTCAGCGCGAAAGGTCAGCGAGACGGGACGCGTCCTCGCGGCGAGCGCGCGGGGTCCCCGTGCGTTCTCGCGGCGAGCGCGGTCCCGGCGCCGCGGGTCGCTGGACGTCGAGGTGCAGCCGATCGAGCCCGCTGTCGCGCGGTCCCCGTTGGCGCCGGCGGCGGCTGCGCGCGGGCGCGATCCCGGGCGCGCGTCACCATGACCCGCGCACCGGATGTCACCATGCCGGCCTCATGACCCGCCCGGTCGATCCCGCCCGGTAGATCCCACCGTGGCCGGCAGGCCTCACGTGCCGAGCAGGCGCCGGAACGGCTCGGGCAGGTCCGCGGGCCGGACGCCTTCGAGCGGCTCTTCCGGCTCGTGGGCGCTGAGGGTGTGCCAGAAGAGATGGGTCCTCCGGCCTCTCTCGCCCACCGAGGAGATGAGCTCGGCGGCGGCCTTGGCGGTGTAGGTGGCGTCGAGGGTGAGGCCTGCGTGCCGGAAGCGGACAGCGGCGTCGTGGCCGGCCTCGGTCTCGCGGCCGTAGCCGGCGCCGACGAACCCGTGCCGGAGCCGGACGAGGCGGAGCGCGGCAGCGGGGGGCGGCGCCGAGGCGAGGCCGGCCCGGCGGAGGTGGCGAAGCGTGCGCGAGACCAGGCGGGCGAGCGCGCGCTCGTTCGTGACGATGCGGCTGGTGATGCGGGTAGCGTGGATGGGGATGTCGAGCCCGGCGAGCGCGAAGCCGATGGCGAGGCCCGCGGCGGTGCCGAGCGTGCCGGCGGCGACGTGCACGGCGTCCGGGCGGGGCGCGATGCGGTCCGCGACCTGCTCGGCCAGCTCGAGCGCCCCGCTGACGTAGCCGAGCGTGCCCACGGGGTCCGAGCCGCCGGCTGCAATGACGCAGGTGCGCTGGCTCCGGTGCGCGAGGCGGGCGGCGAGCAGCGCCGCGGGGACGGTCTCCATGCGGGGCGTGAAGCGCAGCTCGGCGCCGAGCGCGAAGTCGAGGAGCAGGACGCGGCGGACGTGCTCGGTCACCTGCTGCGGGAACAGCACGAGTGTGACATCGAAGCCGTGGGCGCGGCCGTAGACGGTGGTGGCGAGCGCGTGATGGGAACCGATCGCGCCGACGGTGATGAGCCGCTCGGCGCCGCGGCGCTTCGCCTCGGCCAGGATGAACTCCAGCTTGCGCACCTTGTTGCCGCCGTAGGGGCGGGCGCAGAGGTCGTCTCGCTTGACGTGGAGCCGGGCGCCGGGAGCGTGGATGCCCTCGATGCTGAGCGACTCGACCGGCGTGGGGAAGGAGCCGATCGGCAGCCAGGGGATGCGCGTGGCCAGCTCGGGGAAGCGGCGAAAGAGGGCCGGGACGGGGGCGGAGAGGCGACCGGCCGGCAGGACGGCTGCGTCGTCGCGCTCGGCGTCGAGGCGGGTGGTGGTCATCTCATTTGCCTCCGCGAGGTGGTCCGCGGTGTCTCCGTGGGGGTGGACCACGGCGGCGGCGGCGGCGGCGCGGTGGCGGTGATCTGCGATGGGGAACGCCCAGCGCCCGACCAGTCCGAAACCGCCGGCAACGTCCGCCGTGCGGGGGCAAAGTAGCGGGAGCACGCCGCGCCGGACAGCGGAGGCTCGGGCCCGCTCCGGCGCCGCGCCCGGGCCGTGCCGTCTCGGGCGGCTATCGCCTCTGCCGCGCGGGCGGCCGCCGCCCCTGCCGCTCAGGGGGGCGGCAGCGTTCGCCGCGCGGCAGGCCCCGCCTCAGTCCCCGGGCCGCCTCTGCCGGGCCTCGTCCCGCTGCTGGTTCTGCTGGGCGCGGAGCACGGTCAGGCACCAGATCTGGGCCGCGCGCTGCACGAGCGCCTGCTCGTTCTGGCCGTCGAACGTGGTCTCGATCGGCTCGGGGAACGGGGTCGTCACGCGCTCGCCCGTCCCGGGCTGGACCTCCACGATGCGATCGAGGGAGGCGTTCATGGCGATGCCGGAGGCGCCGTCCTCCAGCGCGACCGGACGGCGGCGGCTGATGCGCCAGGGTCCCTCGACGACGTAGCCGTTGGGGAACTCGATCGTCGTGGTCAGCCGGTCACCGTCCAGGGCGCCGCGGCAGACGGGCGCTCGGCCGGGCGGCTGGGCGGTCAGGTGCGTGGGGGCCCCGAGGGCGAGGGCGGCGGCGAGAATCCAGAAAAAGCGCATACCTCCTCCCGCATCGAAGTATGCACGAGGACGGGCGTTCTGTCCGCCCCCGGCGACCTACAAAACAGCAAGAATGGGTCCCTGCCCCGCCGGCCGCCGCACGCCCGGTGCGGCGCTCGGACGGGCGTCGCCGCGACCACCCTCCCCCGTTGTCGCGGCGCTGCCTCGAGCGTGGACGCGTCCGGCATCTGCGCCGACCTCGCCGCAGCGATCACCCGCCCCGGTGCCGCGGCGTGGCCGGGCAGGGCAGCACGCCGTGCCCCCGGCCCGGGGACGCGGGCCCCGCCACGACGACCGATCGATGGCGACCGATGGCGCCCTTTCGGAGAGGCGTCGCACCCCAAACCTCCCGGCGCGGAGGGCGCGCGCTGAGGGCGGGGGGGTCCGGCCGGCTCGCCGTCCGTGTCCCCCGGCGGCGGGGATGCTACAATCCCGCGCCGCCCGGGCCGCGGCCGCGCCGGCTGGGCGGCCACGCCGTGGGAAGAGGCGGCCCTCGTCGGCCGCGGGCACGCCACGAGAAGCGGCGGCCGGTCGGTCCGTCGCGAATCGCGAATCGAGCGGCGTTGATCGGGGCGATCCTAACCCTTCCGAGGAGATGGAGGAGGCAGCCGAGTGCGCATGCGCACGCTGCTCACCGGAAACCTGCTGTGGCTGGGGATCATCTCGCTGCTGAACGATGCGGCGAGCGAGATGATCTTCCCCCTGCTCCCGGTCTTCCTGGTGCAGACGCTGGGCGCGGGCCCGGTGTTCCTGGGGCTGGTGGAGGGGGTGGCCGAGACCACGTCGAGTCTCGTGAAGCTGGTGGGCGGCTGGCTCTCCGACCGGGTGCGTCGGCGCAAAGCGCTGGTGGGGTGGGGCTACGCCGTCGCCGCGGGCGCCCGCCCGCTGATCGCTCTGGCCAGCGCGCCGTGGCACGTGCTGGCGGTGCGGTTCGTGGATCGCGTGGGCAAGGGCGTCCGGACCGCGCCCAGGGATGCGCTCCTCGCCGACTCGGTGGTGCCCGAACGGCGGGGCACGGCCTTCGGCCTGCACCGCGCGGCCGACCACGCGGGGGCCGTGCTGGGGCCACTGCTCGCCTCCGGGCTGCTGCTCCTGGCGCCGGGGCGCGTGCGGCTCGTCTTCGCGGTGGCGGCGGTGCCGGGGATCCTCTCCGTGCTGATCCTGCTGTGGCGGGTGCGGGAAGTCGCGCCGCTGGCGGCAGGCCCGACGGGCGGGCGTCGCAGCGCGCGAGCGGCGGGTGCGCCGGCCACGAGCGCCGTAGCGAGTGCCGGCGAGGGGACCGCCTGGAGCGATGCTGCGGGCGGCTCGGAGTCGAGCGGGAGCGATGCAGTGGGCAGCACGGGGTTGGGCGAGGGCGCTGCGGCGGGCAGCGCGGAGCCAGGCGAGGGCGCTGCGGCGGGCGGCGCGGAGCCGGGCGAGAGCGTTGCGGCGGGCGGCGCGGAGCCGGGCGAGAGCGTTGCAGCGGGCAACACCGAGTCGGACGAGAGCGATGCAACGACCGGCACCGAGCGGGGCGCGAACGATGCGGCGGCCCTGGCCGGCGCTGAGGGCGCGGGCGGTGCGGCGGGGTTCCGCGCGTTCCTCGCGGCGGTGGCGGTGTTCACTCTGGGAAACGCGTCGGACGCGTTCCTGCTGCTCCGCGCGCAGCAGCTCGGCGTGGCGGTCCCCGCGCTGCCGCTGCTCTGGGGCGCCTTCCACGTGAGCAAGATGCTCTGGAGCGTGCCCGGCGGAATGCTCGCGGACCGAATCGGCGCACGGCGCGCGATCCTGGCCGGCTGGGCGGTCTACGCGGCGATCTACGCGGGCTACGGCGCCGCGGATTCGGCGTGGCACGGCTGGGCGCTGTTCCTGGCGTACGGGCTGTTCTACGGGCTGACGGAGGCGCCCGAGAAAGCGTTGGTCGCGCGGCTCGCGCCGGCGGCCCGGCGGGCGACCGGGTTCGGCGCGTTCCACTCCGTCGTGGGGCTCACAGCGCTGCCGGCGAGCGTGCTGTTCGGGCTGGTCTGGGAAGCGTTCGGCGCGGCCGCTGCGTTCGGCATGGGAGCCGCGCTCGGGCTCGCAGCCGCGCTCGTGCTGGCCGTGGCTGTGCCGGCGGACGCGCCCCGGCCGGCGGCGCGGCCTGGCGTGCCGGCTTGACTCGCGGGCGCCCCGCCGACCACGTTGGCTCGCATGGGAACGACCACGGATGCGCGCACGAGCGCGGAAGAGTTCGCCGACCGGTTCATCATCGTGCTGAACCGGCCGGAGGACGTGGTGAACATCGCCGGGACGGTGCGCGCGATGATGAACATGGGGCTGCGGCGGCTGCGGCTGGTCCGGCCGGCGGAGTTCGACCCGTGGCGGATCACGGGGATCGCGCACGGGTCGGAGGCCGTGATCGAGGCGGTGGAGATGCACGACACGCTCGACGGCGCGCTGGCCGACGCGGCGCACGTGGTGGGGACGACGGCACGGCGACGCACCGCGCCGTACGTCTGGCAGCACCCCCGGGAAGCCGCGCCCGAGCTGCTCGAGCTGGCGGCGGGGGTGGATGGGCCGGTGGCCCTGCTGTTCGGGCCCGAGAGCATGGGCCTGACGAACGAGGAGCTGGACCGGTGCGACCGCGTGCTGACCGTGCCGACCTCGTCCGCGTACTCGTCCCTGAACCTGGCCCAGGCCGTCCTGCTGATCTGCTACGAGTTATGGCTGGCCGGGCCCGGCGCGCGGCGTGAGCTGCCGCGCCACCGCAAGGCGATGCCGCCCGCGAGTCCGGAGGACCTCGATGCGCTGTTCCGCGATGTCGAGCGCTCGCTGGACGTGATCGAGTTCTTCAAGACGCGCAACCCGCGCGTGATCATGCGCTCCGTGCGCGCGATCGCGCGGCGGGCGGCCCTGGACAGCCGCGAGGCGCGGCTGCTCAGGGCCATGGCCATCGAGGTGCGGAAGTTCATCGAGAGGAGGGAGAGCCGGGGCGAGGGCGAGGGCGGGGGCGGCGCGTCGGGGCCGGTCTGATGGGGTGCGGAGGCCGGTTTTGTGGGGTGTGAGGTGCCGGCCTGATGAGATGCAGGATGCCGACCTGACGGGGTGCGAGACCCCGGCCTGAACGCCTGTGGGACGCCGGTCTGGGGGCGTGCGGGACAGCGAGCGCGCGGTGCTTGCGGGTCGCAGCACGCCCCAGGCGCGGAGATGGTTCAATCTTGTACCATTTCCGGCGAGCCCGGGACACCGGCCCACGCGGGGACCGCGGCCCGCACAGCGGACACGTGATCGACACTCGAACCGATGGCGCCGCGCGCGGGAGCTCGGGCCGCCGGTGACCGGGTCGGCGTCGTCTTCCCCGGACGACGAATGGTTCAACCTTGAACCATTCCGCGGGTTCCGGGATCACTTCGCCGTTGCCGGGACCATTCCGGCGGTGCCGGAACCATTCGGGCGGGTGCCGGGAGCATTCCGGGCGCATCCCGGACCACTCCGGCGGATGCGGCACCTGTCGCGGGCCCGCCGACGGCCGATCGAACGACGCACGGCCGAGCGCCCGAGCGGCCCTCGACGCATTCGCGGCCGTCAACCCGTCACCGCCCCCTCCGAAGCCGAGGACACCAGCCGCGCGTACTTCGCGAGCACGCCGCTCGTGTAGGCGATCGGCCGCGGCCGCCACGCGTCGAGCCGGCGGCGCAGCGTGGCGTCGTCGAGCTCCACGTCCAGGCGGCGGCCGGGGATGTCGAAGACGACGACGTCGCCCTCCTCGATCACGGCGATGGGCCCGCCCACGGCGGCCTCGGGCGCGACGTGGCCGGCCATGAGGCCGTGCGTCGCGCCGGAGAAGCGGCCGTCGGTGAGCAGCGCGACCTCGGGGCCGAGGCCGGCGCCCGCGATCGCGGCGGTGACGCCGAGCATCTCGCGCATGCCGGGCCCGCCGCGCGGCCCTTCGTAGCGGATCACGACCACATCGCCCGGCCGGATGCGCCCGGCCTGCACCGCCTCGAACGCGTCCTCCTCGCGGTCGAACACGCGCGCGGGGCCGCGGTGCATCGTCCGCTCGTGGCCGACGAGCTTCACCACGCAGCCCTCCGGCGCGAGGTTGCCGCGCAGGATCGCGATGCCGCCAGTCGGCTTGATCGGGCGGTCGAGCGGCCGCACCACCTGCTGGCCCGGCGTCTCGCGCGCGCCGGCGGCCTCCTCTGCGAGCGTGCGCCCGGTGACCGTCGTCGCGCTCCCATGGATGAGCCCGGCCTCGAGCAGCCGCTGGAGCAACAGCGCAACGCCGCCCGCGCGATGCATGTCGGACGCGACGAACCGGCCGCCGGGCTTGAGGTCGGCGAGCAGCGGCGTGCGCGCGCTGATGCGGTCGAAGTCGTCGATCGTGAGCGGCACCTGCGCCTCCCGGGCGAGCGCGAGCAGGTGCAGCACCGCGTTGGTGGAGCCGCCGGACGCCATGACGGCCGTGATCGCGTTCTCGAGCGCCGCGCGCGTGATGATCTCTCGCGGCCGCAGCCCCCGCTCGACCAGACGCACGGCGAGGCGGCCGCACTCGCGCGCAACCTCGTCGCGCGCCGGGTCGAGCGCAGGCACGCTGCCGCTGCCGAGCGGCGAGATGCCGAGCGCCTCGAACGCGGTCGCCATCGTGTTCGCGGTGAACTGGCCGCCGCACGCGCCCGCGCCGGGGCAGGCGGCGCACTCGATCTCGTGCAGCTCCTGCTCCGTGATCCGGCCCGCAGCGCACGCGCCCACGGCCTCGAAGACGTCCTGGATCGTGATGTCGCGGCCGTGGTGATGGCCCGGCAGAATGGAACCGCCGTACAGCACGAGGCCGGGCCGGTCCAGCCGCGCGAGCGCCATGGCCGCGCCGGGGATGGTCTTGTCGCAGCCGGCGAGCGCGACGATGCCGTCGAACATGTGGCCGCGCGCGACCAGCTCGATCGAGTCCGCCACCAGCTCGCGGCTCACGAGCGAGGCCTTCATCCCCTCGGTGCCCATGGTGACCCCGTCGGAGACGACGACGGTGTTGAACTCGAGCGGCGTGCCGCCCGCCTCGCGCACGCCCTCCTTCACGCGCTCGGCGAGCGCGCGCAGGTGCACGTTGCAGGGCGTGACCTCGGTCCACGTGTTGGCGATGCCGATGAGCGGGCGGCGGAAGTCCTCGTCCGTCAGCCCGACGGCGCGGAGCATCGCGCGCGCCGCCGCGCGGTCGCGGCCATCGACGATCACCGCGCTGTGCCGGCGCGCGCCAACCGTGGATCCGCGCCTCTCGGCCCGCCCCGTGCTCCGCGCTCTGCCCGCCTCCGGGCGAGCCCGCTCGGCGCTGTCTCCGTTGACTCTCTCCGCCCTCATCATGCCACCGCCGTTGCGCTATGCTGCCCGACCGCCGTCCGCCAGCCGTAGTGGTCCGGTGCGCGGCCGTGCAGGATGTCCATGAGCCTCTGCTGGATCGCGCGGGTGACAGGGCCTACCGTGCCGTCACCGACCTGGATGCGGTCCACGCTGCGGACGGGCGTGAGCTCCGCGGCCGTGCCCGTGAGGAACACCTCGTCCGCGAGGTAGAGCAGCTCGCGCGGCACGGCCTGCTCCCGGACGGGGATGCCGAGGTCGCGCGCGAGCGTGAGCACGGTGTCCCGCGTGATGCCGGGCAGGAACGAGCCGTTGAGCGCCGGCGTGATCAGCGTCTCGTCGCGCACGAGGAACACGTTCTCGCCGCTGCCCTCGCTGACCAGGCCGCTCGGGTCGAGCGCGATCGCCTCGGCGTAGCCGTCGGCGAGCGCTTCCATCTTCATGAGCTGCGCGGCGATGTAGTTGCCGCCGGCCTTGGCCATGGCCGGGAACGTGTTGGGCGCCATGCGGCTCCAGCTCGAGACGCGGACGTCCACGCCCCGCTCGGGCGCGTCCGCGCCGAGGTACGCCCCCCAGGGCCAGCAGACCAGATACGTCTCGACCGGGCTCGCCGCCGGATTCAGCCCGGGCGCGCCGAGCCCGCGCAGCACGACCGGCCGGATGTAGCAGTCCTCGAGGCCGTTGCGGGTGACCAGCTCGCAGCACGCCCGCGCGAGCGTCGCGACGCTGAACGGGACCTCGGTGCGGTAGATGCGGCAGGAGTCGTGCAGCCGGCGCAGGTGGTCGCCCAGCCGGAAGATGGCCGGGCCGTTCGGGGTGGCGTAGCAGCGGATCCCCTCGAAGAACGACGAGCCGTAGTGCACCGCGTGGCTCATCACGTGGACTGTCGCCTCCGCCCACGGGATGAACTCGCCGTCGCGCCAGATCCACTCCGTCGGTTGGATGCCGCTCATCGCGCCTCCTGCAACCACGTCATGCGGGCGCGCAGCGCCGCGCCCACGGATTCGATGGGGTGCGAGCGGTCGAGCGCGCGCATGCGGTCGAAGTCGCGGCCGCCGGTCTGGGCCTCGCGGATCCAGCGGCGGGCGAACGTGCCGGACCGGATCTCCGTGAGGATCTCCCGCATCGCCGCCCGGCTCGCTTCTCCGATCACGCGCCGGCCGCTCACGTAGTCGCCGTACTCGGCGGTGTCGCTGACGCCGCGGTGCATGCCCGTGAAGCCGCCGGCGTAGACGAGGTCCACGATGAGCTTCATCTCGTGCAGGCACTCGAAGTAGGCGAGCTCGGGTGGGTAGCCGGCGGAGACGAGCGTCTCGAAGCCGGCCTTGATGAGCGCGCTGAGGCCGCCGCACAGCACGGCCTGCTCGCCGAAGAGGTCGGTTTCGGTCTCGTGCGCGAAGGTGGTCTCGAGCACGCCGGCGCGGGTGCAGCCGAGCGCGTCCGCGTAGGCGAGGGCGATGTCGAGCGCCTCGCCGGACGCGTCCCGGTGCACGGCGACGAGCGCGGGCACGCCGCGCCCCGCCAGGTACTCGCGGCGCACCATGTGGCCGGGCGACTTGGGCGCGACGAGGATCACGTCCACGCCGTCCGGCGGTTCGATCTGGCCGTAGTGGATGTTGAACCCGTGCGCGAACAACAGCGCGCTGCCCGGGCGCAGGTTGCGCGCGACCTCGTCCCGGTACACGGCGGGCTGCACCGTGTCCGGGATCAGGAGGGCGACGACGTCGGCAGCGGCCACGGCGTCGCCGATCGAGCGCACGTCGAGCTCGGCCGCGCGCGCGGCATCGGCGGAGCGGCTGTCCGGGCGCAGCCCGACCGTCGTGGGAATGCCGCTGTCACGCAGATTGAGCGCGTGCGCGTGTCCCTGGCTCCCGTAGCCGATGACGGCGACGCGGCGGCGTGCGAGCACGCTGCGGTCGGCATCGGCGGCCTCGAAGATCCTGATGGTACTCATTCCGGATCGCTCCTCGTCTCGGTTGCGGGTTCCGCGGCCGCGTCGGCGATGTCCAGCAGGTCGACGAGGCCGAGCAGCTCGGCGCGGACGCGCTCGCGCGGCGTGCGCGTCTCGTCCACGCGCAGGGTCAGCTCGATGACGCCGTCCCCCGCGGCGTCGACGGAGAGCCGGCGTACGGCGAGCGCGCGGCGGCGCAAGAGCCCGAGGGCGCGCTCGAGCGCGCCGGGCCGGTCGCGCAGCCGCACGATCATGAGCGCGTCAGTCATGCGGCGACCTCCGCGTCCGGGGCGGCGATGATCTCGTCCAGTGCAGCGCCGGGCGGGACCATCGGGAAGACGTTCTCCTCGGCGGGCAGGCGCAGGTCGAGCAGCGCGGGCCCGTGCGCGCGCTCGGCCCAGTCCAGGGCGTCGTCCAGCTCATCGAGCCGGCAGACGCGGCGGGCGGGAACGCCGTACGCGCGCGCGAGCATCGTGAAGTCCGGGCCGCCCAGCGCGCTGGCCGAGTAGCGCCGCTCGTAGAACAGCTCCTGCCACTGCCGCACCATGCCGAGGTAGCCGTTGTTCAGCACGGCGATGCGGACGGGCACGCGCTCCTGCACGAGGGTCGCGAGCTCCTGGAGCGTCATCTGGAAGCCGCCGTCGCCGGCAACCGCCCAGACCGGCCGGTCCGGCCGTCCCAGCGCCGCGCCGAGCGCCGCCGGCAGCGCGTAGCCCATCGTGCCGAGCCCGCCGGACGTGAGGTGCGAGCCCGGCGGGGCGTCGCGCAGCTCCTGCGCGATCAGCATCTGGTGCTGGCCCACGTCGGTCGCGACGATGCCGGCGCTGGCGGCGATGCGTGCGGCGAGCGCGCGGGCCGCCTGGCGCGCCGTCAGCGGGCCGGCCGCCGCGGATCCAGCACTGGCCTGCGGCGCGGCGGGTGCCGCCTCGCGCGGCCACTCGCGCAGCTCGGCCCACCACGGGGCGCGGCGCGCGGGGCGCACACGCTCGAGCAGCGCGGGCAGCGTCGTCCGCAGGTCACCCACCAGCCGCAGCGCGGGGCGGACCGTGCGGCCGATCACGGCCGCATCGATATCCGCGTGGATGATCTTCGCGCCCGGCGCGAAGCGGGCGGTCGGGCCGGTCACGCGGTCGTCGAAGCGCAGCCCGAGCCCGAGAATCACGTCCGCGCGCTGGATCGCGCGGCACGCGCGCACGGTGCCGTGCATGCCCGGCATGCCGAGCGCGAGCGGGTGCGTCGCCGGGAACGCGTCCAGCCCGAGCAGCGTGGTGATGACGGGCAGGTCCGCGCGCTCGGCGAGCGCCGCGAGCGCCTCCGCCATTCCCGCGACGACCACGCCGCGGCCCGCCATGATCACCGGCCGCTCCGCCTCGTTCAGCAGCTCGGCGGCGGCGTCCAGTGCGGCGGCGTCGCGCAGCGCATTGGGGTCGCCCGGGCGCACGCCGTTCGTGCACGGTGCGGCGCCGCTCGTGTCGGGCGCGGGCTGCCGCGGTGCGATCGCAGCGCCCGCGCCGTTGCTCGCCGCATTCGCCAGCTCGAACGCACACGGCCCGTTCTGCACGTCCTTCGGGATGTCGATCACCACGGGGCCCGGCCGGCCATGCCGCGCGACGCGGAACGCCTCGCGCACGATCGCGGGCAGGTCCTCCGGCCGTTCGACCACGAACCCGTGCTTGGTGACCGGGATCGTGACCCCGAGGACGTCCGTCTCCTGGAACGCATCCTGGCCGCGCAGCGCCGTCGGGACCTGGCCGGTGATCGCGACGAGCGGCACGCTGTCCATCTGCGCGGTGGCGAGCCCCGTCACGAGGTTCGTCGCGCCGGGGCCGCTGGTCGCGACGCACACGCCGACGCGGCCGGTCGCGCGTGCGTACCCGTCCGCGGCATGCGCCGCGGCCTGCTCGTGGCGCATCAGCACGTGGCGCGGCGCGCCCACGCGGTACAGCGCGTCGTAGAACGGCAGGATCGCCCCGCCGGGGTGGCCGAAGATGACCTCGACGCCTTCGGCGACAAGGGCGTGGCAGAGCGCTTCGGCTGCGGTCATGCTCCTCATCGGGCCTCCTCCTGCGCCGGGGCGGCTCCACTGCCGCCGGGCATCGCTTCGCTGGACACCGTGCGGGCTCGCACACGCGCCGCCACGTACGGCAGCAGCCCGCCCGCCGCGAGCAGCCGCTCGGCGAAGTCGCCGGGCGGCACGAACGCCAGGTCGACGCCGCGGCCGGGCGCGCGGACGCGGCCGCCGGCGAGGTCGATCTCGACGTCGTCGCCCTCCCGGAACGCGGCGGCGGCGCCCGGGCACTCGATCACGCGGAACCCGTTGTTGATCGCGTTGCGGAAGAAGATCCGGGCGAAGGAGTCCGCGATGACGGCCTGCACGCCCGCGCCGCGGAGCGCCCAGACCGCGTGCTCGCGCGAGGAGCCGCAGCCGAAGTCCGCGCCGGCGACGATGATGTCGCCCGCCTGCACGGTGCCCGGGAACTCCGGGTCGATGTCCTCCATCACGTGCGCGGCGAGCGCCGCCTCGTCGGCAGTGTTGAGGTAGCGAGCCGGGATGATCTCGTCCGTGTTGATGTGCGCGCGGGCGAACACGCGTGCGCGCCCGCGCAGCGTCGTGGCCGTGGCGTTCATGGCAGGAACTCCCGTGGGTCGGTGATGCGGCCGGTCACCGCGGTCGCGGCGGCGGTCGCCGGCGAGGCGAGGTAGACCTCGGCGCCGGGGTGGCCCATGCGGCCGGTGAAGTTGCGGTTCGTCGTCGAGAGGCAGCGCTCGCCCTCGCCGAGCACGCCCATGTGCCCGCCCAGGCAGGCACCGCACGTCGCGGTCGAGACGACGCAGCCCGCGTCCGCGAACGTCGCGAGCAGCCCCTCCGCGAGCGCCTGCCGCCAGATCCCGGACGTCGCGGGCACCACGATCGTGCGCACGCCCGGCGCGACCCGCCGGCCGCGCAGGATGCGCGCGGCCTCGCGCAGGTCCTCGATCCGCGCGTTGGTGCACGAGCCGATGTAGACCTGGTCGATCGGGACGGGCTCGACCTCGCTGATGAACCGGCCGTTGCTCGGCAGGCTCGGCAGCGCGACGATGGGTTCGAGCGCGCTCGCATCGACCTCCACGCGCTCCACGTACCCGGCGTCAGGATCCGACTGGTAGACCGTGAACGGCCGGTCCGTGCGTTCGCGCACGTAGTCGAGCGTGATGTCGTCCGGCGGGACGATGCCCGACTTGGCGCCCGCCTCCGCCGCCATGTTGGTCAGCGTCATGCGCGCCTCCATGGAGAGCGCGGCGATCGCCTCCCCGCCCCACTCCATCGCGCGGTAGCGCGCGCCGTCCACGCCGATCCGCGAGATGACGTAGAGGATCAGGTCCTTCGCGTAGACGCCGAACGGCAGCCGGCCGCGCACCTCGATGCGCATGGACTCAGGCACGCGGAACCAGAGCCGGCCGGTCGCCAGCGCCGCGGCCAGGTCCGTCGAGCCGACGCCGGCCGCGAAGCAGCCGAGCGCGCCGAGCGTGGTGGTGTGCGAGTCGCCGCAGATCACCGTCATGCCCGGCCGGATGAAGCCCTTTTCCGGCGCGAGCGCGGCGTAGATGCCGTGGTTCCCGACCTCGAAGTAGTGCGGGATGCCCTGCTCCCTCACCCACTCGCGCAGGCGGCGGGACAGCTCGGCCGTGAGGATGTCCTTGTTCGGGACGAAGTGGTCCGGCGTCACCAGCACGCGGTCCGGGTCGAACACGCGCGTCACGCCGATGCCGTGCATCATGCGGATCGCCGGCGGCGTGGTGATCTCGTGGCAGATCACGAGGTCCAGCTCCGCGTCCACGATCTCGCCAGGCGCCACGTGGTCGCGGCCCGCGTGCGCCGCGAGGATCTTCTCGGTAATCGTCATGGGGCGGCGCGCCCCGGCACCCGCGGCGCTGCGCTCCTCCGCATCCGGCCGCAGCGCACCGGCGCACGCAGCGCTGCGCCCCTCCGCATCCGGCCGGGGCCGGGCCGGGGTATCCACCGCCCTCGCCATCGCTCTGGCCCTCCCCATCACACCCCCCACAGGTCGCTGGCCGCCTCGAGGGCCTTCGCCTCCAGCTCGCGGGCCTGTGCGGCCTTGTTGAGCGCGTGCAGGTAGGCGCGGGCGGCGGCGTCCACCACGTCGGTCGATGCGCCGCGGCCGGTGAAGCTCTTCCCCTCGATGCGCGCACGCAGACTGACCTCGCCCACGGCATCGCGGCCGGGCGTGGCGGCGCGGATGGTGAGGTCCTCGAGCTCGATCGGGATGCCCGTGGCGCGCTCGATCGCGGAGAACGCGGCGGCGATGGGTCCATCGCCATCGGCCTCGCCCTCGCGCTCGCGGCCATCGCCGTTGGCGACGCGGACGCGTGCGCCCGCACGGCGCTTGCCGCACACGACCTCGAGCGCGGCGAGGCGATAGGCCTCCGGCGCATCGCGCATGGTGCCGTGGTGCAGGATCGCGATCAGGTCCTCGTCCAGGACCTGCTTCTTCTGGTCGCAGAGCAGCTTGAACAGCCGGTACGCGCGGTCGAGGTCCTCGCCGTCCAGCTCGTAGCCCAGCTCGCGGTACCGCTGCGCCAGCGCGTGGCGGCCGGAGTGCTTGCCGAGGATCAGCCGCGTGCCGGGCGCGCCGACCTGCTGCGGCGTCATGATCTCGTACGTCGTGCGCTCCTTCAGCATGCCGTCCTGGTGGATGCCCGCCTCGTGCGCGAACGCGTTGCGCCCCACGACCGCCTTGTTCGGCTGCGGGTGGATGCCCGTCAGATGGGCGAGGAGCTGGCTCGTGCGGTACAGCTCGGGCGTGTGGATGCCGGTCCGGTGGCCGAAGTGGTCGCGCCGGACCTCGAGCGCCATCACGATCTCCTCGAGCGCCGCGTTGCCCGCCCGCTCGCCGATGCCGTTGACGGTGCATTCGACCTGGCGTGCGCCCGCCTGGATCGCGGCCAGCGAGTTGGCGACGGCGAGCCCGAGGTCGTCGTGGCAGTGGACGCTGAGCACGACGTCGCGCAGTGCCGGCACCTCGCGGAACAGCGTCTCGACCAGCCGCTGCATCTCCGCGGGGCACGCGTAGCCGACCGTGTCCGGGATGTTGATCGTGGTCGCGCCCGCCTCGATCGCCGCCGCGACGACGCGGCACAGGAACGGGGGGTCGGTGCGCGTCGCGTCCTCGGCGCTGAACTCGACGTCGTCCACCTCGCGGCGGGCCCGCTCGATCGCCCGGGCCGCCCGCTCGACGCACGCCTCGCGCGTGATCCCGAGCTTGTGGCGCAGGTGCACGTCCGAGGTGGCGATGAAGACGTGGATGCGCGGCCGCTCGGCGCCCGAAACCGCCGCGGCGGCGCGGTCCACGTCGTCGTCCGTGGCGCGAGCGAGGGCAGCGATGACCGGGCGGCGGACCTCGCGCGCGATCTTGCGGACGGCGGTGAAGTCGTCCGGCGAGCTGACGGGGAAGCCCGCCTCGATCGCGTCCACGCCGAGCGCGTCGAGCTGGTGCGCCATGCGCACCTTCTCCGCGGGCGTCATCGTCGCGCCGGGCGACTGCTCGCCGTCCCGGAGGGTGGTGTCGAACACGAGTACGCGCGCCATACCTGGGTCTCCTGGCTCTCGGGCAGAAAAAACCGCGAGCCCTCCCGGTGTCTTCGAGAGGGCTCGCGTCGTCTGGTCGTGCCGAATTCGGTGCTACGATCTACACGCATCCGGCGCACGCACGGCAACGCCCCCTCTCCTCGGCCCGATAATTACGCCAAGGAGTCGAAGTCGGAGGCTAAGCCGGAGCGTGCGGCCGTGGTGCACTGCTGTCACCCTGGTTCGAGCATCACACGTTGTGCTTGGCCGCAATGGATACAACAGGGTGTGCAAGGCTGTCAAGGGGTACCGAACGGGGGCCGGGCGGGACCGCGGGAGGGGACACGGTCCGGGGACTGCGTGCCCCCTCGAACCACACGCGGCGCGGAGTCGCCGCCGGGCCAGGCGGAGGTGGGGCAACGGGCGAGGCCGCGACAGAGGGAGCGGTGTTCGCCGGCACAAAACGGGCGCGCCGCGCAGCGGCGCGCCCGAAAGATTCGCTGGTCCGGGACGGGCGTGCGGCCCGGGCCGCACGCTGCCACGAGGGAGGCGAGGCGCCCTACTCCGCCGTCGCCTCCGGCGGCTCCGCGCTGGTCCCCAGGATCTCGTGGTCCGTGGGGGTCAGCCAGAGCTGGACGATGGGGAAGCGGGTGGCGAACCACATGATCGCCGCGATCAGCAGGCCGGCGAACGGCAGCGCGGTCACCAGCTCCTGCCAGCCGAAGACGAGCTGCTCGGCGCCCTGGTAGAGTGACGGGTAGACGAGCATGTAGCGCTCGAACCAGAGGCCGACCAGCACGACGGTGGCGAAGAGCCCGAGGATTGCCGGCACCTTCTTCGGCCGCACGCCGAGCAACCCGAAGAAGGGCAGGACGAAGAGCGCGAAGAACACGAGCACGGCGAGCGGCGCATAGGGCTGCTGGAGCCGGTGGATCACGAAGGCCTGCTCCCAGGGCAGCTTGCCGTACCAGATGACGATGTACTGCGACCAGAAGAGGTACGCCCAGAAGATGCAGAACGCGAAGGTCAGCTTGCCGAGGTCGTGGAACTGCGGCGGCTCGATCGCGCGCTCGAGCCCGAGCCGGCCGCGGTAGATGATGGCCAGCACTGCGGTCGCGGCGATCCCCCCGAGCATCGCGGCCATGAAGAAGTACGGCCCGATCAGCGTGCTGTACCAGTGCGGCTCGAGGGACATGACGAGGTCGAACGCGATGAAGCTGTAGCCGATCGCGTAGACCACCGCGAGCGCGGGCCCGAACCGGCCGAGCTTCTCGTGGGCGCGCTCCTCCTCGGCTGCCTGGCCCTGCCAGTCGCGCGTGAGGCGGTCGTAGAGGCCGCGCAGGCGCTCCGGCACGCGGTCGCGGATCAGGCCGGCGTCGGGCCGCAAGGACCAGTAGGCGAAGCGCAGGGAGAGGACCAGCACGGCGCCGAGCGCGACCAGGTCGCGCACGGCGAGGAACGGGACGTTCAGGTAGACGTCCTTGCCGGGGATCGGCTCCTCGATCCAGGGAAAGATGCTGCCCGCGCCGATGAGGATGGGCAGGAACAGCACCAGCGCGATCGGCAGGAAGGCGACGAAGGAGAGCGCGATCCTGCGGACCGAGCGTGCCCACACGCCGCGCGTGATGGCGACGGCCGCGGCGAAGACCACGGCGCCCTGCGCGATGCTGGTCCAGAACAGCCAGTTGAAGAGGTACGCGCGCCAGGCGCGGTCGGCGTCGGAGAGCAGCGCAAAGAGGAAGCCGATGGCGCCGCCCACGAGCAGCACCGCGATGGCGGTGCGGATGGCGGGCGGCGTGCCCTCCAGGCGGCGCAGCGGCGGCGCGTGGATCGGTGTGTCGGTTGCCATCGTCGCTCTATCTCACCTGGTCTGGCCCGCGGCGGCGCCGGGCGCAGCGGCGGGAGCGGCGCCCGCCGCCCGCTGGAGCTGCCGGACGTAATGGACCACGTACCAGCGCTCGAGGTCGGGGATCTTGTCGCCGTAGGGCGGCATGAGGCCGCGGCCCACGCGAATGATGCCGTAGATGTAGCCGTCCGTGCGCTGCACGGCGCTGGGTGCCTGCAGGCTGGGCCCCATCGGGAAACGGGTGCCCGGCTGGTCCCGGCCCGGCTGGAAGACGACGGGCCCGTTGCCCGCGCCGGTGGGCCCGTGGCAGACCATGCAGAAGCGCAGGTACAGCTCCTGGCCGCGCGCGAGAACGGCGGAATCCGCGGGCACGGGGTTCGGGCCGACCGCGGCGCCGAACGCCGTGAGCGCAGCCTCGGTGGGCTGGAGCGGCGGCGGCGCGACGCCGCCGGGCGCCGTGAAGGGCACGGCGTTCTGCGGCAGCGTGCGTGGCGCCTCGTAGGGGTCGAACGCCGGCGCCTCGCGCAGGAAGCTGAACGTCGGGATGGACGCGAGCATGTTATCCAGCCACGTGCAGCCGGCGACCGAGACCGAGAGCAGCGCGACGGCGGCGGCCGCGAGCGCGCGGCGGGCGGCCGGCGGCGCGGCGGCGCGCTCCGTGCCCCGGGCGGCCGATTCTGCCATGGACTCGCCCCGGGAGCGCCGCGAAATTGAAATCGGGGGGGGCGCCCCCCGGCGCCGCGTCCGGCCGATCGAGAAATCAGAGCGTCCCAACGCGCACCTCCTCCGGCCGCTCACGCACCTCCACCGCTCCGGACTCCCGGAGGATCCTCGCCGCTTCCACCCGCCGGGCCTCCGTCGCGGCCACGAAGACGCCGAACCGGCCCGCCGAGAACGACGGATCATAGACCACGTGGCGACGCGCGCGCGGCAGCCGCGCGTTGATGAACAGTCCCACCACGGTGGACAATGCGCCGAACAGGATGGTCAACTCGAACGCGATGATGACGAACGCCGGCAGCGCGATGATCGGCTTGCCGCCGGTGATCAGCGGCCAGTCCAGCGAGGTCCAGATCGTCAGCGCGAAGCCCGTGGCGGCGCCGGTCAGCCCGCCCACGAGCGTGAAGAGCCGCACCGGGCTCTCCGGCTCGTGCAGCGCGTGCTCCAGCTCGTGCCGCGGGACGGGCGTGAACACGGCCATGTGCCGCAGGCCCGCCTCGCGCAGCCGCTCGATCGCCAGCGTGGTCGCGTCCAGCTCGGCGAAGACGCCGAGCACGCCGGCTTCCCGGTCCGCGCTCATCGGCCGCCCTCCCCGCTCGCCGACGCCGCCGGCCGCCCGCCGCGGAACCGCAGCGGCGCAGGCAGCACCTCCTTCAGCTCAGCGATCGAGACCGGCGGCAGCACGCGCATGAACAGCAGGAACCACATGAGGAACCACGCGAAGCTGCCGGCGAGGATCGCCATCTCGACCCATGACGGCTGGTAGTTGCCCCACTGCCAGGGCTCGTACTCCTGTGCCAGGCTCGTCACGATGATCACGAAACGCTCGAACCACATGCCGATGTTGATGAAGATCGTGATCACGAACAGCGCCGGGATGCTCGTCCGCACGCTCTTGAACCACAGGAGCTGCGGGATGATCGCGTTGCACGTGAGCATGATCCAGGTCGCCCACCAGTAGTCGCCGAACGCGCGGTTCCAGAAGGCGTGCCGCTCCGGCGCCTCGAAGCTGTACCACGCCATGAAGTACTCCGTCACGTACGCGTACGCCACGATCAGGCCGGTGAGCAGGATCAGCTTCGACATCGCGTCGAAGTGCCGCGGCGTGAAGTACTCCTCGAGCCCGAAGATCTTGCGGATGGGCACGAGCAGCGTGATCACCATCGCCAGGCCGCTGAAGATCGCGCCGGCGACGAAGTACGGCGCGAAGATCGTCGTGTGCCAGCCCGGGACGATGCTCATCGCGAAGTCCCAGGACACGACCGAGTGCACCGACAGCACCAGCGGCGTCGCCAGGGCCGCCAGATACAGGTACGCGCGCGTGAAGTGCTTCCACTCGCCGTGCGTCCCGCGCCAGCCGAGCGAGAGGATGGTGTAGAGCTTCTTGCGCCACGGCACCGTCGTCGCGTCCCGCGCCGCGGCGATGTCCGGGATCATCCCGATGTAGAAGAACGTGGCGCTCACGGTCAGGTACGTGCTGACCGCGAACACGTCCCACAGCAGCGGCGAGCGGAAGTTGGGCCACAGCTCCCGCTGGTTCGGGTACGGCAGCAGATAGTAGAAGATCCACGGCCGCCCCAGGTGGATGATCGGGAACAGGCCGGCGGTCAGGACCGCGAACACCGTCATCGCCTCCGCCGCGCGATAGATCGACTGGCGCCAGCGCGCACGGAAGAGGTACAGGATCGCGGAGATCAGCGTGCCGGAGTGCGCGATGCCGACCCAGAAGACGAAGGTCGTGATGTACGCGCCCCAGCCGACCGGATTGCGCAGCCCGGACATCCCGATGCCCAGGACGATCTGCACCATCCAGGCGAAGATCCCGAGGCCGAGCACGGCGAGGACGACGGCGAGGAGCAAGAAGTAGCCCCTGCCCGGCCGGCTCAGGATCTTGAGGACGTCGCGGTTGACTTCCTCGTAGCTCGTGATGCCGGGGTGCGTCTCGGAGCGGACAACCGTCGCCATGCCTCTCTATGCCTCCACGCCCTCGGGGAGCACCTGCTGCAGGTAGACGATGCCGGACTGCGTGTTCAGCTCCTCGAGCACGCGGTAGCCCCGGCCGGATGCGGCGATGCGGGCCACGCGCGAGTTGGGGTCCTTGATGTTGCCGAACACGATCGCCTCGCCGGGGCAGGTCTGCGCGCACGCCGGCACGATCTCGCCGTCCGCCACGCTGCGCCCCTCCAGACGGGCGCGGTGCTGCGCGTCACGAATCCGCTGCACGCAGAACGTGCACTTCTCCATGACGCCCTTCTCGCGCACCGCCACGTCCGGGTTGAGCTGCCAGTTGAGCGGCTCCGGCCACTCCCACGTATACCAGTTGAAATAGCGGACCTTGTACGGGCAGTTGTTGGCGCAGTACCGCGTGCCCACGCAGCGGTTGTAGATCTGGCCGTTCAGCCCGTCCGGCGTGTGGTACGCCGCGTAGACCGGGCACACCGGCTCGCACGGCGCGTTGCCGCAGTGCTGGCACAGCATCGGGATGAAGCGCACGGGCGTGTACTCACCCGCTTCCGCCGTCTGCTCCGCGTCCTCGCCGTGCTCCTCGTGTCCGTAGAAGTAGCGCTCGATGCGGATCCAGTGCAGGATGCGGCCCTGCTTGATCTGGTCCGGCCCCACGATGCCGATGTTGTTCTCGGCGTAGCACGCGGTGATGCAGGCGCTGCAGCCGATGCACCGCTCGAGGTCGATCGCCATCGCCCAGCGCGGCTGCGTGTCCGTGTACTCGCCGTAATGCGTGCCCGGCGGCGGGTAGTCCTGCGGCCCGGCCGGCACGACGGCCGGCCCGAAGCCGCCCACGCCCTGGAGCTCCTGCACCACGGCCTCCATGGGGTGCACGGCCTCCTCGCCATGCCCCGCCGCCGGCTCGCCCTTCCGGCCGCGGGTCTCGGCGCCGGCAGGAGCCAGCGCGGCCACCAGCGAGACGGGCTCGGCGCGGCGCGCTTCCTCGAGCGTCATCGCGCGCGCGACCTCGCGGCCGGCCTGCGTCGCGTTGCCGGACTCCGGCGGCCGCTCCCAGCGCCCGGTGTTGCGCAGCGCCGCCCGCGTCTGCTGCCAGACCAGGCCGCCGGACGGCTCCTCCACCTCCGGCGCCAGCAGGCGAGCGGCGTTGACGCCCCGGTTCTGCGCGTAGCGGCCCAGCGCCTCATGGCCCTGGCCGAGCTGGATCGCGATCGTGTCCGGCCGGATCCCCGGGTGCGGCCAGACGAGCAGCTCGACCCGGCCGTGGGGCGTCTCGACCTCCGCGATGCTGCCCTCCACCAGCCCGAGCCGCTCGGCCGTCTCAGGGTTCACCTCCACCCACGACGTCCAGGAAAGCTTGCTGATCGGGTCCGGCAGCTCCTGCAGCCACGGACGGTTGGCGAGCTGCCCGTCGTAGAAGCGGTACGAGGGATAGACGATGAGGTGGTACTCCGCGCCCTCTCCGCCGCCGAACTCCGGCACCGAGAAATCGAGCTGCGCGAGCGCGGCGGCCGAGAGCTGCGGCGGCGCGGCGGGCGCGGGCGCTTCAGCGGTCACGACGCCGAGCTGGAGCGCCCGGCGCCACCAGTTCTCGAACGGCGACTGCAGCGCCCGCGCGGTGGCGGCCTCGATCGCGGCCGCGCTGCCGGCGGGCGGCTCGGGGAGCTCGCCGACGCGCGGGAACACGTCCCGCTGCCAGGTCTCGCGCAGGTAATCGTAGTACGTGGCGGCCTCGGTGGGCAGCGCGACGCCGGCGCGGCGTGCCACGGAGAGCAGCACGTCCCCCGTCTGCTTGGTCTGGAAGACGGGGTTCATGACCGGCTGCACCAGCGAGTACACACCGGGGCGCGGCACGTAGTCGTCCCAGCTCTCGAGGAAGTGGTGATCCGGCAGCAGCAGGTGCGCGCGTGAGCTGGTCTCGTCCGGGAACGTGTTGAAGGAGGCGATGAACGGGACGCGCTCGAGCGCGGCGGCCGCGTCGTCGCCCAGGGGCACGCTGTAGAGCGGGTTCGGCCCGTAGACCAGCAGCGCGCCGATCTCGCCGCGGCCCATGCGTGCGAACAGCTCGCGCACGGCCTGGTAGGAGCCGCCGCCCGCCCCGAGCTCGGGTCGGTCCAGCCGCACCGTCCGGCCGATGTTGCCCGCCACGTAATTCAGCAGCGCGACGGCGGCGGCGAGCGCCGTCGCGGCGCGGCTGCTCGAGCCCACGCCGGGGCCGACCGCCAGGGAGCGGCCGCCATTGGCGAAGGCGCGCGCGATCTGCCGGATCCGCTCTTCGGACACACCTGCCTGCTCCGCCGCCGCGCCCACGTCCACCTGCTGGAGGAAGGCCGCGGCGGGCCCGGCCTGCCCGCCCTGGTCCGCAACGACGCGTGCCATGGCGAGCGCGACGAGGTGCTCGGTGCCGGGGCGCGCGGGCAGCCAGTCATCCGCGTTGAGCCCGGTCAGCGACTGATGCGGGCCGACCCAGACGAAGCGGCCGCGGCGCCCGTTGGCGTACGCGTGCGCGCGGGTGAATCCGTGCGCGTAGTCCACGGGCGAGAGCCACGTCTCGAGGAAGTCCGCGCCGAAGGAGACCACGACGTCGGCATTGGAGAAGTCGTGGCTCGGCAGCACGTCCTGGCCGAACAACAGGCGGTTCGCCGCCCGCAGCGGCTCGAGGGCGAAGGCGTCGAAGCGGACGCGCTCGATGCCGAAGGCGGCGGTCCACTCGTCCAGCAGCCGATCCATCGTGCCGCTGTGGCCGGACGTGAGGAACACCGTGCGGCCGCCGGCCTGCTGCAGCGCGGCGACCAGGCGCTGCTCCGCCTCATCCCAGGAGATGGGCTCCCAGTCCTCGCCGGCGCGCGCGAGCGCCTGCGGGATGCGGTCCGGGTTGTACAGCCCGTGCAGCGAGGCCTGGCCGCGAGCGCAGAGACGGCCGTGCCCGATGGGCGAGAGCGGGTTGCCCTCCGCCTTGACGGCGCGGCCCTCGCGCGTGCGGATGTCCATGCCGCACCCCGCCGGGCACTCGCGGCAGGTGGTGCGGAACCACGTTGCAACGCCGGGGACGACGTCCTCCGGCGGAATCACGTACGGCAGCAGCCGTTCGGGCGCCTGCGTCGAGCAGCCGAACAGCCCCGCCCCGGCGCCCGCGGCGCCGATTACCTTGAGGAACTCGCGGCGTTCCATGGTCATGACCTGGCTCCGCGGACGCGGCGCCCGTCAGTAGTGGCAGACAAAGCAGTCAATGCGGACGTTCCGTTGCTGGTGGCAGTCGATGCACCACCCCATCCGGAGCGATGCGACCTGCCGGACCTCGCGCATGGTCTGGACGGGGCCGTGACACTCCTGGCACTCGAGCCCCGCGTTGACGTGCATCATGTGCGGGAAGTGAACGTGGTCGGGCAGATCGTGGATCCGAACCCAGGGGATCGGCACGCCGCGCTGCCAGTACTGCGCCAGCTGCTGGACGCCGGGCTTGTCCGCGCCCACGATGGGCTGGCCGCCGGCGAGATGGCAGCCAGCACACGTCCGCACGGAGGGAATGCCCGCGTCCGGCGAGCGGTCTGCCGTGTAGTGGCAGTACATGCAGGGAATCTGGAGCGTGCCGGCGTGCACGTCGTGCGGAAAAGCGATGGGCTGCTCGGGCGGGCCGCCGAAGGGCCATCCACCCTGGGCCACGAATCCCGTGCCCGCGAGAATCGCGATCGCGCCGATCGCGGGCAGCGCCCATTTCGCTCCTTGCATCGCGCTTCCTGAGACTGAACGGGAGAACTCGGGTTTCTTTCGCCGGACCGATGCGCGGCCCGGCCACGCGGCCGGGCAGGATAGAGTCCGCACGCGAGCGGCGCAAGGGGTCGCCGCGCTGAGCGCGACGCGACCTGCCGCGCGCAGCGCGACGCGAGCTGCCACCCGCTTCCCGCCGCCCGCGCCCCCGCGCTGCCCGGCGACCGGAGGGAACCCGGGGCCCGCACGGGAGTAGCCCACGTCGTAACCCGTTGTCGATTCTAGGGATCGGGTGCGAGCGGCCCATTGGGCGGTTGCCCGTGGCGCGGGGCGACGCGCGCAGCGAGCGGCCACCCTCGTGGGATGTTCCTTGACAGGAATACTCCCACAGCGGTAACCTCGGGCCCGTTCCGGGTCCAGTCATGTCGTATCCGAATCAGGAGTGGAGCACGTGAGCGCGACGCCAGCGCGCGAGCATTGGGGGAGCCGCATCGGCCTCATCCTCGCCATGGCGGGGAACGCGGTCGGACTGGGGAATTTCCTGCGTTTCCCGGTGCAGGCCGCGAACAACGGCGGCGGGACGTTCATGATCCCGTACTTCATCTCCCTGGTGCTGCTGGGCATCCCGCTGATGTGGATGGAGTGGGGGATCGGCCGCTACGGCGGCAAGTTCGGGCACGGCGCGGTGCCGGGGATGTTCGACAAGCTGTGGCGGCACCCGGTGGCGAAGTACCTGGGCGTGCTCGGAGTGGTGATGCCGCTGGTCGTGTTCGTGTACTACACGGTCATTGTCGGCTGGCTGCTGGGCTTCTCCTTCTTCAGCATCACGGGGAGCTACTTCGGGCTCGATGCCGAGGGCGTGCGCGCCTTTCTGACTTCGTTCCAGGACGTCCACGATTCGAGCATCCACGGCGGCTGGGTCGGCTTCCTGTTCTACGCGATCACGGTGGTCATGATCGTGTGGGTGCTCTCCCGCGGCATCTCGAAGGGGATCGAGAAGCTGGCGCTGTACGGCATGCCGGTCCTGTTCCTCTTCGGCTTCGTCCTGATGATCCGGGTGCTGACGCTGCCGGCCGGGGAGCTGGGCTCGCCGGCCGAGGGCCTCGCGTTCGTCTGGACGCCGCGGTGGGGTGAGCTGTGGGATGCCGACGTGTGGCTCGCCGCGGCAGGGCAGGTGTTCTTCACGCTCTCGCTCGGGATGGGCTCGATCCACACGTACGCGTCCTACCTGTCCAAGGAGGATGACATCACGATGACGGGCCTGGCCACGGCATCCACGAACGAGTTCGCGGAGGTCGTGCTGGGCGGCACGATCGCGATCCCGGCGGCGGTGACATTCTTCGGGGTGGCGGGCCTGGCTGCCATCTCCGGGACCTTCGACCTCGGGATCGTGGCGATGGCGGTGGTCTTCCAGGGGCTGCCCGGCGGCCAGATCATGGGGCAGATCGCCGGGTTCATGTGGTACTTCCTCCTGTTCATCGCGGGCATCACGTCCTCCGTGGCGCTGGCGTCGCCGGCGATGGCGTTCCTCCAGGACGAGTTCGGGATCCGGCGGCACCAGGTGGCGTTGGGCGTCGGCGTCCTCGCGGTGATCCTGGGCCTCGCCAACGTCTGGTGGTACAACGTGGGCTGGCTCGGGGAATGGGACTACTGGGCGGGCACCTTCGGCCTCGTGGTGTTCGCGTTCGTCGAGGTGATGATCATCCGCTTCGCATTCGGGGTGGACCGGTTCTGGGAGGAGATCCACGAGGGCGCGGACCTGCGCGTGCCGGGGTTCTTCCGGTTCGTGATGAAGTGGCTCGCGCCCGCGTTCCTGACCATCCTCCTGGTGTGGTGGGGGGTGACCGAGGCCCGCGCCATCTTCGTGATGGAAGGGGTGCCGCCGGAGCAGGTGCCCTGGCGCTGGGCGTCCCGGCTGACCATCGTCGCCATGCTGCTCGGCGGCATGTTCCTGATCCGGCGTGCCTGGCAGCGGCGCGCCGCAGGCGCGCCGGCGCTGGCCGCCACGGAAGGAGTCACGCGATGAGCATGCCCGGTTTCTTCATGATCCAGGAAGCGGCGCCCGCCCTGGAGCTGACGGCCGGCGCGCTGGTCTTCATGCTGGGCGCGATGGGCGCCGTGACCGCGCTCGCGGGCTGGTGTTTCGCGCGCATCCTGAAAGGACGGCGGCACTTCGATCCCGACGGCACGGGTCCGGCGCATTCGCCCGTGCGAGGGACCGCAGAACGCTGAGTCCACGCCCCGGGCGACCACGCGGCGCGGGCGGCGCCGGTCGTCCGGGGCGAGGCGGGCTTCGTCCGGATCTCCCGGAGTGCTGCCTCCGGCCGGGGCGTTGGCTCGCCGTGTCTATCCTCCGAATAGGATCGCTGCACGCCCCTGCATGACGTTGATGGGCGTCCGCAGCCCGTGGCTCGTGCCGGCGACGAGCTCGCGCTCGAGCCGCGCCGCCTCCTGAAGCTCCCGGCGTTCTCCCTCCAGCCGGCGGTGGCGCTCTTCAAGCTCCTCCGCGGCTGAGGCGACCCTCCAGCTCTGCCTCGGGGCGCCGGGACTCGGGGTCGACCTCGGGTGACTCCGCGTCCTTCCGGCTGATCCCGGCCCGCTTGGCCCCCCGCCCTGCGGCTCCCGCGGCCCGGGTCCCGCGGTCCCGGGCGGGATCCCGGCGCCGTTTCCGGGTGTAGTGCGAGTCTCTTCCATAGAGTTCGATCCTCGCGCAGGACCCGCGAGCGGCCTGCGAGTCCGGAGACGACGGGGGAGCGCACCGGTGATCGTGGTCCGGCGAAGATAGACGCCGTTCCCGTGGCCCGTGCCAGCGCAGCGGCTGCGCGGCCGCGGGTTGCGCCCGGACGGCGGGCGCGCCAGCTTGGAGCCATCCGACGAAACATGTACCGCAGCAGACACGGCCGGAGGTGCAGGACTGCCATGGTGGGGAATCGAATGGTGGTCCCGATGCTGCTCCTGGCGGGCTTGGCCGTGGGGGGCTGTGCGGGCCGGCAGGCCGCGCCGGAGCCGATGGAGGACCCGGAGGCGCGGCTGGAGCTGGCGATCTCGGATCTGCGGCGAGGCGATTACGAGGCAGCGAGCCGTGAGCTGGCGTACCTCCACCTGCGCTACACCCCGCACGCGATCGGCTGGCAGGCCATGCTGCTGAGGATCGCGGCGGAGCTGGACCCGCGGAACGCGGACGGGCGGCCGGCGGTGGCGGCACGGATCGCTGGGCACGCGCTGGAGAGCGGCACGCGGCCGGGCTGGATGGAGCCGCTGGCGGAGGTGCTCTACCTGCTGGCGCAGGACATCGCGGTGCCGGACTCGACGCCGGTTCACGTCGTGTTGCCGGCGCCGTGGGACGGGACGGTCAAGGCCGTGCCGCCCCGCCCGCTGCCGGAGCTGGGGCGGCCCGCGCTGGCGGTGCAGCTCCGGGATGCGGAAGCGGAGGGTGAGCGGCTGGCGCGGCGGGTGGCGCAGCTCGAGGAGGAGCTGGCGAAGAAGGAGCAGGAGCTGCTGAGGCTGGGTCAGGAGCTCGAGCGGATCAAGAAGACACTGAGGCCATGACGGCACGCGGCCGGCTGCTGGCCACGCTGTTGGCGACAACGGCGTTGCTGCTCGCGCCCGCACTGTACGGCGTGAGCCGCCTGGGCGCGCTCCGTGACATCGCCGTGGAGTTGCGCGGCCAGCACGCGCGGGCGCTGCTCGCGCTGGGCCGGCTGCACGTGGGACTCGCGCAGTTCGAGCGCTACCTCGTCTCCTACGTCTCCGCGACGACGCCCGAGCTGAGGGACGGGATGCACGAGGCGCTGGGGGGCGTGCGGCAGGAGCTCGCGCGGCTGGATTCGGCCGGGTACGGGAGGCAGGCGCAGGAGGTGGCGGTCCGGCTGGCCGCGCTGGATTCCGCGATGCAGCGAATCGAAGAGCTGGTTGAAGCAGGGAACGTCAACGAGGCGAGCGCCTTCTTCCTCGAGCATGCCCGGCCCGTCCTCCAGGCCGCGCTCCGCGCGCCGGACTCGGTGGCGGCGGCGATCGACCGGCGCAGCGAGGCCGACGTGGCCGAGGCGGAGCGCATCAGCGCGCGGGCGGCGCGCTCGCTCGCGATCGCGACGGCGGTGGCGGTGCTGTCCGCGCTGGGGCTGGGGCTGTGGACGATCGGCGCGCTGACGGGGCCGCTGCGGCGGTTGCGGGGCGCGATGGCGGCGGTGGCGGCGGGGAAGCTGGCGGCGCCGACGGACCTGCCGTACGGCCGCCGGGACGAGATCGGGGACCTGTCGCGGTCGTTCCGCTCGATGGCCCAGCAGCTCGCGGAGCTCGACCGGCTCAAGGCGGAGTTCGTGAGCGTGGCGAGCCACGAGCTGCGCACCCCCCTCAACGTGATCAGCGGCTATGCCTCGCTGATGGAGGACGGCCTGTTCGGTGAGCCCACCAGTCAGCAGCGCGAGGCGCTGCGACTGATCCTCGAGCAGACGCAGGTGTTGACGCGGCAGGTGAACCAGCTCCTGGAGAGCAGCCGGCTCGAGGCAGGGGCGCTGGAGCTGCAACTGGAGGAGGTGGAGCTGGCGGACATCCTCGAGGCCGTGCGCCGGGCGTTCGACGCAGTCGCCCACCGCAAGGGCGTCACGCTCACGGTCGAGGCGGAGCCGAGCGCGCCGCGCCGCCTGCGTCTGGACGTCGAGCGCATCCGGAACGAGGTGCTGGGCAACCTGCTGTCCAACGCCTTCAAGTTCACGCCGGAGGGCGGCACGGTCCGGCTCGTGGCCCGGGGCGTGGGGGATGGCGTCGAGCTCGAGGTCTCGGACACGGGTATCGGCATCCCGGAGGCGGAGCTGCCCTTCGTTTTCGAGAAGTACTACCAGGTGGGCAGGCACGCCCGGAGGTCGGGCGCCGGCCTGGGCCTCGCCATCGCGCGGCAGGTCGTGGAGGCGCACGGTGGCACCATCACGGCGGAAAGCCGGCCCTCGCAGGGTGCGACCTTCCGCGTGCGGCTCCCCTGCTCGGCGGCCGGCGCTGCGGGTCAGGCGGCGAAGCTGGTCGGCTCGGCAGGGGCGGTCGGGGAGTAGGTCGGACCCGCCGACGCGAACGCTCCGCCCGCGGAGGCGAGCGCGCCGCCCGCGTGCGGCCAGAACGCAGGCGCGCCGGCGGCGATCGCCAGGGTGGACCAGCGCTCCGCCCGCGTCCGCCCGGAACGCCGGATTGGGCCACCGGCGCGGCGACGCTTGCCTTAGCTCCGCTCGCGTCCGCCCGGAACGCCGACACCGCGACCGGCGGGGGGCCGCAACCCGTTGGGCGCGGAAGGGTAGCAGGGGGCTGGTCGCCGGCACGGGCGCCGGCGGTGCAGTCGCTGACGAGGGCGAGAACGCAGGATGCAGCAGCAGGCGGGCCGCACGTGGCTCGAGCAGGTCCGGCGGGCCCTGCGGTTCGTGCAGCCGTATCGCGGCCAGGTCGCCGCGATCCTGGTCATGACACTGGCGGTGGCGGCCTTCGGTACCGTCGAGCCGCTGGTGATGAAGTACCTGTTCGACGAGCTGGTCGCGGGCGGCACGCGGACGCTGGTCCTCGGCGTGGCCGGGCTGCTCGCGCTGGGTCTGGGCCGCGAGCTGGTCAGCGCCGTCACCAACTGGCTGACGTGGCGCGTGCGCATCGGCGTGCACTACGGGTTGCTCGAGGCCACGGTCACGCGGCTGAACAGCCTGCCTCTCACGTTCCACCGGGCCAACGCCGTCGGGGGCACGATGACGCGGCTGGAGCGCGGCATCACCGGGTTCGTGAGCGCGCTCAACGAGATCGCGTTCAACGTGCTCCCCGCCGTGGTCTACCTGGCCATGGCGGTGGTGATCATGTTCCGGCTCGATTGGCGGCTCTCGCTGGTGGTGCTGGCGTTCACGCCGCTGCCGGCGCTGATCGGCGCCTGGGCCGCGGGCGAGCAGACGCGCCGCGAGCGTGCGCTGCTGGACACGTGGATGCGCATCTACTCGCGCTTCAACGAAGTGCTCTCCGGCATCGTGACGGTGAAGAGCTTCACGATGGAGGAGGAGGAGAAGCAGCGCTTCCTGCGGGAGGTGGGCCACGCCAATCGAGTGGTGATCCGGGGAGTCGGCCGGGACACGGGCGTGGGTGCGGCCAAGAACGCCGCGGCGTTGCTCGCGCGCATCGCGGCCGTCGGCGTGGGCGGCTACCTCGTGCTGCAGGGCGAGGTCACGCTGGGTACGCTGATCGCGTTCCTGGGCTACATCGGCGGGCTGTTCGGGCCCGTGCAGGGTCTGACGACGATCTACCAGACGCTGCGCACGGCCTCGGTCTCGCTCGACACGATCTTCGAGCTCCTGGACACGGAGGACTCGCTCAGCGACGCGCCCGATGCGGTGGACCTGCAATCGCTTCGGGGCGAGGTCGAGTTCGAGGGGGTCAGCTTCTCCTACCCGGACGGCACCCGTGTGCTGGACGGAGTGGACCTGCACGTGCGGCCGGGCGAGGTCGTCGCGCTCGTGGGCCCGAGCGGGGCCGGAAAGACCACGATGATGGCGCTGCTCCAGCGGCTCTACGACCCGACGTCCGGCGTGATCCGCGTGGACGGGATAGACCTGCGGCGGCTCAAGCAGCGCTCCCTACGGCGCCACATCGGCGCCGTGCTGCAGGACGCACTGCTGTTCAGCGACTCGGTGCGCAACAACATCGCGTACGGCCGTCCGGGCGCATCGCAGCAGGAGATCGAGGCCGCGGCGCGGGCGGCGAACGCCCACGACTTCATCATGCGCCTGCCGCAGGGATACGACACGAACGTGGGCGAGCGTGGCTGCAACCTCTCGGGCGGCGAGCGCCAGCGCGTCGCGATCGCCCGGGCGCTGTTGAAGGATCCGCCCATCCTGGTGCTGGACGAGGCGACATCCGCGCTGGATGCGGAATCGGAGGCGCTGGTGCAGGAGGCACTGGCGCGCCTGATCCGGGGACGGACGACCTTCATCATCGCGCACCGGCTCTCGACGGTGCTGTGCGCGGACCGTATCCTGGTCCTGCGCAACGGCCGGATCAGCGAGCAGGGGACGCACGCGGAGCTGATGGCGGCCGGCGGCTACTACGCATCGCTGGTCCACCGGCAGGCGCGGGGGCTGCTGGTCGAAGCCGCCTAGCCCGGCGTTGTCACGTCGCGTCCGGTCCTCGACACCGGCCGCCGACCGCGCGCTCGAATCCGGCGGTCTCCACGCGGCGCCGCCCGCCACCGGCACGCTCGCGGGGGAGCGGCGGGCGCCGGTGCGGCCGCGCAGCGCGTCGCGCGTGCCTGGCGGGGGCGCGGCGAAGTCCCGGACATCGGCCCGCAC
>DASVDH010000063.1:0-2003 GCA_036381195.1 Longimicrobiales bacterium | reverse complement strand
TTGAAGGCGCGCGCGGCGCGCGCGGGCATGACGCTGTCGGACTACCTGCTGGACGTGGTGCGGCGGGCGATCGAGCGGCCGGAGCCGGCGGAGCTGCTGCGCCGGATCCGGGAGCGCGCGCGGGTCTACGTGACGGAGGCGCCGGCGGATGCAGTGCGCGCAGAGCGCGAGGAGCGGCAGGGGGCGGGCCGGTGATCGCGGCGGCTGCGCGCGGTGGTAGGGCGCGCCGGTGACCATGACGGGCGCGCGCGGCGGTGAGGTGCGCCGGTGATCGTGGCGGACGCTCGTGGCAGCGAGGTACGCCGGTGATCGTCCCTGACGCGTCGGCGATCCTCGAGTTGCTGCTCCGCACGGACGCCGCGGCCGCGGTCGAGACGCGGCTCTTCGCGGGCGAGACGCTGCATGCGCCGCACGTCCTGGACCTGGAGGTCGCGCAGGTGCTGCGGCGCTACGCGCTGCGCGGCGAGCTGTCGGCGCGGCGAGGCGCGGAGGCGCTGGCGGACTTCGCGGCGCTGCCGATCGAGCGCTACCCGCACCACCTGTTCCTCGGGCGGATCTGGGACCTGCGGGCGAACGTGACCGCGTACGACGCGGCGTACCTCGCGCTCGCGGAGGCGCTCGACGCGCCGCTCGTCACGTGCGACGCGCGGCTGGCGGGGGCGCGGGGGCACGCGGCGCGGGTGGAGGTGGTCGGGTAGGAGGCTAGGACGGGCCGTGCGCCGCCCGGCCCGTCTTGATCCACGCCGCGATGTCGTCGATGACCTCCACGTCCACGTGGCCGGCCGTGGACGTGTACTCCGCGGGCGTGGCCATGCCGGTGCCCGGCATGAAGAGGTGGTTCAGCGCGGGGTACGCCTTGAGCGTCGCGTTCGGGCGGCCGGCGAGGATGGATTGCCAGAGGCGGAAGTCCTCCATCGTGGATTGGTAGTCGCGGCCGCCCTGGAGCACGAGCAGCGGCACGTCGAGCCGCGCCGCGACGTCGGTCGGGCGGCGCCTCTCGAGGTCGTAGTAGTAGCTGGCGGGCGCGCCCAGGACCATCGTCCCCGGCTCCAGCTTCCTCGCCTCGAGCAGCGCGACCGTGTCCCGCAGGGCGGCCAGGCGCGCACGGGCGTCGGCGTCGGCGTTCTCCGGCAGGCCGGCCACGTAGTCGAGCTGTGAGGCCAGCACCTCCCACATCGGGCGCGCCGGCGCCGCCAGCAGGATGGCCCCGGCCACGCGCCCGTCGCGCTGCGCGATCTCCGGCGCGAGCATCGCGCCCAGCGAGTGGCCGGCGATGAAGACGCGGTCGGGATCGATGCGCGGATGCGCACGCACGACGTCCAGCGCCGCGAGCGCGTCCTCGATGACCTCCTCCTCCACCGTGATGCTCGCCGCGTCCATCGCCGCGCCGTGGACCCTGGTGCGCTTGTCGTAGCGCAGCACGGCCACGCCCCGTGCGGCGAGCCCGCCCGCGAGGTCGCGGAACGGCCGGTTGGGCCCGATCGTGGCATCCCGGTCGTGCGGGCCGGAGCCGTGCACGAGCACGACGGCGGGAGCGCGCTCCTCCCCGTCCGGCAGCGTCAGCGTGCCGCCGACCCGCCAGCGGCCCTCGCCGATCTGCACCTCGACCTCCTCGAAGGCCGCGGCGTCCCCGTAGTCCGGCGGCGTGTACGGCGACTCGGGCGGCAGGAACCACAGCCCCGTGACGAGCGCCTCCGGCGTGAGCACGATGCGGATGGTGAAGGCCTGCCGCGTGAAGCGCGCGTGGAGGTCGACGATGCGCAGCGTGTCGCGCGGCGTCAGCTTCTGGAGCCGGAGCTCCTCGAGCGTGCCCGCCGCCGCAGCGAGCTGCGCCCACAGCGCGCCGAGCCGCTCGGCGCTCAGCGCGCCGGCGGGCACGGCCGGCGCGATCATCGCCGCCGCGGAGTCGAACGCGCCGGCCTCGAGCCGGCGGACGAACGACTCCGCGGCGGCCACCCAGCGCTCCTGCCCGGTCGGCGGCTGCGCGGGCACGCCGCCGGCGC
>DASVDH010000062.1:0-69665 GCA_036381195.1 Longimicrobiales bacterium | reverse complement strand
ACGGGCGCATCCTGGTCGCGGGGATCGCGCGCGACCTCGTCAACCTCCCGGCCAACGACGATTTCGGCGTGGCGCGCCTGAACGCCGACGGCACGCTCGACGCCAGCTTCGGCAGCAACGGCGTGGCGTTCGCCGACTTCGACGGACGGCTGGACGGGGCCGACGACATCCTGATCCAGCCGGACGGCTCGATCATCCTCGTCGGCGCGGCGCACTCCGTGACGGCCGACGCCGATTTCGCGATCGCGCGCCTCACGAGCGCGGGCGTCCTCGACCCGACGTTCGGCGGGGACGGCACGGTGACCATCGACATTGCGGGCCGGTCGGATGGCGCGCACGCGGGCGCGCTGCTGCCGGACGGCCGGACCGTCGTCACCGGGCGGGCGGCCGAGTCCGGCGGCTCGGACCCGGACATCGGCATCGTGCGCCTGCTCGCGACCGGCGTCCCGGACTCGACGTTCGACAACGAGGGCATCGTGTGGCCGCAGACCGGCGCGTTCGATTGGGCCGTCGAGCTCGCGCTGGACGCGAGCGGTAGGGTCCTCGTCTCCGGCCACTCCGACTCGAGCGCGTTCGTCGCGCGCTACGACGCGAACGGCGCGCCGGATGCCGGCTTCGGGGCCGGCGGGCTGCTCCTCACCCCCACGCTCTCGAAGGCCAACGGCATCGCGGTGGACGCCGCCGGCCGGATCATCATCGTCGGCGCCACGAGCGGCGACTTCGGCGTGATCCGACTGAGCGACGACGGCACGCTCGACACGAGCTTCGGCACCAACGGCGTGCTCACCGTCGACTTCTTCGCGGACTTCGACCAGGCCAGCGACGTCGTGATCCAGCCGGACGGCAAGATCCTCGTGGTCGGCAAGACCGAGAACGGGCTGGACCGCAGGGTGGGGCTCGTTCGCGTGGTACCGTAGGGGGCCTTCGCTGGGCGGAGACTGCGCGCGCCAGGCGTGTCCCGGCGCGCTCGCCGGGGAACGCGCGGCGGAGCCGCCGAGTACCTCCATGCGCCCGGCGATGCGCGCACGCCGGGCGCGTTCGAGCAGCGATCCCGCAGCCCGCCGGAGACCCCACGTGACCCGCATCCTCGTCGTCGATGACGTCGCGGCCATGGCCGATCAGTACGCCTACGACCTCCAGCGGCTGGGCGGCTGGCGCGTACGCATTGCCACGTCCGGCCCGGAGGCGCTCGAGGCGTTGCGCGACGAGGAGCTGGACTGCGTGATCTTGGACCTCGAGATGCCGGGCATGGACGGCTTCGAGGTACTGCGCCGGATGCAGGAGCTGGGGCTGGACACGCCGGTCATCGTCTACACCGGCACGGGCGACTTCGACCGCTGCGTGCGCGCGGTGCGGCTCGGCGCGTTCGCGTTCATCGACAAGGCGGAGCCGATGCAGCGCGTCGTGCAGGAAGTGCGGAACGCGCTGGAGCGAGGCCGGCTCGTCGGCGAGGTGAAGGCGCTGCGCGCGCGGCTGGACGCGGAGACGTCGCTCGTCGGCTCGAGCCCGGCCATGCAGCGGTTGCGCGAGGAGATCCGCCGGCTGGCGCCGATCCCCAGCCCGGTGCTGGTCCTGGGCGAGAGCGGCTCGGGCAAGGAGCTGGTCGCGCGGGACCTGCACACGCTGGGCGCGGAGCCGAAGCAGCCGTTCGTCGCGCTGAACTGCGCGGCCTTGCCGGAGAACCTGGTCGAGAGCGAGCTGTTCGGCCACGAGCGTGGCGCGTTCACGGGAGCGGACCGGCAGAGGAAGGGCGCGTTCGAGCGCGCGGGCCGCGGCACGCTGTTCCTGGACGAGGTCGGTGACCTGCCGCTCGCCGCGCAGGCCAAGCTGCTGCGCGCGCTCGAGAACCGCGAGGTCACGCGCGTGGGCGGCGACCGCACCGTGGCGGTGGAGGCGCGCGTCGTCGCCGCGACGCACCGCGACCTCGAGCGCGCGGTCGAGGAAGGCGCGTTCCGCAAGGACCTACTCTACCGGCTCAACGTGCACGTCATCCGCGTGCCGCCGCTCGCGGAGCGGCTCTCGGACGTGCCGGAGCTGGTCGAGCACTTCCTCGCGCAGCTCTGCGCGCGCTTCGGCATGCGCAGGAAGCGCGTCTCGCCGGAGGCGCTCGCAGCGCTCTGCCGCTACGACTGGCGGAAGAACAACGTGCGGGAGCTGCGCAACGCGGTCGAGCGCATGCTGATCGCGTCGGATGGTGAGGTGATCGAGGTCGACGACGTGCCCGCGGACGTCCTGGTCGGTGCGGCGGCGCAGCCGGGTGGGGCAGCGATCGCCGCGGACCGGCCGCCGCGCACCTACCAGGAACGCAAGGCGGAGGCGGAGCGCACGATCGTGCTCGAGGCGCTGCACGCGCACGACTGGCACATCACGCGAACGGCGGAAGCCCTGGGGCTCGCCGACCACGCGAGTCTGCTCAAGATCATGCGGCGGCTGGGGATCCGGAAGGGAGGGGAGGGCTGAGCCGGACGGGGCGTCCGGCTCAGCCGCTGGTCCTACAGCCGCTCCGCGCTCTCCGCCGCGTCCTCCGTCACAGCGGCGGCCGGCCGCAGCGTGACCGCCGGCCCTTCGTCGCCGGTGCGGCTGACGGCGGAGACGACGACCTCCGTGAGCGGCGCGGGGCCGTCGAGCTCTACCTGGCTCCGCGTAGCGGGGACCACGTCCACCGTCCAGCGGTTGCCGTAGCGTGCGCGCACGACCCAGAGCCGCGGCAGCTCGCCGCCGCCCGGGGCGAGCGAGAGGGTCGCGCCGTCGTTTCCGGGCGCGGCGGCCAGCGTCGCGTGCGGCGCGGCCGGCTTCCGACCTTCCAGCCAGGGTGAGGGCGGCACGAGCGCCGGGTAGCGATACACGGTCCGGGCGAGTCGCTGGGCGAGGCTGTCGCGCATGAGCGCGCGGGCGCTGAAGTGCACGTGGCCGAGCACGCCGGGATGGCCGCGCGCGACGTAGATCTGGCCCACGATCTCCTCGGGCGGCCAGCCGTCCGGCCGGCGCTCGGTGCGCACCCGGCTCGGGATCATGCCCACGTACAGGTGCCGGCCACGGAGGTTCTGCTCGGCCCACCACCCGAGCATCACGCCGTAGTTCATGAGCGTGTCCGCCATGGGCCGGTAGAGCTGCGGGACGAAGTAGTCCACCCAGCCCTCGGCGAGCCACTTGCGCGAGTCGGCGTAGATCTGCTGGTAGGCATCGAAGCAGCACGCCTCCGGCGTCGGCGGGTGCCCCGGCCGCCAGATGCCGATGGGGCTCACGCCGAACTTCACCCACGGCTTCACCCGGTGGATCTCGCGGTACAGCCGCTCGATCAACCGGTCCACGTTCTGTCGCCGCCACGCGTCGCGCGAGAGCTTGCCGCCGGAGGCGGCGTAGCGGTTCCAGCTCGGCTCGTCCGGGAAGTCGATCACCTTGCCCGTCGAGTCCCGCTCGCGGTAGGGGTAGAAGTAGTCGTCGATGTGGATGCCGTCCACGTCGTAGCGGCGCACCACGTCCAGCATCACGGCGACCGTGTGGTCCTGCACGTCCGGCTCGCCCGGGTCCATCCACAGGTGCCTGCCGTAGCGCCGCACGATGTCCGGCCGCGTCACGCTGATGTGGTCGGCCGAGGCGGGCGAGCGCGCGGATGGATGCCGCGCGCGGTACGGGTTGAACCACGCGTGCAGCTCGAGGCCGCGCGCGTGCGCGGCTTCGACGGCGAAGGCGAGCGGGTCCCAGAGCGGCTCGGGCGCCTGCCCCTGCGTGCCCGTCAGGTACTCGGACCAGGGCTCGAGCGCGGACGGGTACAGCGCGTCCGCGGCCGTGCGGACCTGGAAGATCACGGCATTGAGCTTCAGCTCCGCCGCGCGGTCGATGATCGCGAGCAGCTCCGCCTTCTGGCTGTCCACCGGCAGCCCCCGCGCGGACGGCCAGTCGATGTTGCTCACGGTCGCGACCCAGACGCCGCGGAACTCGCGCGCGACCGCCGGCGGCCCGCCTGCAGCGCCGGGCGGCTCCGGCGCGCGAGCGCCGCCCGCGCAGCCGGCCGCGAGCAGCGCGGTCGCCGCGCCGATGGCCGCAGCCTGCGCGAGCCGTGGGCGCGTCGCCCGCGCGTCGGCTGTCACCTGCGAACACGACTCCATCGTCATGATCCTGTTCTCCCGGTTGTTGGGCGCCGAGCCGCTGCGGAGTCCTGCGCGGGTGCTGCGGGGCCGCGCCGCGCCAGCCGCTCCTCCACCATGCGCCGCAGCGTGCCGTCCTCGAGGTAGCGGCGCAGGTGCTTGCCCGGGCATGTCGTGTCCGCGTAGTCGTAGTGTCCGCCGATGCGCTCCAGCGGCACGCCGAAGCGGTCTACGGCCCAGGCCATCAGGTCCGCGATCGCCTCGATCTGCGCAGGGGTCGGCTCCTGGCGCCCGTAGTTGCCGATGACGCTGATCAGGAAATGGCCGCGCGGGTCGTACGTGGTGTTCGTCTCGCCCATGTAGTGCCAATCGCGGCCCTCGTAGATCCGGCCATCGAGGTCGATCAGCATGTGGTAGGGCACGTCCCACCAGTTGCGGTCGCGCGCGCCCCACACCTGCAGCCCGCGCAGCTTCTCCGCCGGGTCGTCCTCCGGCCGGAGCGGCTCCCGGCTGCCCGTGTGGTGCAGGGTGATGTGCGTGATCTCGTGCGGCACGCGCAGCCGCAGCGCGGCGCCGCCCGCGCTGTCCGCCCCGGCGACTTCGGGAGGCAGTGAGGCCAGCGTCGCGACCTCGAGCGCGACCAGGCCGGCGCCCAGCTCGCCCGGCCCGTGGATCGCCACCACGGCGATGCGGTAGCCCTGCCACGCGAACGCGGCGCCCTCGCGCGCCCGGCGCTCCTCTCGCGCGGCGCCGCGCTCGAGCCGGAGCAGGACGACGTCGCCGGGCGGCGAGGCGGGCGCGCGGTCCGCCGCCGTGGCCGCCTCCGTCGGCGGCGCAGCCGCCGTGGTCGAGTCGACCGTGGCCGCGATCACCTCGAGGACGAGATCGCGGAACTCGAGGCGGTCGCCCGGCCGCAGGTTGCGCCGCGTGGCGTCGGCCGGGTAGCCGAGCGGCGGGTGCGCCTCCCAGGCGGAATGCGGCACGATGGGCGGCGCCGGCACGGCGGGCGCCGGGCTGCGCGCGGCGCAACCCGTGGCAAGCGCGGCCGCGAGGAACGCGGCGGCCGCACGCGGGCGAGGCGAGAGCGACGTCGTCCTGGGCACCGGCATCGGGGCTCCTCACGCGATGGATGATGGGACGGACGCCCATTCTGGCGAGTCGGGCGGCTTCGCGCCAGGTGCGGCGCCCGGCGGTCCCGGCGGGGCGCCGCGGATCCGGCAGGACACCGGGGAGGCGATGGCCCGGAGTCCCGCAACGGGCATCAGCGGCGTGGTTGGGCCGGCCGCGCCATGGGGTGGGAGGCGGGTGCCCTGGGGGAGGCCGGTGCCGCGAAAGACAGACGGGTGCCGCAAAGCAAAACGGCCGGGCCGGCGAGGTTGCCGGCCCGGCCGCCATCGCGCGGGGCGCCGCGTCAGGACGCGGCCGCCAGGTCCCGCACGGCGTCCGCCAGCATGCGGACCTTCGCCGCATCGCTGGAGGCGCCGGCCTCCGCATCGAGCTGCGTGGCCAGCCGCGTGAGCGCATCGCGGCGCGCCGCGCCGGAGCTCGCTTCCGCGCTCGCCAGCTCGCGCCGCACCGCGGCGATCCGGTCCGCGGACAGCCCCTTCGAGCGCTCGAGCTGGTCCACGTAGGCGCGCGCCAGCGCGAACGAGGGCGGCCAGACGAACCTGGGCTGGCCCTGCACGTTGAAGTACTCGAGCTTCACCGTCTTCGAGGCGTCGATCTCGTTCTGCGAGAGGAACTCGCTGGGCACGAGCTCGAACACGTCCAGCCCGCGCGCGATCTCCGAGCTGTAGATGTAGCCGTTGTACCAGTAGACCGACCACGACCCGCCGCTCTCCAGCTCCTCCGCGTTCACCGGCCCGCGGTCGAAGAACGCGATCTCGACGGGGTTCTCCGGGTCCGTCCAGTCGAAGACGGAGATCCCACCCTGGTACCAGGCCTGCACCATCACGTCGCGGCCCGGGATCGGGATCAGCGAGCCGTTGTGCGCCACGCAGTTCTCCTGCGAGGTCTGGGGCGCCGGCATCTTGTAATAGCTCTGGAACTCCAGGTCGCGGTTCTCGATCGTGAAGATCGCATCCGCGCCCCATTCCTTGGGATCCAGCTCGCGGCACTTCGGCCCGCCGCCGCCGCCCCACTCGTCGCTGAAGAGCAGCTTGGTGCCGTCGTTGCTGAACGTGGCCGAGTGCCAGTAGGAGAAGTTCGAGTCGGCGACCGCGGCGATGCGCTTCGGGTTGACCGGGTCGCTGATGTCGAGCAGGAGACCGTAGCCCTCGCAGGCGCCGCCCGCGAGGCCGATCGCCGGGTAGACGGTGATGTCGTGGCACTGCGTCGGGCCAGGGCGCGGCTTGTTCGGATCTTCGGGCTCGCGCTGGCGGGTCATCTGCGCGACGAGCCCCGGCAGGCGCTCGCGCAGGGCCGCGCTGTCCGCCGCGGTCGGCGCGCCCGTGCCACCCCGTGCCGCGACCATCTGCCGCAGCAGGTTGTCCACGATCCGGTCGGGCAGCACCCGCTCCTCACCCATGATCTCCACGACGTACGCGCCGCGCGCCTTCGCGGCCGCGATCTCCGCGCGGTCCGCCGGCCCCAAGCCGTGGCGCGGCGGTTCGACGAGGCCCTCGAAGATGCGCGGCGAGCTCACGATCGCCGCCTTGGACGGATCCGCGAGCGGGACCCGGATCACCTCGATCCGGAACAGCGCCGAGTTCGGGTCCTCGCTGGGCGGCGCGCTCACGCAGCCGGGCAGCTCCTCCGCCGGCCGCACCGGCGCGGAGCCGGAGACGTAGATGTAGACGTTCGCCGTGTCGCCCGGGTGCTCCAGCACCGTGTGCGTGTGCGAGCCGCGACAGGTCTGCACGTTGGCGACGTACTTCGGGTTCCGGATATCCGAGATGTCGAAGATCCGGATGCCGCGCAGCCGGTCAGGGCTGACCGCCTCTGGCACGCCCTGCGTCCCGCAATCCAGCCGGCCGCCCAGCCCCTCGCCCGAGACGAACAGCAGGTTCTTGTAGACCGAGACGTCGCTCTGCGACGCAGGGCAGACGTACCCCTTCACCAGCACCGGCTTCGCCGGGTTCGAGATGTCCCAGACCTGGAACCCGTTGTAGTTGCCCTGGATCACGTAGTTGCCCGTGAACGCCAGGTCCGAGTTCGTCACGCCGACGAACTCCGGCGGCGGCGGCGTCTTCGAGACCACTCGCAGGTTCCAGACCGCCTCCTCGGCGTCGAACAGGCCAGCCTCCAGGCCGACACGCGGATCCGAGCTGCGCGGCGTCGTGGCCGGCGTCGTCGTCTGCGCCGCGCGGCCGGCCGGCGGCTCGGGCTCGCCCGCGCCCGTTGTCGTGGTCGAGGGCGCGCAAGCGGCGGCGGCGAGTAGCCCGGCCGCGAGCGGCAGCGAGCGAACGCGGACCGCTCGCCAGGCAGGGGAAAGGCCGGGAAGAGCGAAGGATTTCATGGCAGAGTCCTTTTCTCTGGTGCAGGATCCGGCCGGGAGCCGACCGGGCTCGAGTCCTCAGGGAGCGCCGTCCTCGACGGGCAACGCGGCCAGCATGAGCTCCATGCGGGCGATCTCGGTATCCTGGTCCACCCGGATGTCGGAGGCGAGTCTGAACGCATCCTCGTCCTGCGCCGCGCCATCCGTGGCGAACAGCTCGCGCACCATGCTGATGGCACCGCGATGGTGCTGGATCATGTACTTCAGGAAGAGCCGGTCGAACTCCACTCCGCGCGCCGCCTCGAGCTCGCGCAACTGCTCGGGCGTGAGCATCCCGGGCATGTGCATGGCGTGCTCTGCGCCGTGCACCATCATCGTCGTCCCCTCGATGTGCACCTCCGGCACCGGCTGCCCGCGCCCGCGGAGCCACTGCTGCATCCGCGCGATCTCGTCCTTCTGCGCGTTGATGATGCGAGCGGCGAGCGTCCGGATGCTCGAGTTGGAGGACCGCTCCGGGACGAGCCCCGCCATCACCAGCGCCTGCGCGTGGTGCGCGATCATGCCAGTCATGAAACGGACGTCCGCCGGCGTGTAGCGCATCCGGGCGCTGTCCCGCCGCGCGCGGAACAGCGCCTCGAGGTCGGCTGTCTCGGCCGCCGGGCTGCCGGCCGGCCGCGGACCCTCGGGCTCCGGCCGGGCGCCCCCCGCACACGCCGCCGCCACCACCGCCAACGCCAGCACCGCCGCGCGCGGCCCGACCAGGCGTGATTCTCTCGTCATTCCTCTTCGGGGCTCCGAGTGGAAACGGCTCGCTCTCGTGGCGTTCGTCACGAACGATACGTGATACGCGCCGCCGGGCGAAAGGGTTTCCGCCCGGGGGAGGCCCACGCCGCCCGATCGCCGTGGAAAAACGAGGGCCGGCCTGCGCGGCCGGCTTCGCCGCGGACGCTCGACCTCCGCCCGCGGCGGTCCCGGAGCCCGAGCGGGTCGTCTGCGTCGGCCAGCGCTCGGACAGCGGCGCGCTCAGCCCCGACATCATGACCCGGGGCATGACCTCGCCGCAAGCAGCCACCCCCCGCCGCTGCAGGAGCAGCTCACTCGCCGGGGAGGTGGAGCGCCTTCCGCTCCCGCCTATGAATTCCTTGCGCATTATATAACGCGACGATAATATACGCGCCATGTCACTCTTCGAGACTCTGGCCGAGCCGAATCGCAGGCGGATCCTCGACCTGCTGCGTACGGGCGAGCACTCCGTGGGCGAGCTCGTCCGGGCGCTCGGTGCGAGTCAGCCGGCGGTCTCGCGGCACCTCCGCGTGCTGCGGGAGGCGGGGCTGGTGGAGGCGCGCGTCGATGCGCAGCGCCGGCTGTACCGGCTGCGCCCGGAGTCCTTGCGAGAGCTGGACGCGTGGCTCGAGCCCTACCGGCTGCTCTGGTCGGGCCGGCTGGACGCGCTGGAGGACCACCTCGACGAGTTGGAGGACGAATGAGCGGGCTGGGGAGGGACCCGGCAGAGGGGACGCTGGAGCAGGTCGGCGGGCAGTGGCGATTGCGCTTCGTGCGGCGGCTGGCGCACCCGCCGGAGAAGGTGTGGCAGGCGTTGACGGAGGAGCAGCACCTGGCCGCGTGGTTCCCCACGACGATCGAGGGGGAGCTGCGGCCCGGTGCGCCGCTGGAGTTCCGCTACCGGGGCTCCGACCTGCCGGCGGAGATCGGCGAGGTGATCGCGTGCGAGCCGCCGCGGCTGCTGGAGTTCACGTGGGGCGGCTCGGCAGATGGCACCAGGCCGGCGGAGCGCTGCCGCTTCGAGTTGGTGCCGGAGGCCGGCGGCTGCACGCTCGTCTTCACCACGACGTACGACGAGGTGGGCAAGTCTGCGCGCGATGCGGCGGGGTGGCACGTCTGCTTCGACCAGCTCGAGCGGCACCTGGCCGGTGCGGAGCCGATCGCGGCGCCGATGGAGCGCTGGAAGCCGCTGAACCGGCTCTACGCCCAGCGGTTCGGCCCCGAGGCCGCGACGATCGGCCCGCCGGAGGAGCTCCCCGATGATGTGAAGGAGTGAGGCGGCCGGGCGGCGCGCGCCGCGCGCGCGTGTCCGTGCCGTCCTCACACGCGAGGGACTCCCGGTCGCTCAGGCGATCCTGGGTCGGGCAGACGGCGCCCGGCGGCGTGCGCGCGATCCCGCGCAGCAGGCCGCCGGGCGCGCTGCATTCTCCTCACCCGCACGCGCTGTAACCGCGCGACGGGCTCCTCACGCGCCCCTCGTCGTGCACCCGCGTCATTCAGCGGTGCGCGCCTTCCGCCCTCGTGCGGTGCACCGTGCCGTGCGGATGCTCCGGCGGGCTGTACACGATGTACATGTGCAGCCGGGAGCCGCCGGTGTTGATGATGTTGTGTGAGGTGCCCGCGGGGACCATGAGCACGGTGCCGTCGTGGAGGGGATAGGCCTGGCCGTTGAGGATGGCGCGCCCCTCGCCCCGTTCGACCCGGATGAACTGGTCGACGTTCGCGTGCGTCTCCATGCCGATGTCTTCGCCCGGGCGCAGGGTCATGAGCACCAGTTGCGCGTGACGGCCCGTGGCCACCACGCGACGGAAGTCATCGTTTTCCACCGTGGTATCGTGGATGTCCTCGATGTAGGTGCCGCCGGGCGGCGGGGCCGGGAGCACAACCATGTCCTGCTCGGGTGTGCTGGCGCAGCCGGCGAGGAGGCCGAGCGCCACGCCGAGCGACGGGAGGTATGCCAGCCGGAACGCGATGCCTCTCATGCAGACCCTCCGGGTACCGTGATCGTGGCCGGATGACCCGCCCGTCCGGGCGGAGCCGCTCCAGGGGGCCGTCGGTGCAATCCGTGCACCGCTGCCGTCCGGGCGACTTGGCGGGATCCGCCAGAAGGGGGATGGGCGCCATGGCAGGCCGGCGGCGGCGTGGGCGGAGCAGCCGGCCTGTGCGCCGGGGCCGTGGGGTGTGTGTGGCGGCGAGAGCGCGGCCGGGCGAGCCGCCGCCCGCTGCGCGTAACGCGCTCCCGGCCACGGGGATCATGCTCGAGAACTCGGCGTAGCACAGGCCGGCCAGCGCGCAGGCGGCGCCTGCCGTCACGCGGTCGCTCTGGCAGGCGCGGCCGCCGGCTCTGCCGCGGCCGGGATCCGCATGGCGTAGAACGACCGCCAAACGAAGGCGAGCGATATCACGAGGAACGCCACGGCCAGGAGGGCGCTCACTCCCCGGCTCAGCTCGATCGCCAGCTCCACGGCCAGCAGGCCGAACAGGGTGGTGAACTTGATGATCGGGTTCATGGCCACCGAGGACGTGTCCTTGAATGGGTCGCCCACCGTGTCCCCGATCACGGTCGCGGCATGCAGCTCCGTAGCCTTCTCCTTCAGCTCGACCTCGACCAGCTTCTTCGCATTGTCCCAGGCGCCCCCGGCGTTCGCCATGAAGATCGCCTCGTACAGCCCGAACACCGCGATCGAGATCAGGTAGCCGATGAAGAAGAACGGCTCGACGCACGCGAACGCGAGCGTGCCGAAGAAGACGGCCAGGAAGATGTTGAACATCCCTCGCTGCGCGTAACGCGTGCAGATCTCCACCACGCGCTTCGAGTCCGACAGCGACGCGCGCTGACCCGTGGCGTCCAGCCGGATGTTGCGCTTGATGAACTCGACCGCCCGGTACGCGCCCGTGGTGACCGCCTGCGTCGACGCGCCGGCGAACCAGTAGATCACCGGGCCGCCCGTGATCAGGCCCAACAGGAACGGCGGGTGCAGGATGGACAGGTTGCCGATGTTGGATCTCAGCCCGTCGGTCAGGAGCATGATGATGGCGAAGATCATCGTCGCCGCCCCGACGACCGCCGTCCCGATGAGCACCGGCTTGGCCGTCGCCTTGAAGGTGTTGCCGGCGCTGTCGTTCTCCTCCAGGTGGTGCTTGGCGCGGGTGAAGTCCGGACGGAACCCGAAATCCCGCTGGATCTCTTCGGCGATGCCGGGCCGCGCCTCGATCAGCGACAGCTCGTAGATGGACTGCGCGTTGTCCGTGACCGGGCCGTAGGAGTCCACGGCGATCGTGACCGGGCCGATGCCCAGGAACCCGAACGCCACCAGCCCGAACGCGAAGACCGGCGCCGCCACCATGAGCGCGGAGAGTCCGGCGGCGCTCACCCAGTAGGAGGCCGCCATGAGCCCCACGATCACCAGGCCCATCCAGTAGGCGCTGAACTTGCCGGCGGTGATGCCCGAGAGGATGTTGAGCGAGGCGCCGCCCTCGCGGGACGCCGTGACGACCTCGCGCACGTGGCCGGACGCCGTCGAGGTGAACACCTTCACCACCTCGGGGATCAACGCGCCGGCGAGCGTGCCGCAACTGATGATCGCGGAGAGCTTCCACCAGAGGCTGCCATCGCCGAGATCCGGGATCAGCAGGCGCGAGACGAGGAAGGACAGCGCCACCGAGATCAGGGAGCTCAGCCACACCAGCGAGGTCAGCGGGGCCTCGAAGTTCATGCGGTCCGCGCGCGCGTAGCGTGCCGCCGCCAGCGCCTGGTTCGCGCCGTAGGAGAGCACGCTCGCCACGATCATCATGATGCGCATGGCGAAGATCCAGACCAGGAGCTGGACCTGCACGTGCGGGTCCGTGACCGCGAGCAGGATGAAGGAGATGAGCGCGACGCCCGTGACGCCGTAGGTCTCGAACCCGTCCGCGGTCGGGCCCACCGAGTCGCCCGCGTTGTCGCCCGTGCAGTCCGCGATCACGCCGGGATTGCGCGCGTCGTCCTCCTTGATCCCGAACACGACCTTCATCAGATCCGAGCCGATGTCGGCGATCTTCGTGAAGATGCCGCCCGCGATCCTGAGGGCCGAAGCGCCCAGCGACTCGCCCACCGCGAAGCCGACGAAGCAGGGACCCGCGAAATCACCCGGCACGAACAGCAGGATCACCAGCATGATGGCCAGCTCCACGCTGATCAGCATCGTGCCGATGCTCATCCCCGCCTTGAGCGGGATCGCGTACGTCGGGTACGGTTTCCCTGTGAGACTGGCGAAGGCGGCCCGGGAGTTCGCGAACGTGTTCACCCGGATCCCGAACCAGGCCACGCCGGCGCTGCCCAGGATGCCGATCACGCTGGACAGGAGGATCACCGCCACCCTCAGCGTGTCCATGTCCCGCAGCACGCCGAAGTAGACAACGATGATCACGCCGATGAACAGCTCGAGGATCACGAGGAACCTGGCCTGCGTCACCAGATACGTCATGCAGGTCTCGTAGATCAGCTCCGACATCTCCCGCATCGAGCCGTGGACGGGGAGCGAGCGGAGTTGCCGGTAGATCAGGAGCCCGAACGCCAGCCCGCCCAGGCAGACCAGGAGCCCGAGCATGAGCAGGGTGCGTCCATCGAGGCCCAGGAACGAGGCCGTGGACAGGTCCGGCAGGACCAGACTGGCCTCGCCTCCATGCGGGGGGGCTTGTGCAGTCGCAGTCAGGGAAGCGATGTTCATGCCACCTCTGTGTTCGAAGGGGCCCGGATGCTCTGCGGGCCTCACGTCATCGAGTGTGCTTCGCGGCGACGGCGCGAGCGCCGGGTACAGCGCACGGCGCGAAACGCGTATCCCCGCACACGTGGGGGCCACGGCCCCTGCAGGTCGGAGACCAGCGCGTCGGCCGCTCCGGAAAGCGGGCCCACGGCCGCGCGGCCCTGCGTGCGCCGGGCGAGGCGCACCGGCTGCCGCGGCGTTCGCGGCGCGCCCGCAGCTACGGTGTCGTGCGGGGTCCTGGGGTCAGGACAGGAGCTTCGGCGGGGCGGTGCTGGGAGCGGAGAGGCGGCCGCGCCGGGCGTAGGCCAGCCGGCCGGCGTAGTCCAGGTAGGCTGTATGGGTGGTCCGCGCGCGAATGGCGATGCCGGCCGAAGCAGCCGAGCTCACCGCCCCTCCCCTTGCGTGCGGGCGCGCGCTCCTTCCAGCACGTCGGGGGCGGTCAACCCGCGGAGATCGCGCACGACCAGGTGGGCGCCGTGTGCGCGCAGCGCGGCCGCATTGCTGCCGCGGTCCACGCCGATCACGAGCGCGAACCCGCCGCGGCGCCCGGCTTCCACGCCGGCGACCGAGTCCTCGACGAGCAACGCGCGGCCGGGGTCCGGCGCGCCGAGCCGGCGCAGGCACTCGAGGAAGATGTCCGGCTCCGGCTTGCCGCGGAGCCCGAGCTCGTCGCTCAGCGCCCCGTCCACGCGCGCATCGAACAGGTCCTCGAGCCCCGCGGCCTCCAGGATGCGCGCCGCGTTCCGGCTCGAGGATGCCATGCCCACGCGCACGCCGGCCGCGCGCAACTCGCGCGCGAAGCGCACGGCCTCGCGGTCAACCATCACGCCCATCGTGCGCAGCCGCTCGCGGAAGATGCGGTTCTTGCGCCCGGCGAGCCCGTGCACGGTTTCCGCGCCGGCCGGGTCGGACGGGCTGCCCTCGGGCAGCGTGATGCCGCGGGAGGCGAGGAAGGCCCGGATGCCCTCCCGCCGCGGCCGGCCGTCCACGTACGCGGCATAATCCACGTCGGTGAACGGCCGGAACGGCTCGCCGCTCCTCGCGGCGCGCGCGCGCAGGTACGCGTCGAAGACCTCCTTCCACGCCGCGCGATGCACGCTCGCCGTGAGCGTGACCACGCCGTCGAGGTCGAAGACCGCCGCCGCCAGGCCCGTGCGGCCGCCCCGGCCCGCGTCGTCCGGGCCCGCCGCCGCGCCAGGGTGGCCGACGCTCGCGCTCATCGCGGCTGCATGCGGCCGACGGGGCGCGCAGGCGCGGCGGCAACTGCGGCGCCGCGTGCGCCGGATCCGGGCGCGGATGGCGCGCGCATCATCCCGGCGCGCCCTCCCGGCGGGCGCGGACCACCAGCTCGGGGCAGGGCGCGGCGCGGATGACTTCCTTCATTGTCAGCGCGTGCCTGGCTTCCCACACGCCGTGCCAGGCGAGGACGATGAGGTCGCTCTCGTACTCACGCGCCACCCGCACGATCTCCTCGCCCGGCTCGCCCGTGGCCATCACGAGCCCGAACCGCACCTCGGATGGCGGGTGTCCCAGCGCACACATCCGGCCGAGGAACTCGGCGGCCCAGGCCGGCCACTCGTGCTGCGGCTGGTCGAGGTAGCGCGGCGCCGTGAGCGTCCCCGGCTCGACGGGCGGCGGAGCGCCGGGCGCGGCTACGTGCAGCACGAGCACTTCGGCGCCGGTCAGCTCGGCGAGATCGCCGGCCGGATCCATTGCGGCGGCGGTCGTGGGCGTCCCGTCGTGCGGGAGCAGGATGCGGCGTAGAGACCACGGCCGGCGCCCGCGCTCCGGCTCGACCAGCACGACGCCGCAGGGCGCATGGACCAGCACGTGCTCGGCGACGCCACCCAGCGTGCCGCGCGGCTTCTCCGTGTCGGTATGCGTGCAGATCACCAGCAGCGGCCGCCGCTGCCTGGCCGCGTAGCCCAGGATCTCCTCGGCCGCGCGCCCCGTCCGCTGGTCGATGACGAACCCCTTCACGTCCTCCGCATCGAGCCCCAGCTCGCCGAGGAGGGTACGCGACGGCAGCGCGCGCTCGCCGACATGCACCACGTGCAGCGTCGCGCCGAGCGCGTCCGCCAGGGGCCGGGCCACGGGCAGCGCCGCGAGCGCCTGTTCGGTGCCGTCCAGCGGGACGATGATCGTCTCCGGCTTCACGCCTCCACCTCCTGCTGCGGTCCTGCGCTCGCCCGCAGCTCCATCGATCTCCCACGCCACCGGATGGGAAAGCGCAAGCCGCGCCAGCCCGGCGGGAGGTGTGGCCCGACCTCCGGGCCGTTCTGCCCGAAGTGCAGCCCCGCGAAGCCGAACACCGCCGCTTGCCACAGCCCGCCCAGCGCCGCGCCGTGCACGCCGCCCGCGGCGTTGCCCATGTTGTTCGCGAGGTCGATCTGGGCGGCCTGGCGGAAGTAGTGCCGCGCGATCTCCACCTCGCCCAAACGCGCCGCGACCAGCGCGTGGATCGAAGGGCTGAGCGAGCTGCCGTGCGCGCAACGTGGCTCGTAGTACCGGAAGTTCGCCTGCCTCACCTCTGGCGTGAAGCGGTCCCACAGCAGGTACATCAGGAGCACCACGTCCGCCTGCTTGAGCACCTTGCTGCGCCGCGTCCGCTCCCGTCCGAGCAGCACGTCGGCGGGGCCTGACCGCAGATCGTACGCGGCAAGGTCCACCTCCTCGAGCGCGTGATAACCCCGAAACTGTTCGAACAGGCCGGTCGCCGGGTCGAAGCCCGTGTACATCGCCGCGGCGATGTCGCCCCACGACTCCGGCTCGCCGGGCTCGACCCCCAGCCGTCGCTCGAGCTCGCGCCACCGCTCCGGCCAGCGCTCCCGCACGAGCCGCACCACCTCCAGCGCGCGCTCCAGGTTCCACTGCGCCATCACGTTGGTGTAGGCGTTGTCGTCCACATCCTCGTGGTACTCGTCCGGGCCGATCACGTGGCGGATGTGGTAGCGGCCATCCCCGCCCGGTTCGACGCGGCTGACCCAGAAGCGCGCGGTCTCGATCAGGATCTCCGCGCCGGCATCCAGCAGGAAGCCATCGTCGCCCGTGGCGTGCCAGTACTGCCACACGCCGTACGCCACGTCCGCGCTGATGTGGTTCTCCTGCTCGCCGTTCCGGATCACCACCACCTCGCCATCCGGCGCCACCACGGCAGGCGGCGTCGTCTCCTCGCCCGTCGCCGCGGACTCCCACGCGTACAGCGCGCCGCGCCAGCCCAGCGCGCGCGCCTTCTCGCGCGCCGCCGGCAACGTGTGCCAGCGGTACATGAGCAGCGCACGCGCCGCCGGCGGGTGCGTGAACACGTAGAACGGGAGCATGTAGATCTCGACGTCCCAGAACACGTGCCCCTTGTAGACGCCGCCCGTGAGCAGGCGCGCGCCGATCGAGACGCGTTCATCCCTGGGATCTGCGGCAGCGATCAGGTGATAACACGCGAAGCGCAACGCGCGCTGAGCGTCGTCGTCCCCGTCGATCTCGACGTCCGCAGCCCGCCACCGCTCGTTCCACGCAGCCACGTGTGCGCTCACGATGCGCTCGGCGCCGGCGGCGGCGAGGCGCGCGGCACGGGCGGCCGCCGCGCCTGCGGGCGCGTCCGCATCGCGCGACGTGTGTACCGCCACCATGCGCACGAGCCGGTAGGTCTTGCCCATCTCCGCGGCGAACTCCCACCGCTCCGCGACGCGGCCGGGCGCCGCTTCCACCTCCGGCACGCGCCCCTCCGCAGCCCTGGGCCACAGCGTGCTCGCCACCGCGAAGGCGATGACGGCGTCCGTCCCCTGCGCGCGCAGCGCGAGCCGCGGCGGCCCAGCATCCGCCACGGGCCCGGCCGCGAGGCGGAGCGGCACGAGGTCCGGCGGCGGGGTGGTCAGCGGCGGCACCGGCACCGCCGCCTCGATCCGGCTCTCGACCAGCACCTGCGCTCCGTAGTTCTCCGGCGTGAGCTCCACCATCTGGAGGATCACGTGACGGTCGCTCAACGAGGCGAGACGCACCTCGCGGATGCGCGTGATCCGCCCCGCCGGCGTGCGGTGCCGCCACTCGCGCCGCAGCACGCCGCGGCGCAGATCCAGGACGCGCCGGTGCTCGAGCGCCTCGCCGCTCTCCAGACGGATCTCCTCCCCGCCGGCCACCAGCCGGAGGCGGGTGCAGTCCGGCCCGGCGACCAGCTCCGGGGCTGAGCCCTCCCCGGGGTGCACGCCGAAGATGCCCGCCACGAACGTCGCCGGCGCCGAGAACTCGCTGCCCTCGGCGAGGGAAGCCCGCACGCCGAGATAGCCGTTCGAGATCGCCAGGAGCGACTCGACCTCGTGCTCCCGGGCGAGGTCGAACCCTTCTTCGACAAGCAACCACGTGCCCCCGGCGTGTGCGCCGGGTCGGGTCGCCGTTCCTGCCGCGTCCTGTGGCCGGACAGGGCTGCGCGTGGAAGCGTGCGATCCCCTCCGCATCATGCCCTGCCACCGGGGCGAGGATCGTGCCCGGAGGCACGGGGCGGCGGCGAGCGGCGGCCGGTCACGGGGCGCACGCGCGCGTGCTCCCCTGTGGCCATGCGGCTGGCGCCACCGGGCCTCCATGCTGCGGGGCTTCCGCGCGGAGGCGCACCGATGGCGGCGGGTGGTGGCAGCACGCCCGGTGACCGCAGCACGCTTGGCGGCGGGGCTCCGCGGTCGGAGCACGGTCGGCGGGTTCCCCTGGTAGGAGCGCGCTTCGCGATGACGGCTCCGTGGTGGGAGTATGCTCCACGACGGAGCTCCCTGGATCAGGAGCACACTCGGTGGCGGAGGCTCCGTCGCGGGGGCACGCTCCGCGGCGGCGGGCCGGTCGAGGGAGAGCGGGCGGCGTGGCGGGGCAAGCCCCGTTCCGGGGACTCTCGCGGGCGGGACCGCCGGGCCCGGGCCCTGCCGTGCCTCCAGGCGTTCCGACCGGTGCCCCCGGGGCGTGCGTGCTCCGGCGGGGCCGGCGTGTAGGGTCTGGGCAGCAAGCGGGCGACTGTCAGGAACGGGGCGCCCGGCGCGTTGTGGGGATGGGCCGGGGGTGGTCCGGCCGTGGCGTGGACGGAGTTTGCTTGACAGGGGTGGTGGGTGGCGTGTAGAGTAGCGGCTGTAGTCCGGTGTTTGGACGCAGTGTAGCGCACAGCCCTGCATTCTGCTCCTCATTCTGTGGACTGCGATGATGCGAATTGCCGGCGCGCCTTGGCGTGCTCTTCACCCGGCTGCGCGCAGCCGTGCCGATTTTCTCCGTTCAAGTTCCAACGGCGTACGGAGGTGCCGATGATGTCCCCCACCAGGATGAGAGCCATCCTCGGAAGTGGCCTGGCCCTGCTCGCGCTCGCGGCGCTGAGCGCCCGTCCGGCGCAGGCGCAGACCGGCAAGCTGACGGGGCTGGTCACCGATGCGGCGACGGGGGAGCCGCTGGCGGGCGCCCAGGTGACCGTGGAGGGAACCGGGCGCAGCGTGCTGACGCAGGAGAACGGGCGCTACTTCCTGATCAACGTCCCACCCGGCGTCTACACGGTCTCGGCGCAGCTCATCGGGTACGCGACTGTGCGCAAGGAGAACGTGCAGGTTTCGATCGACGTCACGCGCACGGTGGACTTCGAGCTGCCCAGCGAGGCCCTGGCGGTGGAAGCCGTCGTGGTGGAGGCGGAACGCGTTCCGCTGATCGAGACGCGGGCGACGGGCGCCTCCAACGTGATCACGGCGGAGCAGATCCAGGCGCTGCCGGTGAACGACCTGCAGGGCGTGCTGGCGTTGCAGCACGGGTTCCTGGAGGTGCCGCAGAACACGGACGTCATCAGCTACGACGAGCAGCGGCGCGGGCTCACGCCGGTGCGCATCCGGGGCGGCCGGCAGGGCGAGACCCTGACGCTGGTGGATGGCATCCCGATCAACAACTTCGTGTTCGGCGGGCCGGCGATGTTCCTGCCGAGCAAGGCCGTCGAGCAGGTGGACTACCTGCGGGGCGGGTTCGAGGCGCAGTACGGCAACGCGCTCTCGGGCGTGATCAACATCGCGACCCGCGAGGGGGGTGAGGAGCTCGAGGGCGCGATCGAGTACCAGACCTCGGCGGTGGGCGGCGCACTGGGCTCCGAGTACGACGAGATGCGGGAATGGGAGCAGCTCGACGGCTTCGTGAGCGGGCCGGTGCCGCTCACCTCGAACAAGCTGCGCTTCATGGCGGCGGCGCAGTTCGAGTCCGGCGTGGGCCGGGTGCTCAAGTTCGACGACCTGGTCTACAACCCGTACGCGAGCGAGCGTGACCTGGCGAACCGCTACGCGAGCATCTACGACCTCTTCCCGGGCTACCGTCAGCTCGGCTTCGACAGCCGGCGGGACCTCTACGGCAAGCTGACCTACTACTTCACGCCGGCGGCGAAGCTCTCCTTCCTCGGTCTGGACTATCAGCGGCAGACGCAGCCCTACATGTTCAGCTGGCTGCGCAGCGGCTTCGACATGTTCGGCCGCTGCACGGAGCTGTACCCGGACAGCGAGGACATCTGCCGCACCGTGTTCCTGAACGGGGTGGATCCGCAGGTCATCGAGGACCTCCAGGCGACGAACCAGGAGCAGCAGTACGTGCTCCAGAGCTCGATCAACCAGAACCGGCGGCTCTGGGTGCTCAAGTGGGACCACACGCTGAGCCGGACGGCCTACACGGCGGCGATCGGGCGCTTCGACCAGAACCGCACGACGTGCACGTTCGTGAGCGGCGTGTGCATCGAGGACCGGATGGCCTACACGTACTGGGCGGGCCCCTTCCACACCACGGGCTCCTCCCGCGCGTACGGGCGTCAGCCGTTCTTCGGCACGGACAAGATCTACGGGGGCGAGGAGCTGAAGACGTGGGTCGGCCGGTTCGACCTGCAGACGCAGCTCGGCGACCACCACAACATCAAGGCCGGCGTCTTCTTCCAGCGCCATGACGTCGCCTTCGAGGAGTTCCAGCAGGTCGGCCTGAACAACGTCGCGCTGGACATCTCCCGCTACGCGGCCAAGCCGTGGGATGCGGCGGCGTACGTCCAGGACAACATCGAGTTCGACTTCCTGCGCGTGAACCTCGGGTTCCGGTTCGACTACGGCCGCGCGGACGGGCTGTTCTGGGCGAACCCGCGCGACCCGACGAACGGCACGACGCTCTATCACGTGTGCGAGAACCCGACCGCGTTCGGCCTGCCGGCGGACAGGTTCCAGTACGTCGACACGGCCACGGGCGCCGTGTACACGGGCGTGCAGGCGTGCGGCCTGGACAGGGCCCTGTTCGACGAGGCGAACGCGGTCGCGATGAAGGACGACTTCAAGGAGGCGCCCGTCCGCAAGCAGTGGTCGCCGCGTCTCGGCGTGAGCGTGCCGGTGACCGAGAACTCGAGCTTCTTCTTCAACTTCGGGCGTTACAGCCAGAACCCCTTGCTGCACAACATGTATCGCGGCACGGGGATTGGCACGCCGCTGGAGGGTACGCCGCAGGCGGCGCGGTTCTTCCACGAGACCGGCAGCATCCTGATCGGCAACCCGCAGCTCGTGACGGAGCAGACGTCCTCCTACGAGTTCGGCTTCCTCGCGGAGCTGTTCGACAACTACGCGCTCTCGGCCGTGCTGTTCAACAAGGACCAGCTCGGCTTGACGGGGATCCGCCGCGGCGGTGTGACGGAGGCGGGCACGCCGGTATTCGACCCGGGCGCGAACTACAACAACAGCTCGACGCCGAGCTACACCGTGCTGCTGAACCTGGACTACCAGACGGTGCGGGGGCTCGAGGTCTCGCTCGCGCGGCGGCTGGGCGACTACTGGGGGTTCGACCTGCGCTACTCCCTCTCGCAGATGCGGACGAACGCGGCGCCGCCCGACCTCGAGATGCTGAAGCAGGCGCAGAACGACCCGCCGGCCTACCAGGAGATCCGCTCGGAGATCGACCAGGCGCACGTCTTCAACGGCGTGCTGCGCTTCGCGGTGGGCAATGACGCGCCGGACATCCCGCTGGGCAACCTGCTGCGCAACACGTCGGCCAGCGTCACGCTGCGCGCGGCGAGCGGCCTGCCGTACACGCCGGAGCTGGCCTACGCCGTGGGGGACGCGGAGCGGAACAGCGGGACGAGCCCGGCGACCTTCAACGTGAACCTGCTGCTCCGCAAGGACTGGCAGGTGGCGAACCTCCGCTACGGCGCGTTCGTGCGCATCACGAACCTGTTCAACCGCCGCAACTGCCTGCAGGTCTTCCCCACGACGGGCGACTGCGAGGGCGGCAGCGGCATGGCTGGCCGGTTCGACGTGATCGGCGGCGGCAGCATCTCGGAGACCTCGACGACCGCCGACATCTGGGACCGCCCCGACATGGTGGCGGCGCCGCGTGCGATCAACGCGGGCATCCGCGTGACCTTCTGAGCATCGACCGGATCAAGTCGACGAAGAGGAACGGATGAGGATCCTGATGCAGAAACCCCCGGCTCACCTGCGTCTCCTCGCCCTCGCGGCGGCCATCGGCCTGGCGGCGCCGGCGGACCTCGCGGCCCAGGCGTTCAGGCAGCCACCAGCCGGCGTGCCGACGCCGTGCGAGGAGTGGGAGAACCCGCGGGTCCCGCCGCCCGCGCGCCTGTGCGACGCTGATTTCCTGGCACGCTCGCCGTTCAACCTGCGCGGCCAGGGTGATATCGCGTACACCGGCCTGCGCGCCGCCTCCCAGAACATCGCGTTCTGGGTCGGCAACTACGGCATGGGGCCGTGGCAGCGCACCGATTACCCACCCATCCAGAAGCGCGGCGTCGAGGCGGGGCCGAGCACCTGGGTCTGGGAGGTCTTCGACCTCCAGCCGTACATCGCGGCGGCGCCCAGCGAGTGGCGGCGCCACCGCGAGACGGTCGCGAGCCTGCAGAACGTGATCGGCGGCGGCTACATGTGGGAGACCAACCTCTACCCCGACATCGAGCACTTCACCGCCCACGACGGCTCGTTCGGCGTGCTCCACTCGGGCGCCCAGTCCACGAACGACGACACCTGCAAGAACCACACGGCCTCGTTCATCCAGGCGGGCTTCCCGCTCATGGCCGGCTCGGACTGCCCGGAAACCTGGGGCAGCGCCGGCTGGCAGGGCGCGCGCCCGATCTCGCAGGAAGGCTGGGAGGAGTTCTTCCGGCAGAGGGGCTCCCAGTTCACCTTCGACTGGTGGCTCGTCCCGGAAGAGCTGCACGACCCGAATCGCCAGTTCATCGGCACGGCGTTCCAGACGTTCGGCATGATGAGCGATCACGGGCGCGAGATCCGGGCCATGTACGGCAGCGTGGTCCCCGGCGGGACGGGTGACCCGCAGCTCGAGGGATACCCGCTCGGCATCGACATCGCGTTCGACGCCTTCACGTTCAACGTCCCGACCGTCGCCGGGATGTTCATCCTCCAGGGCGTGCTGATCAACAACACCGAGGAAGTGTACGGCGTCGGGCTGGACTACGACTCGCTGTACTTCGGCTTCCAGACCCGCTGGCTGCGTGCGCCGCCCGGGAGCGGCCGGCGCGCCGCGGTGCACGCGATCGTCGAGCGCGGCGCGGTGGTCTCCAACGAGCTGGGGCGGACGCCCGACTGTGACGGGCTCGAGATCCCGCCGGACGTGGACTGGATCAACTGTCCGGCGCTGCGGGCGCGTGTGGGGCGCGGCTTCCGTGTCGGCGCCACCGGCATCATGTGGCTGAAGAGCCCCATCGGCGACCTGCGCAACAAGCACTTCTCGGATCCGAACTCCCCGTTCTACGACCCCAGCCATCCACTCGCCGGCGACACCATCACGTTCAACCGGATGTCGCTCTGCGGCTTCGAGTGCGGGCAGATCCAGTTCCTCGGGCCGGACCGGCGCGGCGGCTACGGCGTGATCGCGGCCAACACGGCGGACGCGCTGAACGGCCGGGATCCCGCGGCGATGACCGGCTACGACACGTGGATGCTGATCAAACCCTACAACGGCTCGGGCCCGGGCGCCGAGCGCTGCGACATCGCCAACGATCCGCGCGGGCCGGGCTGCTTCAACTGGTACGTGCCCGACCCGAACTGGACCTACACGAACCGCCCGGAGGGCGCGCCCGCGACGGGGCCGGACACGCTGTTCTTCGACACCTGCAACCCCGTGCTGAACGCGTGCGTGGCGCTGTGGTCCGACACGCTCCCGGACGGGACGGGCAACTACTCGTACAACAACACCTGGTCCGGCGCGGGCCCGTTCCCGCTCAAGGCCGGAGACTCGGTCGGCTTCACCGTCGCGTTCCTCGCCGCGGTGGACTCCGCGCAGTTCGCGGCGCTGCTCGAGAACACGTACCAGTTCTATCGGGACTTCTACCTCGGGCCGGACGTGCCCGCCCCGGTCACGATCCGCGCCACGGCGCAGGGCGGCATTCGCGACCTGGGCCAGCCGCGGGTCCGCATCTTCCTGGATGATGCGGCCTCGCAGTGGGTGGACGAGTACACCGCGCGGCTCGCGGACAAGATCGAGCAGGGCACGACGGGCGACACGCGCCTCGAGCGGCTGTACGCGCTGAACCCCTGGCTGGTGGACAGCATCCGGGCGTACAACCACGGCAACGTCAGCCGGATCCTCGTCTACAAGTCGTGCGACGGCGGGGCGACCTTCACGGCGGACGACACGCCGCAGAGCGGCCGCTGCCGGGCCGCGCCGCTCGAGGACGATCTGGGCAACACCGTCTCGCCGGGCTGGCAAGCCTACGACCAGATCGTCAGGAACTCGAGTGGCGATTTCCCGACCGTCTACGAGGATCCCTATGTGCTGCCGGGCCAGAGTTACCTGTACGCGTTCGTGGCCGAGAGCCCTGGCATCCGCTTCACCGTCTGGGACAGCGTGGACGTCGATGAAGACGGCGTGTTCGACGGCGTGGACCGCACCGTCTACGAGGTGACGCCGCCGACGCGGAACACGCTGGCGACGAACCCCTCTCTGCCCAACGTGGAGAGCGTCTACGTGCCGATCAGCTCGCAGGCGGGCGGCCGGGGCGCGCGCATCGCCCTGGACGGGTTGAGCGGCGGGCTCTGGACGTCGCCCGGCTTCGTCGGCACACCGTTCGTGGTAGACGGCGCGACGGCGGGCCTGGCGAACGTCGTCGTGGACGTGGTCGAGGAGCTGGACGCCGAGGTCTCGTACCGACTGGTGTTCGTGGACTCGGTCGTCGTCACGGCGTACGGCCCGGCGGAGGCACGGGACAGCACCATCGTGAGCGCGTACCGCTCTGCGCTGGTCGGCTTCGGACCGGGCGGCGCGCCGGTCTACAAGGACTACTCGGCCGCGGCGCCGCTGCGCTGGAAGTCCACGCAGCCGACGGGGATCCTGGTCACGGGGCCGGACACCGCGCTGGTCCGCACGAGCACCGCGGATTCCGAGGAGACGCGGGTGCGCGCGCGCGCGGGGATCCTGGTGACCGGCGCGGGCGAGCCGCTCTACGTCTCGGCCAACCTCTCGTCCAGCTTCACGCCGAACGCCATCTTCGGCCGGCCGGAGTTCCCGGGCCTCATCGTGAGCGTACGGGACTCGCTGGGCAGGCAGTACCCGACCGAGTACCGCAACGCGCAGGACGAGGTCATCCCGAACAGCGACGCGTGGCCGTTCCAGCGCTTCCTCGGCGGCACCGCGACGGGCGCGTCCTACGGCCGCTACCTGATCCGCTGGAGTGACGATCCGTACGGCAGCACCGCGCCGTTCCGGATCAACGCCATGGACCGGGACGCGACGCGCGCCGTGGTGGAGGACGCGATCGCGCGGCGGGCCGATGCCGCGACCTCGGCGACGGGGCAGGCGGTCGCGGACGCGCTGAGCGCGGCCCTGGGCCGCACCGTGTCGCCGGACGAATTGGCGGCCGTCGGATTGCCCTTCACGATCACCAACGCGTCGTACGGCAACCGGCCCGTGACCGTGGCCGTGCTGGCCGCAGACCTGCCGGAAGCGATCCGGATCGGCTCCGGCGCGGATACGGCGTGGATCCGGGTGCCCGAAGGGAAGTGGATGCCCGGCACGCCCGTCTACCTCCTCGAGGAGGTTCCGGTCGCGCAGACGGACGCTGCGGGTGAAGTCGTGCTGCAAGATGGGCAGCCGGTGTACGCGCCGCAGCTCGCCGTGACGTGGGCGCCCGCCCGGATCGGCTGCTCCGGCGACCTCCCGAGCTGCAACCCGGTGGTCGGGCCGGGTACGAGCGGCGGCTACAACCGGATGCGGCCGGACTACACGTTGGTGGCGCGGTTCGGCATCCCGCTGCGCTCCGGCGTGGAGCTGGCGTTCACCGTCTCGCCGAGCGTGCGGGGCGAGGCCATCGCTTCGCTCGGCCGACACTCGCTGGATGACGTGCTGGTCGTGCCGAACCCGTACGTCGTCGCCTCGGCGTACGAGGTCGCGGGCGACGGCGCGCGGCTGGCGTTCACGAACCTGCCGCCGAGCGGTGAGATCACCATCTACACGGCGGCGGGGCAGTTCGTGCAACGCATCACGTGGACGCCGCAGGACCTGACCGGCGACGGCGATCTCTTCTGGAACATGAGGACGCACGAGGAGACCGACCTCGCCGCGGGCTTCTACATGTTCGTCGTGACGGCGCGCGACCCCGAGACCGGCGCCACGCGCCGCAAGCTCGGCAAGTTCATCGTGATCCGCTGAGGTGGGGATGACCATGCGAATCAGGACCTGCCTGACGGCGCTCGTTCTGCTGGCGTCCACCACCACGACAGGGTGGGCGCAGCGCCAGGGCACACAACTCCAGTCGGACCCCAACCGCGGGATCACGCGGGTGGGGACGCGCGGGGCGAACTTCCTCGAGATCGGCGTGGGCGCCAGGGAGCTCGCGCTGGGCGGCGCCGTGGTCGCGGCGGCCGAGGGGCTCAACTCGCTCTACTGGAACTCCTCCGCGATCGTCGGGATCCAGGGCGTCTCCGGCGCGGTCAGCTACGCGGAGCTGTACGGCTCCTCCGGCGTGACTCACACCTACCTCGCCGCGGCGCTGCCGCTCTCGCCGGGGAACGTGATCGGCGCCTCGCTGACGCGCTTCTCGTCCGGAGACGTCCGCGTGACGACCGAGCAGTGGCCGACCGGGGGCGACCCGCAGCGCGCCGAGTTCGTGGAGTGGGCGGGCACGGCGTTTGGGCTGCATTACAGCCGCGCGATCACCGACCGGCTCAACGTGGGCATCAGCGCCAAGTACATCCAGGAGGGGATCACGCAGGCGACCGCGAGCTACGTGGGCCTCGACCTCTCCACGATCTTCCACACCGGGATCTACGGTATCACGATGGGGGCCGCCGTCGTGAACGTGGGCACCACCGGCCAGTTCCGCGGCGGCGCGATCGAGACCGTGATGCCCTCGTCGCCGAACCAGGGGACGATTCCTTCCGGCGACCCGGTGGATGTGGAGCTCCGCACGCGGAAGCTCCAGCTCCCGACCGCGTTCCGCTTCGGAATCCGGGCGGAGCTCTACGGCGCGCCGGACGCGATCCTCGGGCCGAGCGCCGACCACGGGCTCGCCTTCCTCACCTCGATCCAGGACGCGACGACGAGTCTCATGGAGCCGTCGTTCGGGGCGGAGTACTCGTACCGCGGGATGTTCTTCGTGCGCGCGGGCAAGCACTTCCGCAACGAGCCGCGGGCCGGCTGGGAGTTCACCGATGGCCTGTCCGGCGGCCTCGGCCTGCGGCTCCCCGTCGGGGACCGCAGGATCGCGCTCGATTACGCGTACACGGCCCTCGGTGACGCCCTCGGGCACAACCAGGTCTTCTCCTTCGAGTTCGGATTCTAGAGGAGGCGCGGCATGCGAACCGTTTTCGGGACCGTGCTCCTGGCCCTGATGGCCGCCGCGCCGCTCGCTGCCCAGGCGCGGCCGGGAGAGTTCGAGGTGAACACGCTGCTCGGCTGGCAGCGCTTCGACGATGCCGCCGCGCTCGAGAACGGGCCGGCTGCGGGCATCGAGGCGGTGTACTTCGCGACCGGGGCGATCGGCGTGGGCGGCTACCTCTCGGTCGGGCGACCCACGACGAAGGGCGAGTATTTCCCGCTGGTGGGGCTCGAGTTCGAGGACAGCACGTTCCGCTACCTGCCGGACCAGGAAGTGACGCAGATCGGGTTCGGCCTCGCGGGCGTGCTGCGCTTCCCCCTGGCCCAGAGTCTGGTGCCGTACGTGACCGCCGGCCTGGGGCGCACGCGCTTCTTCATGGATCCCGAGCAGAACCGCGGCCAGCACAGTGAGGGCTTCTCGACCTGGATGGTCGGCGGCGGGATCCAGCTCATGAGCGCGGGCACCATCGGCCTGCGCCTCGATGTGCGCGACGAGATCTATACCGGCTTCGACCGCGAGGTGTTCAGCGTCGTCGACCCGCTCTACATCGACCGGACCATGCCACATCCCAACCCGGACATCCCGGAGGCGAAGAGCACCGTACACAACCTGCGCTTCTCTCTCGCCTTCAGCTTCGTCCCGGGCGAGCAAGGGAGATGAGAACCGTGATGCGCTTCGACCTCAGACTTCTCGCCATCGTCGGCGTCGTCGCGACGCTCACGGCCTGCGAGCAGGAGCGGTTCGTGGGGCCAGACAGGTCGCTGGACGGCGACTCCGATGATTTCCTGCTCGACCTCAAGGACGCGGGTGGGTTCCCCGGCGGCGAGTCCACGATCACGAGCTTCGAGCTGGTCGCGGACGTGGAAGGCAACCCCGACGCGTTCCAGCGTGCGGGCAAGGACGGCTACTACAACTCCGCCAACAGCCGGTACGAGGTGCACGCCGGCACGCGGATCGCTGGACAGGACCCGCGGCTCCCCGCGCTCGCACCGCTGCCCGACCCGTCCGCCGTCAGCACTGCGTTCGCGCGGATCATGGGCCCCGAGTACTGGGGCGCGAACATGTGGGACCTGTACATGCGGTGGACCGGGCTGGAGCCCGGCGCGGTCTACACCTTCGCGCTCGAGCGGCTGGCCACGAGGGTGAACGGCCTCGTCGACCACCTCGAGATGATCCTGTACGGCGAGGTGACCGAGCCGGACGAGCTGGTCCCGCTGGGCGGCACCGCGGGCGGGTACCCGGCGAACGATTACGCGTGGACGGACAACGCCGGGTGCCAGGCCGAGCCGATCCCGGACCCGCTGCCGAATCCGTGGTACCTGGGCGCGTTCGCCGCCGACGGCTCGGGCGTGGGCACCGCCGACTACTGCATGGGCACGCCCTGGGCATGGTACCAGAACCAGAGCGGCCCGCCCGTTCCCGACTCGTCCATCGTGGTGCCGAACGTGCTCGGCACGGGTCCGGTGCCGGCGTACCAGTACAACTACGTCGTGGTCTACCAGGGCGAGCCGCCGGACCTCGGGCCGCCCGTGCTGCGCATCCAGCTCGGCGTGGACCTGGACCTCGCCGGCAACCCGCTGCCCAACGCGTTCGCCCCGTTCCCGCTCTTCGAGGACCGGATCGACCTGATCGACGTGCCGGGCGTAGAGGCGCGGGTGAGTGCGCTCGAATTCACCACCACGTCGCTCGCGCCGCTGGCCGGCACCGAGTACAGTCTCTGGCTGTTCGACTCCCGCACCGGCAATCTCGCCGCCGCGACGGCCGACTACACGCGGATCCTCCGCGTGCAGACGGGCGTGGACGACGAGGGGAACCCGATCTACGAGGACGATCCGCAGCCGACCGTCCGGACGGCCACGTTCAACGCGGGGGCGGCGGACGAGCGGCACCACTTCGTGCTCAACTCCGAGACGCTCGATGGCGTGGCGACCGGGGACTACACGCACGTGCTGATCGCCCTCGGGACGAGCGAGCCGACGGGCGCGGTCCCGCTCTGGGTGCCCTACCTCGACGACGGTGGAACGGCCGACCCGGCGGATGATGCGCTGGTCCAGGGGCCAGTGGGCTTCGGCACGCTCGATCTCGCCGCGCCCCGCAACCCGCGGCTGTTCCAGGCGACCGGCGGGGCGAAGGGCTCCTTCTGGGCGGACCGCCTGGGCATCGCGTTCCAGAACCTGCGCAGGCCGCCCGTCGGCTACTACTACGCGCTGTGGCTGGTCGCCGAGGACGGCACCGCGCTGGAGCTCGGGCCTCTCACCACTCCGCCCCCGGACCTCGCCTCCCTGCGAGACGCCGACGTGGACGACTCCTTCGACGTCGTCACGGCCGGCGAGATCCTCGAGGCGGGCTTCTACATCGATGCGGCCGACGTCGGCCAACCCTGGACCGCGTTCCAGAGCCTGCGCGTCACGCTCCAGCCCAAGGTGGGGGCGCAGGGGATCGCGCCGCACATCGTGCTCTCCGGCCCGCTGCCCGAGGCGCTCTTCCGCTGAGGGCGCGGGTGGGACGGGTGCCGTGGCCCGTGCCACGGCACCCGCACCCATCCCCGCGCGATGGCGGAGCGAGGGCCGGCTCCTCTCGAGACGAGAGGAGCCGGCCCCTGTTTTTCTGCGCCGTTGACTGCTCGCTCGGCGTGTCCGCGTGCACACGGGCGGGGCCGTGCGGGCGTGTCCGTCCGTACACGAATCCGGCGGCCGGGAGCGGGGGGCGACCCTCCGTGCGCACGTCGTAACTCGCTGTGCCGCTGATCGTTACGCCGATGCAGGCATGCCGGCGCCCGCCCTGGCGGCGCGCTTGCTCTCCTGCCGCGCCGAGCAACCCAACCAACCGCGCCGGGGACGGCGCACGACGCGAGGAGGGGCCATGACGAGAACGTACGGGCCAGTGAACGCGAGGAGGGCGCTGGTGATCTTCGCGCTGCTCGTGGCGGCGGGGCTCGCCGCGTGCGAGGTGGAGCGCAAGGACCGGGCGCTCGCGAGCGGGTCGCAGCCGCAGACGGAGGAGCCGCTCGTGGTGGCGGCGGGGCCGGAGGTCCTCGGGGTGGACACGGCTGCGCCGGAGCCGGGCGCCGAGCCGGTGAGCGAGCCGCCGGTCCCGGAGAACGTCAGCTACGGCGATGCCGAGGCGGTTTTCCGGACCGGCGACTACGAGGAGGCCGCCCGGCTGTTCGAGGCGTACGCTTCGCGGCGGCCGGAGAACCCGTGGGGGCATTACATGCTGGGGATCTCGCTGTGGCGTGCGGGTGACCACGCGGGTGCGGAGGCGGCGCTGCGGCGCACGCTCGAGGTGGACTCGACGCACGAGAAGGCGCTGGTGAACCTGGCGCGCGTGCTGCTCGAGCAGGGCCGGGCCTCGGACGCGTTGGAGTACGCGGAGGCGGCGGTTGACTCGAAGCCGGAGAGCGGGCCCGCGTGGCGGGTGCTGGGCAACGCGCGCTCGGATCTGGGCATGGTGCAGGAGGCGGTGGAGGCGTACCGGCGGGCGATCGTGCTGGACCACCGGGATGCGTGGACGATGAACAACCTGGGGCTGCTGATGATCCGTGAGGGCCGGTACGAGGAGGCGCTGCCGCCGCTGGCGCGCGCAACGGAGCTGCGGCCGGACGTCGCGCGGTTCCAGAACAACCTCGGCATCGCGCTGGAGCGGACGGGGCACCTCCCGGAGGCGGCGCAGGCGTTCCGGGCCGCGCTGGATGCGGATCCCGGCTACGAGAAGGCGCGCGTCAGTCTCGAGCGTGTCGAGTCCAGGGTGGCTGCGGCGACGACATCGCCGACGCCACTGGACCTGATCGCCCTCGCCGGCGCGTTCTCGGAGGAGGTGGAGCGCTGGAGGCAGGAAGCGACTGAGCCGCGGGGCGTGGGGTCAGAGGAGGTGCCCGGCGTGACGGGGCAGGAGGGCTGAGCGGAGGACGCCTCCGGCGGCCCGCCCCGGGGCCGGGCGGTTCGGCAGCACACGAGCCGCCCGGCCCCGGGGCGTTCGCCTATCCGGCGGCTGCCCTTGCCCTTCCGTGATCCGGGGGCCACCTTGTCGAACGCAGCCGGTTGGTTCACGCGTACGGAGGACGGGGGCGTCACGTGGCCGCGTCACGGGACATGCTCACACGGCGGCTCGCTGCCCGCCTGGCGGAGAGCGGCGGCGAGCCGGCGGCCCACGTGATCGTGGAGGACGTGTGGCTGGCGGTGGTGGAGGGGAGCCTGCCGACGGGCGAGCGGCTGCCGACGACGCGCCAGCTCGCGATCGCGCTGGGCGTGAGCCCGCGCAGCGTGGAGCGGGCGTACGCGGAGCTGGAGCGGCGCGGCGTGGTCGCGACGCGGCCGGGCGAAGGCACCTTCGTGCGGCTGGAGCCGCCGCCGGCGGAGGCGCGGGAGCGGCACCGCGAGTTCGCGGCGCTCTGCCGCGAGACGGTGGCCCGGGCGCTGGAGCTGGGCTTCAGCGTGGACGAGCTGCTGGACGCGCTGGCGGACTACCGCGCGACCGGCAGGCAGGCGTCTGCGCGCGATCGTTAGGTGAACACGGACACGGGGTGAGACGATGACCTTCGTGCCGACGATGCCGCCCATCACAAGCAAGCGCAGGGACGCGGTGCACGCCGCGGCCACGCTGCCTGCACAGCGAGGCGGCGCCTCGCCGAACGACACGCGCTACCCGCTGCCGGCGCTGGCCGCCGGCCTGCTGGGTGGAGGCGCGGTGCTCGGCGGGCTCGCGCTCGCCGGCCTCGCGCTGCCCCTCGCAGGCCTCGCCTCTGCGGTCGCGGGGCTGCTGCTCGGCTCGTCCATCAAGTACGCGGACCAGTGGGAGAAGGCGGTGGTGTTGCGGCTGGGCCGCTACCGTGGGCTGCGCGGCCCCGGCGTGTTCATGGTGCTGCCGATCGTGGACCGCGTGGGCTACCACATCGACCAGCGCATCCGGACGACCGCGTTCGGCGCCGAGTCCTGTCTCACGCGGGACACGGTGCCCGTGGACGTGGACGCCATCGCCTTCTGGGTGGTCTACGACGCGGAGCGTGCGGCGCTCGAGGTGCAGGACTACGAGCAGGCGGTGATCCTCGCGGCGCAGACCGCGCTGCGGGACGCGATCGGCAAGCACGACCTGGCCGAGTTGATCCAGTCGCGCAAGGAGCTGGGCCGCGGCCTGCAGGAGGCACTCGACCGGAAGATGCACGACTGGGGGATCCAGGTGCAGTCGGTCGAGATCCGGGACGTCGTCATCCCGGAGGCGCTGGAGGAGGCAATGTCGCGGCAGGCGCAGGCCGAGCGGGAGCGGCAGGCGCGCATCATCCTGGGCACCGCCGAGACGGAGATCGCGTCCAAGTTCGTGGACGCGGCGGCTCGCTACAGCGAGAACCCGGTGGCGCTCAACCTCCGCGCGATGAACATGCTGTACGAGAGCATCGTGAAGCGGGGTTCGCTGATGGTCGTGCCGTCCGGCCTCGCGGACTCGCTCAACCTGCCGGGCATCATGGGGCTGGCCGGCGCGGCCGGGGTGGCGGATGCGGAGGCCCTGAAGCCGGAGGCCGAGGAAGGCGCGCCGAAGGTCGCTGCGGGCCCGGACCGCTGAGGTCGTCGCGTTCCGGATCCCGGGCTGCCGTGCCGGCCCTGATCTGATTACATTTACGCGGTCTCGATACGCGGCCGCGGCCCGGGATTCCGGGCTTCCTCCATGGCCGCGGCTCAGTTGCGCAATCCGAAGCGCGGTGATGTCGCCGCCCGAAACGGAAGGAGCGAGCGATGCTCGGCAAGAGGTCAGACGCGCCGGCACCCCGACTCCTGCGCGTGGACCGTTCGGCTCGTCCGGGGTGGAAGACGGGAGCAGAGCAGCCGCCCCGTCCCGGGCAAGCGGTCTACTGTACGGAAGGGATGGCGGAGGTCGTCCGCATCCTGGGAAAGACCGGCGACGGCAGCCGCCTGCTCGAGCTCCGGCTGCTGGAGAAGGACGCGCCGCCGTTCTACGCCGCCGCGTCCAACGTGCTCGTCATGCCGGAGGCCGGCGCGGGCAACGGGGCGGCCGGCACGGCGCCGGGAGCGGTGCCGGCGGACAACGGCGGGACGGGCGGGATGCCGGAGGGGGCGCCCGCGCAGACGCCGTGGGCCGCCGGAGAGGTCATCGGCGGGACGCCCGAAAATGCAGCCGGCGCTCCCGAGCCCGCCCCGCCGGCCATGCTGACGGACGTCTCCTGGGCGCTCGAGGGCTCCCTCGCCCCCGCCGGGCCGCCGCGGCCCGAGGCCGCCGGCACGGCGCCTGGCAACCCGGCTGCGCCCGCCGGCGGCGGCGCGTCCGGCCCCGCCCCGCAGGATCCTTCCGCCGCGCCGGTGGACGCGACAGCCCCGCCGGGCGGCGACGAGGCCGAAGAGGACAGCGCGCTGCCGGAGATCATCGGCACGCCGCACGGCCCGCCATCGCAGCCGGACGGGACCGCGCCCGATGCGGATGCGGCCGAGCCGGAGAGCGCGCCGCCCACCATCCCGCTGGATCCCCGCGTACACTGGATCGGCTGAACCCGCCGCGCCGCGCGAAGGCGCTGCGTCGGCGGTAGCGGACCACCGCCCTCAGCGGCCGCAGAGGCGCGCGCCGGCCGCTGAGGCGCGGCGCCACGCGCTGGCCAGCCGCGGCGCGGCGGCCTATCTTGCCGCGGCAACCCCCAGGCGCACGGGCGCGCAGCGCCCGGCGCAATCGCCCCCCAGACGAGTCCGAGTGCCATGAACCGAATGGTCGTCCTGGCCACGCTGCTGACTCTCGGCGTGGCCGGCAGTGCGGCCGCACGACAGCAGCAGGCTGCGACGGAGGGCAAGGCCGCGAAGTGGGACGTGAGCGCACGACACGCACCCGTGCGCGAGGTCGACTTCGTGACCGACGAGGGCACGTGGATGTCGGTCAGCGTGAGCCCGGACGGGCGCCGCATCGCGTTCGACCTGCTCGGAGACATCTACGTCATGCCGATCGAGGGCGGCGAGGCGACGCAGCTCACGAGCGGCCCCGCGTACGACGTGCAGCCGCGCTTCAGCCCGGACGGGCGCCACATCGCGTTCACGAGCGACCGCGACGGGCTGGACAACCTGTGGATCATGGACGCGGACGGCTCGAGCCCGCGCCAGATCACGAAGGAGCGGGAGCGGCAGGTGAACAGCCCGATCTGGACGCCGGACGGCATGTACCTGATCGGCCGCAAGCATTACCGCAACACGCGCTCGCTGGGCGCGGGCGAGATGTGGCTGTACCACATCGGCGGCGGCAGCGGGCTCCAGCTCACCAAGCGGCGCAACTGGGAGCAGAACGCGGGCGAGCCGTCGCTCTCGCCAGACGGCCGCTACCTGTACTACAGCGAGGACATTTCGCCGGGCGGCGGCTTCCAGTACAACCGCGACCCGCACGCGGGGATCTACGCGATCCAGCGGCTGGACCGGGAGACCGGACGCACGGAGACGTGGATCCGCGGGACGGGCGGCGCGGTGCGGCCCGAGGTCTCGCCGGACGGCCGCACGCTGGCGTTCGTGCGGCGCGTCGGGCCGAAGAGCGTGCTGTTCCTCCAGGACATCGAGAGTGGGCGCGAGCGCCCGCTGTTCGACCGGCTGGACCACGACCAGCAGGAGGCGTGGGCGATCTTCGGCGTCTACCCGCACTACTCCTGGACGCCGGACAGCCGCTACATCGTGATCTGGGCGCAGGGCAGGATCTGGAAGGTCGCCGTGGACTCGGGCGAGGCGGAAATGATCCCGTTCCGGGCGCGCGTCCACCAGACCATCACGGAAGCGCTGCGCTTCCCGCAGGAGGTCGCGCCGGACAGCTTCGACGTGCGCATGCTGCGCTGGGTGAGCGTCGCGCCGGACGGGAAGAGCGTCGTCTACACGGCGCTGGGCAAGCTGTGGATCCGGCCGCTGCCCGGCGGCCGGCCGCGGCGGCTGACGGACGACGAGAGCAACTGGGAGCTGTACCCCTCGTGGTCGCCGGACGGCCGCTCCATCGTCTACGTGACGTGGAACGACGACGCGCTGGGCGCGGTGCGCGTCGTGCGCGCGGACGGCCGCGGCGGCCGCACACTCACGACCCGGCCCGGGCACTACGTCGAGCCATCGTTCTCCCGGGATGGCCAGCAGGTCGTCTACCGGCGCATCGGCGGCGACGCGCTACGCGGCCGGCTCTACTCGCACGAGACCGGGATCTACCGCGTGCCCGCGGCGGGCGGCGCGCCGGTGTTCGTCACCGCCGAGGGCTCGAACCCGCGGTTCAACCGCACGGGCGACCGCATCTTCCTGACGTCGCGCGAGCAGGGGCAGGTCGCGCTGATCAGCGTGACGGCGCACGGCGCCGACCGGCGCGTGCACCTGCTCTCCCGCTACGCGACGGAGATCGTGCCCTCGCCCGACGAGCGCTACGTCGCGTGGGTCGAGCGGTACCGCGCGCACCTCGCGCCGCTGCCGCACACGGGGCAGCCGGTCACGATCGGCCCCGGCGCCAACGAGTACCCGGTCACGCGGCTCACGCGCGACGCGGGCATGTACCTGCACTGGTCGCCGGCGAGCGACCGCGTGTACTGGTCGCTCGGACCGTATCTCTATGAGCGAAGGCTCGAGGAGGCGTTTGCGTTCCTGCGTGAGGCAGGTCCAGCGACCACGGCTGGGAGGGCCGGGGCCGGGTCGGGGGAGGATGAGAAGGCGGCCGAGCCGGTGGAGCCGCCTGAGGCTCCGGCGCAGGCGGACACGGCTGGGCGGTTCATCGGCTTCAAGGCGGCCACGGACAGGCCGGACGGCACGATCGCGCTGGTCGGCGCGACGGTCGTCACCATGCGTGGCGACGTGGTGCTGCGTGATGCGACGATCGTCGTCGAGCGCAACCGCATCACGGCGGTCGGCCCGGCCGCGCAGGTGGAGGTGCCGGCGGGCGCGCGGCGCATTGACGTCGCCGGCTACACGATCATCCCCGGCATCATCGATGTGCACGCGCACGTCGGGACGGGCAGCAACGGGATCACGCCGCAGACGCACTGGGTCTACTACGCGAACCTCGCGTTCGGCGTGACGACGCTGCACGACCCGTCCTCGAACACCGAGATGGTGTTCTCGAACGCGGAGCTGATCCGTGCGGGCGAGCTCGTCGCGCCGCGGCTGTTCTCGACCGGCACGGTGCTGTACGGCGGTGAGACCGCATCGCGCGCCGTGATCGAGGACTACGAGGACGCGCTCTCGCACCTGCGCCGCATGCATGCCGTCGGCGCGTTCACGGTGAAGAGCTACATCCAGCCGCGGCGTGACCAGCGCCAGCAGATCATCGAGGCGGCGCGCGAGCTGAAGATGATGGTCGTGCCGGAGGGCAGCTCGACCTTCTACTGGAACATGACGCACGTGCTGGACGGCCACACGGGGATCGAGCACAACATCCCGGTCGCGCCGCTGTACCGTGACGTGCTCCAGCTCATGGCCGCCTCCGGCACGGGGTACACGCCGACGCTGATCGTGAGCTTCGGCGGCCTCTCGGGCGAGTACTACTGGTACCAGCACTCGAACGTGTGGGAGAACGAGCGGCTGCTGCGCTTCGTGCCGAAGGACGAAGTGGTGGCGCGCTCGCGGCGGCGGGTCATGGCGGCCGAGGACGACTACTTCTACCAGGAGGTCTCGCGCGCGGCGAAGGCGCTCCTTGACGCGGGCGGGCACGTCCAGCTCGGCGCGCACGGCCAGCTCGATGGGCTGGGCGCCCACTGGGAGCTGTGGATGCTCGTGCAGGGCGGGATGACGCCGCACGAAGCGCTGCGCGCCGCCACGCTGCACGGCGCGGAGTACCTCGGCCTGGACCGCGACCTGGGCTCGATCGAGCCCGGCAAGCTCGCGGACCTCGTCGTGCTCGAGAAGAACCCGCTCGAGAACATCCGCAACTCGACCTCGATCCGCTACGTGATGGTGAACGGGCGGCTGTACGACGGGCTGACCATGAACGAGGTGGGCGGGAAGGAGCGCGGCCGCTTCCCGTGGGAGCGGTGACGCCGGGCAGGCGGATCCGGGCTCCGGGCTCCGGGCCTCCGCGGCTTCGTGTGGGCCTGGCGCGGGCCGGGAAGCCCAGGCCGCCCGCGCAACCCTACTCCGCCCGCAGCGCCGCGACGGGGTCCGCGCGCATCGCGCTCCGTGCGGGCAGCCACGAGGCCAGGACGGCGGTCGCGGCGAGGACGAGCGGCACGACGAGGAACGCGGCGTAGATCTGCCCGAGCGGCCGGACGCTGGCCAGCGGGATGTCCGCGTCCAGGGCGGCGACGGCGCTGTGCAACGTGCGGATCAGCTCGCGCTCCGGCCGCGTGCCGTGCACGACCACCACGAGCGCCCACGCGGGGCCCTGCCAGTACGTCGTGTAGACCTCGTTCTGCGGCGCGGTTGCGATCCCACGCTGCCGCGTGTTCCCGACGACGCCCACCACGCGCCACCACGTCGTGCCCGCGCCCGGCCGCCGGTCGAACGCGATCCGCTTGCCGATCGGGTCCTCGTCCGGGAAATAGCGCCGCGCCAGCTCCTCGTTGATCAGGAGGACCGGCTCCGCGCCCGCCCTGTCGGTCGCTTGCAGCGGCCGGCCACGCAACAGCGGGATGCCCAGCGCCTCGAAGTAGGAGGGCGACACCGCCTGGTGGCTGACCTCGGCGCCGAACTCGCCGGGCGCCCAGCCCTCGACGACGAAGTCCGAGGTGTGGCTGGTCCCGGTCAGCGGCAGCGTGCGTGCGACGCCGACAGCGCGGATGCCCGGCGAGGTCGCGAGCCGCTCGAGGAGGCCGTCGTAGAACGCCCACGTCTTCTCGGGGGCGCCGTACTTCGCGAGCGGCAGCGAGATGCGGTCCGAGACCCGGCCCTCGCTGCGGAAGCCGGGATCCACCTCGCGCAACGCGATGAAGCTGCGGGTGAGCAGGCCCGCACCGAGCACCAGCACGAGCGCGAGCGCCACCTCCGCCGCGACCAGCACGTGGCCGCCGCGGACCGTGCGCCGGCTCGCAGTGCCGCCGCGAGCACCCTCCTTCAGCGCGTCCGTCAGCTCCACCCGCGCGCCGGCCAGGGCGGGCACGGCGCCGAACGCCAGGCCGGCCAGCACCGTGGTCGCGATGGCGAACGCGAGCACCCGCGGATCCAGCACCGCCCCTTCCACCGGCGGCAGCTCCGCCGGCAGCAAGCCCGCCGCGGCGCGGAGGCGGAGCGGGGCGGAGAGGTGGCCCAGGCCCGTGGCGCGCCGTATCTTGCGGAGCGCCGAAGGAGAGGGCCGGGGTAGGACCCGGCGCCTGGCCTCGCGTGTCGGGACCCGTCGAGTGCCGGAGTCGTCTGAGCGGGGGAGGGAACCGTGAAGCGGCGATGCGCGCGGCGCGGCGCGCGACGGAAGCGACCCATCCTGGCCGGGCTGGTCCTGGGTATGGTGTCGCTCGTCACGGGCGCGTGTGCGGGACACGCCGGCTTTTTCAGCGGGCCGCGAATCCGGTGCGACCTCGCGTCGGCGGAGAGAGAGGCCGCGGGGGGCGCGCCCGCGGCCCCGGAGGCGCAGCCGGACAGCGCCGAGGATGGGCGCGCCGCGAAGCCGCCGACCCTCACCAACCGGGAGTTCGTCGCGGAGATGGCGCGCGTACGCTACCTGCCGTACGGTGAGCGGTCGAGGCGCGCGGCGGCGGCGGTCTGCGCGTTCGTTCCCGAGAACGGCATCCCCAGCAAGATACGGCTGGTGGAGAGCACCGGGATCGAGATGCTGGATTCCATCGCCGTGCAGATCGGCCTGGCGATGCGATTCGAGCCGGCGCTGAACCGTGACGGCGAGCCCGTGGCGGTCTGGGTGTGGATGCCGATCACCTTCTCCGCAGAGCAGTGAGCTGCGACGGGGCGGCGGCGGACACCGGCGGCGACCATCATCGAACGTGAGAGAGTGAACACGATGAGGTGGTACTGGAGGGCGACGGGGCCGGCGATCCTGGCGCTCGCGCTGGCGGCGCCGGCTCCGCTCGCGGCGCAGCAGGACGATCCCGCGCTGACCACGCGCGCGGAACGCACGGGCTATGTGGAGACGAGCCGGCTCGAGGACGTCCAGCGGTTCCTCGCCGCGCTGTCTGCGCGCTCGGAGCTGGTGCGGGTGGACACGTTCGGCGTCTCGGAGCAGGGCCGGCCGCTGCTGCTGGTGACGCTGTCGAACCCCGCGGTGGCGACGCCGGCGGACGCGCGGGCGCTCCGCCGGCCGGTGGTCTTCGTGCAGGCGAACATCCACGGCGGCGAGGTGGAGGGGAAGGAGGCGGTGCAGATGCTGATGCGGCGGCTCGCGTTGGGGGACCTGCGGCCGCTGCTGGATCGCCTCGTCGTGTTGATCGTGCCGATCTACAACGTGGACGGCAACGAGGCGATCGACGTGATGAACCGCACGGCGCAGTACGGCCCGATCGCGGGCGTCGGGACGCGGGGGAACACGAACGGGCTGGACCTGAACCGCGACTACATGAAGCTCGAGTCCGCAGAGGCGCGGGCGCTGGTGCGGGCGTACACGGAGTGGGACCCGCACCTCGTCGTGGACCTGCACACGACCAACGGCTCGTATCACGGGTACCACCTCACCTACTCCATCCCCCTGAACCTGACACTGCCCGCGGAGCTGCTGGACTATCACCGCCGCCGGATGATGCCGGAGATCGAGCGGGCCTTGCTCGAGAAGCACGGCTTCCGCTCGTACTACTACGGCAACTTCGAGGAGCGCGCGCCGGCGCCGGGGCAGCCGGCGGTGCGCGCGTGGGTCGGGTTCGACCACCGGCCCCGCGCGGGACAGAACTACGTGGGCTTCCGTAACCGGCTCACCATCCTGTCAGAGGCGTACAGCTACCTGCATTTCCGCGACCGGGTCGCGGTGACGGAGGCGTTCGTCGAGGAGATCCTGCGCTACGCTGACGCGCACGGCAGCGAGATCATGGAGCTGACGGCGCGTCTGGACCGGGAATTCGTGGAGGCGGCGCAGGGCGAGGGTGAGATGCCGATCGGCGTGGAGTACGAGATCCGGCCGTTGCCGGAGCCGGTGCCGATCCTGGTCGGCGCTGTCCGCCACGAGGTGAATCCGCGCAACGGCCGTGAGATGCGCGTGATGATCCAGGACAGCATCAGGGCCGTCCCGATGCTGGACTACGGGGTGTTCGAGCCGACGCGGAGCGTGCCGATGGCACGGGTGTACGTGTTGCCGCCCGGCCCGTGGCAGGCGCCGATCGCGGAGAAGCTGCGGCAGCACGGGATCGTGGTCGAGGAGCTCGCGGAGCCGCTCGAGGCCGAGGTGGTGACCTTCACGCCGTCGTCGCTCACCAAGGCGTCACGCGCCTTCCAGGGACATCGCGAGCTGCGGATGGAGGGCGCGTACGCGAGCACCCGGACGACGCTGCCGGCGGGCTCGCTGGTCGTGCGGCTCGCGCAGCCGCTGGGCCGGCTGGCGGCCTACCTGCTCGAGCCGGAGAGCGACGACGGGTTGTTCGACTGGAATTTCTTTGACGCATGGCTCCAGCCGGGCGAGCCCGTGCCGGTGCGCAAGATCATGCGAAACGTGCCCATGCGGACGCGCGGCGCCGGCGCGCTGCCGGCGTCGCCGTAGACCGCGCCCCCCGGGGCCGCCCGTTCCCCGCGACGAAGCGAGTGCCCGATGTCCAGAGAGCTCCCCTCAGGCCGCCAGCCACAGGCCGTCCGCCCGCCCCACGGCCCGCCTCGCCCACCGGGGTGCGGGGCTGGGCGCGCAGGGTGCGCGGGGCGGGCCCGGCGGCGGGCCGCGATCATCGTGCTGGGCGCTGCGGCGCTCGCCGCCCTCCCGGCCCGGGCCGCGAGGGCCCAGGGTCCGGAGAACACCATGGTCGAGGCCGTGGTGGAGGCCTTCGCGCAGCCGGGCCGCCGGATCTACGTGTCGCCCGGGCTCCTGCTCACCGAAGCCATGATGCGCGCCGGCTTCCGGGGCCGGCCGCGCCACACGGTCGCGACGCTGGAGAAGGTGAGGGAGCGGTTCGATGCGACGATCGCCTACCCGGAGGAGGCGATCCGGTGCAAGGACCGCTCCCGGCCGGAGACGTGCACGATCCCCGGCGACGGCATGATCTTCCAGTTCATGGTGCCGGAGCGGCCGCTGCAGAAAGACGTCCTGCCCGTCCGCGTGATCCTGTACCAGGACGGCCGTGGCGCGGGCGGGCAGATCCTGCGGGAGCTGTGGGACCTGCTCCTGCGGCGGGAGCCGTATACGGGCTGGCGGGTCGTATACAAGAATCTGGCGGCGAGGGCGAACGGGCCGGGGTGAGGCCGGCGCGGGCAGGGCAGGGGTGAGCCGCGGCGCCGCGGTGGCCGCAGGGCCGCCGCCGCGCGGGCCCTCCGCCCCCTCGTCCGGCCAGGCCAAGGGTCCGCGAGCCCCGGGATGCGCGGCCCACCGACCGGCTCGGGCTCGCCCGGGCCGCCGTCCCTCCATCGGGTGGTGACCCGGCCGCATCGCGGCCGGGTCTTCGTATTGCTCTTGACACGCCTGCTCCCAGGTCCGGATACTGGAGAGTACGCAGAAATGAACCGGGGCGGGCTCCCCGCCCGGGGCTCGGGTGACACTCGAGGGTGACGATCGCCGGCCGGCCCGTGCGCCTCGAGCGCGCGGCCCGGCCTGTCACGTCTCGGTCCTGCCGGCTGCCCCCTGCTGAAGGGGCGGCTGGCCGGCCTGCGCCGCTGGCTGCGGCTTCCTCTCGCCCACCTTCGGAGGTCGGTATGACACGAGCAATGCGGAACCTCTGCCTGCGATCGCTGATCCCCCCCGCCCTGCTCGCCGCTGCGGCGGTGCCCGCCGCGGCCCAGGGGACGGTGACCGGCCAGGTACGCGCCGCGGGCACGCAGAGGCCGGTGGCCGGCGCCTCGGTGATCATCCCCGGAACGAACCTCGGTGCGGTGACCAACGCGGATGGCCGGTACCTCCTGCGCAACGTCCCCGCCGGGGTGCATCGCCTGCGCGTGGAGTTCATCGGATACGAGGTGCTCGAGCAGACGGCGACCGTGCCCGCGGAGGGGTCGGTGGTGGTGGATTTCGAGCTGCAGGAGTCCGCGGTCCCGCTGGACCAGATCGTGGTGACGGGCACTGCCGGGCAGGCGCGCAAGCGGGAGGTCGGCAACAGCCTGTCGAGCATCGCATCGACCGAGATCGAGCTGGCGCCGGTTCGCAGCATGCAGGACATCGTCAATGCCCGGGCAACGGGCGTCACGGTGCTGGCCAACTCGGGCCAGCCGGGGTCGGGCGGCGCGATCCGGCTGCGCGGGAACAACAGTATCGCGATGGGCAACGAGCCGCTGGTCTACGTGGACGGGGTGCGGCTCTACAGCCGTGTCGCGCCGGCGCCGGGCTCCGCCCGGCAGGGCACCCTGCCGATCAACGACATCAACCCCGAGGACATCGAGCGGATCGAGATCGTGAAGGGCGCGGCGGCGACGACGCTCTACGGCACCGAGGCGTCCGGCGGCGTGATCCAGATCTTCACGAAGCGGGGCACGGCGGGCGCGCCCGTCTGGTCGGCCGAGGTGAGCGCGGGCTACAACGATCTCGGCCAGGTCGGGCCGGAGGGCGACCCCACGGGGCTGTTCCTGAAGAAGTGCCGCGGACCCGAGCTGGTCTCGTCCGACGGGATCCGGTGGGAGGACCCGACGTGCCCGCCGAGTGGGACCTGGCTGCGCAAGGGGATGGTGCAGCGCTACAGCGTGTCCGTGCGCGGCGGGAGTCAGGCGCTGACGTACTACCTCTCCGGCTCGTACAACGACGAGCAGGGCGTGATCGAGGACAACTTCTCCCGGGATGGCGGTTTTCGCGGCAATTTCTCCTTCCGCCCGTCGAACACGCTCGAGCTCGCGGTCAACACCGCCTACACCAGACGCAAGATCCGATGGCTGCCGGACGGCAACCTGGCCAATGGCTTCACGCTGAACGTGATGCGCGGCAGGAACAACAACTTCAAGAACGCGGAGCTGTGCGAGGATGACAGCATCGTGTGCCTGGCGAACGGCGAGATCCTCGAGCAGGAGCTCTTCAACAACAACGACCATTTCGTGAGCGGGCTCACGATCCGCTGGGAGCCGAACGAGCGCTGGTCGCACCGGTTCACCGTCGGGTACGATTACAACGCCGCGGACAATCTCACGCACCTGCCCTTCGGGTTCTCCCGCCAGCCGCTGGGGCAGATGCTGACCCAGGCCTGGAATCACACGACGCTGTCCCTGGACTACGTGGGGTCGTTCCGCCACGAGCTGTTGGGCGCCGCGTCCACGTTCTCGTGGGGCGGCCAGCTCTTCGAGGACCGGAACCGGCAGACCAATTTCCAGGGACAGAACTTTTCGGGGCCCGGCAACCCCACGGTGACGTCGGGGTCGTTGCGGGACGTCACGTTCGATCAGCGGCTCCGCGTGGTGAACGCGGGCTTCTTCGCGCAGCAGGTCATGGGCTGGAACGACCGGCTCTTCATCACGGCCGGCGTGCGCGTCGACGGGAACAGCGCGTTCGGCGAGAGCTTCGGCCTGCAGGTCTACCCGAAGATCAGCGCGTCCTACGTCCTGAGCGACCTCGCCTTCTGGCCGTCCGAGCAGTGGGAGACGTTCAAGCTGCGCGCCGCGGTCGGCGAGGCGGGCAAGGCGCCGGGCGCGTTCGATGCGTCGCGGACGTGGGAGCCCGTCGCGGGTGACGAGGGGAACCCGGGCTTCACGCCGGACCAGATCGGCAACCCCGACCTCGGCCCCGAGCGCACGCGGGAGATCGAGGTGGGCTTCGAGTCGAGCGCGTTCCAGGGCCGGCTCGGCGCGGAGTTCACGTTCTACCACCAGCGCACGCTCGACGCGCTGGTCCAGGTGCGCTACCCGCCCTCGCAGGGATTCGCGAACCGCCAGCTCGAGAACATCGGAGAGCTCGAGAACAAGGGCATCGAGCTGCAGCTCGACGGCGGCCTGATCGTCACACCGACAGTGGACTGGCGCGTGCGGCTGAGTCTCTCGACCAACGAGACGAAGGCCATCGACCTGGGCGGCGAGGACGTTTCGATCGGCCTGGGGTCGTGGGCCAAGGAGGGCCGGCCGGTGCCGGCCATCTACGGGGTGAAGGTCCTGAACCCGAACGAATTCGCCGACCCCGTACTGACGCCGACCGACACGTTCATCGGCCCGATCTACCCGACCCGGACGATCGCGGTCGGGACCACGTTGACGCTCTTCAACCGCATCACGCTGGACGTGCTGGGAGAGCATCAGGGCGGGCATTACCTGCAGAACTGGACGGGCTACCAGAACGCGAACCGGTTCGTCTGGTACCCCTGCTACGAGGCGCAGAAGGCGCTGCGGGCCGCGGAGAATGGAGATCCGTCCGCGCTCGCGAAGGTGACCGCGCTCGAGCGGGCACGCTGCGCCATCAACCGGCCCGACCAGAACGCGGATTTCTTTATCGAGAAGGCGGACTTCTTCAAGCTGCGCACGGTCACGCTCAGCTATCGGCTGCCGTCGGAGTGGACCGGCGGCCGCACGGCGACCCTGACGCTGGCGGGGCGCAACCTGTTCAAGATCACGGATTACACCGGGATCGACCCCGAGGTCTCCGACCTGGGTGATTCGGGCCTCAACGGGCTGGCGCGGCGGGAGTACTACCAGCTCCCACCGATGCGGACCTTCCTGGCCTCACTCCGGTTCACCTTCTGAGGAGCGGGAGGTACGGTATGATGATCACGACGAGAACGGTCCGGCCCGCGAGCGCACTCGCCGGCCTCTGCTGGCTCTGCGCGGCCCTCGTGGCGTGCGAGCTCGTCGAGGTGACCAATCCCGGCCCGATCGCGGACGAGGACCTCAACAAGCCGGAGGCGGTGCCGGGGATCGTGACGGGAATGTCATCGGACCTCTCCGATGCACTGGACGACCTGATCTTCGACACCTCGATCATGGCCGACGAGCTGGCCCATGGCGGCAGCTACACGCCCGAGGGGCTGTTCTATCGAGGGATCATCAGGCCCGATGAGGTCAACGGCCTGTGGGCCGCCATGCACACGGCGCGCTGGACCGCCGAGAACGGGATCGAGCGCATGCGGCGCGTGCTCGGGGAAGAGGGGTTCGAGGCGCACCCCCTCGCGCCGCGCGCGAACTTCCTGGCGGGCATCGCGAACCGCACGCTGGGCGAGAACGTGTGCAGCGCGGTGATTGACGGCGGGCCGGAGCAGCCGCACACCGTGCACTTCGAGCGCGCTGAGCACTATTTCAGCGAGGCGATCCGGTTGGCGACGGCCCAGGGCAACGATGACGTGCGGCTGGCGGCGCTCGCGGGCCGGGCGTCGGTCCGGGCGTGGCTCGGCCGGTGGGACGAGGCCGTCGCTGACGCGCAGCAGGTGCCGACGAATCACGTGACGGTCGCGTTCTACTCCAGCAACTCGGGGCGCGAGCGGAACTACATGTACCAGGAGACGCATGTCCGCTTCGAGATCACGGTCTACGGCACGCCGTGGGCCGAAGTGTTCGGTGATCCGCGCGTGCCCTGGGACACGATGTACGACGAGAGCGGGCAGGGGGTGCGGACCGGACAGGACGGCCGCACGCCGCACTTCCGCCAGCGCAAGTACCCGAGCTTCGACGCGGACGTCCCGCTGGTGAAAGGGACGGAGATGCGCGTGCTGGAGGCGGAGGCGCTGCTGCGCCAGGAAGACATCCCCGGCGCGTTCGGCAAGATCAACGAGATGCGCGCGTTCTACGAGTTGCCGCCTCTCACCCCGCCCACGACCCTCGAGGAGGCGTGGGCGACGCTGCACAGGGAGCGCGGCGCGGTGGTCTGGCTCGAGGCCCGGCGCCTCTGGGACCTGCGGCGCTGGAACGCGGAGACGGGCCCGGCGCACCACCCGTTCCTGACGAACCGGGACAAATGCATCCCGATCAGCCTGAACGAGCAGCTCTCCAACCCCAACCTGCAGGGGACCTGAGGACGCGCAGGGGCGGCGGGTCGGGCAGCGACTAGCTGCCCGACCCGTTACTGCGCGCCGTCGGAGCGGGCCCGTTCGACGACGAGCTGCCCGACCTTACGACCCAGCTCGTGGCCGGCCTCGAGGTCGAAGCGGTAGTGGATGCCGCCATAGAGCCGCGAGATCGAGGCCTCCTCGGCCAAGTCGTGGTACTTCGCCGCCGCATCCGGGAACAGCTCGGCGAAGACCTCCGCGGCGGCGGCCGACTGGGTCGAGTGGCCCGACGGGTAGCTGGGGAACGGGGGCGTGCTGAGCAGCGGCGTGAAGCCGGGCGCCATGGTGACGGGGCGCGCGAGCCAGTAGTGGTACTTCGCGTGCCAGCAGGCCACGAACGCGTCGTACATGGCGACGCTGGCGAGCGCACGCGCGCGGATCGCCCGCATGGGGCTCAGCCGCCGGCGCTGGATCTCCTCGCCCATGAAGAGCTCCCAGCGCAGCGACGGCGCCTCGGTCGCCCAGTCGCGGGCGATGTCTGCCTGCTCGTCGGTGAGCGAGGCGCCCACGTCCACGACCTCCTGGAGATCCCGCTCGAACTCCGGCGAGTCGATCGGCGGGTGCGGCTCCGGCAGGAACGCGCCGCCGGTCGGCAGCACCCAGGTGCGCCAGCTCCCCGCCAGCGGGTCGAGGGGCATGGGGTAGCGCCGTGGCGGCGTCGGCTCCCACATGCCCGGCCCCTCGGGGATGGTGCCGGTCCAGGGCTCGTCGGATCCATCCGTCCTTGCCCACTCGAGCACCTGCGCGGCGACAGCGCGCCCGAGCGCGGCGCCGGCCTCGACATCGGACGGGTAGGCGGCGCCGGCGAGGATACGGGCGCGGCCGGCGTCGCGCGCGAGCGCGTGGAAGCGCGTGGTGTCATCCAGTGGGAAGGCGTAGCTGAGCACGGCGGCCGCCGCGGCTGCCGCCGCCGCGTGCTCGGATGGGTAGCTGGGCAACCTGTCCGCGTCCGGCGCCAGAGCCGCGACCTGCCTCGAGGCACGGCTGGGCGCCGGGCGCTGGTAGTGGTACTTGGCGGCCCATGCGGCCACCATCGCGTCGTACATCGCGACGTGCAGGAGCGCCATGATGCGCGCCGCGCGCACCGGCGTCGCGATCTGCACGTCGGGCAGGAACGGCCACCAGTGCTCCAGCATCTCGGTGGCGAGCGCGGACCACGGCTCGGTGGGGCTGCGCCACGCGGCGATCAGCTCTTCGTCGGCGGCCGTCCGGCCGACCTGAAGGCGGAGGACCTCCTCCAGCTCGGCCTGCGTCGCGGCGGAGTCGGGCGGGGCGGGCGGCCTCAGCGCCGCGACGTCAGAGATCACCCACGTGCGCCACGTCCCGGCATCCGGCTCGAGCGTCTCCGCCGGTCCGACGAGCGAATCGCCGCCGCACCCGCCCCAGGCCAGCGCGAGCGGGAGGAGAAGCGGCGCGGGCCACCCCGCCAGGGCAGGACGCTGGCCGGCCACGCGCGCCCGGGCAGCACGGCCCGGCCGAGGTCTCCTCCACATCGCGGCGGCTTCCGCCCGGCCGCCCGGCCGGCCGCCCCCGGCGTCCCGGTCGCCGCGGCTCATGGCAGGACGCGGGCGGTGCCGCGCGGCACCCCTTCTGGATTGAACGTGATCGTGCGCGGCATGCCGGGTCCGGCCTGCCCGAACGGGTCGCGGTAGGGGCGGATGAAGAACGGCCGCTCGCTGCCGATCGGCTCGCCCTGGTCGGTCGCGGGCTCGACCGTGATCACGTGCGTCCAGCGGTCCTCTCCCGTCGCCGTCTTCTCCCGCAGGTTCAGCGGGAGGGACAGCTCGGACGGGAAGGGGAGCCCGAGCGGGTTCGAGATCCAATCGTCGCCGGGGAACTCCTCGAGCCCGGCGGTGCGGAAGTCGACCACACCCGAGAACGCGCCCCAGCCGGTGTCGTCGCGGCTGCTGACGGCGCCGAAGCGGTCCGGCAGGAACTTGCCGTAAGAGAGCCAGATCTCGCCGGGCTGGCCGTAATCGCGGACCATCCAGCCCTCGTAGACCCACCCCTCCCGCAGCGGCGTGAGCCGGACCCAGTGGTCGTTCTGCGGCGTCTCCCGCGGCCGCACGTTGAACAACCAGATCCCGGACTCCTCGTGGGACGGGTAGCCGTTCTCGAAGTTGTCGCTGGGGGTGAACATCGTGAATTGACCGGGCTGCTCGTGCAGCCGCTGTCCGCCGGCGGTCACCGCGTCGACGATCTCGAGCTCCGCGACCTCGCCGCGGAACCGCCCGCGCAGCAGGCGCAGGGGCGATGGGCCGGGCTCGGAATCGCCGGGCGGCTCGATCGTGATCTCGATGGCGCGGACGCCGCCGATGGGGCTCACGACTTCGCCGCGGCCGTCTGCGCCGAGGGCGAGGTCGCCCGCGTGGTGCGGTGCGCCCCTGCCATCCAGCAACCACACGGCGTAGCGGCCCTGGTCGGCCTCGAGCGGCGGCACCCCCTCGAGCCGCAGCTCGATCCGCGCCCCGGCGGCCGCGAGCGGGTCGCGAGACTCTCCGCAGCCCAGGACGAGGCCCAGTGCGGCGACGCCGGCGACCCACGCCGGTCGAACCGAGGCTCGCGAGGCGGCAGGAAGGGACCGCATCTGCGACCTCCGACGGCGGGCGGCTTCCCGTCCCGCACCAGACGCACCGTGCCGGACGGACGCCGCGGTCAAAGCGGGTGCTTCTGTCGGCGAATGTCGTCAACAGAATGGAACTCGGGGGCGCCCGGTGTCAATGCTCGCCCCCTCGCTCGCCCGGTGGGGGTCGGGGCCCGGTTCGCGGGCTCCTGATTGGACGTGTCGGGAGCCGGCGGCACGCTGGCCGGCTCGATGCTCGGCCAGCGGGGGCAGGGACTCCCGATTGGACGCGCCGCGAGCCGGCGGGACGCGCGTGGCCGGCTCCCGTGCGGAGGCGACGCATGGCTGGCGCCGGGGGGGGCCGGCCAGCCGTGCCGCGGACGTCCCTGACCCGGAGCTGGAGGTAGGAGTCCAGGGTGGTCGCGGCGGGCGCAACCCGCGCGCACCGTCACGCTACCTGCATGCGCTTCGCCTTCCGCTTGGCCCTGGTCATCAGGTGCTCCGGCCGCACGCACAGCCGGTTGCCGCACGTCTGCACGACGGCGCGGCCCGGCCCGATCCCGTCATGCTGCAGGAGCCAGCTCGCCCGGTGCGCCAGATGATGGACCCAACGCCCGCCACGCTTCTCCGAGAACTGACCGTAGCCCTGCCGCGTCACCGTGCCCGTCCAGATCCAGCAACCGTCGGTCTTGCGCACGTTCCGCCAGAAACGCTCGCGCGGGAAGGAGCCCGGCAGCCGGTCGAGCTTCCGGGCCGGCGCCGGCGTGCCGAAGCGCTTGCGTAGCCCGGTGAGGGTCGTGTCCAGCAGACGTTGCAGCTCGGTCACCGTCTGCCCCGTCGGGCCGGTCAACCGCGCCAGGTCGCGATCCTCGAGGTAGTGCTTGACCAGCACGAAGCGCTGCACGGGATCGCAGGCGCCAAGGACGAGCTGCAGCGCCTGCGACCGGTCCAGCGTCCCCTCGGGATCGGCCGGGTCCGGCAGCATCTCGCCCAGCGTGACGGCGTCGTCCGCATCGTGGCGAACGGGCTCGTCCGCCGAGACGAACGTCCGCGCCTCGACCCAGAACAGCGTGCGCCGGAGCGTGCTCTCCCTGCAGCCCACGGCGTTGGCGAGCTCGCGGATCGTCGGCTCCCGGCCGAGCGAGGCATGCAGCTTCTCGCGCTGCGTCCGGATCCGGAGGTGGCGGCGGAGCACCTCGGCAGGGATGTCGTTGAAGCGGCACAGGCCATCCAGCATATGGCCCCAGACGAACTTCTTCGCGAAGGCGAAGAACGAGCCCCGGCCGGGGTCGTAGCGGCGGGCGGCGGCGACGAGCCCCAGGTAGCCCTCGGCGAGGATGTCCTCGGCGAGGTCGTCGGGGACGAACACATGGGTCCGAAACCGCCGAAATAGCCAGCGGACATAACGGGTGGATTGCGTGACCAACTCTTCCTGCATCGGATTCACCAGGCTGACTTCTGAAACGGCCGCGGGCCTGTCGGGGCCCGAGGGTGAGACGCGGGTCCTGCGTTCGCTCTGGTCGTTGCGAAGTCCGGGCGCCTCCTCACGCTCGACGTCCTCTCGACGACTCCGTTTCCCGCAAAGGGCCGGCGGGGTGCCCGTGCGCGCCGGGGGCGGTGCGTGGCCGCCGCGTCGCGGATCGGCCTGTGGCTGCGCCGCCCTGGGGCGGCCGGTCCTGCGGAGCGAAGCGGTGTGTCCTGGGGAGCGCGGCGGATAGACGCAAGAAATGTGCTTCATCAAGGCGCACAATGACTTACGCGAAACGGGTCCAGCGTACGCCCGCGCCCGGGCGAGGTCCGCCGGGCTGCGCCGGTGGCACGGCGGGTTGCCGTGAGGTCTGCCGTGAGGTCTCTTGACAGGCGGGAGTGGAAACGATTACAGTGTGCCCGTAAACGTTTCCAATCCGTCCGATCGCCGCTCCTGTGTGTGTATGGGCATGGCCCGCCGTTCAGCCAGAGCGCTTCCGGTGGGCCGGCCGGCCCGTTCGCCGGGCCGCCGGCCGGGCGGTTGTGCGCGCGTGCGTCCGGTCGCGGCGCGGTCCCGCCGGCACCTCAGCCCGTGCCGCCGATGACCGTGACCATCTGGGATGTGGCCCGGCGGGCCGGAGTGTCCGTGGCGACGGTGTCCCGTGCATTGAACCGGAGCGGGCCGGTGCGGGAGGAAACGCGCCGACGCATCGAGCAGGCGGCGCGGGAGCTGAACTACGCGCCGAACAGCGCGGCGCGGAGTCTGATCAGCCGGCGGACGGGGATGCTGGGCGTGCTGTTGCCGGACCTGTTCGGCGAGTTCTTCTCCGAGCTCATCCGCGGCATCGACGGCGCGGCGCAGGCGGGAGGCTATCATCTGCTCGTCTCGAGCTCGCACGATGCGGCGAGCGAGATCGAGGCGGCGCTGCGGGGGATGCGTGGCCGGGTGGACGGCCTCGTCGTGATGGCGCCCATGGTGGAAGCCGGCGTGCTGAAGCCGATGCTGCCGCGCAACGTGCCGGTGGTGCTGCTGAGCTCGCCGCTCGCGGACGGCGCCTTCGACGCGCTCACCGTGGACAACCACGGGGGGGCGCGCCAGGTGGTGGAGCACCTGCTGTCCCACGGGCACGAGCGGGTGGCGATCCTGAAGGGGCCGGAGCGGAACCACGACGCGGAGGAGCGCTTGCGCGGCTACCGTACCGCGCTCGCGGCGGCCGGTGTCCCGTGGCGCCAGGAGCTGGAGATCCCGGGCGACTTCACGGGCGAGTCGGGCTACCGGGGTGCGGAGGCCGTGCTGCGGATGGACCCGCGGCCGACGGCGATCTTCGCGGCGAACGACGCGATGGCATTCGGCGCGCTGAGCGCGCTGCGAGACGCCGGCATCGCGGTTCCGGAGGAGATGGCCCTGGCTGGCTTCGACGACGTGTCATCGACGCGGTACACGATCCCCCCGCTCACCACGGCGCACGTGGCGATCCGGGAACTGGGCGCGCGGGCGGTCGGGATGCTGGTGGATGCGCTGGTCCCGGGGGCGGGACCGCGGCCCCGGCCGCGCCAGCGCGAGACGTTGCCGGCGACGGTGGTCGTGCGCCGGTCGTGCGGCTGCACGGGTGCTGAAGGGGGCGCCCGCGGCCCATAGATCCATCGGCAAGGGGCGAACGAGGCTCCATCCATCCCCTTCAGGAGGATGCAGTATGAGGAGGCGCCCGGCGATCAGGCCGGTCGGCGGCCTGGTCGCGCTGGCCTTGTTGCTCGGCGTGGGGGCCTGGAGCGGGGTGGCGGCGCAGACGACGCGCGCCGCGGAAGACGCGTTCGTCGAGTCGCTCCTTGCGCGCATGACGCTCGAGGAGAAGCTCGGGCAGCTCACGCAGGGGACGGCACGCGGGACCGACTCCGGCCCGCGGGTCCCCGAGGAAGGGGTGGCCGAGATCCGGGCCGGCAGGGTCGGCTCGTTCCTGGGCGTCTTCGGCGCGGCGTACACGCGGGAGCTCCAGCGCATCGCCGTCGAGGAGTCGCGGCTCGGCATCCCGCTGCTCTTCGCGCACGACGTCATCCACGGCTTCCGCACCATCTTCCCGGTGCCGCTGGCGGAGGCGGCGAGCTGGGACCCGGAGGCCGTCGAGCGCGCGGCGCGCATCGCCGCCATCGAGGCGACGGCGCACGGCGTCCACTGGAACTACGCGCCGATGGTGGACATCGCGCGGGACGCGCGTTGGGGCCGCGTCGTCGAGGGCGCGGGCGAGGACCCCTATCTCGGCGCCGTGATGGCGGCCGCGCGCGTGCGCGGGTTCCAGGGCACGGACCTCGCCGCGCCGAACACGATGCTGGCGACGGCGAAGCACTTCGTGGCGTACGGCGCCGCGGAGGCGGGGCGCGACTACAACACGGTGGACGTCTCGGAGCGGACGCTGCTCGAGGTCTACCTGCCGCCGTTCCGGGCGGCGGTCGAGGCGGGCGCGCAGGCCATCATGGCCGCGTTCAACGAGGTGGCCGGCATCCCGATGCACGCGAACCGGCACCTCATCCGCGAGGTGCTGCGGCGCGAGTGGGGCTTCGACGGCGTCGTCATCAGCGACTACACGGGCATCCTCGAGCTGATGCCGCACGGCGTGGCGGCGACGCGCGAGGATGCCGTCGTCCTCGCGCTGCGCGCGGGCGTGGACGTGGACATGGTGAGCGGCATCTACCTGGACGAGCTGGCGGATGCCGTGCGAGCGGGCAAGGTCTCCGAAGCGGAGGTGGACGACGCCGTGCGCCGCGTGCTCCGGGCGAAGTACCGGCTCGGGCTGTTCGAGGACCCGTACCGCTACAGCGACCCCGCGCGCGAGCGCGCGCTCACGCTGACGCGGGAGCACCTCGCGGCGGCGCGCGAGATGGCCCGGAAGTCGATGGTGCTGCTGAAGAACGAGGGCGGCGCCCTACCGCTGCGCAAGGACCTGCGCACGCTGGCCGTGATCGGCCCGCTGGCAGATGAAGAGCGCGCGATGCTCGGCCCCTGGGCGGCTGCGGGCCGGGCCGAGGACGCGGTCACGGTGCTCGAGGGCATCCGCGCCGCGGTGGGGCCGGGGACCGAAGTGCTGTACGCGAAGGGCGCGGAGGTGCTCGGGACGGACACCAGCGGGTTCGCGGAGGCGGTCGCCGTCGCGCGCCGCGCGGACGCGGTGGTGCTGGTGCTGGGCGAGAGCCACGAGCTGAGCGGGGAGGCCGCGAGCCGCACGTCGCTGGACCTGCCCGGCGTGCAGCTCGCGCTCGCGCAGCGGGTGCACGCGACGGGCACGCCGGTCGTCGTCGTCCTGATGAACGGCCGCCCGCTCTCGATCCCCTGGCTGGCTGCCAACGTGCCGGCGATCCTCGAGGCGTGGTTCCCGGGCGTGCAGGCCGGCCCGGCCGTGGCGGACGTGCTGTTCGGGGACTTCAATCCGGGCGGAAAGCTGCCGGTCACGTTCCCGCGCGCGGCCGGTCAGGTGCCCATCTATTACAACCACAAGAACACGGGGCGCCCGCCTTCGGAGGCGAGCAAGTACACGTCCAAGTACCTCGACGTACCGTGGACGCCGCTGTACCCGTTCGGCCACGGCCTGAGCTACACGACGTTCGCGTACGGCGCGCCGCGGCTCGCCGCGGAGCGGATCGGCATGGCGGACAGCCTGCGGGTCGAGGTCGCGGTGACGAACACGGGCACGCGCGCGGGCGATGAGGTCGTGCAGCTCTACATCCAGGACGAGGTGGCGAGCGTGACGCGGCCGGTCAAGGAGCTGCGCGGCTTCCGGCGCATCACGCTGCGGCCGGGGGAGACGCGGACGGTCTCGTTCACGCTGACGCCGGACGACCTCGCCTTCTACGGACCGGACCTGCGGCCCGTCATCGAGCCGGGCTTCTTCAAGGTCTACGTGGGCGGCAGCTCGGTGGACGTGCGGGAGGCGCGGTTCGAGGTGGTGGCGGGGCGCGCGAGCCAACCGCGCCGGGCGAGATGAGGTTTTCGGTGCTGGAGGGTGGGCGAGGGCGAGGGCGGGGGGCGGCCTCCGTGCGCCGCGGAACGAGGATCGATGAGACACGCCTCACCCATACCCATCAGGAGGTAGCAGGCATGAGCACGCACTCGATGTTCCGGCGGATCGGCAGCACGGTGGCGCTGGCCGGCTTGCTCGGGGCGGGGGCCTGGACCGATGCGGGGGCGCAGACGAGCACGGGGACGATCCGCGGCTTCGTGCGGGACCAGCAGGGGGCGGCGGTGGTCGGCGCCAATGTGGTGGCGACGCAGGTCGAGACGAACTTCCAGCGGACGGCGATCACCACCTCGACGGGCTTCTACAACCTGCCCGGCCTGCCGCCGGGCCGCTACCTGGTGCGGGTCTCGTCGCTCGGCTACGGGGAGCAGGAGCGGCCGGTGCGGCTGCTGATCGGCCAGACGCTCAACGTCGAGTTCGGCCTCGCCGAGCAGGCGATCGCGCTCGAGGCGATCGCCGTGCAGGCCGAGCGCGGCGTGGAGACCACGACGCCGGAGGTGGCGACGAACATCACGCTGGAGCAGATCCAGAACATTCCGATCAACGATCGCAACTTCCTCTCGCTGGCGCTCCTGGCTCCCGGCGTTCGCTCGCAGGGCGGCAGCATCACCAGCGGCGCGCAGAGCCCGAACAATATGAACGTCTTCCTGGACGGCATCAGCTTCAAGAACGACATGCTCGTCGGGGGCGTGGTCGGACAGGACGCGAGTCAGGGGAATCCGTTCCCGCAGGCGGCCATCCAGGAGTTCCGCGTCATCACGCAGCAGTACAAGGCCGAGTACCACAAGGCGACCAGTGCGATCATTTCGGCGACGACCAAGTCGGGGACGAACGAGTGGCACGGCGAGTTCTTCCTCTTCGGGCAGAACAACAGTCTGGTCGCGGAGGACTTCTTCACGATAAAGCGCTGCAACGACAACAAGGCGGCGGATCCGAACTACGTTTGCCCGGAGCGCCCGAAGCGTGACAAGCTGCAGGGCGGGTTCAGCCTCGGCGGACCCCTCATCCGGGACCGGCTGTTCTTCTTCGGCACGTACGAAGGGAACCACGTCAACCGCGGCGTAACGGTCACGCTCAACAACCGGCAGGCGCTCCAGGAGGTGCGTCCCGACCTGTTCGACCAGCTCCGTCAGGAGGAGGGGAACTTCAACGGCCCGGTGCGCTCGAACCTGTACTTCGGCAAGCTGACCTACGTGCCTTCGATCGGCTCGCCCCATCGGTTCGAGGTGAGCGCCAACATCCGCGATGAGTACGACCTGCGGGACTTCGGCGGTGCGAACGCGCGCTCCGCGGCCACCCGGTTCGTCAACGACATCAACACCTTCGCCGGGAAATACCAGTTCGCGAAGGGCTCCTGGCTCAACGAGTTCGGCGTCAGCTATCAGACCTACAAATGGAATCCCGTACAGGACACGGACGAGCCCTTCAACATCATCTGGCAGGTGAACGGGCAGCACGTCCTCTCGGACGGCGCGCGCTGCTGTTCGCAGGACTGGGAGCAGAGGCGTCTGAGTTTCCGGAACGACCTGAGCTACACGCTGCCGGGGTGGCTCGGTGACCACGTGTTCAAGGTTGGCGCGAACGTCGACTTCGTCAGCTACGACATCAACCAGACCAATTACATCAGGCCGCAGTTCATCTTCGACTCGAGGAACGACTACGCGTTCCCCGTCGAGGCGCGGGCAGGCTTTGGCACGCCCGGCGTCGTGATCGACAACCGGCAGATCGGTATCTACGTGCAGGACGATTGGGCCGTGTCGCCGCGACTCACGCTCAACCTCGGCGTGCGGTGGGATTACGAGACCAACGAGTCGAACAACGAGCACGTGACGCCGCCGGAGACGCGGGCGGCGCTCGAGGCGTACGTCGCGACCCTTCCCTGCGGCACCCAGAGCAGCGATCCGAAGGTGCTGGCCCGGCAACTGATTTGCGACCTCGATCGCTACACCACGGACGGGACGCAGCGCAAGCCGTTCACGGGCGCGATCCAGCCGCGCTTCGGCTTCTCGTACGACGTCCGCGGCGATCAGCAGACGGTGCTATTCGGCGGATTCGGCGTGTACTACGACCGGAACCGGGTCGGCAACTTCATCAGCGAGATCCAGCGCGGCCGGTACGACACGTACACCTACCGGTTCTCGGCGGATGGCGAGCCGCTGCCCAACGGTACGCCGACGATCCGGTGGGAGGATCGGTACATGAGCCGCGAGGGCCTGGAGGCGATCCTGACGGAGGCGGCCAACCCGCCGGCTAGTGAGCTGCACCTGTACGCCAACGACATCAAGCCGCCGAAGACACATCATTTCACCCTGGGTGTGCGGCAGGCGTTCGGCGAGTACAACTTCACCGTCAACTACACGGGCGTGCGCGGCTACAACTTCCTGACGATGATGCGTGCCAACCGGCGGCCGGACGGGAGCTGCTGCGAGGCAGCCCCGGACAACCACTGGTCGAACCTGTTCGTGTCGACGCACGAGGGGCGCAACTGGTACGACGCCCTGTACCTGAAGGCGGAGAAGCGCTACACGGAGGAGTCGCGCTGGGGCTTCCAGTTCGCCTACACGCTCGGCCGGGCCGAGCAGAACACGAATCCGCATGACCGGTTCGGCACGCTGAACGAGTTCGTTCCCGCTACCCTGGCGCGGTACCCGTCTAACGAGGATGAGCGGCATCGCGTGACGGCCAACTGGATCGTGGGGCTACCGTTCGATATTCGCTTCAGCGGCTTCATCACCCTGGGTTCAGGTACACCGTACAACGCGACCATCGGCTTCGGGCCGGGCACGAACAACTGCACGCACGGCAACCAGGACTGCATGGGCGGGAACGACTGGCCGGAGGGCAAGGGCCGCAACTGGTTCCGGCCCGAGAAGCACTCGTTCATCATTCCGGATGCCTGGGCGTTCCGCAACGTCGACCTGCGCCTCGAGAAGCGCTTCCCGACGTTCCGGGGGCAGCAGGTTGCATTGATCGCCGAGGTGTTCAACGTCTTCAATTTCGAGAACTTCAACGGGTACGACCTCAGCTACGGCACGTATCAGATCGTGGACGGGCAGGTGGTGGTGCAGCGGAATCCGAACCTCGGGACGCCCACGAGCGTGATCACCGACCCGCGTCAGTTCGGCGCGCCCCGGCGCTTCCAGTTCGGCATGCGCTACTCCTTCTGACTTGACGCGTTGCGCCCCCGCTCCAGTCGCACCGGGGCGGGGGCGCTGTTTCCCCGCGGAGGACCACCTGATGCCACGCAGTCGGCTCGCCACGCTCGTCCTGCTCCCCCTCCTCGCCTGCTCGGCGGGTCCGTCACCCTCAGCGGACGAGCGCACGCTGGACCCGTTCCTCGAGGACCTCCAGCGGCGCACGTTCGACTTCTTCTGGGAGACGGCGAACGCCGCGAACGGGCTGGTGCCGGACCGCTGGCCGACGCCGTCGTTTTCGAGCATCGCGGCGGTCGGCTTCGGGCTCACGGCCTACACGGTCGGCGTGGAGCGGGGCTACGTCAGCCGCGAGCAGGCGCGCGAACGGACGCTGGCCACGCTGCGCTTCCTCTGGAGAGCGCCGCAGGGGCCACAGCCCGAGGGTGCTGCGGGCTACCACGGATTCTTCTACCATTTCCTGGACATGGAGACGGGGCTCCGTCACAAGACGTCGGAGCTATCCTCGATCGACACAGCGCTGCTCATGCTCGGCGTGCTGTGCGCTCAAGTGTACTTCGACGGGACGGAGCCGGAGGAGGTGGAGATCCGCGCGCTCGCGGATTCGCTGTACCGCCGCGTCGAGTGGACGTGGATGCAGCCGCGCGCGCCGCTGATCGCGATGGCGTGGCGGCCGGAGCGGGGACTGAGCCCGCACGATTACCGGGGTTACAACGAGGCGATGCTGCTGTACCTGCTGGCGCTGGGCTCACCCACGCACCCGATCGACGAGTCTGCGTGGCAGGCGTTCACGAGCACATACAGGTGGGCGGACTTCTACGGCCAGGAGCACGTCAACTTCGCGCCGCTGTTCGGGCACCAGTACTCGCACGTGTGGATCGACTTCCGCGGGATCCAGGACGCGTACATGCGGGAGCGGGGAATCGACTACTTCGAGAACTCGCGGCGCGCGACGCTGGCGCAGCGCGCGTACGCGATCGACAACCCCATGGGCTGGAAGGGCTACGGCGAGGACGGCTGGGGGCTGACGGCGAGCGACGGCCCGCTGAGCGCGACGCTCGAGGTGAACGGCGAGGAGCGCAGGTTCCGCAGGTACTGGGCGCGGGGCGCGGCGGCCGGCGACATCCGCGATGACGGCACGCTGGCCCCCACGGCGGTAGCCGGCTCGATCCCGTTCGCGCCGGAGGTCACGACCCCGGTGCTGCGTGCGATGCGTGACCGCTACGGCGAGCACCTCTACCAGCGCTACGGCTTCCTGGACTCGTTCAACCCGACGCTGGGCCATGTCGAGCTCACGCCGGAGCGTGGGACGCGCGTGCCGGGCGTCGGCTGGTTCAACACGGACTACCTCGGCATTGACCAAGGGCCGATCGTGCTGATGATCGAGAACTACCGCAACGGCTTCGTGTGGGAGCTGATGAAACGGAGCCCGTACGTCGTGCGTGGGCTGTGCCGCGCCGGGTTCACGGGCGGCTGGCTGGAGGGGAGGTGCGGGTGAGTGCAGCAGGACCGATGTCGGCTGGCCGGCGCACGTCCGCCCTCGCCGCGGCCCTGCGCGGCTGGCGCGCGATGCTCGCGGCCGCCCTGGTGCTCGCGTTGCCCGCGATGCTGCCCCGCCCGGCGGTGGCGCAGCGGCCGCGCAACGTCATCCTCATCCTGAGCGACGACCACCGCTACGACTTCATGGGCTTCATGCCCGGCGCGCCGGAGTGGCTCGAGACGCCCGAGCTGGACCGCATGGCCGCGGAGGGCGCGCATGTGCGCAACGCGTTCGTCACGACGTCGCTGTGCTCGCCCAGCCGCGCATCCATCCTGACGGGGCAGTACGCGCACCGGCACGGCGTGGTGGACAACACGTCGCCCATCCCGCCGGGCACCACGTTCTTCCCGGAGCTGCTGCAGCGGGCGGGGTGGCGCACGGCGTTCATCGGCAAGTGGCACATGGGCGAGGAAGCGGACGACCCGCGGCCGGGCTTCGACTACTGGGTCAGCTTTCGCGGCCAGGGCGTCTACGTGGATCCGGTGCTGAACGTGAACGGCGAGCGCCGGCAGGTGAAGGGCTACACGACGGACATCCTCACGGACTTCGCGCTCGAGTGGCTGGGCCGGCAAGCCACGAACGGGCGGCAGCAGCCGTTCCTGCTGATCCTCTCACACAAGGCGGTGCACGCGGAGTTCGTGCCGGCGGAGCGGCACGCGGGCCGGTACCGGGACGCGCCGATCCCCTATCCGGCGACGATGGCGAACACCGAATCCAATTATCGGGGGAAGCCGCGCTGGGTCTACGACCAGCGCTTCGGCTGGCACGGCGTGGACTACGCGTACCACGGGGCCCTGGACTTCGACACGTTCTACCGCCGCTACGCGGAGACGCTGCTGGCGCTGGACGAGAGCATCGGCCGCGTGCTGGAGTTCCTGCGGCAGTCCGGCCTGGCCTCGAGCACGCTGGTGCTCTACATGAGCGACAACGGCTTCTCCCTCGGCGAGCACGGGCTGATCGACAAGCGGCACGCGTACGAGGAATCCATCCGCATCCCGATGCTGGCATGGGCGCCGGGCTTCATCGCACCGGGCTCCGCGCCCGAGGAGCTCGTCCGAAACATCGACATCGCGCCGACCGTGCTCGAGCTGGCGGGGGTGCGGCCGCGCGGCGTGGTGGACGGCCGCTCGATCCTGCCGGTGCTGACGGGCCGGGCGGGCGAGTGGGACAGCGAGCTGCTGTACGAGTACTACTGGGAGTACGCGTTCCCGCACACGCCGACGACTTTCGCGCTGCGGGATGGACGCTACAAGTACATCTTCTACCACGGGATCTGGGATCTCAGTGAGCTCTACGATCTCGAGACGGATCCGGAGGAGCGCATCAACCTGATCCACGTGCCGGCGTATCGTTCCCGCGTCGAGGCGATGCGCGATCGGCTGTGGGACCTTCTGGAGGCGACGGACGGCATGCGCGTGCCGGTGCGGCGGGGCAACTGGCAGGCGGCGGAGCGGAAGCGGCCGTGATGCGCGGGCGGCGGGTGGCCGCGCTCGGCCTGGGCGCGCTGGTGGGCGCGGCGGCGGCGGGCCTCGCGCTCCGTGCGTGGCCGACGCGCGCCGGCGATGCGGGCGCGGCAGGCGATCCGGGCGCGGCGCGCAGGGGTCCGCCGCCGGGCGTCGTGGTTCCCGAGGGCATGGTCTACGTGCCGGGCGGCATCGCGCGGATCGGCTCGGAGGACGGCCCGCCCGAAGAGCGACCCGTGTTCGAGACGTGGGTCGAGCCGTTCTTCCTGGACGTGCACCCGGTGACGGTGGCGCAGTTCCGCGCGTTCGTCGAGGCGACCGGCTACGTGACGGATGCGGAGCGGCTGGGGGATGCGGGCGTCTACGATGTGCGGACGGGCGAATGGCGACTGGTGCGCGGCGCGACCTGGCGCCGGCCGCTGGGCCCGGACGGCCCCGAGGCACCGGACGACCATCCGGTCACGCAGGTCTCGTGGAACGATGCCGTCGCGTACGCGCGCTGGGTGGGCAAGCGGCTGCCCACGGAGATCGAGTGGGAGCACGCGGCGCGCGGCGCGCGGAACGCGCCCGGCCCCTACCCGTGGGGCTCGTCGCTGCGGGAGGGCGGCAGGCATCACGCGAACACGTGGCAGGGGGCGTTCCCGGACGGCAACACCCTGGAGGATGGCTATCTCTACACGTCGCCAGTGGGCGCCTTCGGCACGACCGAGCTCGGGCTCGCGGACATGGGCGGCAACGTGTGGGAGTGGACGGCGGACTGGTTCCGCCCCTACGCGGAGCGAGGCCGGCCGTTCCGGGAGACGGCGGCCGGCGAGAAGGTGCAGCGGGGCGGCTCCTTCCTCTGTAGCCCGACGTTCTGCCGCGGGTACCGCGTCTCCGCGCGCAGCCATTCGACGCCGGAGACGGCGCTGTTCCACGTCGGCTTCCGGCTGGCGAAGGACGCGCCGGGTTGACCGGGGGCGCCGCCCCCTCCACCGTAGAGCCGCCGCGCCCGGGCCGGCGCCGTCCGCGCCCGCGGGCATGGGCCGGCCCTCATCCGCGCCCTGGAATCGCCCCGGCCTTGCGCGCGCCGTTTCGCCGGCCCGCGCGCCGGGAGCCGTGATCGTCCCCACGTGCCCAGGAGGACGGCCGTGAACCACCTCGCCGCCTTGGACTGGATCGTCGTCATTGCCTACTTCCTGCTCGTGTTCGGCGTCGCCATCTGGTCGACCTGGCGCGAGAAGACGCGCGAGAGCTCGGCCGGCTACTTCCTGGCGGGCCGGGACGCGGGCTGGTTCGTGGTGGGCGGGTCGCTGTTCGCGTCGAACATCGGGTCGGAGCACCTCGTGGGGCTCGCGGGGACTGGGGCGGCGAGCGGCGTGGCGGTCGGCCAGTTCGAGATCCTCGCCTCCCTGATCCTGCTGCTGCTGGGCTGGGTATTTGTGCCGTTCTACCTGGCCAGCGGCGTGTACACGATGCCGGAGTTCCTGGAGCGGCGCTACTCGGCGGGCGCGCGCTGGTACCTCGCCGTGGTCTCCATCATCGGGTACGTGCTCACGAAGATCTCGGTCACGATCGCGGCGGGCGGGATCGTGTTCGAGGCGTTGATGGGCGTGGACTTCTGGACCGGCGCGCTGGTCGTGGTGGTGATCACCGGCCTGTACACGATCTTCGGCGGCCTGCGCGCGGTGCTCTACACGGACCTGTTCCAGATGTTCGTGCTGATCGGAGGCTCCGTCGCGGTGACGCTGGTCGGGCTGTCCGCGCTGGGCGGCTGGGGTGCGCTGACGGAGGCGGTCGGCCCGGAGTTCCTGAACATGTGGAAGCCGAGGACGGACCCCGCGTTCCCGTGGACGGGGATCCTGCTGGGCGCGCCGATCCTGGGGATCTGGTACTGGTGCACGGACCAGTTCATCGTGCAGCGCGTGCTGGCGGCGCACGGGCAAGGGCACGCGCGCCGGGGCGCCATCTTCGCCGGGTACCTGAAGGTCCTGCCGGTGTTCATCTTCGTGGTTCCGGGGCTGATCGCGTACGCGCTGGCGCAGCAGGGGCGGCTCGCGCTGGGCCGCCCGGACGAGGCGCTGCCGGCGCTCGTGGGCGCGCTGCTGCCCGTGGGGCTGCGCGGCCTGGTGGTCGCGGGCCTGCTCGCGGCGCTGATGAGCTCGCTCTCCTCCGTGTTCAACTCGGCGTCCACGCTGATCACCTGGGACGTCTACAAGAAGTTGAATCCGAAGGCGTCCGACCGGCGCCTGGTGGTGGTGGGGCAGGTCACGACCGCGGTGCTGGTCGCGCTCGGGCTGCTGTGGATCCCGTTGATGGAGCGCGTGTCCGGGCAGCTCTACCAGTACATCCAGAGCGTGCAGGCGTACATCGCGCCGCCGATCGCGGCGGTGTTCCTGGTGGGCGTGTTCTGGGACCGGGTGAACGCGCGCGGCGCGCTGGCCGCGTTGCTCGCCGGGTTCGTGCTGGGCATGGGCCGGCTGGTCGCCGAGCTGAACCGGGAGGCGCTGAGCGGCTGGCTGCGCGGCTACGCGGAGATCAACTTCCTGCACTTCGCGGCGATCCTGTTCGTGGTGTGTGCGGCGATCCTCGTTCTCGTCAGCTTCACCGCGTCGCCGCCGGCGCGCCAGCAGATCGCGGGCCTGACCTACCAGACTCCGGCGCGTCCGGTCGACGAGGCGGGCGTACGGCGCTGGCGCGTGCAGGACGTGGTGCTCAGCGCCGCGCTGGTGGCCGTGGTGGGGCTGGTGTGGCTGTACTTCTCGAACGCGGTGCGGTGAGCGCGGAGGGCTCACCCACACCGCAGCGTGCCGTGAGGCAGGAGGCCGGGCGCGATCCCTGGAGGGAGGGTTCGACCATGCGGGGCACACACGGGCGGAAACGCAGCGGAGCGAGGCGCGGCGAGCTGAGCGCTCCCCTGTGGCTCCTCGTCGTCCTGGCGAGCTGCGCCGCCGGTGCGGACGCGGACCCGGGTGCGAACGCGGATGCGGGCCCGCGTGCGGACGCGGCCGCGCCTGCGCCGCAGGGGCGCTGGTGGAAGGGGAACCTGCACACGCACTCGTTCTGGAGCGATGGGGACGACTACCCCGAGATGATCGTGGACTGGTACCGCAACGCCGGCTACCACTTCCTCGCGATCTCGGACCACAACGTGCTGCCCGAGGGCGAGCGCTGGGTGACCGTGCCGCCGGGCGGGAAGGCCGCGCGCGCGTACGCCCGCTACCTCGAGCGCTTCGGCCGCGACTGGGTCGTGGCGGAGCGGCTCGGAGGGGACACGCTGCGCGTTCGGTTGAAGACGCTGGCGGAGTACCGGCCGCTGTTCGAGGAGCCGGGACGGTTCCTGCTGATCCAGAGCGAGGAGATCAGCGACAGGTTCGAGGACAAGCCGCTGCACGTCAACGCGACGAACATCGCGGAGGCGATCGAGCCGCAAGGCGGCAACAGCGTGCGCGAGGTGCTCCAGAACAACATCGACGCGGTGCTCGCGCAGCGGGAGCGCACCCATCAGCCGATGTTCCCGCACGTGAACCACCCCAACTTCGTGTGGGCGGTCACGGTCGAGGACCTCATGGCGCTGGAGGGCGAGCGCTTCTTCGAGGTCTACAACGGCCACCCGCTGGTGCACAACGACGGGGACGACGTCCACCCGAGCACCGAGCGGATGTGGGACATCCTGCTGGCGCACCGGCTCGCGGAGGGGCGCGAGATCATGTTCGGCCTCGCGACGGACGATGCGCATCACTACCACGGGATAGATGTGAAGAACGCCAACCCGGGGCGGGGCTGGGTCATGGTACGGGCGCCGGAGCTGACCGCCGATGCGCTGATCGCGGCGCTGGAGCGCGGCGACTTCTACGCGACGTCGGGCGTGCTGCTGCGCGACGTGCGCCGCGAGGGCGACCGGATCACGATCGAGATCGAGGCCGAGGAGGGCGTGAGCTACCGCACGACCTTCATCGGCACGCGGCGCGGCTACGACGCGCGCAGCGAGCCGCGGCGGGACGCGGCGGGCCGGGTCGTCAGCCGCGGCTACAGCGACGACATCGGCGAGGTGCTGGCGGAGGTCGAGGGGCCGGTCGCCGAGTACCGCCTGCGGGGGGACGAGCTGTACGTGCGCGCGCGGATCGTCTCCAGCCGGCTCAAGCAGAACGGCTACCGGCCGGGCGAGTACGAGCGCGCGTGGACGCAGCCGTTCGTGGTCCGGTGACGGGATCGGACTCGCGCGCGGCCGGGGCCGCGCCGCCGGCCGGCGCCGGGATTCGCGCCCGCTACGGCCGGCCCGAGGCACGGGGTCGGGTGCGCCGCGCGTCAGGGCCGCGGGCCTGACGCACGCGAGGCGGGGCGCGGGAACCTGCCGTCCCGCATCGCCGCGTGCCAGGCGAAGACGGCGAGCACGATCGCGGACTGCTTCAGGTCCGCCTCGCTGACGCGCTCGTAGAAGTCCGCGTTGGTGTGGTGGGTGCGGACGTCGTAGTCGCGGTAGTCCTTGATCGTGGTGAAGCCGGGCAGCCCCACTCGCGTGAAGGCGAGGTGGTCGGTGGCGCCGATGCCCTGGATGACGTTGCGCTTCACGCCAAGGTCGCGCAGCGGCGCGAGCCACGCGTCCAGGATCGCCTTCGCCTCCGCGCTCTCCTCGGCGTAGAACCCGTATGTGGCGCCCGTGCCGGGGTCGTCGTTGAAGTAGACGGAAAACGCCTCGCGCGCGCGGGCGTCGTCCTCGCCCGCGAGGTGCTCCTGGACGTAGGCGCGCGACCCCAGCAGCCCCTGCTCCTCGCCGCCCCACAGCGCGACCCGGATGGTGCGCCGGGGGCGCGCGCCCACCGCTTTGAGGATGCGCATCGCCTCGAGCGCGGCGGCGCTGCCGTCGGCGTTGTCCGTGGCGCCGGTGCTCGCGTGCCAGGAGTCCAGGTGCGCGCCGATCATCACGACCTCGTGCCGGAGCCCCGGGTCGGTGCCCGGGATCTCGGCGAGCACGTTGTAGGCGTTCGTTTCCTCCTCATGGTAGCGCGTGCGCAGCTCGACGCGGAGCGCCACCGGCTCGCCGGCCGCGAGCAGCCGCACGAGCATGTTGTAGTGCTCGGGGGCCAGGATGATGGAGGGCACCGTGTCGTCCGGCGTGTCGCGGCGGCCGAGCACGAACACGGTGCCGTGCGCGCCCTGGTTGGGCCGCAGCACGGCGGCGGCGCCGGCCTGCTGGAGCAGCGGCATTAGCTCCCGGAGGGGGACGGGGCCTTCGCTGCGGATGGACCGCGGCGCGCCGATGCGGACGGGCTCCCCGGCATCCGCGGGCTGCGGCCGGTCCGCCGTGATGAACGCGGGCTGCGGCGGCTGCGCCAGCACGATCGCGCCGCGCAGCCGCTCGCCCAGCGCCCGGATCTCCGCGGCGGAGAGGTCCCCCACGTACACGGGCGTGCCCTCGATGACGCCGCGCGTCGAGGGCGTCCAGGCCTCCGGGTAGCCGATCAGCGGGAAGTAGCGGGGCGCCGTCATCTCGAGAGTGAGCTTCTCGAGCGTCCAGCCGCGGCCGAATTCGAACGGCTCGAGCCGCGCGTTCTCCAGGCCCCACTCCGCCAGCCGGTCGCGGGCCCACTCGGCGGCGCGGCGGAATGCTGGCGAGCCCGTGAGCCGCGGCCCGATCACGTCGGTCAACGTGCCGTACGTCTCGAGCACGCGGGAGCGCTCGAGGCCCTCGGCCCGGATGCGCGCGATCATGGCGGTGTCCACGGGCTCCTGGGCCGCGGCGGGCGGCGGGGACAGCGCCGGGAGAAGGGTGGTTGAGCAGGCGACGAGGACGGTCGTGGCTGTTCGGCGCATGGCGGGCTCCGTGGTGGAGGCGGCGGGGGCAGGCCGCGCGGCCCGCCCCCGCCGCCCGTAGGCGATCCCGGCGGCTTCAGCCCTCGACCAGGATCAGGTACTTCTGGTGCGCCCAGAAGCGGTCCGGGTCCGCGATGCGGAGCGTACCCCGCACGGTGCCGTCTTCATCCGCGGGCTCGGCCAGCGCGGACAGGTCCTGGCGCGTGACGATCCGGTACTCCTTGTCGGGCGCGGGCAACTGGATCTCGGTGGCGACGCGCTTGTCGATCGCGGTGAACTGGGTGAGGTCGAGCATGCGCGAGGGGACGAGGGTCTTGCCGCGCTTGCCGAAAATGAAGAGGAAGCGGCTGCCGCCCTCCTCGGTGACGAGGCCGCGCTCGAGCAGCTCTTCCTTCGTACCGATCACGTAATATACGGTGTTCTCGCGCTCCTCGAGCTCGGCGACCGTCTGGGTGAGGGCAGACTTCTCGCTCTCGAGCCGGGTGTTCTCGGCCGCCAGGCGAGTGTTCTCCTCTTGCAGCGCGTTGACCTGCTCGGTGAGCGCGGCGATGGTCTGCTTCTGGTTCTCGATCGTCGCCTGGAGGCCCTGGATGGTCTTGCGGAACTCGGCGGCGCGCCCGGACTCGCGCGTGAGCGCCTGGATGCGCTTCTCGCTTTCTGCGAGCCGCTTCTCGCTCTCCTCGAGCCGGCCGGTGAGGTCCTTGATGTCCTCGAGCAGGAGCTCGGGGGTCACCTCGGCGGGCGCGGGCTCCTGGCCGCCGACCGTTGCGGTGCGGGGCGTCCGCACGCGCGCGATCTCGGCGGCGATGTCGCTCATGATGCGGGCGTTCTCGGCCAACTGGAGTAGCAGACTGTCCTTTTCGGCGGAGACGGCCTCGAGCTGCGCGAGCTGCTGCCGCACCTCGGAGGACGGGCCGCAGGCCGCGAGCAGCAGGGCCAGCGGCGGCGCGGCGAGTCGAGCGATCCCCTGGATTCGGTTCATGGACGTCGTCCTTTCGTCAACGGGTCCGAACGAGCCGCAACCGGCGGCGGTCAACGTCATGTTACAGGGGCTGAGCCCGCCCTTTACGCAATCGGCGTGCCTCACCGACCGCGCAGGAACAGCAGGCCGCCGCCCAGCGAGCCGGCGACGAGATCGGTCCGGCCGTCCGCGTCCAGGTCGGCGGGCGCGGGGGCGGCGTAGGGGTGGAGCGGGAGGGGCGATGGCGGCTCAGCCGGCCGAAAGCGCGGGTCGCGCATCGTGCCCGCGTTGAGGTAGAATGCGATGCCATTCTCCTCTCGTCCCACGAGCAGATCCAGGTCCCCGTCGCCGTCCACGTCCAGCAGCGCGGGGTGGCTGCGGCGGCCGGCATCGATCTCCTGGAACCGGTCGGAGACGAGGACGAAGCGGGGCTCCCGCCATGTGCCCTCGTTGCGAAAAAAGTTCAGCTCGCCCGACGCCTCGCCCACGAGCAGGTCGACGTCGCCATCGGCGTCGATGTCCGCGAACGCGGGCGTGGCGTTGCTGCCGCGCGTGAGCCGGAGCGTGCGGGCCGTGTCCTGGACCCAGCGCGGCTCGCGCGGCGTGCCTTCGTTGATGTAGAAGAGGACGCCGTCGTTCCACGTGCCGAGCGCGAGGTCGAGGTCGCCATCCGCGTCCAGGTCCGCGAGCGCGGGCGCGTAGTGGAAGGCGGGCGCGAGGTCGAGCGTGTCGGCGAGGCGGAAGGCGGGGTGTGCGGCGTCGCCCTCGTTCTCGAAGAGGTAGAGCCGCGCCGCCGCCGGTTTCGCGGGGTCCAGCTTGTTGCCCACGACGAGGTCGAGGTCGCCGTCGCCATCGATGTCGCCGAGCGCCGGAACGCTCTCGCTGCCGACGTCGATCTGCGAGAGGTAGCGGCGCGTGCGCAGGGCGTACTCGCCGCCGGCCGTGCGCTCGAGGAAGTAGAAGTTGTCCGCGGCGGTCAGGTTGGGGTTGAACGCGCCGCCCAGCACCCCGACGAAGAGGTCGAGGTCGCCGTCCGCATCGATGTCAGCGAGGTAGGTGACGTTGTAGCCGCTGGTGCGGAGCGTGTCACCGTCCGCGGTGCGCAGCGGCACGGGCTCGGCGCGCAGCCCGGGGGTGGAGCACGTCCCCGTGTTCGGGATGAAGAGGACTCCGGGCTCGAAGAAGTCGCCCCAGAAGAAGTCGAGGTCGCCATCGTCGTCCACGTCGGCGAAGAACATGCTGTTGGCGCCGTGGAGCGAGCCGACGAGCTGCCCGATGATCTCGATGCCCTCGAAGCGGTCGGTGACGTGGCGGAAGCGCGGCACGGCGCCGGGCGCGACGCGGTCCGTGGCCTCGAGCCGCGTGATCGTGCCCTCGACGCGGCCGAGGAAGAGGTCCGGCAGCGAGTCGCAGTCGATGTCCGCGACGTTGGGGATGTTCTGGCGATCGGCGAAGATCGCGGCGCCGTCCTCGTCCCGGAGCGAGTCGGCGGCGAGCGTGAAGCGGGGGTCGCCGGGCGCGCCGTCGTTGACGTAAACGCGAATGTAGCTGTAGCGCTCCTCGGCGAGGAGGTCGGGGTCGCCGTCTCCGTCCAGATCCGCGAAGCGGGTCCACTCGCCCACGTCGAGGTCGCGGAAGCGGTCGGTGCGCCAGACGAAGCGCGGCGCGTGGCGCGTGCCCACGTTCTCGAGGAACATCACCTCGCCGGAGCGCTCCTGGACGAACAGGTCGAGGTCGCCGTCCGCATCGATATCCACGAGCTGCGGCCGGGGCACGTCGAACCCGCCGAGGAAGGAGTGCTCGTACGGGTTGCCGTGCTCGTCGCGCACGGGGAACGGGGCGACATCGCGCACGAACGCGAGCGGGCGGAGGCCGCCTGCCGCGGCGGAGCAGGCGACGAGGCAGAGGCCGGAGAGGAGGCACGCGGCGATGCGGCCGGCCCGCCATTGCGGCCGCCTCCATAGGGCGGCCGCCGCGAAGGCACGGGGAGCGCGGAAAACGGGGCGAGCGGTCATCTCCGATCTACGCGGCGAGCCGGCGCTTCGGCGCGATCCTTGGCTCGAGCGCCCCGGCGCGGCGGCGTGCCGGGCGTTCCAGCCGGGCAGGCGCGGACAAGCCGGCTCTCAGCGCAGCCTCCCGACCGCGATGCCGCTGGCGTTGCGGCCGACCCGGATGACGTGCGTGATCTCGCGCGTGGTCGTGTCGATGACCACGACGGTGCCGGGGCCGGCGGACTTCACCGGCGCGCCACCGTGGCCGGGGTGAGACCCGGCGGGCGCGGTGAGGTTGTTGTTCGAGATGTAGACGTGGCGGCCGTCGGGCGAGACCGCGGCGCCGTGCGGCTGGGCGAGGCCTTCGCCGCGGATCACGGCGGCGACCTCGCGCTTCTCCAGGTCGATGACGGTGACGGTGTTCGCCGCCTTGTTGCCCAGGTAGACCCAGCGGCCGTCCGGCGTGATGATCGGGTCGAACGGCTGCGGCCCGACATCGATGGAGGCGACGACGCGCGGCTGCAGCGGGCTCGTGATGTCCAGCACGAGCACCTGGTGGCTCAGCTCGCCAGAGACGACGAGCGTCCTGCCGTCGGGCGTGATGGCGAACTGCATGAGCGCGTGCGGCGGGCCGGCCACGTCGAGCAACTCGACGCGCTCGGTGGCCGGGTCCACCGCGGCGATCTGGTTGGTGGCGAGACTCGCCGTGTAGACGGTTCCGTCCGGCGCGACGGCCATCGCGTGGGGCCGCGGGAACAGGATGTCCACCTCCTCGAGGTGCATGTCCGACCGGCGGATCACGCCGATGCGCCGCGGCGGGTTGACGGCGGTCATGGAGCGGCCGACGAAGAGCAGGTCCTCGGTCGGGTGCAGCGCGAGCATGCCGGGCGTCTCGAACTCCGCCTGGCCGAGCAGGCGCCCCTGCGGGTCCAGCTTCA
>DASVDH010000061.1:0-13278 GCA_036381195.1 Longimicrobiales bacterium | reverse complement strand
ACGGGCGCATCCTGGTCGCGGGGATCGCGCGCGACCTCGTCAACCTCCCGGCCAACGACGATTTCGGCGTGGCGCGCCTGAACGCCGACGGCACGCTCGACGCCAGCTTCGGCAGCAACGGCGTGGCGTTCGCCGACTTCGCCGGACGGGTGGACGGCGCCGACGACATCCTGATCCAGCCGGACGGCTCGATCGTCCTCCTCGGCGCGGCGCACTCCGTGACGGCCGACGCCGACTTCGCGATCGCGCGCCTCACGAGCGCGGGCGTCCTCGACCCGACGTTCGGCGGGGACGGCACGGTGATCATCAACATTGCGGGCCGGTCGGACGGCGCACACGCGGGAGCGCTGCTGTCCGATGGCAGGATCGTGGCCACCGGGCGGGCGGCCGTGTCCGGCGGCTCGGACCCGGACATCGGCATCATACGCTTGCTCCCGACCGGCGCCCCGGACTCGACGTTCGACGAGGAGGGCATCGTGTGGCCGGCGACGCCCGAGTACGAGTGGGTCGTGGACCTCGCCGTGGACGCGAGCGGAAGGATCATCGTCTCCGGGCACAAGGAGGACGCGGCGTTCCTTGCCCGGTACACCGAGACGGGCGCCCTCGATGCCACGTTCGACGGTGGCACCACCGTGGCCTCAGTCCTCTCGAGGGCCAACGGCGTCGCTCTGGACCAGGCCGGCCGGATCATCGTCGTCGGCGCGGAAGCCGGTGACATGCGCGTCGTCCGCCTGAACGATGACGGCACGCTCGACACGAGCTTCGGCACCGACGGCATCGTCGCGATCGACTTCTTCGGCGGCTTCGACGAGGCCAGCGATGTCGTGATCCAGCCGGATGGCAAGATCCTCGTGGTCGGCCAGTTGTCGGAGGGCCTGAACCGCCGGGTCGCGCTGGTCCGCGTGGTGCCGTAGCGCTCGCGCGGGCGGTGCCCCGGCGAGCGTCCGCTCACTGGCGCGACGCGGCCGCCGCCCCCCGGCCAGTGCCGCGCGCCGCCGGCCGCCTGCCCGCCCGGCGGCGGCCGCGCTGGCACGCTTCTCGTAGGCCCGGCGTGGCCAGGCCGCATCCCTCCGGGAGCGGCGGCACGAGGACCCGGACGAGGCGCGACTCATGGACCGGCCGAGGCGGCTGACGGCCCAAGAGGTCACGGAGCTGGAAGAGCGCATGAGGCGCGCGCTGGATGCGCTGCACGACTTCTTCGCCGCGGCCCGCGATGATCCCGGGCTCGGCGATCCGCTGCGCGCCCGCGCCGCCGCGAGCTCGGCATCGCTGGCGGAGGCCCGGCGCGACTGGCCCCGCATCGCGCAGGACTGGCGTCAGCTCCGCGAGCAGATCGGCGAGCTGAGGCAGGAGCTCGCGCGCATCGAGCACGAGCTGGGCGGGCTCTGGCGGTCCATCGAGGAAGAGGAGCAGTGGCCGACGGGCGCGTAGGCGCGTCGCCCTCCGGGAAGAGCGCGCCGCATCGCCCTCGCGCACGGGAGCCCACGACCATGCTCACGCTCTACGCCGTCGTCGACCGCGGCCTCGCCAGGATCACGCAGTGGGACGACACGCTCGAGGCGCATCTCGCCCTGGGGGAGGAGCGGCTCCAGTGCGTCGCCCTCGACCCCCGGGATCCGGCCACGGTCTACGCCGGCTCGCGCGATCGCGCCGTGTGGAAGAGCGAGGACGACGGCGCGACATGGCACCGGCTCGACCTCCCCGCGGGCGACGTCTTCTCTCTCGCCGTGAGCCCGGTGGACGGCGCGGTGTACGCGGGCACCGAGCCCAGCATGATCTTCCGGAGCGACGACGGCGGCTCGAGCTGGCGCGAGCTCGAAGCGCTGCGTCGCATCCCCTCGGCCCCCACGTGGAGCTTTCCGCCGCGGCCGTGGACCTCGCACGTGCGCTGGATCGCGCCCAACCCCGCGGACGCGGGGCTGCTGCTCGCCGGCATCGAGCTGGGCGGCCTGATGCGGAGCACGGATGGCGGCGAGACCTGGGAGGACCACCGGCCCGGCGCGCAGCGGGACGTGCACGCGCTCGCGTGGCACCCGCGCGCGGCGGAGCGCGCGTACGAGGCGGGCGGTGGCGGCGCCGCGTGGAGCTTCGACGCCGGCCGCACGTGGCTGCCCGCAGACGAGGGCCGCGACCGCCACTACACCTGGGCGCTCGCCGTGGACCCGGACGACCCCGACACCTGGTACGTCTCCGCCAGCACCGGCCCGCGCGCGGCGCACCGCGGCGCCGACGCCCAGGCGTACCTCTACCGGTGGCGCGCCGCAGGCCCGTGGGAGCGGCTCGGCGGCGGGCTCCCCGAGCCGCTCGACAGCATGCCTTACGCGTTGCTGGCGCTCCCCGGCCGGCTCTTCGCAGGGCTCGCCGACGGCCGCATCTACGTCAGCCGCGACGGCGGGGGCACCTGGGCTCTCGTGGAGGTGGAAGGCGAGCGGCTGGCGGGGATCCGTGCGCTGGCGGCCGCGAACGGGGCGAGTCGCCACGCCTAGCTTCCCGCCAGCGCCATCACGGCTCTGCCTCCAGCTTTTCCGCCCGATTACCGGTCAGGTAGACGCCGGCTTCGGCCCCGCCTTCGAGGCCGCACTCGCCGGCGCCGCGCCGGTTGCCCGCCGACTGACCCTGGCCCGTACCCCTTGACGTCTGAGGGGAGTGGCCGCACCTTGCTCCCCTAAATCTTCCAGGGGAGAGATGGCGCGTGGCGCACCACAACGAGATCCTCAAGGGCACGCTCGACCTGCTTATCCTCAAGGCGCTGTCCTGGGGGCCGATGCACGGCTACGGCGTGGCGCAGTACATCCGCCGCGTGACGGACGGCACGCTCGAGATCGAGGACGGGGCGCTGTACCCGGCCCTGCACCGGATGGAGCGGCGCGGCTGGATCTCGTCCGAGTGGGGTCTCTCAGAGAACAACCGCCGCGCGAAGTACTACGCGGTGACGGCGCGCGGCCGGCGGGAGCTGGCGCGGGAGCTCTCGGTGTGGGGCCGGTACGCGGACGCGGTGTGGAAGGTCGTGAACGCGACGGAGGAGCCGGCGTGACGCCGCGGTGGGGCGGCGGGTCGCGCGAGAGCCGGTGCGGCCCGGTCGGCGGGCGGCTGTCCGGCGGGGCAAGGGCGGCGGATCCTCGCGCGGTGGTGCTTGCCGGCCAGTCGGCCGACCGCCTCGGCCGCGAGCGGATCACGGGGCCGCGGGCTCCGGCGCCCTCGAAGATGTCATAGAACCACGGAACGCCGGAGGCGTGCATGAGCGACGAGACCCCCCGCCGAAAGCGCGCCCGCCGTGCCGTCGCACCGGGCGTGGAGGTGGAGGTGGCGGACGAGCTGGATTTCCACCTCGAGGCGCAGGTGCGGGACCTGGTGGCGGCGGGCTGGAGCCTGGAGGCGGCGCGCGCGGAGGCGCTCAGGCGGTTCGGCGACGTGGCGCGGGTCGAGCGGGAGCTGCTGGACATCGACAGAGGGAAGGAGCGGCGCGTGAGGCGGGTCGAGCTGCTGGCGGACCTCCGGCAGGACGTGCGGTTCGCGCTGCGGCAGCTCCGCAAGCGGCCGGGCTTCGCGGCGGTGACGGTGCTGATCCTGGGGCTGGGCATCGGCGCGACCGCAGCGGTGTTCGGCGTGGTTGACGGCGCGCTGCTCAGGCCGCTTCCGTTTCCGGACGAGGAGCGGCTGGTCTACGTGCGCGACGTGCAGTTCGGCGAGCCGGGCTACCCGCCATCGTGGCCGGAGTACGAGGACTGGCGGCGCGAGGGCGACCAGTTCGCGGCGATCGCCGCGTACGCGTCGAACCTGTACACGCTGGAGGAGGCGGGCGACCCGGTCAGCGTCGAGGCCGGGATGGTGACGGGCGACTTCCAGCGCGTCCTCGGCATCCCGCCGCTGCTCGGCCGCGCGCTCTCGAGCGAGGACGTCGAGCGCGACGAGCACGTGCTGATGCTCGCGGAGGGGTTCTGGCGCGACCGCTTCGCGGGTGATCCCGGCGTCGTCGGTCGCACCCTGGTGCTCAGCGGCGAGGCGTACACGGTGGTCGGCGTGATGCCGCGCGCGGCGAACGTGCTCGTGAACCGCCCGTCGCTGGGGGCCTGGCTGCCGCTGGTGCTGCCGGAGCCGCTTCGCGACCGAGGCTTGCACATGCTGACCGTGATCGCGCGGCTGCGCGACGACATCACCCTCGAGCAGGCGCGGTCGCGGACCGAGGCGCTGGCGGCAGGGCTGCGCCAGTCGGGCGTGACGCGGCACGGCATCGAGCTGGGCGACGTGCGCGAGTTCCTGGTCGGCGACTCGCGCGCGCTGCTGCTCGTTCTCTCCGGCGCGGTCGTCTTCCTGCTGCTCGTGGTGTGCGCCAACCTGTCGAACCTGTTCCTCTCGCGCTCGGCCGCGCGGGCGCGGGAGTTCGCGATCCGCACGGCCATTGGTGCGGGCCGCACGCGCATCGTGCGCCAGCTCCTCACCGAGAGTCTGGTGCTGGGCGTGCTCGGCGGCGCGCTCGGCCTGCTGCTCTCGCGGCTCGCGACGGGCGCCGTCGCAGCGGCCGCGGACCGCGCGGCGCTGCTCGCACCCAGCTCGAGCGCGGACCCGCGCGTGGTGCTGTTCACCGGCGCCGCGTCGTTGGCGGCGGCGGTGTTGTTCGGGCTCTGGCCCGCGCTGCGCGCCACGCGCCAGGACCTCGCGGGCACGCTGAAGCAGGCGGACGCCGCGCGCGGCGGCGGCACGCGCGCCGCGCGGCGGAGCCGCCGGCTGCTCGTGGCGGTGGAGCTCGCGCTGTCCGTGGTGCTGCTCGCCGGCGCCGGGCTGATGGTGAAAAGCATTCACACGCTGCTGCGCGAGGACCCGGGCTTCCGTGCGGAGAACACGCTGGCGTTCGAGGTCGCGCTCGCGCACACGCGCTACGCCGAAGGCGGGGCGCAGGTGCGGTTCTTCCAGGACCTGCTCGAGCGGCTGCGCGCGCTGCCCGGCGTGCGCGGCGCCGCGGCCGTCAGCCACCTGCCGCTAGATGGCTCGGACACGAACGGCGGCTTCGGGATCATCGGGCGCGAGTACCCGGAGGGCGAGACGCCGTACGCGAAGAAGCGGATCGCGACGCCCGGCTACTTCGAGACGATGGGCATCCCGCTGATCCGCGGCCGCACGTTCGACGAGCGCGACCGCCCCGGCAGCCGGGACGTGGTGGTCATCAGCCAGGCGATCGCGCAGAAATACTGGCCGGGCGAGGACCCGATCGGCCGCGAGATCGAGTTCCGTTGGGGCCCGGGCGAGCGACAGGAGATCATCGGCGTCGTCGGCGACGTGAAGCACGACGGGCTGGATGTCGCGATCGAGGGCGCGATCTACCGGCCGCTCGCACAGTTCCCGCGGCCGGCCATGACCGTGGTCCTGCGTACGACCGGCGACCCGCTGGCGCTTGCTCGCGCCGCGCGGGCCGAGGTACTCGCGCTGGATCCGCTCCAGGCGGTGCGCGACCTCACCACGGTCGAGGCCGTGGTGCGGCGCTCGGTCTCGACGCGCAGCACGCTCATGGCGCTGCTCGCCGGCTTCGCGGCGATCGCGCTGGTCCTCGCCGCGGTGGGCGTGTACGCCGTCACCGCACAGTCCGTGGGCCAGCGCACGCGCGAGATCGGCCTGCGCATGGCGCTCGGCGCGGATCGCGGCGACGTGCTGCGGATGGTGCTGCGCGAGGAGGGGGGCGTGATCGCAGCGGGCCTCGCGCTGGGCCTGGCCGGCGCCTACGCGGCGACGCGCCTCCTCGCCCGCTCCCTCTACCAGGTTTCCGCGACGGACCCGGCCACCTTCGCGGCCGTCTCGCTGCTGCTCGGCGCCGTCGCGCTGCTCGCCTGCTGGCTGCCGGCCCGCCGCGCGGCGCGGGTGGATGCGGTGCGCGCGCTCAGGATGGAGTGAGCCGGGGCCGCACGCGTCGGTCGAACAGGGGGACTTCCATGCCGGTGCCGACGCCGGTGCGGGCCACGTGCGTCGGCATCGGGGACGCTCGGTGAAGGTCCCCATCGTCTCCGCAGCGAAACCGGAAGGGCAATGCGGCCGTAGGTGGCATCCGTCGAACGCTGGCACGGACCGGTGCGAGGCGGAGCGCCGCGATGCGGGGCCAGCCCCCGCCCTCGTCCTCGCGCTGGCCCCGGCCGGTCCCGGTCGCCCCTTTCGCTCTTTTGCAACTTTCAATATGTTCTGAACGTACCGTACGGAGCGGTACTTCCACCACACCCCAACCGCACCCCTCAGGAGGGTCCGCCGTGGAGCAGCCCACGGAACACGTCGTCGAACGCATGGGCACGAAGTTCGAGCGGGACGGCCTGCCTCGCAGCGCCGGCCTGATCCTGGGCCGGCTGCTGCTCTCCGCGGAGCCGCTCTCGCTCGACGACATGGCGGCGGAGCTCGGCATCAGCAAGGGCAGCGCCAGCAGCAACGCGCGGCTCCTGGAGCGGCTGGGGGCGGCGGAGCGGGTGATCGTGGCCGGCGATCGGCGAGACTACTACGCCATCAACGACGACCTGCACTCCCGCATCGTGGAGCAGCGCTGCCGGCAAATCGCCGAGCTACGGGACCTGCTGCAGGCCGCGTTGCACACCCCGGCCGCGAAACATCCGCGGGTGCGCATGCGTTTAGAGGGGCTGGCGTCGTTGTTCCGCCACCTGGTCGATGCGTTGGCCGACGCCGCGGATCGGTGGCGGGAAGAAAGAGAACTCGATGTGGCTGTCGGGCCCGGCCCGGGCCCGGAAGGAGCCTGAGGCGATGAACGCGTTGCGGATGCGGCGGCTAGCGGCCGCCGCCCTGCTCGCCCCGCTGGCACCGGCGGGGCTTTCCGCGCAGGAGACCCCGCCGCCGGTGCCGGAAAGGACGGAGGCCCAGGCGGCGGCTGCGGGGACACCGTTGAGTCTCCAGGACGCGCTCTCGCGCGCGCTGGAGCAGAGCGAGGAGGTCCGGCTGGCGGCGGCGCGGGTGGACGAGGTGCGCGCGCAGGCGAAGAGCGCACGCTCCGCCGCGCTCCCGCAGGTGAACGCCCAGCTCGCCTACACGCGGACGCTGCGCTCGGTGTTCCAGAACGTGGGCGGCTTCACGCTGCCGGACAGCCTGCGCTTCGAGCCGGACCCGAACCAGCCGCTCGAGGAGCGGGTGCGCTACCTCGAGGACCGCACGCCGAATGCGGCGCTGGGCGCGCTGGGCGCCCTGTTCAGCGACCTGCCGTTCGGCAACGAAAACACGTGGATTGCGGGGCTGAGCGTGTCGCAGCCCGTGTTCACCGGCGGGCGGATCAGCTCCGCGATCAGCGCGGCAGAGTCCGCGGCGGAGGCCGCGCGCGCGGGGCTCGAGGAAACGCGGGCGGACGTGGCGCTCGAGGTCAAGCGCGCGTACTACGATGCGCTGCTGGCCAGCCGCAGCGCCGAGATCGTCGAGTTGAGCGCCGAGCTGGCGCGCGAGCACCTCGAGCAGGTGCGGCTGCGGCTGGAGGCCGGGCGCGCATCCGAGCTGGAGGCGCTGCGCGCGGAGGTCGAGCTGGAGAACCTCATGCCGCAGCTCGTGCAGGCGCGGAACCAGCGCGACGTCGCGATGCTGAACCTGAAGCGGCTGATCAACCTGCCGGCGGATGCGGACATCGTCCTGACCACCGAGCTGGACGCGCAGACGTCGAACGGGACGGACCTCGTCGCCATCGAGTTGCCGACACCGGAGCAGGCGGAGGAGCTGCTGCGTCGCCGCGCGGCGGTGCGGGCGGCGCAGGAGCAGGTCGCGATGCGCGAGGAGCAGGTGGACATCGCGCGCGCGGCGTACCTGCCCACCATCGCGCTGACCGGCAACCTCACGCGGCAGGCGTTCCCGGATGGCACGTTCGGCTTCCCCGGCGGCGACGACTGGCGCGACGACTGGAGCGTCGGCTTCGCGGTTCAACTGCCGCTGTTCCAGGGCTTCAAGCGCGGTGCGGACGTGGCGGCGGCCAAGGCCCAGGTCAGGCAAGCGGAGCTCCAGCTCTCCCAGCTCCGCGAGGGGCTGATCCTCGAGTACCGCCAGGCCCGCAGCGAGCTGGAGCGCGCACAGGCGCAGGTCGCGGCCGCGAGCCGCACGGTCGAGCAGGCCGAGCGGGTCTACGAGCTGACGGAGCTGCGCTACCGCGAAGGGCTGGCCACGCAGCTCGACGTGTCCGATGCGCGTCTCGCGCTCCAGCAGGCGCGCATCAACCAGGTACAGGCGTATCACGCGGCGTACACCGCGTTGGCTCAGGCGGAGCGGACGCTCGGCCTGCCGCTGGACCGCACCACGCTCCCGTGAACCCGGCCCTTTCCCCCACCCCGGCCCGGGGTGGGGGCGAGGGCGAGGACGAGGGCGAGGGAGGATCAGGAACGCAACCGATACGGGATCGACTGATGACGTGGAGGCATAGGCAGGTCTTCGGGGTGCTGGCCGTGGGCGCCGTGCTCGCGGCCTGCGCTGGAGGTGGGTCCCAGGCCGCGGAGGCGAACACCGAGGCCGCAGCAATCACCCTCAACCCGGCGGATCTCGCGGTCGCCGAGCGTGACAGCCTGGCCGCGGGGATCATCATCACCGGCACGCTGGTCCCCTACCGCGAGGTGGAGGTCCGCGCCCAGGTGCCCGGCGTGCTCACCGGCCTGCGCGTGGACCGTGGCGACGCCGTCCGCGAGGGCCAGGTCCTCGCGCGCATCGAAGCCGAGGGCATCCGCGGCCAGGCGGCCAGCGCCCAGGCGGGCGTGGCTGCCGCGGAGGCCAACCTCGCCCTGGCGGCGCGGCAGCTCGAGTCCGCGCGCAAGCTCCACGAGGCCGGCGCCATGTCCGAGATGGAGTTCCGGCAGGCGCAGGCCGCGTACGAGGCGGCGGAGGCGCAGCTCGAAGCCGCGCGCGCTGCGGCGGTGGGCGCGAGCGAGCAGGCGAGCCGCACGACCGTGACCGCGCCCTTCACCGGCGAGGTCAGCCGCCGGCATGCGAGCGAAGGCGAGGCCGTCAACCCCGGGCAGGCGCTGTTCACGATCGTGGACGCGCGCATCCTCGAGCTGGCCGGCCAGGTGCCGGTCAACCAGGCGTTGGCGCTCCGGCCGGGATTGCCCGTCGAGTTCACGGTGGACGCGCTCCCGGGCCGCGTGTTGACCGGCGAGGTTGCGCGTGTCGAGCCGACGGCGGACCCCGACACGCGCCAGGTCGGCGTGTACGTCCGGTTGCCCAACCATGACCGTACGCTCGTGGGCGGCGTCTTCGCCACCGGGCGGATCCTCACCGGCCAGGTGCAGGAGGGCGTGGTCGTGCCCGTCGCGGCGGTCCGCCGCGATGCGGCCGAGCCCTACGTCTGGGTCATCCGCGACGCGCGCGCGACCCGGCAGCCCGTCACGCTGGGCGCCGAGGACACGCGCCGCGGCATCGTCCAGGTGCTGGCCGGCCTCGAGGCGGGCGAGCAGGTGATCGCGGCGCCCGGCTCCATCGCGGAAGGGACGCCGGTCCGCATCGCCGGCACGGCCCCGGCCGCCGCTACACCACAGGTCGCGGAGGAGCGATAGCCGATGGCCGTCAAGACAGAGATTCCGGACCGCGGCCGCGCCGCGCGCGAGGCGGGCGACGCCGGCAGCGGGCTGAGCGGCGTCGCCATTCGCCGCCCCGTCTTCACCACGATGATGATGCTGGCGCTGGTCGTGCTGGGCGTGTTCAGCTTTCGGCGCCTGCCGATCGACCTGTTCCCGGAGATCGACATTCCGGTCGTGGTGGTGCAGACGGTTTATCCGGGCGCGAGCCCCGAGGCCGTCGAGCGCGAGGTCACGGAGCGGCTCGAAGAGGCGTTCAACCCCGTCCAGGGGGTGGACCGCATCACGTCCGTGTCGCTCGAGGGCGTCAGCCAGATCATCGTCGAATTCGACCTCGGTCGCGACGTGGACATCGCGGCGCAGGACATCCGCGCCAAGATCGACGCGATCCGCCGGACGCTGCCGGAGGACATCGAGAGCCCGGTCGTGCAGACCTTCGACCCCGGCGCGCAGCCGATCATCTCGATCGCGCTCGCATCCGACCGCCTCTCTCCCGTCGAGCTGACCCGCCTCGCCGACGAGGTGGTACGGCGCGAGATCGAGACGGTCGACGGCGTGGGCGAGGCCCGGCTCGCCGGCGGGCTCGAGCGCGAGATCCGCGTCTTCCTCCGGCCGGCCGACATGCAGGCGCTCGGCGTCTCGACCGGCGACGTGATCGGCGCGCTCCAGCGGCAGAACCTCGACGTGCCGGCCGGCCGCGTCGAGCGCGGCACTGCCGAGCAGCTCGTCCGCGTCACCGGCCGCATCACCGACCCGGCCATGTTCGCGGACATCATCGTCGCGAACCGGGAGGGTGGGCCCGTGCGGCTCGGCCAGGTGGCCCGCATCGAGGACGCGTCCGAGGAGGAGCGCTCGCTCGCCTTCGTGGACGGGCGGCGCGCCGTCGCGCTGGACATCCTGAAGGTCAGCGGCGCCAACACGGTCGAGGTGGCGGAGGGCGTCAAGGAGGTGCTGGGCGAGCTCGCGCCCCGGCTACCCGAGGGGACGCAGCTCCAGATCGTGCGCGATGACTCCGAGTACATCCGCCACATGGTCGCGGACGTCATCTTCGAGCTGGTCCTGGGTGCGGCCCTGACCGTGCTCGTGGTCATGCTCTTCCTGAACGACTGGAAGGCGACGGCCATCACGTCGTTCGCGCTGCCGATCTCGGTGATCGCGTCGTTCCTCCTCATGCGCACCCTGGGCTTCTCGCTCAACATGCTGACGCTCATGGGGCTGTCGCTCTCGATCGGCATCCTGGTGGACGACGCGATCGTGGTCATCGAGAACATCGTCCGCCACCGCGAGCTGGGCGAAGACCACATCAGCGCGGCGGGACGCGGCACGCGCGAGATCTTCCTCGCCGTCATGGCGACGACGCTCAGCATCGTCGCGGTCTTCGTCCCCGTCGCGTTCATGGGCGGGATCATCGGCCGCTTCTTCTACCAGTTCGGTATGACCGTCGCGTTCGCCGTGCTGGTCTCGCTCTTCGTCTCGTTCACGCTGACGCCGATGCTCTCCGCGCGCTGGGGCGTCGAGCCGCACCAGGAGGGGAGGGGGATCTTCGCGCGGCTGACCCGGCCGATCACCGCGTTCAACACGTGGTTCGACCGGCAGGCGGACCGCTACCGCGGCGTCATCGCGTGGGCGCTCGGCCACCGCAAGACGACGCTCGGCGTCGCAGGCGCCGCGTTCGTGGGCGCCTTCCTGCTCTTCCCGCTCATCGGCGGCGGGTTCATGCCGGACCAGGACAGCGGCGAGTTCGCAGTCGTGTTCGAGACGCCCGAGGGCTCCTCGCTGGACTACACGCGCCGCAAGGCCCAGGAGGTCATCGGCGTGCTGCGCGAGCTGGACGGCGTGGACTACACCTACACGACGATCGGCGCGGGCGCGACCGGAACGGTCACCGCGGGCGAGGTCTACGTGAAGCTGGACCCGCGCGAGGAGCGCGACCTCTCGCAGGACGAGCTCATGGTGGTCGCCCGCGAGCGGCTCGCCTCTCTCTACGGGGTAAAGACGGCGGTGCTCGACGCCGGCGGGTTCGGCGGCGCGCAGCGGCCGATCGCCGTGCTGGTGCGCGGGCCCGACGTCAACCGGCTCCGCAATCTGGCGGAGCGCGTCGCCGCGGCGATGAGCGAGATCCCGGGCGTCGTGGACATCGACATCTCGCTGGGTGAGCCGCGGCCGGAGTACCGGATCGAGGTGAACCGCGACCTGGCCAACGCGCTGGCGCTCGACGTCGGCCAGATCTCGGCCACCGTGCGCCCGCTGCTGGCCGGCCAGACCGCCACGACGTGGGAGGACCCGACGGGCGAGGAGCGCGATGTGGTGGTGCAGCTCGCGACGGAGCAGCGGACCTCGATCGAGGACCTGCTCACGTTGCCCATCGCCACGGGCCTGCGCACCGAGGCCGGCGCGGCCGTCACGGTCCCGCTCGGCCAGGTCGCGCGCGTCGAGCCAGGCACGGCGCCGGCGCAGATCGACCGACAGGACCTGCAGCGCGTGGTCACGGTCGGCGCCTCGACGACGCCGGAGCTGTCGGTCTCGCAGGCGTCTGCGCAGATCGCGCGGGCGATCCAGTCCATCGACGTGCCGCCGGGCTACCGCATCACGTTCGGCGGCGAGACGGAGGAGTTGCAGGAGACCGTCGGCTACGTGATCGAGGCGCTCATGCTGGCGGTGATCCTCATCTTCCTGATCCTGGCCAGCCAGTTCGAGAGCTTCACGCAGCCGTTCGCGATCATGCTCTCGCTGCCGCTCTCGCTGGTGGGCGTGTTGCTCGCGCTGCTCCTCACGGATGACACGCTGAACATGATGTCCATGATCGGCGTGATCATGCTCATGGGGCTGGTGACCAAGAACGCGATCCTGCTGGTGGACAACGCGAACCAGCGGCGCAGGGAAGGGATGGACCGCTGGACGGCGCTGGTCGAGGCGGGGCGGGTGCGGCTGCGGCCGATCGTCATGACCACGGTCGCGATGATCTGCGGCATGCTGCCGATCGCGCTCGGCATGGGCGAGGGCGGCGGCTTCCGCGCGCCGATGGCGCGTGCGGTGATCGGCGGCCTGATCACCTCGACGATGCTCACGCTGATCGTCGTGCCCGTCGCGTACACGTACTTCGACGACATCGGCGCCTGGGTGCGGCGCGTGGTGGCGCGGCGCGGCGAGGTGGGCGAGGCCCGCGAGCCCGCGGGCGAGCGCCTCAGGCCGGCCCGCGGGAGTGAGCCGGTGCCGGGGAGGGCCGGTGCGTTGACCTGACCTGAACGCAGGCGGGTGCGCCTCGCGCTGGCGCGCGCCCGGATGCGAGGCCGGAGATTGCCGGGCGGCGCCGCGTGGAGCATGTTACGCGGGTCGCCCGGCTTCATTTCTTTCGGTCAGCGGCTCGAGCTGGAAGTCGATGGGCGCGGCCGCCGCCCTCGCCGCATCGGGTGGCGGGAGGCGGCCGGATCGGAACGCAAACAGAAAGCGGAGATGGCTGCTTCAGAGGTGACCCTCGAGGTCGAGTGGGAGGGGGGCAAGCGTTACCGCGGCCGCCGGCCGGGCGGCCCGGCGCTGCTCGTGGACGGCGCCCGCGAGGCCGCGCCGGGGCCGGTGGACGCGGTGCTGGTCGCGCTCGCCGCATGCTCGGCGATCGACATCGTCGAGATCCTGCAGAAGCGGCGCACGCCGGCCACGTCGCTGCGCATCCGCGTGGATGCGACCCGCGCGGATGGCACGCCGCGCCGGCTGACCTCGGTGCGCCTGACGTTCCGCGTCGCGACCGCCTCAGAAGCGCACC
>DASVDH010000060.1:0-2844 GCA_036381195.1 Longimicrobiales bacterium | reverse complement strand
GAACGGGGCGTACCTTGCACGAACTCCGGCAGCACGACAAACTTCCACCCCTGGAGGTGCCGCGCGTCGGCGCCGCCGGATCCGTGCTTTCGCGCCCCGGGAGCCGAGGACCGACTGCTCGCATCGCCGTGAAGATGTTCCACCGCCCCGCCCGCTTCGCCGCGCGGCTCGCCGCGTGGGCCGGGTTCCTCCGCAGCCGCGCGGCGAGCGCGCCGGCGGCGGAGTCGCGGGAGGATCTGCTGGCGGAGCTCGAGGCGCAGCAGGGCGAGCTGGAGCAGCTGCTGGAGGAGGTGACGCGCCAGCGCGACCTGCTGGAGCGGCGCGAGGCGGAGCTGCTGGAGGAGCGGAGCCGGCGGCTGGCGGCGTTCCGGGCGGTCGGGCAAGCGGTGCGGGCGAGCCGGGACGTGGCCGCGCTCGCGCGGCTGCTGGCTGCCGCGGCGACGGAGCTGACGCGCGCGCGCGGCGCGTGCGTGGTGCGGCGGCGAGGAGGCGGCCCGGCCGAGCTGGAGATCGTGGGCGGCGGCGGGATCGCGGCGGAGCTGGAGGGGAAGCGGTTCGAGGCGGAGGGCAGCATCTCGATGCGGGCGCTCCGCGCGGGCAGGCCGCTGCTGGTGCCGGGCCGTACGGCGCACCCGGTCTTCGCCGAATTCATCGCGCGGCAGGCGGTGGAGCGGATCCTGGTGACGGCGATCGAGGGCGAGCCGGGCCGGCCGACGGGCGCGTTCATGGTGATGGATCCGCGGGACGCGTCGGAAGACACGGTCGAGACGCTGGCGGCGCTGGCGGAGCATGCGAGTGCGGGGCTGGAGAGCGTGCGCCGGGCGGCGGAGGCGAAACGGCTGGGCAGGCGCTCGCGGCTGCTGGTCGCGGCGATGAGCCGCATGCGCGCGGCGGTGCTGATCGCGGATGGCGCCGGCGCGGTGCGCTACGCGAACCGGGCGGCCGCGATGCTGTACGGCGACCCGCGCGCCAGGGACCTGCTGGGGCGCGAGCTGGACGAGCTGTTCGCGCCGGAGCTGCCCGCGGCGGTGCGTGCACGGATCGCGGCCGCTGCCCCGCATGCGGACTGGACCGGCGAGCTGCTGCTCCAGCGGCGGGACGGGACGCTGGTGCCGGTGCACGTCACGTGCGTGGCCGTGCGCCGCGACGGCCGCGCGCCGGGCACGGTGCTGATCGTGCGGGACGTCACCAGCGAGAAGCGGGAGCAGGCGCAGCTCCTGGAGTCGGACCGGCTCGCTCTGATCGGCGGACTGGTCTCCGGCGTCGCGCACGAGCTGAACAATCCGCTGGGCGCGATCGGCAACTTCGCGGAGCTGCTCCTGGACGCCGAGCTGGACGCGGACAGCCGCGAGATGGTCCAGACGATCGGCCGCGAGGCCGCGCGCGCGGGCGAGATCGTGCGCAACCTGCTCGGCTTCGCGCGGCGGAGCGAGGAGGTGCGCGAGGAGCTCGCGTTGGGCGACGTCGTCAAGCGCACGCTCGCGCTGCGCGTCTACGACCAGCGGAAGAACCGCATCGAGGTGGAGCTCGACCTGCCGCCGGACCTGCCGCCGGTGTGGGGCAACGCGAACCAGCTCCAGCAGGTGCTGCTCAACCTTGTCGTGAACGCGGAGCAGGCGATCGGCCGGGACGGCCGCATCGCGATCCGCGGCCGCGCGGCCGGGCACATGGTGGAGCTCGCGGTCGAAGACACCGGGCCCGGCATTCCCCGGGAGGTGCGGCCGCACCTGTTCAGTCCGTTCTTCACGACCAAGCCCGCCGGCACGGGCACGGGGCTCGGCCTCGCCATCTCGCGCCGCATCGTGGACGCGCACGGCGGCACGATCGAGGCGTCCGACCCGGAGGGCGGCGGCGCCCGGTTCACCATCCGGCTGCCCCGCCACGGCGCCGGCTGACCCGCGAGGACGCGACCCGGATCGCCGCTGCCATGGCCGCTTCGCAGACCTCCGCCGTTCTCGCTGGCTGCCGCGTCCTCGTCGCGGACGACGAGCCCGCGATGCGCGACGCGATCGTCCGCTCCGTGCGTCGCTGGGGCGCCGTCGCCGTGGAGGCCGCGAGCGTCGCGGACGCGATCGAGCGGCTCGAGGCCGACACGTTCGACCTGATCATCTCGGACGTGAACATGCCCGGCCGCTCCGGCATCGACCTGGTCCGCGAGGTGCGCGGCCGCTGGCCCACGCTCGCCGTGCTCATGATCACCGGCGCGCTGGACCCCACCACGCCGATCCGCGCCTTCCACGACGGCGTGGACCGCTTCCTGCTCAAGCCGTTCACGCTCGACGAGCTGCGCGACTGCGCGGAGCAGGCGCTCGCGGCGGGCCGCGCCCGCACACAGGCGGCCGCCGAGGTCGAGCAGCTCACGCGCGAGCTGCGCGCGCGCGAGGGGGAGGTGCGCGAGCTCGTCCTGCGGGGCGTCCGCTCGCTCGTCGCCGCCGTCGAGGCCAAACACCCGTACACGCGCGGCCACTCCGAGCGGGTCTCGCGCTACGCCGTGGCGATCGCGCGCGCGCTCGGCGGGCTGGACACCGACCGCATCGCCCTCGCCGGCGAGCTGCACGACATCGGCAAGATCGGCATCCCGGACCGCATCCTGAACAAGCCCGGCCGGCTCACGGACCAGGAGATGCTCAAGGTGATGGAGCATCCCGCCATCGGCTGCCGCATCCTCGAGCCGCTCATCGACGATGCCGAGATCCTCGCGATGGTGCTGCACCACCACGAGCGCTGGGACGGCCGCGGCTACCCCCACGGCCTCGCCGGGCCGGACATCCCCCGCGCCGCGCAGGTCCTGGCCCTCGCCGACACGTTCGATGCGCTGACCTCCTCCCGCGCCTACCGCGCCGC
>DASVDH010000059.1:0-147716 GCA_036381195.1 Longimicrobiales bacterium | reverse complement strand
GGCGAGGGCGGCGCCGCACGCGCGTCCCAGGACGCCCGGCTTGGCACGCATCTGGCGCGCCGGCTGGGGCGGCTGGCACCCCGAGCGCGGGAGGAACGAGATGCCGGAACGCGAGCAGGACCAGTACGGAACGTACCGTTGTCCCGTGTGCGGCCATCGGGATGGTGCGGAACTGCGGCGCGGAGAGGCGGTGGGGCTCGTTCGCTGCAGCCACTGCAGCACGTCGCTCGAGCTGTCGCTCCGGGGTCGGGATCCGGTGCGGTTCACCGCGCAGGTTGCGAGCGAGCCGGCCACGAGGTGAAGCAGCGACGCAACAACACCCCGGCAGCCGAGCCGGCGGGGAAGGGTCACGGCCCGAGCGGGCGCCGTGACCCTGCATCATCCCGGGACCGGCTCCGGGTCGCGATGGAGCGGCTGCTGGCGCTCGGCGGCGCGGCGGCCAGCAGCCACGAGGTCGAGGCGGGCGGCACCCGGGTGCACTACCTCGCGGCCGGGGACCGCGGCCCGACGGTGGTCCTGCTCCAGGGGGCGAGCGGCGGCGCAGCCAACTGGTACCGGGTCATCGGGCCGCTCTCTCGCGCGTGCCGCGTGCTCGCGCCAGACCTGCCGGGTTTCGGCCTCTCCGGACCGGCAGCACCCGTGGGCCCGCTCGGCGGCTATGTGGCCGGCGTGGTGGACGCGTGGCTGTCGGCGCTCGGCGTTCCGCGATGCATGCTGGTCGGCACCTCGTTCGGCGGGCTGGCCGCACTCCGGCTGGCGCAACGGAGGCCGGAGCGCGTCGAGCGATTGGTGCTGCTCGACGCGGTCGGGCTCGGGTGGGACGTGCCCATGGTGGTGCGGTTGGCGCGCCTGCCCGCGCTGGGGCCCCTGCTGCTGCGGCCGAGCCGCGCCGGGATGCAGTGGCTTCTCGATCGGCTCCTGACGAGCCGTCCCCTGCCGCGCCAGCACGCGAGCGCGCTGGTCGAGTACCTGCTGTGGTCCGCGCGGGCGGGAGAGACGCGAACGCTCACGCGCGCCGTAGCGCGGTTCTGCGATCTCCGCGGCCAGCGTGAGGTGCTGACGGACGACGAGCTCGCCGCCCTCGATCTCCCGACCCTGATCCTGTGGGGGGCAGAGGACCGATTCCTCCCCGGCTGGCACGGCGCCCGCGCCGCGGCCCTGATCCCCCGGTCGGTGCTCGTGCGCATCAGGAACGCAGGCCACTCGCCGAACTGGGAAGCGCCTGACGCGGTCGCGGAGGCCCTGGTGCAGTTCGCCACGGCACGCTGAGGTCGCGGCCGCAATCGCTTGATCGCCGGGGGCGGCGGCGCTACGTTGAGCGCCCCCACGGTCGGGCACGTCGCCCGGCACGGACCGGCACGAACCGAATTGTGGATCCGCACGTGCGACCGCTACTCACTGTGCGCGACCTCCCGGATCTGACGTTCCGCGGCAAGCGCGTTCTCGTCCGGGTGGATTACAACGTCCCGCTCGAGGACGGCGCGGTCGCGGATGATACGCGCATCCGCGCGACCTTGCCGACGCTGCGCTATCTGATGGATCGCGGCGGGCGGCTGATCCTCGTCTCGCACCTCGGGCGGCCGAAGGGACGGTGGGACGAGAAGTACTCGCTGAAGCCCGCCGCAGAGCGCCTGAGCGAGCTGCTCGGCAAGGAGGTGCGATTCGTGGCGGACGTGATCGGCCCCACGGCACGCGAGGCCGCGGACACGCTCGGGGAAGGCGAGGTGCTGATGTTGGAGAACGTGCGCTTCCTGCCCGGCGAAGAAGCCAACGACCCGGAGGTGGCGGCAGGGCTCGCCGCGCTGGCGGACGTGTACGTGGACGACGCGTTCGGCGCGGCGCACCGCGCGCACGCATCCACCGCCGGCGTGGCCGAAGTCCTGCACCAGGAGGGGCGGCCGGCAGTCGCCGGCCTCCTGATGGACCGCGAGCTGCGCATGCTCGGCGATGCGCTCGAGTCGCCCGAGCGGCCGTTCGTCGCGGTGCTCGGCGGCGCCAAGATCTCGGGCAAGATCGACGTCATCGAGAACCTGCTCCCCCGCGTGGACACGCTGCTCGTCGGCGGCGCGATGGCCAACACGTTCTTCCGGGCGCTCGGCCTCGAGACCGGCAGGTCGCTGGTCGAGGAGGATCGCGTGGACATGGCGCGGCAGCTCCTCGACCGGGCCGGGGAGAAGCTCGTGCTGCCGGTGGACTGCGTGGTGGCGCCCGAGGCGAGGGCCGGCGTCAGCACGCGCGTGGTGGACCGCGACGAGGTCCCGCCAGACGAGCTGATCCTCGACATCGGCCCGGGAACCCTCGCCATGTTCCGCGATTTCCTGCTCCGCGCGCGGACGGTGATCTGGAACGGCCCGATGGGCATGGCCGAGATTCCCGAGTTCGCCGGCGGGACCACGGGCATCGCGCGTGCCCTCGCCGAGGCGACCGGCCGGGGCGCGACCACGATCGTGGGCGGCGGGGACAGTGTGGCCGCCGTGCAGGAGGCAGGGCTGGCGGACCGGATGAGTCACGTGTCCACGGGCGGCGGCGCATCGCTGGAATTCCTCGAGGGCCGCACGCTCCCCGGCGTCGCAGTCCTCGACCGGAGCGCAGAGCCGTGAGCGCGGCGGGCGGGCGGGCCATCAGGACGCCGGTCATCGCGGGCAACTGGAAGATGAACCGCGGCCCGACCGCGACGCGGGAGTACTTCCGTCACTTCAAGGCGCGCTGGGCGCCGCGGGCCGATCGGACCGTGCTGTTCTTCCCGCCGGCCGTCTCCCTCGTCGCGGCCGCCGAGATGCTGCGCGACCGGCCCGATCTCGGCCTGGGCGCGCAGAACATCTTCTGGGAGCAGGAGGGGGCGTTCACCGGCGAACAGAGCGCGTCCATGGTTCGCGATGCGGGGGCCCGCTACGTCCTGGCCGGCCACTCCGAGCGCCGGCACATCTTCGGCGAATCCGACGAGCAGGTGGCGCGCAAGGTGGTCGCGGCGCTGGAGGCGGACCTGATCCCGGTCATCTGCCTGGGGGAGACGCTCGAGGAGCGCCGCGCCGGCCGGGTCGAGGAGGTGATCCTCCGCCAGCTCGATGCCGTCCTCGAAGCACTCCCGCGCGGGCCCGACGCAGCCATCCTCGTGGCGTACGAGCCGGTCTGGGCCATCGGGACCGGTGTCAACGCCAGTCCGGAAGACGCCTCCGCGGCTCACGCCATCCTCCGCCGGCGTCTCGCCGAGCACGCGGGCGCCGACAGAGCCGCCGCGATCCCCATCCTCTACGGCGGGTCGGTCAAGCCCGACAACGCGGACGCGCTGCTGAGCGCGCCCGACGTGGATGGGCTGCTGGTGGGCGGAGCGAGTCTGGATCCGGGGAGTTTTGCCGCCATCGCGGCGGCACGGCCGGGTTGACCCAAGCCGGGTCCTCTGCGAGCTTTAGGGTTCGACCTTCGAATCACCGGGGAGCGAGCGAATCGTGTTCGGAATTCTCCTTGCACTCCTGATCCTGGACGGCCTCCTGTTGACGGTCGTCGTGCTGCTCCAGTCCGGGAAGGGTGGCGGACTGGCGGCCATGGGCGGCGTGGGGACCGAGACCTTCATCGGCGGGCGCCAGGCCGCGACGATCCTGACCAAGGCGTCATGGATCATGGGCGGGATCTTCATGGGGCTGGCGTTCGTGCTCGCCGTCATGTCCACGCAACGGCGCCAGCCGGAGTCCATCCTGCGCGGGCAGTTCCAGCAGGCGCCGGCCACCGCGCCGCAGCCGCTCCTGCCCGGCGCGCAACCGCAGGGTCAGGAAGGAGACGCGGCGACGCAGCCGCAGCAGCAGGAGCCGGCCACGCCGCCGGCGACGCCGGGCGAGCAGCAGCCGTAGGCGCGGCGCGAGCCGGACGGGTGGGCGCCTCGCTCAGGGGCGGACGATCGTGCGGTCCGTGGCGTAGCCGTGGCGGATGTCGTACCGCGTCTCATACGCCCCGAGGCGTTGGCCCCGTTCGCGGCGTCTGCCCTGGACCACGGGCGCGGCCGGGGCGCGGCGCGGGGGGCTGGCGGCGCGCGGCCGCGCGGCTGGGCGGCTGAGCCGGCCGATCGAGCGGAAACGAGGCGTGCCGGCACCGGGCTCCTGCACCGGTCCCCCTTTGCAAACCTGAGAATGGAACGAAGGCGCCGAGCCGCCGCGGCCGGCGCCTTTGCGCGCCGGACGGCCGCATGCGGTCCGGCGCGCCAAGGGGGCAAGGGTCGTGCCGGCGGAGCAGGGTTCCCGCATCCGCCCCGGCGCAGCTCGCCGGCATCGGGGCCGGGCGGCGTTCGCTTGACCGCCGCCCGGCGTCCGGCCATTTTAGCGCGTTTTCGGTCGATCGCGTCGTTGCCTCGGAACGAAGGGCCGGCGGACCGGCGGGCGGCAGGAGGTGTGGCCGTGCCGGCCCTGCCGCCGGAGCCGGCACGGGCCGGTGGCGAGGCACCGGCGGAAGGAGCCGGCGGCGAGCGATCAGCCGCCCAGGCCGCGTGCGAGGCGTGAGGTCATGGCAACCACGGCACCCCGGAGAGCGGACTCGCGAGACAAGCCGGCGCACGTCCGGCGCACGGAGCGGGGTGAGCCGGTCACGATGCTGGAAGCCATCCGGGAGGCGCTCTGGGAGGAGATGGAGGCGGACGAACGGGTCTTTCTGCTCGGCGAGGACATCGGCGCGTACGGGGGAGCGTTCAAGGTCACGGACGGCTTCCTCGAACACTTCGGCCCGGAACGCGTGATCGACACGCCGATCAGCGAGGCCGGCTTCACGGGGGCTGCGGCGGGGGCGGCGCACATGGGGCTCCGGCCCGTGGTCGAGATGCAGTTCATGGATTTCGTCTCGTGTGCCTACGAGCCGTTGACGAACTACATCGCGACCTCGCGGTACCGGGGCAGCGGGTCGCTGCCGCTGGTGGTCCGCGGCCCGGTGGGCGGCGGGGTGCGCGGCGGGCCGTTCCACTCGCAGAGCCCCGAGATGGTGTTCTTCCACACGCCGGGGCTCAAGATCGTCTTTCCGGCGACCGCCTACGACGCGAAGGGGTTGCTCAAGGCGGCGATCCGGGATGACGACCCCGTCCTCTACTTCGAGCACAAGAAGCTCTACCGCGCCCCCGCGCTGCGGGAGGTGCTGCCCCCGGAGGACTACGTGGTGCCGCTCGGGCGCGCCCGGATCCACCGTGAGGGCAGCGACGTCACCATCGTGACGTACGGCAGCATGGTCCACGAGAGCCAGAAGGCGGCCGAGCAGCTCGCGGCGGAAGATGGCATCGAGGCCGAGATCCTGGACCTGCGGACGCTGCTGCCGCTGGACGAGGACGCGATCGTCGAGAGCGTGAAGAAGACCAATCGTCTGCTCGTCGTGCACGAGGACACGCGGACCGGCGGCATCGCGGGCGAGATCGCGATGCGGGTCAGCGAAAAGGCGTTCGAGTGGCTGGATGCCCCCATCTTGCGGGTGACGGCCATCGACGCTCCGGTGCCGTACTCGGCGCCGCTCGAGGATTACTTCCTCCCGCAGGTGGCCGACATCGTGACGGCCTGCCGTTACCTGGCGGGGTATTAGCTGGCATGGACGATCCAACGGGGCGGCGCAGGGCGCACGTGGCGCCGCCTCACACCAACGGAGCCTGCAAATGGCGCGCATCGAAGTGCCAATGCCCCAGATGGGCGAGTCGATCGCGGAGGGCACGGTTTCGAAGTGGTTGAAGAAGGTGGGTGACCCGGTGGCGCGGGACGAGCCGCTGCTGGAGATCTCGACGGACAAGGTCGATGCGGAGATCCCCGCGCCCGCTGCCGGCGTCCTGGCGGAGATCGCCGTGCCGGAGGGCACGACCGTCGAGGTGGGCAGCATCCTCGGCTACATCGAGACGGAGAAGGGGGCGGCAGCCCCCGCCCCGGCGGCGGCGCCGCCTGCCGAAGCCGCGCGGGAGGCGGAGGCGCCCCCTGCGCCGCGTGAAGCGCCCCCCGCCGAGCGGCCGGCTCGTGCCGAGCCCGTCGCGGCGCCCACCGGGGATGGGCGGACGGAGACGGCGGAGGAGCGGCTGAAGCGGCGGTCGACGCCGCTGGTGCGGCGGATCGCGGCCGAGCACGGCATCGACCTCGCGGAGGTGGAAGGGACCGGCCGCGCGGGCCGCGTCACGAAGCAGGACATCCTCTCCTTCATCGAGCAGCGCGAGAAGGCGCCGGCGGCCGCGCCGGCCGCTCCGCCGCAAGCGCCGGCGCGACCCGCGCCCGCGGCGGCACCGGCCGGAGTGATGAGCGCGGACCAACTGTGGGACCTCTTCTACAGCCAGGTCCGCCATCCCGAGTTCCCCGTGCGCGAGAACGATCGCGTCGAGCCGATGGACCGGATCCGCCGGCTCACGGCGGAGCACATGGTGCTCGCCAAGCGGCTCGCGCCCCACGTCCACTCGTTCATCGAGATCGACTTCACGCGCATCGACCGTATCCGCCGCCAGAACCGGCAGCGCTGGGAGCAGCAGGGCGTGAGGGTCAGCTACACGGCCTTCGTGGCAGCCGCGGCGGCCCGGGCCCTCAAGGAGTTCCCGCGCGTCAACGCGACCATCTCGGGCGAGAACATCATCTACCGCGGGGACGTCAACATCGGCATCGCCGTGGACCTCAACCCGGGCCTGATCGTCCCCGTCGTGCGCAACGCGGACGAGCTGAACGTCGTCGGCCTGGCGCGCCGCATCAACGACCTCGCCGCGCGGGCGCGCGAGCGCAAGCTCAAGCCGGACGAGATCCAGGGGGCGACGTTCTCGATCACGAACCCGGGCGTGCTCGGCACCCTCGTCGGCATGCCCATCATTCCGGAGGGCACCGCGGCGATCCTGGGCATGGGGTCCATCGAGAAGCGGCCCGTGGTGGTCGAGGCGGATGGCATGGACACCATCGCGATCCGGCTCCGCTCGCTCTTCTCGCTCGGCTACGACCACCGCCTCGTGGACGGCGCAGACGCAGCGCGGTTCCTCTCCCGGCTCCGCGAGATCCTCGAGACCTTCCCCGAGGACGCGGCCGGCTGAGGCATGGGCACGGGGATCCGGCGCCAGGGGCGAGGGGCGGCGCGCCGGCCCCCGGCCGCGACGGCTGGACCCCAGCACGGCGGCAGGACCCTGCACGCACGCTGGCTGGGGACGGTCGACTACGGGGAGGCCCTCCGGGAGCAGGAGGCCCTGGTCCGCGAGCGCCGGGCCGGCCGGATTCCGGACCAGCTCCTGCTCCTCGAGCACCCGCACGTCATCACGCTGGGCAGATCCGCGGATGAGCGACACGTGCTGGCCGACGAGGTCGAGCGCCGGCTCATGGGCATTGCGCTCTTCGAGACCGGACGCGGGGGCGATGTGACCTACCACGGGCCGGGTCAGCTCGTGGGATACCCGATCCTCGACCTCAAGCCCGACCGGTGCGACCTGCATCGCTACATCCGCGACATCGAGGAAGCCCTCATCCGGGCACTCGCCGGCTACGGCATCAGCGCCGGCCGGAAGGTGGGGCTGACCGGCGTGTGGGTCGGGGACGAGAAGATCGCGGCGATCGGCGTGCGCGTCTCGAGCGGCTGGATCACCTCGCACGGGTTCGCCCTCAACGTGGACCCGGACCTGCGCTACTTCGGCTCCATCGTCCCGTGCGGGATCCGGAACTACGGCGTCACCTCCATGGCGCGCGCCGGGCTGGAGGGGCTGAGCCCGCGCGAGGTGGCGCGGCCAGTGGCGGCGAGCTTCGCCGAGGTGTTCGGGCGCGACGTCGTCCTGGATGCCGCCTAGCGAGGAACGCCGGGCGGCGGCGGCGCGCGGCCCTGGCGCTCACTGCGCGGAGCCGCTCTGCGCGCCATCCTCGCCGGGCGGGGCGAACTCGTAGAAGTCGAGGTAGCGGCCCTTCTCACGCTGCTGCTCGAGCCACTCCTCGAAGCCGGACGGCTGGAGGCCGCCGGACGCGTCCTGCCGCTTGGCCGCCCGGATCGCCAGCATGTTGGCGTACTCGTTGCGCGGGTGCCCGGCGTGCCCGCGCACCCAGCGCCAATCCATGTCGTGGCGCGCGGCGACGTCGACCAGCTCCCGCCAGAGGTCCTCGTTCTCCACGCGACCCGTCTTCCGCCGCCACCCGCGGGCGCGCCACCCCGGCACCCACTCGCGCATGCCACGCACGAGGTACTCCGAGTCGGACACGAAGACCACGCGGCAGGGGACGCGCAACGCGCGCAGCCCCTCGATCGCGCTGCGCAGGGCCATGCGGTTGTTCGTGGTGGCGGGCTCGCTCACCCAGTAGTCGCGGCGGACCCAGGCGCCATCCTTCCAGAACTCGACGAGGCCAGCGGCGCCCCCGGGAGCGGGTCTGTCCCTGAATTGGACGCCCAGGCAGGACTCGTCCGCGTGGATGTAGACGGTGGGCTTCTCGGTCGAGCGCATTCGCGTGCGAACGGGTACGGTTCCTGCCAGGCCGGCCACGCAGGCCGACACCGGGAGCGGCCGCAAACAATACGCGCCGGATCGCCGGCGCGAAACCCGGCCGGGCACGGCGGTCCCGTGCGGGAACGGCGCGGCGCGGAGCTCGGCTTGACACGGGGGCCCTAGCCCGTAAATTCGTGCCACATATCAACCTTGGGGCCTTCTGCAGGCGGGTTTCCGTTGCCGCGATCCGGGTTCCTCCTTCTCGAAGACGGCCGGCGGTTCTCGGGCGAGCTGATGGGTGCCGACGGCATCGCGCTCGGCGAGGTCGTCTTCAACACGGCGATGACGGGCTACCAGGAGGTCCTCACGGATCCGTCCTACGCCGGCCAGATCGTGGTGATGACGTACCCGCTGATCGGCAACTACGGCGTCAACGAGGAGGACACCGAGTCCGCGCGGCCGCAGGTCGCCGGATTCGTCGTCCGCGAGCTCTCGCGGCTGCATGCGAGCTGGCGTGCGACGGCTTCGCTGGAGTCGTACCTGAGCCGGCACGGCGTCGTGGGATTGACGGGCGTGGACACGAGGGCGGTGACGCGGCACGTGAGGGCGGCCGGCGCGATGCGGGCGGCCATCGCGCCCGCGGACATGCCCGTGGACGCCGTCATGGAGCGGATCCACGCCCACCCGCGCATGGAGGGGTTGGACCTGACGGACTGCGTCACCACGAGGCAGGCGTACGACGTGCCGGCCATCGGGGCGGAGCGGTTCCGGGTCGCCGCCTACGACCTCGGCGTCAAGTCCAGCTCGCTCCGGCTGCTGGCGGAGCGCGGCTGCCGCGTGTCCACGGTGCCCGCGGGCACGCCGGCGGAGGAGCTCGCGGAATGGGCGCCGGACGGGCTGTTCATCTCGAACGGGCCCGGCGACCCGGACGCCGTCGGGCATGCGCTGGACGCCATCCGCCTGCTCGCCGCCTCGGGCACGCCGGTGTTCGGGATCTGCCTCGGCCACCAGCTCGTGGCGCGGGCATACGGCGGGCGGACCTACAAGCTGCTCTACGGCCACCGCGGCGGGAACCACCCCGTCAGGCGGCTGGCCGACGGCGCGGTCGAGATCACGACGCAGAACCACGGCTTCGCCGTCCGCCGAGGCGCGGGCGAGGAGGTGGAAGGCGCGCCGGCGCTGCGCATGACGCACGTCAACCTGAACGACGGAACGATGGAGGGCCTCGAGCACAGGGAGCTGCCGGTGTTCAGCGTACAGTACCACCCGGAGGGCGCGCCGGGCCCCCACGACTCGCTGTACCTGTTCGACCGCTTCGTGGCGGCGATGGCCGAAAGAGAAGGCAAGGCTTGACTTGGGAGGGGCGATGGCGTTAAGCTGGCGCCCGTTCCTCTCCACCATCGTTTGTCCTTCGACGATCGTTTCGCGTGTCCCGGCACTCCAAACTCGTCGCGCTCGGCCTGGCCGTCGTGCTGCTCATGACGCTGGCAGGGATCATCCTCGCGGTCGTTCTGGCCGGCCGCGGGGGGGACGCGTTCGCCTTCGGCGGCCGCATCGCGCTCATCGAGCTGGACGGCGTGCTGAACGACGACCGTGAGTACCTCGAGCAGATCCGGCACTTCCGCGAGGACGCCTCGGTCAAGGGATACGTGCTCGCCATCAACTCGCCGGGCGGCGTGGTGGGGCCGGCCCAGAGCCTGTACCACGAGCTGAAGCGGGTCAGCGAGGAGGACGGCGAGCCCATCATCGCCTCGATCGGCGGCGTGGGCGCGTCCGGCGGCTATTACGTCGCGCTCGCGGCGGACTCGATCTTCGCGCTCCCCGGATCCATCACGGGCTCCATCGGCGTCCTGCTGGAAGTGCCCAACGCGAGCGAGCTGATGGACAAGATCGGCGTCCGGGTGGATGTGGTGAAGAGCGCGGAGCACAAAGATGCCGGCTCGCCGTTCCGCCCGCTGACGCCCGAGGACCGCGAGATGCTCTCCGGCGTTGTGCTGGACCTCTACGAGCAGTTCGTGGACGTGGTGGCGACCGAACGGAACCTCGAGCCGGACGTGGTGCGCCGCATCGCGGACGGCCGCGTCCTGTCCGGCAGGCAGGCGCTCGAGTATGGCCTGATCGACCGGATCGGAAACCTCCACGATGCGCTCGCCGCGGCCGGCCGGATGGCGGGCCTGGGAGACCGGCCGAGGGTCGTCCGGCCGCCGCAGGACGACTTCACGCTCCTGGATGTCGTCCTCGGGCGTGCGGCCGCGGCAGCAGTCGGCCGGCTCGCCCGGTCGCTCGCCGACGGCGTGGAGCCACGCCTGAAGTATGTCGTCCCACACTGGCATTGACCCGGCGGGAGGGCAGCGACCCGCTCAACTCACTCCTGAATCAGGGATGGAGGTACGATGACCAAAGCCGACCTCGTCGAGCAGGTGGCCAACGCGATCGGCCCCGGGATCACCAAGAAGGACTGCTCTCTTGTCGTGGATGGCTTGCTGAACGCGATCAAGGAAGCCCTGGCGGAGCACCAGAACATCGAGATCCGCGGCTTCGGCACGTTCAAGGTGCGCAAGCGGAAGTCGCGCGTGGCCCGCAATCCGCGGACGGGCGACCGCGTCGAGGTCCCTGCGCGGGCAGTTCCGATCTTCAAGCCCTCCAAGGACCTTCGCGGCCAGGTCTCGCGGCGGCAGAAGGTCAAGGTCTGAGCCGCCCGTTCTCTGGCGGGTGATGGGCGCGGCGCCCGCCGGCCATCGCGCCGGTGCCGGGCGCCGCTCGTTTAACGGTCCGGCCTGCTGGGGCATCCAGTAAGGGTGTGGCGAGCGAGACCGTGTCCACCGAACGCGAGGCGGCGCTCACGGCCGGGGAGGAGGCGGCACTGGTCGCGCGGGCCCGTGCCGGTGACCGCGATGCGCTGGCGGCGCTGGTCTCGTCCAACCTGGCGGCCGTCTACGGCGTGACGGCGCGCATCCTCGGCGATCGCGAGCTGGCGGCAGATGCGGCGCAGGACGCATTCGTCAGCGCGCTGGGCGCACTGGACCGGTTCCGCGGCGAGGCGAGTTTCCGGACCTGGCTGCTGCGGATCGCGGTGAACGCCGCGCGCACGCTGGCGCGCCGGCGGGGGCGCCGGCGCGAAGTGGCCCTGGAGGTCGCGGCGGACCTTGCCGCCGAGCAAGGCGATCCGGTCCTGAGGGTGGCGCTGGGCGCCGAGGCGGCGCGAGTGGAGCAGGCGCTGGCACGGCTGCCGGAAAAGCAGCGGCTGGCCGTGACCCTGCGGGTCTACCACGAGCTGAGCTACGGCGAGATCGGCGCCGTGGCGGGCTGCTCGGAGGGCGCGGCGCGCGTCAACTATCACCTCGGCATCAAACGCCTCAGGGAGCTGCTCCGATGAGCGCCATGGATTGCGAGACCGCACGGGACCTGCTGCCGCTGCTGCGCGGCGCGGGGCTGAGCGCGCGGGACCGGGCCGGCCTCGAGGCGCACATCGCGGGCTGCGAGGGGTGCCGCGCCGAAGCGGAACTGCTCGCGATGCTGCGGCGAACCCCCGCGACGCCGCCGGCGGGATTGGTCGAGCGGATCCTGGATGCATTGCCGGCCAGGCGCCCGCGCCAACGGCGGGCGGTGGGCCTGCTGGCCCTGGCCGCAACGCTCGCCGGCGCCGTGCTGGTGGGGAAGGGGGTCGTGCAGGATCTCCTCGACGCCGACGCGCCCGGCGGGCCTGCCGCCAGCGCGGATCTGCCGGCCGAGCTGCTCCAACCCTTCTGGCCGGGCGATGACGAGCTGGCGGCCGGCATCGCACCCGCGCTGCACCAGCTTTCTGTGGACGAGCTGGAAGTCCTGCTCGCGGAACTCGAATCATGAGGCGAACACCGCGCCGGATGCTGCAGGCCGGGCTGCTGGTCCTCGCGTGGCTGGTGCCGGTCACCGCGGCCGCACAGCAGCAGGCCAGCACGAGGCGGGGACAGCTCGAACGCCAGATCCTCAGCCGGTTTCTCGACCGGGCCGCCCGGGAGCTGGAGCTCGATGCAGCGGGCCGCGCCCGCCTGGAAGGCGTGCTCCGCACGTCGGTCGAGCAGCGACGCGCCATCGCGCGGGAGGCGGCCCGCCTGCGTCAGGCGCTGAACCGCGCGCTCCGTGACCCGGCCACGCCGGACGCCGAGTTCGAGCGGCTGCTGGATGAGCTGGCGGAGCTGCGGGCACGGGAGATCCGGCTCTGGCGCGAGGAGCAGGACGCGCTGGCGGGCGCACTCACGCCGCGGCAGCGCGCCCGGTTCATGGTCATGTCGGCACGCCTGAACGAGCGCATCCGGGCGCTCCGCGCGGCGAGGAGCGAACGAGCCGGGCCGCCGTAGCGAGCGCCCGCGCGGAGCTCGCCCGCCCCGGCCGGCTCCGGTCGCGTCACGCCAGCCCGGAGGCTCGCCGCCGGCGACGCCCGCGCCGAGCTTGCCCGCCTCGCCCGGCGCTGGTACCTTGCGGACCAGGACCATGCGGATCCGCCTGCTGCTGTTCGCCCTGTACCGCGATCTCGCGGGCACCTCCCAGCTCGACGTCGAGTTGCCTCCGGGCGCCACGGCCGCGATGCTCGTGGAGGCCGTGCGCAGCCGCGGAGGCGGCTTCGCGCGCATCCCTCCCGGCGCCGCCGTCGCCGTCAACCAGGAGTACGCGCCGCTCGAGACGCCGCTTTCGGAGGGCGACGAGGTCGCGCTCATTCCTCCGGTCGCTGGAGGTTGACGTGGCCGTCCGCATCACGCGTGACGCCATCGATCCTGCGGCCGTGCTCACCCGGGTCGGCGCGTCGGAACATGGCGCGGAGGTGCTCTTCCTCGGCGTGGTGCGCGACCACAACGAGGGCCGCGCCGTCGCCTCCATCCGGTACGAGGCGTACGAGGCGATGGCGGAGCGCGTGCTGGCCACGCTGGTGGCGGAGGCGGAGGCGCGGCGGCCCGGCATCCGGATCGCGGCCGTGCACCGCGTCGGCGAGCTGCGGGTGGGCGAGGTGAGCCTGGCCGTGGCCGTCTCGAGCGCGCACCGGCCCGAGGCGTTCGACGCCGCCCGCGAGCTCGTCGAGGAGATCAAGCGCCGGCTGCCGGTCTGGAAGGAGGAGCATTACACCGACGGCGAGCGCCGCTGGCTCGACGGCCACACTCCGCCGGTCCCGGAGGCGGCACGATGACTGATCTGCTCGCACAGGCCGCGGCGGTCCGCAACGCCGCGTCGCAGGAACCCGCCGGCGATGCCGGGGGCATGCGGGACGCGTTCGGCCGCCGGATCGAATACCTGCGCATCTCCGTCACGGACAAGTGCAACCTCCGGTGCGTGTACTGCATGCCGCCGGAGGGCCTGCCCTGGCTGCGGCGCGACGAGCTGCTCTCCTACGAGGAGATCGCGGCGATCGTGCGCGTCATGGCCCGCATGGGCCTGCGGCGCGTGCGGATCACCGGTGGCGAGCCTCTGGTCCGCCGCGACCTCGATCGCCTGGTCGCGATACTCCGCCAGATCCCGGGCATCGAGGACATCGCGCTCTCGACCAACGCCGTGCTCCTGGCGCCGCTCGCCGACGCGCTGCGGCGCGCCGGGGTCAGCCGCGTCAACATCTCACTGGACTCGCTGATCCCGGACCGGGTGGACGAGATCGCCCGGCGGCCTGGCTCGTACGCGCGGATCATGGAAGGCATCGCGGCGGCCGAACGCGCCGGGTTCGACCCGATCAAGATCAACACCGTGGTCTTGCGCGGCCGCAACGACGACGAGCTCGAGGCGTTCGCGCGCATGACGCTGGAGCGGCCGTGGCACGTCCGGTTCATCGAGGTCATGCCGGTGGGGGAGAATCTCGAGGTCGCGGCGCGCGAGTTCGTGAGCGCGACCGAGGTGCTCGCGCGGATCCAGAGGATCGGACGGCTCGAGCCTGTTCCCGGCCCGGCAGGGAACGGCCCGGCGACCTATTTCCGTTTCCCGGGCGCGCCGGGCACCGTCGGGGTGATCACGCCGATGAGCCACAACTACTGCGAGCGGTGCAACCGGATGCGGCTCACGGCGAACGGGGAGCTGCGGCCGTGCCTGTTCGGGGAGCTGCAAACGAACCTGCGTGATCCCCTGCGCCGGGGTGAACCCATCGAGCCGCTGATCCGGCGCACGCTTGCCGTGAAGCCCGCCAGGCACTTCCTCCTCCAGGGCAGCGCGGCCGGCTCGGGCGGCCTGCTCGCGCTCTCGCAGGTGGGCGGCTGAGACGGCCGCCACACCGAGGGGCGGACAGCCATCCGACCCTCGGGGGCGCGTTGACACCTCCCTCCAGCGGCCCTACTTTGGCCGCCGCCCGGAACGCGGGCTACAGACTACGCCCGGACGTGCAAGACATGGTAAAGAAGATCACGGTGGTCGGCGCCGGCAACGTCGGCGCGACGGCAGCGCAGGGTATCGCGCGCCGGGAACTGGCGCGCGAGGTGGTGATGGTGGATGTGGTGGAAGGCATCCCCCAGGGGAAGGGCCTCGACCAGTGGGAGTCCGCGCCGATCGAAGGGTTCGACACCCGGGTCATCGGCACGAATCGCTACGAGGACACGGCGGGCTCCGACCTCATCGTCGTCACGGCGGGAGTCGCGCGCAAACCCGGGATGAGCCGGGAGGACCTCCTGAACACCAACGCGGGCATCGTGCGCCAGGTCTCCGAGGCGATCCGCGAGACCTCTCCCGAGGCCATCGTCATCATGGTCTCGAACCCGCTGGACGTGATGGCGTACGTATGCAAGACGACGACCGGCTTCCCGCGTGAGCGCGTGATCGGGATGGCGGGGGTGCTGGACACCGCCCGCTACCGCTCCTTCATCGCGCTCGAGCTGGACGTGAGCGTCGAGGACGTCCAGGCCCTGGTGCTCGGTGGGCACGGGGACACGATGGTACCGCTCGCCTCCTACACGAACGTGGGCGGCATCCCGCTCACGCAGCTCCTCGACCGTGAGCGCATCGACAAGCTCGTCGAGCGCACCCGTAACGGTGGCGCGGAGATCGTCGGCTACCTGAAGACGGGAAGCGCGTACTACGCGCCTGCCGCCGCCGTGGTGCAGATGGCGGAGGCGATCGTCCGGGACAAGAAGCGGATCCTCCCGTGCTCGGCGTGGCTCGAGGGCGAGTATGGCCTCGAAGGCCTCTTCCTGGGCGTGCCCTGCAAGCTCGGCGCGGCCGGGCTGGAAGGGATCATCGAGGTCGAGCTGACCAGCAAGGAGCGCATCGAGCTGAACCGCTCGGCGCAGGCCGTCAAAGAGACAATGGCATTGCTCAGGTGAACCCATGACGGGATCGCGGACCGTGTACGGCAGCCGCGGCCGGCCCGTGCTCGCGGGCTTGCGCTACCGGGGCCGGCAAGGGATGTGGGCGTGGCTGCTGCACCGTACGACCGGGCTGGGCATCCTGCTGTTCCTGTTGCTGCACATTTTCGACATCTTCCTGCTCGGCTTCGGTCCTGAAGTCTTCAACGAGCTGCTCTTCATCTACAGCGCGTGGTGGGCCCGCGCGCTCGAGGTCTTTCTCCTGTTCGGCGTGCTCTTCCACGCGCTGAACGGGTTCCGCCTCATCATCCAGGACTTCTGGCCTGGCCTGTGGCGCTACGAGCGGCAGATGATCCTGGCCGAGGCGGCGGTGTTCGTGCCGGTGTTCTTGTGGGGGGCATACATCTTCCTTCTCCCTCTCTTCGACTGAGCGATGAGCAACGAGGCGATCCAGGCCTTTGGCCGCAGGCGCGGCCGGCCGCCCAGCAGCAACTTCGAGCTGTACTCGTGGTTCTTCATGAGGATCTCGGGCGTCATCCTCCTCGGCCTCGCCGTGTTCCACCTGTTCTGGATGCACGCCGTCCTCGGCGTGGATCAGATCGACTTCGACGTGGTGGCGCAGCGCTGGGCCAACCCCCTGTGGAGACTGTACGACTTCTTCCTCCTGGCGTTCGCGCTCGCGCACGGGATGAACGGCCTCCGCATCATCGTTGACGACTACGTCCACAAGGCGGGATGGCTGACCGCCGTGAAGGCGGTGCTGTTCGTGATCTTCGCTGTGTTCCTGGGGATGGGGGCATACATCATCGTGACCTTCACCCCTGTCGCGACCGCGCCTGCGGCGGCGCTATGATCCAGACGCACACGTTTGACGCCCTGGTCGTGGGCGGCGGCGGGGCCGGGCTCATGGCTGCGCGTACCCTGGCCCAGGCCACGGGGTTGCGCATGGCCGTGATCTCCAAGCTCTATCCCACGCGGTCACACACCGGCGCGGCGCAGGGCGGGATCGGCGCGGCGCTGGGAAACCTGGAGGAAGACCACCCGGAGTGGCACGCCTTCGACACCGTCAAGGGGAGCGACTACCTGGGTGATCAGGACGCGATCGAGCTCATGTGCCAGGATGCGGTGGAGGTGGTCCTGGAGCTCGAGCACATGGGGCTGCCGTTCTCCCGCACGGAGGATGGCCGGATCGCCCAGCGCCGTTTCGGCGGGCACACGCATCACTTCGGGGAGGGGCCCGTGCGCCGGAGCTGCTATGCCGCGGACCGCACCGGCCACATGATCCTCCAGACGCTGTACCAGCAGTGCATCAAGGCAGGCGTGACGTTCTTCGATGAGTTCCAGGTGCTGGACCTGGTGCTCTCGGAGGGGCGGGCGGCCGGCGTGGTCGCGTACCAGATCCGCACGGGCGACCTGCACGTCTTCCACGCCAAGGCCGTGCTCTTCGCGACCGGCGGGTTCGGCCGCATGTTTGCGGTCACCTCGAACGCCCTGGCCTTCACGGGGGACGGGCCGGCGGTCGCGTTCCGCAACGGCGTGCCGCTCGAGGACATGGAGTTCTTCCAGTTCCACCCGACCGGCATCTACAAGCTCGGCATCCTGATCACCGAGGGCGTCCGGGGCGAGGGCGGCGTGCTGCGGAACAGCGAGGGCGAGCGGTTCATGGAGCGCTACGCCCCGACGATGAAGGACCTCGCCAGCCGTGATGTCGTGAGCCGCGCCATCTACCAGGAGATCCGCGCAGGCCGCGGGATCGACGGCAAGCGCTACGTCCACCTGGATGCGACCCGGCTCGGCCCCGAGGTCGTCGCCACCAAGCTGCCGGACATCCAGGACTTCTGCCGCACCTACCTGGGCATCGACCCCGCGTACCAGCCCATCCCCGTCCAGCCGACCGCGCACTACGCCATGGGCGGCATCCCCACCGACGTGGACGGCCGCGTCGTGGTGGACGACGCCAAGACGGTCCTGCCCGGCCTCTACGCGGCAGGGGAGTGCGCCTGCGTCAGCGTGCATGGTGCCAACCGGCTCGGCACCAACTCGCTGCTGGATCTCGTCGTCTTCGGTCGGCGCGCGGGGCGGGACATCATCCGCTTCTGCCGGGAGGCGGACCTGGCGCCGCTCCCGCCGGACCCTGCCGGGCCCACGCGGGAGCGGCTCGAGCGGCTGCTCTCCTCGCAGGGTGACGAGGTCCCCGCCCGCATCCGTGCGGAGATGCAGGACGTGATGATGGATGACGTCGGCGTCTTCCGCGACGCGGCCGGGCTCGAGCGCGCGCTCCGGCGGCTCGAAGAGCTGCGCGAGCGCTACCGCCACGTCCGCGTGCAGGACAAGAGCCGGCAGTTCAACACCGACCTCCTCGAAGCGTGGGAGCTCGGCTGCCTCCTCGACCTGGCCTTCGTCACGGCCACCTGCGCCGCGAACCGGACCGAGAGCCGGGGCGCCCATTACCGCGAGGACTACCCGGCGCGCGACGACGACAACTGGCTCAAGCACACCCTGGCCTACCGGCGCGAGGACGGCGGGGTGGACATCCGCTACAAGCCCGTCGTCATCACGCGCTTTCCGCCCAAGGAGCGCGTCTACTGAGATGAAGACACTGTTCAGGATCCAGCGATACAACCCGGAGACCGATCGCGCACCCCACTACCGGGAATACGAGGTCGAGCTCGAGCCGACGGACCGCGTGCTCGACGGCCTCAACGCGATCAAGGCGTATCAGGACGGCAGCCTCACGTACCGCCGCTCGTGCGCGCACGGCGTCTGCGGCTCCGACGCCATGCGCATCAACGGCGTCAGCGCGCTCGCCTGCAAAGTCCTCATCCGCGACGCCGGACCAAAGATCACGGTCGAGCCCCTGCTCGGCCTCCCCGTCGTGAAGGACCTCGTCGTCGACATGGAGCCGTTCTTCGCCCAGTACCGCTCCATCCTGCCCTTCCTGATCAACGATGACCCGCCGCCGGAGGGGCGCGAGCGGCTGCAGTCCATCGAAGAACGCGAGCGCTACGACGACACGACGAAGTGCATCCTCTGCGCTGCCTGCACCACGGCATGCCCCTCGTTCTGGGCCAACGAGCAGTACGTCGGCCCCGCGGCCATCGTGAACGCGCACCGCTTCATCTTCGATTCCCGTGACCAGGGCGCGGCCGAGCGGCTCGCCATCCTGAACCAGCGAACGGGCGTCTGGCGGTGTCGCAAGATCTTCAACTGCACGGAGGCTTGCCCCCGGGAGATCCGCATCACCGAGGCGATCGCCGCCGTGCAGCGCGAGATCCTGTTCCGGGCTGTCTCCTCCTGAGCCCCCGGGGCCGGCCGCCTGGTGCAGGCCTTGCGGGGACCGTGGAACGGGGCCCAGCAAGGAGGTGGCATGGCGGCCGTCCCCGCGGCCGGCAACGAACCCGCGTTCGAAGGCGGCGCTCAGCCGATTCCGGAGCGCCCCCCGGACCAGCCGGGCCGGGCGCGAGGGCCGATCATCGTCCTCGCTGCCGGCCTGGCGCTGCTGGTCCTGGTCCTTCCCATCGCCTGGTTCGCCGGAGCACTCGCCGGCCTCGCCCGGCGGCTCCCGGCTGTCGCGATGATCGCCCTCTGGGCGGGCTGGGCGATCATCGCGGCGATCTTCTTGTGGATGCTGGTCGGGATGTGGCGGAGGGCGGCCTGAGCCGGCTCCGTGGCGGCCGCTCACAGCCTCGGCAGCGTCACGCCCCGCTGGTCCTGGTATTTCCCCCGACGCGTCGCGTACGTCGTGGCAGGCACCTCGTCGCCCTGGAAGAAGAGGAGCTGGGCGATCCCCTCGTGCGCGTAGATCTTGGCCGGCAGCGGCGTCGTGTTCGAGATCTCGAGCGTCAGGTGCCCGCACCACTCCGGCTCCAGCGGTGTCACGTTGACGATGATCCCACAACGTGCGTACGTGGATTTCCCCACACACACCACCAGCACGTCCGCGGGGATCCGGAAGTACTCGAGGGTCCTGGCCAGGGCGAAGGAATTGGGAGGGATGATGCAGTGGTCGCCACGGATGTCCACGAACGAGCGGGGGTCGAACGCCTTCGGGTCCACCACCACGCTGAACACGTCCGTGAAGACCTTGAACTCGTCCGCCACGCGGATGTCGTAGCCGAACGAGGAGAGCCCGTAACTGACGACGCCCTGCCTGACCTGGCCCGCCTCGAACGGCTCGATCATGCCGTGCTCCTCGGCCATTCGGCGGATCCAGCGGTCACTCCTGATCGCCATGGGAACGGCGCCTCCCGCATCGGGTAATGGGTTCATAACCGGGCAGATCGGGGCCAACTTAGGCCGCGGGTGCCGGGCGCTGCAAGGCGGCGGGGCCGGCGGCCGGTGGCCGGGAGTGCGGCCGCGCGAGGCGCGCGCGCTTGACACTGTCCCGGGCGCCCGATAATGTTGGCGCCGGCCAAGTGAAGGAATTCACAAAGTCCGGACGGGGAGCGATGCTCGACTCGTACGTGCCGATCCTGATCCTCGCCGCGGTTTCCCTCCTGAACGCGGTCGGGATGGTGGTCGCATCGCATTACCTCAGCACGTTCCGGCCGACGCCAGTGAAACGTGCGCCCTACGAGTCCGGAATGATGCCGCTGGGCGACACGCGCGAGCGATTCTCCGTCAAGTTCTACGTCGTCGCCATTCTGTTCATCGTTTTCGACATCGAAACGGTGTTCCTGATCCCGTGGGGCGTGATGTTCCGCGCTCTCGGGGTCTTCGGCTTCGTCGAAATGCTGGTGTTCATCGGCGTGCTGGTGGTGGGATTCCTCTACATCTGGAAGAAGGGAGCGCTCCAATGGGATTAGCGAGCGCTGATGGCAAGCCCCTGCCGGTGGCCGGGCAGGGGAGCCTTTCGTGGTTTACCACGAGGCTCGACTACGTGGTGAACTGGGCGCGCCGGAACTCGCTCTGGCCGATGCCGTTCGGCACGGCGTGCTGCGCCATCGAGATGATGGCGGCGGCGGCGGCGCGGTTCGATCTGGCGCGGTTCGGCATGGAACGCATGTCGTTCTCGCCGCGGCAGGCGGATCTGCTGATCTGTGCGGGCCGGGTGACCTACAAGATGGCGCCCGTGCTCCGGCGGATCTGGGACCAGATGCCGCAGCCGAAGTGGGCGATCTCGATGGGGGCGTGCGCGTCCTCCGGCGGCGTGTTCGACGTCTACTCGATGGTCCAGGGGATCGACACGATCATCCCGGTGGACGTCTACGTGCCGGGCTGTCCGCCGCGGCCCGAAGGCCTGATCTACGGGATCCTGCTGCTGCAGGAGAAGATCAAGGGCGAGTCGGTCGTGGATCGCGAGCTGCATGCGCGCCTGCGTGCGGAGGATCCGGAGGCTGCCGGCCGCCCGAACCTGCCCGCCGAGGTGATCGACCAGATCGCCGGTCCCTTCGGCAACTCCACTTCGCAGAACCGCGCGAGCGGGTTGCTGCCGACGACGGCCGTGGCGCGGCCGTCCGACCGGCGGCCGTAGGGCGGCGGTATGGGTAGGGATTTCGAGGCGGCCGTGGAGGGCCTGGCGGCGGGCGCCGCGCGCGGCGAGGGCGCGCCCCGGGCCGAGGACGGGCAGGGGGCGGGGGAGGGCGCTTCCCACCCGTCGGTGAGCGCGCTGCGCGCGCGGTTCGGCGATGCGATCCTGCGCCACGAGGTGGTCGCGGGGGACGAGCACGTCGTGTACGTGGAGCCCTCGCGGATCCTGGAGATCCTCGGCTGGCTGCGGGACGACCCCGGCGAACGCTACGATCTCCTGAAGGACGTGACGGCGGTCGACTTCGGTGGGGGCCGGCCGCTCCAGGTCGTGTACGAGCTCTGGTCCATTCCGCTGCGCCGTGGCCTGCGGGTCAAGGCCGAGCTGCCGCTGGACGCGCTCGAGATCGATTCGGTGACCGGCCTGTGGCACGCGGCCAACTGGCTCGAGCGTGAGGCCTACGACATGTTCGGCATCCGCTTCCGAGGCCACCCGGACCTGCGGCGCATCCTCATGCCCGAGTCCTACGCCGAGGGCCATCCCCTGCGCAAGGACTTCCCGCTCCGCGGCCGGTTCAGCCGCGCCGAGCAGACGCGGCGCGCCCTCGCTCTCGGCCTGGAGGACGTCTACTTCCCGGAGGAGCTGGAGATCGGCCTGGGTGAGCAGCGGGCCGGGGCGGCGCCCGGCGGACCGGACGGAGGAGAGACGACGAGGGACGGAGGCGCGTCGTGAAGACGAGGACCGTCGAGTACCTGGTGCGGCGCAACCCGGAGATGGGCATCGACGGCCGGCCGGTCACCGTGCCCGTCCTGCCGCCGGGCGTGGAGCCCGAGCTGCGGGGCGAGCACATGCTCATCAACATCGGCCCGCAGCATCCCGCCACGCACGGCGTGCTGCGCCTCGTCCTCGAGCTGGATGGCGAGACGGTCGTGCGCTGCATCCCGCACATCGGCTACCTGCACTCCAGCTTCGAGAAGCTGGGAGAGTATCGCGGCTGGAACCAGATCGTTCCGCTCACGGACCGCATGGACTACCTGGCGCCGCTGATCTACAATTGCGCCTACGCCATGGCGGTCGAGAAGCTGATGGGCATCGAGGTGACCGAGCGCTGCAAGGTCGTCCGTGTCATCTGCATGGAGCTGGATCGCATCTTCAGCCACCTGCTCTGGCTCGGGACCACGGCGATCGACGTCGGCGCCTTCACCGTCTTCCTCTGGACGTTCCAGGAGCGGGAGCGGATCTACGACCTCCACGAGCGCTTCACGGGCGCGCGGATCACGACCTCCGCCACCCGCATCGGCGGGATGATGGCGGATCTCCCCGCCGGCTGGACGGACGAGCTGCGGCACTTCATTGACACGTTCCCCGACACGCTCGATCAGGTCGAGACGCTGTTGACCAACAACCAGATCTGGATCGGCCGTCTGCGGGACGTGGGGGCCATCGGGCCCGAGGATGCCGTGAACTGCGGGCTCACGGGCCCGAACCTCCGTGCGTCCGGCGTGCCTTATGATGTCCGCAAGGACCGGCCGTACTACGATTACGAGACCTACGACTTCGACGTGCCGATCGGCGAACACGGCGACTGCTACGATCGCTACCTGGTGCGGATGGAGGAGATGCGGCAGAGTCTGCGGATCCTCCGCCAGGCACTGGACCGTCTGCCGGACGGCCCGATCAACGTGGACGACCCGCGTGTGATCCTGCCCGACAAGACGGACGCGATGAGCGACATGGAGTCGATGATCCATCACTTCAAGCTCGTGATGGAGGGCATCAAGGCGCCGCCGGGCGAGAGCTGGTTCAGCGTCGAGAGCTCGAAGGGGGAACTCGGCATGTACGTGGTGAGCGACGGCGGCTCGAAGCCCGTCCGCTGGCGTGTGCGTGGACCGAGCTTCGTCAACCTCTCGGCGCTGCCGAAGCTGGTCGAGGGGCACCTCCTGTCGGACGTCATCGCCATCAACGCGAGTCTGGACATCGTGCTGGGCGAGATCGACCGCTGAGGCCCCAGGGGGCGCACGGACGCCACCGGGAGAGGGAGAGAGCCGGAAGGAACGGGCAGGCAGATGGCGACGCGATCGAACAACGTCAAGAACCCCGGTTGGGCGGGTGAAACGGGCGAGTTCACCCACCTCACCGAGGAGGACATCCGCGGCACCGGCTACGTGGGCCAGCGGCCGCCGGACGGCGGGCATCCCGGCGTGGCGGGCTCGCTTCCGTACCAGCGCGCGGAGCGGCGCCCGGATGCGCCCTTGTTCGAGGGGCCGTACCGGGAGCGGCTGGACAAGATCCTGTCGCGCTATCCCGAGAAGCGCGCGGCGCTCCTCCCCGTACTCGCGATGGCGCAGGAGATCCGCGGCCACCTCTCGGCGGCCACGATGGAAGAGGTGGCGGCGGCGCTCGACCTCTCGCCGGCGTACGTGCGCGGCGTCGCGACCTTCTACACGATGTACAACAAGGCGCCGGTCGGGCGGCACCTGATCCAGGTGTGCACCAACGTGTGCTGCAACCTGTGCGGCGCGGAGGACGTGCTCGCGGCTTTCCTCGAGCACACCGGGACCGAACCCGGCGAGATCAGCGAGGATGGCCGCTTCACGGTCGTCGAGGTGGAGTGCCTCGGAGCCTGCGGATTCCCGACAGCGGTGCAGATCAACGAGCGGTACTTCGAGAACGTGACCCCGGCCGACGTGCCGGCGATCCTGGCCTCCCTCGACGGAGGTGAGGAGTAGGCGATGGCGTATCCGTACCGGCACGAGCGCGAGACCCGCATCCTGAGCGAGTACTTCGGCGATCCGGCCGCCCGGACGCTCGCCGGCTGGCGCGAGCGCGGCGGATACCGCGCGCTCGAGAAGGCCCTGCGGATGGATCGCGCAGCCGTGATCGAGGAAGTCAAGCAGAGCGGCCTGCGCGGGCGAGGCGGCGCCGGGTTCCCGACCGGCGTCAAGTGGAGCTTCATGCCCAAGGATGACGGGAAACCGCACTACCTCCTGATCAACGCGGACGAGTCCGAGCCCGGCGCATTCAAGGACCGCGAGCTGATCCGCTGGACGCCGCACCAGCTCATCGAAGGCGCGTTGATCGGCGCCTACGCGATCCAGGCCCAGCACGTCTACATCTACATCCGGGGGGAGTTCTTCGAGCCCGCCCAGATCCTGGCGCGCGCCATCGAGGAGGCGTACGCCGCCGGCTTCGTGGGCAAGAACATCCTGGGTTCCGGCGTCGACATCGACATCACGCTCCACTGCGGCGCGGGCGCCTACATTTGCGGCGAAGAGACGGGGCTCATGAACTCGCTCGAGGGCCGCCGCGGGCAGCCGCGCGTCAAGCCGCCGTTCCCGGCGGCCGTCGGCGCGTTCGGCATGCCCACCACCATCAACAACGTCGAGACGATCTCGACCGTGCCGCACATTCTGCTGAACGGCGCCGCCTGGTATCGCTCGTTCGGCACGGAGAAGAGCCCTGGCACCAAACTGTTCAACGTCTCCGGCCACGTCGTCCGCCGGGGCAACTTCGAGCTGCCCCTGGGCTTCAACCTGAAGGAGCTGATCTACGACGTCTGCGGAGGGATCCGGGACGGCCGCTCCCTCAAGGCCGTCATCCCCGGCGGCAGCTCCGTGCCCATCCTGAGCGCGGACGAGATCGACATCCCGATGGACTACGAGGGCGTGGCGAAGGCGGGCAGCATGCTGGGCACGGCCTCCGTGATCGTGATGGACGACAGGACCTGCATCGTGAAGCAGGTTCGCCGGATGGTGGAGTTCTACGCGCACGAGTCCTGTGGCCAGTGCACGCCGTGTCGCGAGGGGACCGCCTGGCTCGCCAGGATCCTTCGCCGCATCGAGCGCGGCGAGGGCAGGGAGGAGGACCTGGATGTGCTGCTGGACGTGGGGCGGAACATGACCGGCACCACGATCTGCGTGCTGAGCGACTCCGCCGCCGTGCCGGTGGCGAGCTCGATCAAGAAGTTCCGCGACGAGTACCTGGCCCACATCCACGAAGGCGCGTGCCTGGCGGCCGCGGCGGCCGTGTGACGGCCAGGAGAACCGGGCGACCGGCCCCGCTCCTCGCAACGCTGCGGGCCGAGGCGTGAAGGACCTGGGAATGACGAGCGAACAGAAGAACACGGTAACCTGCACCATCAACGGCCGGCAGGTCGAGGTCCCGAAGGGGACGCGCATCATCGAGGCCGCCGAACAGGTGGGCGTCGCGATCCCGCATTACTGCTACCACCCGGGCTTGTCGGCTCCGGCCATGTGCCGCATGTGCCTGGTCGAGGTCGAGGGGATGCCCAAGCTCCAGCCCGCGTGCGTGACGCAGGTGGCCGACGGCCAGGTCATCAACACCGAGAGCCCCAAGGCGCGCGAGGCCCGCACGGGCGTGCTCGAGTTCTACCTGATCAACCACCCGCTGGACTGCCCGATCTGCGACCAGTCCGGCGAGTGCAAGCTCCAGGACTACGTGGCGGCGGAGGGGCTCAAGCACGGGCGGTTCCAGGAGCAGAAGCGTGTCTTCGGCCGCGACGACTTCGGCGGCGACATCCTCTACGAGGGGAGCCGCTGCATCATGTGCACGCGCTGCGTGCGCTTCATGCGCGAGATCGCCGGGCAGGACGCGCTGTGCGTGGTCCAGCGGGGCCACCGCTCCGTGATCGACACGTTCTTCGATCACGGCCTGGGGGACTCGAACTGGGCGGGCAACATCGTCGACATCTGCCCGGTGGGCGCGCTCATCTCGAAGGACTTCCTGCACAAGGCGCGCGCCTGGGACCTCGACCACACCCCGTCGATCTGTCCCAACTGCTCGCAGGGCTGCAACATCCGCATCGACACGCGGGACAATCTGGTCATGCGGCTCAAGCCGCGGCCGAACCCGGAGACGAACTCGTACTGGATGTGCGACTACGGCCGCCATCGCTACGAGTGGCTCAACCGGACGGACCGGCTGGACACGCCGATGATGCGGGGCGAGAGCGGGGAGCTCGTGGCCGTGGGCTGGCAGGATGCGGCGGTCGCGCTGGTCTCGCGTTTGAGGGCGCGCGCCTGGCGGGGGCCGGTCCTCGCCGTCGCCTCTCCGTTCCACGCCAACGAGGACGTGGGGCTCCTCGCCCGGCTGGCGAGCGTGCTCGGCGGAGGCGAGGCGGTGTACCGCAGCGCGCGCGCGGAAGACGAGGACGTCTGCCCCGGCTACCCGCGCCTGGCGCGGCGCCGCGACCTGGCTGCGAACGTGCGCGGGATCGATCTGTTCGGCTTCTCCCGCGTGGGCGACGACGAGGGGCGCGGCGGGCTGCCGGAAGCCACCGCGGGCAGCGTCCTGCTCGTGCTGGGCGATGAGCTCGTGGACGCGCCCGCGGACTTCGGGAAAGATGCCGACCTCTTCGTCTACATCGGGCCCTACGCCAGCGCCGCGGCCCGCAACGCGCATTTCGTGCTGCCGGTGACGACCTTCGCGGAGCAGGAAGGCACGTTCACCAACCACGAGGGCCGCATCCAGCGGTTCTGGCCGGCGCTGATGCCGCCGCCGCTCGCGCGGCCCGGCTGGCAGGTCCTCGGGACGATCCTGGCCGGCCTCGGCGATGGGGCGGCGCCCGCGAGCGCGGCGGACGCGTTCCTGCGGCTCGCGGAGCTGCACGACGAGTTGGGCGGGCTGAGCTACCCGGCGCTCGGGACCCGGGGCGCCCTGATCAACGAGCCGGTCAAGCTGACGGCAGGAGAGTAGCCCTCATGCACGAGATCGGCGCACTGTCGCCCACCGCTTTCCTGATCGCTTCGGCCATCAAGGTCGTGGCCGTCTTCACCGTCATCATGGTGGCGGTGGCGATGTTCACGCTGCTGGAGCGGCGGCTGTCCGCGTGGATCCAGGACCGGCTGGGGCCCAACCGCGTGGGGCCGTTCGGCATCCTCCAGCCGCTGGCCGACGGCCTGAAGAACCTCCTCAAGGAGGAGACGAACCCGAGCGAGGCGTCGCGGCTGTACTTCCTGCTGGCGCCCGCGCTCTCCATCGTCCCGGCCCTCATGACGTTCGCGGTCATCCCGTTCGCCGCGCCGCTGCCCACACGCTGGGGCCTGGTCGAGATGGTGGTCGCGGACGTGCCCATCGGCATTCTGTACATCCTGGCCCTGACCAGTCTGGGCGTGTACGGGATCGTGATGGCGGGCTGGGCATCCAACAACAAGTATTCGTTCCTGGGCGCGCTGCGGGCCAGCGCCCAGATGGTCAGCTACGAAGTCTCGCTGGGGCTCAGCCTCATCCCGATCTTCATGCTGGCCGGCAACGTCACGCTCACGCAGGTCGTGTGGACGCAGCAGGGCGAGCTCGAGCTGTGGCTGGCGCTGCCGCTCGGACTCGCCTTCTTCATCTTTGTCGCCGCCGCCTTCGCGGAGACCAACCGGCTGCCGTTCGACATGGCCGAGGCCGAGTCCGAGCTGATCACCGGCTATCACACCGAGTACTCGTCCATGAAGTTCAGCATGTTCTTCATCGCCGAGTACTCGAACATGCTGACCGCCTCCGCCCTCATGGCGACGCTGTTCTTCGGGGGCTGGGACATCCCGTTCTGGCAGGGCGACGACATGGTCGTGGTCGCGCCGGGCGTGGTCCAGGGCGCGGAGCCGGCCGTGTGGAAGACCCTGCTCACGCTGGGCTTCTTCACCGCCAAGACGCTGTTCTTCGTCTGCCTCTACATGTGGGTCCGCTGGACCGTGCCACGCTTCCGCTACGACCAGGTCATGCACCTCGGCTGGAAGGTGCTGCTGCCCACGGCGCTGGCGTTCATCGCCGTCACCGGCACCACGATCCTGGTCCTGGACCGGATCGGCATGGAGTACGGCCGGTGGTACGGGCTCGTGCTGACGGCGGTCAACCTGGTCGCCACCGCGGTGTTCCTCTGGGTCATCGACCGCGATCGCGTGATCGGCGGTGCAGCCGTCCGGCCGCGGGCCGTGGTCGCGCGGCGGCTCGTCCAGCCGGCCCGGCCGGCCCCGGCGCCCCAGCCGGCGCCGCAGGTCGCCCACGCGCAGCGCACTTGAGGCGAGGCAGGAGGGGAGCGCCATGGCAATCGGCGTGAAGACGATGAAGCGTCCGGAGGGCACGACCTCCTACCTGCGAGCGACGCTCAAGGGGATGGCGTTGACCTTCAAGCACATGGTCAACCCCAGGAAGGTCACCATGCAGTACCCGGACGAGAAATTGGAGCTGTCGCCACGCTGGCGCGGCACGCACCGCATGGCGGTGCATGCCGATGGGCGGCCCAAGTGCGTGGCGTGCGGCCTCTGCCCCACGATCTGCCCGGCGAACTGCATCCGCCTGGTGCCCGGGGAGGACGACCAGGGCAACCGCTACCCCGTCGTGTACGAGATCGACGAGTTCCGCTGCATCTTCTGCGGCATGTGTCAGGAGGTGTGCCCCGTCGAGGCCATCCACGTGGGGCAGGACTACGAGAACGCCGAATACACGAGGGAGCGCTTCGTCTACGATCTCGACCGCCTGATGGCGCAGGACCACCCCGTCACCGTGCTGTGGGACCCGGAGGATCCGCTGTCGGAATGACCACTCTCCTCTTCTACCTGTTCGCGGCGCTCGCGCTCGGCGGCGGGCTGGGCATGGTCCTGGGCCGCACGCCGATCGCGAGCCTGCTCTCGCTCGTGGCGAGCTTCTTCAGCCTCGCGGCGATCTACGTGCTGTTGCAGGCCCACTTCGTGGCGGCGATCCAGGTGATCGTTTACGCCGGTGCCATCATGGTGCTGTTCCTCTTCGTGATCATGCTCCTGAACCTGGGGCACGATTACCGGCGGGACCTGCGGGAGTTCGGCTGGATCGTCGCCGGCTCGGTGGTCGCCGGACTCACGGGGTACGGCCTGCTGCGCGGGCTCGCCGCCGAGGGCGCGGTGACGGACATGGGGGGCAGCCTGGTGATCGAGGCGGCCCTGCGGGAGCTGAACGCCGTGGGAGCGATCGCCGCGCCGCTGTTCCGGACGTACCTGGTGCCGTTCGAGCTCACGTCGCTCCTGCTCCTGGTCGCGATCGTGGGCGCGGTCCTCCTCGCGAAACGGAGGGTGTAGCCGGTGATCACGGAATCGCTCGTCCTCTCCGCGCTCCTCTTCGTGATCGGCGTGGCCGGCGTCGTGGTCCGGCGCAACGCGATCATTCTGTTCATGTGCGTGGAGCTGATGCTCAACGCGGTCAACCTGGCGTTCGTCGCGTTCTCCCAGGCCGTGGGGATCGAGGGCCAGGTCTTCGTCTTCTTCGTCATGACCGTCGCGGCGGCGGAGGCGGCCGTGGGGCTGGCCATCATCATTTCGATCTTCCGGCACACCGAGACGGTGGACATCAAGGACTTCAACCTGCTGCGGTGGTAGCGTGACGTTCGAGCCGATCCTGCCCTGGGCGATCGTCCTCCTGCCGCTCGCCGGCTTCGCGATCAACGGCGCGGTGGCGTTCCTCGCTCCGGCACGGAAAGCCATCCCCTCGCTGGTGGGGCCGGGCGTCGTAGCGCTGGCCTTCCTGCTCGCCCTGGCGAACTTCGTGCGGATGTCCGGGGCGGAGCTGCACGAGCCGCTCGTGCTGCCGTACTGGTCGTGGATGCCGGCCGGCGGGCTGCAGCTCGATGCGGCGTTGCAGCTCGACCAGCTCTCGATGCTGATGACCCTGATCGTCACGGGAGTGGGGTCGCTGATCCACGTCTTCAGCATCGGCTACATGAGGGAAGACGCGGGGTACGCCCGGTACTTCGCGTACCTGAACCTCTTCGTCTTCTTCATGCTCGTGCTGGTGCTCGGGGCCAACTTCCCGCTCATGTTCGTGGGGTGGGAGGGCGTCGGGCTGTGCAGCTACCTCCTCATCGGGTTCTGGTTCACGGATCGCGAGAAGGCGGACGCGGGCAAGAAGGCGTTCGTCGTGAACCGGATCGGGGACTTCGGCTTCCTGGTCGCGATGTTCCTGATCTTCGCGAACCTGGGGACCCTCGATTTCCGCGAAGTGTTCGCGGCGGCGCCTGCCGCGCTGCCGTACGGCGGCGCGGTCGTCACGGCGATCACGCTCTTCCTGTTCCTGGGCGCCACCGGCAAGAGCGCCCAGATCCCGCTCTACGTGTGGTTGCCCGACGCAATGGCCGGCCCCACGCCGGTCAGCGCGCTCATCCACGCCGCGACCATGGTGACCGCCGGCGTCTACCTGGTGGCGCGGGCGGGCGTGCTGTTCGCGCTGGCGCCGCTGTCCAGCACGGTCGTGGCAGGCGTCGGCGCCGCCACCGCGCTCCTGGCGGCCACCATCGCGGTGTCGCAGTACGACATCAAGAAGGTGCTGGCGTATTCCACCGTCTCGCAGCTCGGCTACATGTTCGTCGGGGTCGGGTTGGGGGCGTTTGCCGCCGGCATCTTCCACCTCATGACCCACGCCTTCTTCAAGGCGCTGCTGTTCCTGGGGGCCGGGGCCGTCATCCACGCCATGCACGAGGCCTTCCATCACGCGCACAGCGACTGGGACGCCCAGGACATGCGCAACATGGGCGGGCTGCGCGTTCACATGAAGATCACGTGGGTCACCATGTGGATCGCCACGCTGGCCATCGCGGGCGTGTGGCCGTTCGCGGGCTTCTTCTCCAAGGACGAGATCATCTGGCAGGCAGCCGCGCGTGCAGTGGGGCCGTACGCGCCATGGATCCACATCATCTGGCTCGTGGCGCTGGCGGCCGCCGTCCTCACGGCGTTCTACATGACTCGCCTGATGGTCATGACGTTCCACGGCGAGAACCGGTCCGGTGCGGAGGCACGGGAGCACCTGCACGAGGTGCCGCGCGTGATGACCCTGCCGCTGATCATCCTGGCCGTACTCTCGGTCGTGGGCGGCTGGGTGAACGTGCCGCACGCCATCGCGGATCTGCCGGTGCTGGGCTGGCTGCCCTCCAGCGAATGGCTGCACGAGTGGCTGCACCCGGTCACGGCGGCCGCGGACGGCATCCTCGAGGAGCATCTCGGCCCGCTGAACGAGACCGCCCTGCTCGGGGGCGGGGAGGGGTTCTGGGCCGTGGCATCGCTCGCGCTCGCCATCGCGGTCGTCCTGGCGACGGCGCGGGCGTACCGAGGCGTGCCGATCCGCCCGGCGGTGGAGTCCGCCGAGCCGACCGGGCTGCGCGGAGTCCTGTATCACAAGTGGTACGTGGACGAGCTCTACGATGCGGTCGTCGTCCGGCCCGTGGTCGGCGCGTCCCGCGCCCTCTGGCGCTGGGTGGATAATGGCCTGATCGACGGCGTCCTCGTCAACGGCGCCGCGCGGCTCTCGGGCTGGCTCGGCCTCCGGGGAGCGCGGCTGCAGACCGGCCAGCTCAACGCCTACGCGTTCGCGATCGCCATCGGCGTTCTCGTCCTGCTCGGCTTCGTCGTCTTGTGAGACCGGAATGGAAGCGCTCCTGAACTCCCTCGACTACCCGGCCTGGGCGACCCATTTCATCCTGTGGTTCCCCGTGGCCGCCGCGGCCGTCGTGTACGCCGTGCCCGAAGCGCGGGCTCGCAACGTGGCCGCGTGGGCGGCGTTGCTCGAGTTCCTGGTGTCGGCGCCCCTCTGGGTCGCCTTCAATCCGGCGACGGGCACCTTCCAGTTCGCCAGCGCGGCGCCCTGGATCCCGGAGTGGGGCATCTACTACCGGCTGGGCATCGACGGGATCGCGCTGCCGCTCATCCTGCTCACGACCCTCCTCACGCCGGTCGCGATCCTGGGCTCGTTCCAGTACATCCAGAAGCGCCAGAGGACGTTCTACGCCATGATGCTCGTGCTCGAGACGGGCGTGCTGGGCGTGTTCATGGCGACGGACCTCTTCCTCTTCTTCGTCTTCTGGGAGATCATGCTGGTGCCGATGTACTTCATCATCGGCATCTGGGGAGGAGAGCGGCGCATCTACGCGGCGATCAAGTTCTTCCTGTACACGACGTTCGGCTCCCTGCTGATGCTGGTGGGGATCCTGTACGTCTGCGTGAAGTACCGGGCGCTGACCGGCGAGTTCTCCTTCGCGTACGCGGACCTGCTGCAGGTCTCGCTCACGTTCCGGGAGCAATTCTGGTTGTTCGTCGCGTTCGCGCTGGCGTTCGCCATCAAGGTGCCGGTGTTCCCCTTCCACACCTGGCTGCCGGACGCGCACGTCGAGGCGCCCACCCCGGGGTCGGTGATCCTGGCGGCCATCCTGCTGAAGTTGGGGGCGTACGGGTTCCTGCGATTCCTGCTGCCCTTCTTCCCGCAGGTGGCCACGCATCCTCAGATCGTGCTGGCGCTTCTGGTCCTCGGCCTCTTCGGCATCCTCTACGCCGCGTGGGTCGCGGCCGTGCAGCCGGATGCGAAGAAGCTGATCGCGTACACCTCGGTGGCGCACATGGGCTTCGTCGTGCTGGGGGTCTTCGCGCTCACGCTCCAGGGCGTGCAGGGGGCCATGGTCGTCATGCTCTCCCACGGCCTGTCCACGGGCGCGATGTTCCTCCTGCTGGGGATGCTGTACGAGCGGCGCCACACGCGCATCATCGCGGACTTCGGCGGCCTCGCCGCGGCCATGCCGGCCTTTGCCGCGGTTTTCGTCTTCACGGCGTTCGCGAGCATCGGCCTGCCCGGAACGAGCGGCTTCGTGGGCGAGTTCCTCTCTCTGATCGGCACGTTCCAGACCCACCCCTGGGTCGCGGCGATCGGGGCGACGGGCGTGATCTTCGCCGCCTACTACATGCTGCCGATGGTGCAGCGCATCGTGTTCAACGCGCTGGACAAGGAAGAGAACCGGAGGCTTCCGGACCTGAGCTGGCGCGAACGGCTCGTGCTCGCTCCGCTCGTCATCGGGATGCTGTGGCTCGGGGTCTACCCCAAGCCCGTGCTCGAGCGCACGGAGGCGAGCGTCGTCGAGCTGCTGGAGAGCGTCGACCGCCGCACCGTCCCGACCTCCGTCTCCCTGGGGGAGCTGATCGGCTGGCGTCCGCCCGGGGCCGCGGCGAGCGCGGATTGAGCGTAACCATGGCCATTGATCGCTGAGATGTCGATCGACTACTCGAACCCGCTCCACTATCTCTGGGCGCTGCTCCCCGAGGTCGTCCTGTCTGTCTGGGCGATGCTCGTCCTCTTGGTGGATGTCTTCCAGAAGGGCGACCGCAGCGAGCCGTCTCATCCTTCGGTCACGTGGCTGGCGCTCGGCGGGATCGCCCTCGCCACGCTCGCCAATGGGTGGCTCGCCACGGTTTCGGAAGCGGGCACCACCGGCATGATCGCGGTGGATGCGTTCCGGATCTTCACCAACTTCCTGCTGCTGCTCGGCGGCGCCCTGTTCATCCTGATCTCGACCCGCTATCTGGAGCAGGAGCATCTGCGGCTCGGCGAGCTGTACACGCTCATGCTCCTCTCGCTGGTCGGGATGATGGTGTTCGCGGGCTCGCGCGACCTGATGGTCATCTTCCTGGGCCTCGAGCTCATGTCGGTCGGCGTGTACGTCCTCACGGGGGTCAACCGCCGGGACCTGCGCGCCGCGGAGGCCGCGCTCAAGTACTTCCTGCTCGGTGCGTTCTCGAGCGCGTTCTTCCTGTTCGGCATCGCCATGGTCTTCGGAGGGACGGGCACCGTCAACCTCGCGTTGATCGCGGCGGTGATCGGGGTGGACGGCCTGGGGGCGAACATCCTGGTCCTGGTCGGCATGGCGCTGCTGGCGGTCGGATTCGCGTTCAAGGTGGCCGCCGTGCCGTTCCACATGTGGACGCCAGACGCGTACGAGGGGGCGCCGGCGCCGATTGCGGCGTTCATGGCCGTGGCCGTGAAGGCCGCGGCGTTCGCAGCTCTGCTCCGCGTCTTCCTGACGGCGTTCCCGGGCCTGTACGACACGTGGGGCGCGATCGCCTTCCTGCTGGCGCTCGTGACGATGGTCGCGGCCAACCTCCTCGCGGCGGTGCAGGGGAACGTCAAGCGAATGCTCGCCTACTCGAGCGTCGCCCACGCCGGCTACCTGCTGGTCGCGCTCGCGGCTGCGAGCACGCCCGGCACCGCGTCGTTCCTCTTCTATCTCCTCGTCTACACGCTCATGACCGTCGGGGCCTTCGGTGTGCTGCTGGCGGTCGCCCGGCAGGGCGAGCAGAAGCTGGACCTGGACGACTATGCGGGGCTCGGCTGGCAGAAGCCGCTCCTGGGGGTCACGATGACCGTGTTCCTCCTGTCGCTGGCCGGCTTCCCGCTGACGGGCGGCTTCATCGGCAAGGTGTACATCCTGCGGGCAGCCGTGGACAAGGGACTGGTCTGGCTCGCGATCACGCTCGTGCTGGCGTCTCTGGTCTCGTACTGGTACTACCTGCGCGTGGCCTGGTACATGTGGTTCCGCGAGCCGGCGCGGTCCGACGCGCACGCGGGCGTGCTGGTCTCGCCGGGGCTCCGCTTCGCGCTGGTGGCGGCCGCGGTCGCTGTCGTCGCGCTGGGCGTGTTCCCGGGGGGGCTGCTCGACCTGGCGGAGCGGAGCGCCGCCGCGCTGATCGATGCGGGCGCGCTCGGCCTCAGGTCGCCCTGACGGCGGACGGGGATCACGGGGCAATAGGACGGCCGGCGCGAGGCACCGCGGCGGCCGTTTCGCGTTCCGGGCTCGCAACCGGCCGGCCGCGCGCCGCAGGCGGCCCGGGTGGTTGACGTTGCGCGAGCCGCGCGTCTAGGTTCCGGCCATTTCGGGGAACTGCGGTCGGAGGGGAGCGCCGTGCCTGTGAATCCACACATCTTCCGCGAGTACGACATCCGGGGCGTCGTCAGCCGGGACCTCGGAGGGGACGTACCCGAGCAGATCGGGCGCGCCTTCGCCAGCGAGCTGCGAGGGCAACATGGGGGCGCACCGGGGCTGCGCGTGGTCGTCGGACGCGACAACCGCCCTTCCTCGCCGGGGCTGGCGGACGCGCTCATCCGCGGCCTTCGCGGGGCGGGCGTGGACGTCATCGACGTCGGCACCGTGCCGACGCCGACGCTCTACTTCGCCGCGACGCGGCTCCGCACCGATGGAGCGATCCAGATCACCGGGTCGCACAACCCGCCGGAGTACAACGGTTTCAAGCTGGTCGTCAACGGCCGGGCGCTGTACGGGGCGGCGATCCAGCGGTTGCGCGAGCGGATCGAAGGAAGGCAGTTCGAGGTCGGGGCCGGCGGGCTCGAGAGGCACGACGTGCTGCCGGACTACATTGCCGACGTGAGCGGCCGCTTTTCACTCGCCAGGCCGCTGCGGATCGTGGCCGATTGTGGGAACGGCACCGCGAGCCTGGTGGCGGTCCGCATCCTCGAGGGGATCGGCGCCGATGTCGTGCCGCTCTACTGCGAATCCGACGGCACGTTCCCGAACCACCACCCCGATCCGGTGGTGGACGAGAACCTGGAGGACCTCATCGAGCGCGTGCGTGTCGAGGACGCCGCCCTGGGCGTCGCGTTCGATGGGGATGGCGACCGCATCGGCGCCGTGGACGAGAACGGACGGATCATCCGCGGCGACATCCTCCTGTTGCTGTACGGCCTGGACCTGCTGGAGCGGCGCGGCCCGGGCCAGCGTCTCGTCTTCGACGTCAAGTGCTCGCAGGCGCTGCCGGAGGTCTTCGGGGCACGGGGCGGCGAGCCCATCATGTGGAAAACGGGGCACTCTCTGATCAAGGAGAAGATGAAGGAGACCGGGGCCCCGATCGCCGGCGAGCTCTCCGGCCACGTCTGCTTCGCGGATGAGTACTACGGTTTCGACGACGCGCTGTACGCCGCGTGCCGGCTGGCGGACATCGCCGCGCGGGCCGACCGGCCGTTGTCGAGCCTGGTTGCGGACTTCCCGGCCTATGTCTCGACACCGGAGATCCGCGTGGACGTCCCGGAAGAACGGAAGTTCGACATCGTCGCGGCGGCCGTGCAGCATTTCGGGCGGTCCCATGAGGTGATCTCCGTGGACGGCGCCCGCGTCCTGTTCCCGGAGGGGTGGGGACTCCTGCGCGCGTCCAACACCCAGCCCGTGCTCGTCCTGCGTTACGAGGCCCGTTCCCCGGAGGCACTCGCCGGAATCCGCGCCGCCATGGAAGGGTGGCTGCGGGAACAGGGCGTAGACGTGTAACATGCTCCGCCGGCCCGGGCGCGTCCTCCTCGTTGCTGCCGTCGTGCTCGTCGCCATCCTCGTGGGCGGGAGCGCGCTGACGGATCTCTACACGGATGCGCTGTGGTACTCGGGCCTCGGCTATGGCTCTGTCTACTGGACCCGGATCGCCGCGGGCTTCGGGGTGCGGATCGCCACCGGCGGCCTGGGAGCCGCATTCGTCGCCCTCAACCTGTGGTTCGTCGCGCGGCAGCTCGGGCCGGTGCAGCTACGGCGGCGGTACGGCAACCTCGAGATCTCCGAGCAGATCCCGCGGCGGTACGTCTCGCTCGGCCTCCTCGCGGCCGCACTCCTCGCCGGCTGGTGGCTCTCCGGCATCAGCTTCGACGCAGAGGGGGCGCTCGCCGTCCTCGCCTGGCTGCGCCACGTGGAGTGGGGAACCACCGACCCGCTCCTCGGGCGGGACCTCTCCTTTTACGTCTTCGACTTGCCGATCTACTACCGCATCGGCGAGTACCTGCTGCTGCTGCTGGTGTGGACGTTCCTGCTCGTCTTGCTCGGCTACGTGCTGAGCGGAGGCGTGCGCCTGCGCGACGGCCGCCTCGAGATCGAGTCGGCTCCACGCCTTCATTTCGTCGTCCTCGTGGCCGGAATGGCGCTGCTCATCGGCGCGCGGTACTGGCTCGGCCGCTACGGCCTGCTGGTCGAGGGGTCGGGCGTGCGTTACCCGCTGGGGCACACCGACGTCACCGCCCGGCTCCCTGCCCGGACCGCGATGGCGTTCCTCTCGTGCGTCGCGGCGGCAGCCCTGCTGTTCGGCGCGTGGCGCCGCACGTGGCTGCCGGCGCTCCTTTCCGTCGGCGCGCTCCTGCTCGGCGCGCTGCTCGCCGGGTTCCTCTATCCTGCGCTGGTACAGAAGTTCGCGGTCGAGCCCAACCAGTTCGCGAGGGAAGCACCGTACATTCGCTGGAACATCGAGTTCACGCGGCGCGCCTACGACCTCCACCGCATCGAGCGCAGGCCGCATCCCTACCGCCCGACAGCGGTCCCGCCATGGGAAGAGCTCGAGCCGGTTCTCGCCGCGCTCCCCCTCTGGGACCCCGAGCCGCTGCGCATCGCCTACAACCAGATCCAGACCATCTTCCCTTACTACCAGTTCCCCGGCGTGGACTACGACCGCTACGGGACGCCGGCCGCCAGCACGCAGGTCGCCATCGCGGTCCGCGAGTTCTACGCGCGCGGGCTCCCCACCGGCGCACAGACGTGGCAAACGCTCCGCCTGAACCCGCGCTACATCGCCGGCCTCGGAGCCGTGATCACCCCTGCGTCGCAGGTCTCGGGACGTGGCGAGCCCGTGCTCTGGCTGGGCAACCTGGACCCGGTGGTGCGGGATGCGGCCGCACCGCCGTCGCTCGAGCTGACGCATCCCCAGATCTTCGTCGGCGAGACGACGTCCGACTACGTGGTGCTCGTGCCGGGTCGGGATGGCGCTCTCAACGGCACGCCCGGCAAGGACTTCCCCGAGGGCATCCCGCTGCGCCCGTTTCCCCGGCTCCTGGCCTTCGCCTGGAGGTTCGCCGACAAGAATCTGCTCTTCTCGGGCGAGCTCAACGCCGACAGCCGGATCCTGTTCCGCCGCTCCGTCGGCGAGCGGGTCCGCGCGATCGCCCCCTTCCTGCTCTGGGATCCGGACCCCTACCCGGTGATCCATCACGGCCGCATCGTCTGGATCGTCGATGGCTACACGGCCTCGGAGACGTTCCCCCTCTCGCGCCCGCTCTCGCGCAGCGTGCGCATCCCCGGCCTCGAATCGGTGCGCTATCTCCGCAACAGCGCCAAGGCGACCGTGGATGCGCTCACCGGCGCCGTCTCGCTCTTCACGATCGACGACGCGGACCCCATCATGGAGACCTACCGGCGCGTGTTCCCGGGCCTCCTCAAGCCGCTGGATGCCATGGATCCCGGCCTGCGGGCGCATCTCCGCTACCCGGCGCTCTACCTGCGTGCCCAGGCCGCGATCCTCGAGGAGTACCACATCGATGGGGCGGAGGCCTTCTACGCGGGGCAGGACGTCTGGCAGGTGCCCGAGGAGCTCGGCACGGATGCCCGGTCTTTCCGCCCCACCTACTCGATCCTCCGGCTGCCGGGCGAGGAGCGGCCGGAATTCGTCCTGTCGGTGCCGTTCATTGCGCGCCAGCGCCAGAACATGACCGCCATCCTCCTCGCCCGGAACGACCCCCCGCATTACGGCGAGCTCCTGTTGCTCGAGCTGCCTCGCAACCAGCAGGTGCCGGGGCCGACCCAGATCGAGACCCTGATCGAGCAGGATCCGGCGATCTCCTACGATCTCAGCATCTGGCGCAATTCGGGCAGCAACGTGGACCTCGGCCGTCTGCGCGTCGTGCCGCTGGACAGCACGTTCCTGTACATCGAGCCGCTGTTCCTCTCGGGCCAGGGGACCCCGATTCCGGAGCTCCAGCGGGTGATCGTGAGCGACGGCCGGGCGGTGAGCATGGCGCTCACCCTCCCGGAGGCCATCGCGGCTCTGCGCGGCGGAGGCGACGGCGCACCGGTGGCCGACGCGGAAGCCTCGCCCACGGACGCCGGGGGGGCAGACGACTGGCCGCGCCGGGCGCTCGACCTGCTCGAGCGGGCGGACCGGCGGTTGCGGGAGGGGGACCTGGCCGGCTTCGGCGCGGCGCTGCGCGACTTGCGCGAGTTCCTGCAGCGGGTCGCGCGCCGGGAGCCGGCCGGCTGAGCCGGCGTGGCCGGGGGGCCGGGGGGCCGGGCGGGACGCGGCGGGGTAGGAGCAAGTGGCGTGGCCGCTTGCAACCACTGCGGGGCAGGGTTATGATTGCGCAGCCGTTCTCTGCGCCAGAGCAGTCGCGCTCGATCGTCGTGGCCCTGGGCGGCAACGCCCTCCTGCCACCGGGCGAGCGCGGTGACATCCACCAGCAGTTCGCGCATACCCGCGAGAGTCTCGCGCCCGTCGTCGAGCTCGCCCGCGCCGGCTGGCGGATCGTCCTCGTCCACGGCAACGGGCCGCAGATCGGCGACGAGCTGCTCCGGAACGAGTTGGCGCGCGACCGGCTGCCCCCGCTGCCGCTCGGCGTTCTCGTGGCCGCGACGGCCGGCTGGATCGGCTACATGATCCAGCAGTCGTTGCAGAACGCGCTCGAGCGGGCGGGCATCGCGCGCGGGGTCGTGACCCTGGTGACCCAGGTCCTGGTGGACCCCGCCGACCCGGCCACGCACGAGCCGGTCAAGCCGGTCGGGCGCGTGCTGGATGAGGAGGCCGCCCGGACGCTCGAGCGGGAGCTCGGCTGGGCGGTGGGCCGCGTGGCGGAGGGCTGGCGCCGGCTCGCTCCCTCGCCACGCCCCCTGGCGGTCGTGGAGCGGGAACAGATCCGGCGGCTCCTGGACGCGGACACGATCGTCATTGCCGCGGGCGGCGGCGGGACACCCGTGTATCGGGATCCGGTGCTCCGGCTCGAGGGCGTGGACGGCGTGATCGACAAGGACCGCGCGGCGGAGGTCCTCGCCCGCGACATCGGCGCGGAGGTGCTGCTGATCCTGACGAACGTGGAGGGCGTCTTCCTGGAGTACGGCCGGCCCGGCCAGCGGCTACTCCGCCACCTCACCGCCTCGCGCGCCGAGGAGCTGCTCGAGGCCGGCGAGTTCGGCGGCGGGAGCATGGGCCCGAAGGTGGAGGCGGCCGTCTCGTTCGTGAAGGGCGGCGGGCGGCGGGCGATCATCACTCGCCTCGACCTCGGCCTCGCCGCGGTGCGCGGCGAGGCGGGGACCGTGATCGTGCCGGACGAAGCGGCCGGCCCGCAATCCCTCGAACAACATGTGACCTGACGGATGAACATTCACGAGTATCAGGCGCGGGAGATCCTTCGCGCGCACGGCGTTCCGGTTCCACCCGGGGAGGTGGCCGAGACGCCGGAGCAAGCGGAGACCATCGCTGCGCGCTTCGGCGCCCGCGTCGTCATCAAGGCCCAGGTGCACGCCGGCGGCCGCGGCAAGGCGGGCGGCGTGCAGCTCGCGGCGACCCCGGCCGAGGCGCGGGAGAAGGCCGCTCGCATCCTCGGGATGGAGATCAAGGGACTCCGGGTGAAGAAGGTGCTGGTCACCCCGGCCGAGGAGATCGCCTCCGAGAGCTACGTGGGCGTGATCGTGGACCGTGCGTCCAAGCGCCCGGTGTTCATGGTCAGCCGCGAAGGCGGCGTGGACATCGAGGAGGTCGCCGCGCGGGCGCCCGGTGCCATCCGGCGCCTCGTCGTGGATCCGCGCTACGGCCTCCTTCCGCACCAGGCGTACTGGCTCGCCACGACGCTCTACGATGAGGCCCCGCAGCAGCGTGCCTGTGCGGCGATTCTGCGCAACCTGTACCGCGCCTTCGTGGAGAGCGGCGCCTCGCTCGCCGAGATCAACCCGTTGATCACCACGCCGGCGGGCGAGGTCAAGGCGATCGATGCGAAGTTCAACATCGATGACAACGAGCTCTTCCGGCGGGAATCCATCGCCGCACTCCGCGATGTTTCGGCGGAGCCGCCGGCGGAAACCGCCGCGCGCGAGGCGGGCCTCACCTACATCCAACTCGATGGCAACATCGGCGCGGTGGTCAACGGCGCTGGCCTGGCCATGGCGACGATGGACCTGATCAAGTTCTACGGCGGCGAGCCGGCCAACTTCCTCGACATCGGCGGCTCGTCGAATCCGGAGAAGGTGGTGAACGCGCTCCGCATCATCACGCGCGACCCGAAGGTGAAGGTCATCCTCTTCAACATCTTCGGCGGCATCACGCGCTGCGATGACGTGGCCAACGGCATCGTCGAGGCGAGCCGCCGCATCGAGATCCGGGTCCCGCTCGTCATCCGGCTGACGGGCACGAACGAAGGACTCGCCCTCGATATCCTGCAACAGGCCGGCTTCGGCGCCACGACGTCGATGGACGAGGTCGTGCAGAAGGCCGTCGAGATGGCCGGGGGCGCTCCCCGAGCGACCGACTGACCATGGCGATCTTTGCAGACGAAAGCACACGCCTGATCGTGCAGGGGATCACGGGCCGCGACGGCTCGTTCCACGCACGTCAGATGATGGATTACGGAACGCACATCGTTGCGGGCGTCACGCCGGGCAAGGGCGGACAATGGTTCGAGGGTCCCGGCGGCAAGCGCGTACCGGTCTTCGACACGATGGACCGCGCCGTGGGCGAGACGGGCGCCGATGCATCCGTCATCTACGTCCCCCCGGCCTTCGCGGCCGATGCGATCCTCGAGGCCGCGGACGCCGGCATCCGGCTCATCGTCGCGATCACCGAGGGCATTCCCGTGCTCGACATGACGCGGGTCTACCCCTTCGTGGCGGAGAAGGGGGCGCGGCTCGTCGGGCCCAATTGCCCGGGACTCATCTCGCCGGGCCGGTGCAAGATCGGGATCATCCCGGGATCGATCGTGACCCGTGGGCCCGTGGGCGTGGTCTCGCGCTCCGGGACGCTCACGTACGAGGTCGTCAACCAGCTCACCCGCGCCGGCATCGGCCAGACGACCTGCGTGGGGATCGGGGGCGACCCGATCATCGGAACTTCCTTCATCGACTGCCTGGCTGCGTTCGAGGAGGACGAGGAGACGCGCGCCGTCGTGATGATCGGCGAGATCGGCGGAACGGACGAGCAGGAGGCAGCGGCGTTCGCACGGCAGAACCTCTCGAAGCCGGTCGTGGGCTTCATCGCCGGCCAGACCGCGCCCCCGGGGCGGCGCATGGGCCACGCCGGGGCCATCATCAGCGGGTCGTCCGGTACGGCGGCGGAGAAGATCCGGGCCTTCGAGGAGAACGGCATCCGCGTCGCGCGTCGCCCCATCGAGGTGGTCGGCCTCATCCAGGAGGCGCTCTGACCGGCCGAGCCGGTCGGAGCCGTGCTCTCCATGCAACTGCGCGAGATCCTCGGTCCCGAGAACATCATCGTTCCGCTCGAGGCCGCATCGTTGCATGAGGCGATCATCGCGCTCATCCAGCGGCTTGCGCAGCAGGGCCTCGTGCGCACGCCGCTGGACATCGAGCGCCTGGTCGCGACCGCGGGGGGACGGGACCTGGTCACCATCGGGGACCAGATCGTGCTGCCTCACCAGCGCACGGATGCGGTGGACCGCCTCGTCGTGGCCCTGGGCATCGCGCCCGAGCCGCTCGCTGCGCCGGAGGCGGGAGACCGTGTGCGGCCCCGGATCGTCTTCCTCATCCTGGGCCCCCGCGAGGGGGCGTCCAGCTACCTCCAGACGCTGGCTGCGATCGGACGCTTGTTGCGTGACGAGCGCGTCCTGGACCGCCTGCTGGCCGCGCGATCGGTGGAGGACGTCCTCGCCATCAGGGATCTGGGCGACCTGCGCATCGAGCCCCAGCTCGCCGTGCGAGACGTCATGGCGTACGACGTCCCCGTCGTCGCTCCCGATGCGCCGGTCCGGGAGGCGCTCGAGACGATGATCCGCGAGCGCGTGAACGCGGTCGTCGTCACTGGCGATAAGCGCGAGGTGCTGGGCATCGTCTCGGAGGTGGACCTGATGCGGGCCATCCTTCCGCAGGTCCCCCCCGCCGGAGACCGGGAGGCGGGCCCCGGCCTCGGCGCGCTCAAGGTCCGCGACGTCATGACCAGATCCGTGCTCTGCATTTCGCCGGAGGTGGGGTTGGACGAGGCCGCGAGCACGATGATCAACAAGAACGTCGAGCAGTTGCCCGTAGTCAGCGAGGGCAGGCTCACGGGGATTCTCACCCGGGCCCAGATCATCCGCAAACTCTTCGCGCGTTGAACGACCGATGGAATACACGCTCGCGATCATCAAGCCGGACGCGGTCGCCCGCAACCTGACCGGGCGCATTCTCGCGCACCTCGAGGAAGATGGCTTCCGCATCCGGGGCATCCGGATGCTGCGGCTGAGCGAGGCCGAGGCGCGGGAGTTCTACGCCGTGCATCGGGAGCGGCCGTTCTACGAGTCGCTCGTCCGCTTCATGACGTCGGGGCCGGTCGTCCCCGTCCTGCTCGAGCGCGAGGGCGCCGTGGCGCGCCTGCGCGAGGTGATCGGCGCGACGGATCCGGCCGAGGCGCGGCCCGGCACCGTTCGGGCGCTGTATGCGGAGTCCAAGGAGCGCAACGCGATCCACGCCTCGGATGCGCCGGAGACGGCGCAGCGGGAGACGGCGTTCTTCTTCGCGACGGCGGACGTCCTGCGGGCGGCGCCGGACGCCGCCTGAGGCGGGAGCGACTGGGCGGCGATCGGTTGACATGGAACCGCGCGCTGCCCATCTTATTTGGCTATGCTGGAACTCGATCTCCTCCGGTTGCAGCGCGAGAGGCGCATCCGGATCGAAGACCGCGTTCCGGCGGACAGCCCGATCTGGGCCGATACCGGGCTGCGTCTCACCCGGCCTCTCGAGGCCCGGCTCGAGGCGCAGCAGTCCGGTCCCGATGTCGTCGTGCGCGGCCGGCTGCGTACGTGCGTCGAGGTGGAGTGCCGGCGTTGCCTGGTCACCGTGCTCGCGGAGGTGGATGAGCCGGTGTCGCTCGTTTTCCGTGCGGGCGTCGGGCAGGCGGAGGCGGAGCGTCACGAGGTGTACCCGCTGCCAGCCGGCACGCGCTGGCTCGATCTCGCCGAGCCGGTCCGGGAGCACGTCCTGCTTGCCGTGCCGCCGTACCCGGTCTGCCGCGAGGCCTGCCGGGGCCTGTGTCCCCGCTGTGGAGCCAACCTCAACGAGGGGAGCTGCGGCTGCACGATCCCCACGGGCGACGAGCGCTGGGCCGAGTTGCGGCGTATGAAGTTCGACTGATCACGGAGGCATCATGGCCGTCCCCAAGAAGAAGGTATCGAAGCAGCGCAAGCGGAAGCGCCGCACGCACTACAAGGCGCCGCTCCCCGCGCTCGTCCCGTGCCCGCGCTGCGGGGACCCCAAGCTCCCGCACCGCGTGTGTCCGACGTGCGGGACGTACCGCGGCGAGCAGGTCATCGAAGTCGAGCAGGTCTAGGGGGCCGGTTGCGCATCGCGCTGGACGCCATGGGCACGGATCGCCACCCGACCGTGGAGGTGGAGGGGGCGATCGAGGCGTTGCGCGAGCTCGCGGACGACTTCGAGCTGGTGCTCGTTGGCGATCGTGACAAGATCGAGGCGGAGCTGACGCGCTGCGGCGAGACGGCGCCGGAGCGGCTGCACATCGTGCATGCCCCGGACCGGATCGAGCCCGGCGAGCCGCCGGCGACCGCGGTGCGGCGCAAGCCGCAGTCCTCGATCGTCGCCGGCCTCAAGCTGCAGCGAGAGGGCAAGGCGGACGCGTTCGTGAGCGCGGGCTCGACGGGGGCCGTGATGGCGGCGTCGCTGCTCATCCTGCGCGCTGTCCCCGGTGTCGATCGGCCGACCGTCGCGGCCGTCCTGCCGACTGCACAGGACCCGGTCGTCCTCGTCGATGCGGGGGCGAACGTGGACAGCAAGCCCGGCCACCTCCTCCAGTTCGCTCGTCTGGGCGCCGTGTACGCGGAGGACGTCCTGCGCCGTCCCAGCCCGCGCGTGGGCCTCCTGAACATCGGAGAGGAGCCGGAGAAGGGGAACGAGCTCGCCGTGGAGACCTACGGCCTCCTGCAGCGGAGCGGGCTCAATTTCGTCGGCAACATCGAGGGCCGCGACATCATCTCCGGCGTTTGCGATGTCCTGGTCACGGATGGCTTCGCCGGCAACGTGCTGCTGAAGTTCTACGAGTCCGTCGCGGGCTTTGTGTACCAGCTCATCGCCCGGGAGCTGGCGGAGAAGGGGACCGAGGTGCACCTGGAGCGGGTCGCGCGGGTACTGGATTACACGGAGTACGGCGGGGCGCCGCTGCTCGGGGTCAACGGCATCTCCATCGTCTGTCACGGCGAGTCCCCGCCGCGCGCGATCAAGAACGCGATCCGCGTGGCCAGTCAGGCCGTCGGAGCTCGCATGCTGGGCCACATCCGCCGCGAGCTCGGCGCGCTGCCGACCAACGGCGCCGCCGCGCTGCCGCCGGACACGAACACATCGCCAAAGGAACGCCTCGCGGAGGGCGCATGAAGGGTCCCAAGCCGCTGGTCGAGATCGTCTCCACGGGTCGCTATCTGCCCGAGCGGGTGATGACGAACGCCGAGCTCGAGCGGATGGTGGACACGTCGGATGAGTGGATCCGGGAGCGGACCGGGATCCGGGAGCGGCGCATCGCGCCGCTCGAGGTGGGCTGCGCAGAGATGGGTGCCGAGGCCGCGCGCATCGCGATGTGCCGGGCGCAGATCCATCCCGGCGAGGTCGACCTCATCGTGGTGGCGACGGCCACGCCTGACCGCCTGCTGCCGGCCACCGCCTGCGATCTGCAGTCCCTCCTTGGGGCGACCAACGCGGCCGCGTTCGACATCTCCGCCGCCTGCTCCGGCTTCATCTACGCCCTCGCCGTCGCCGAGGGCTACCTCGCCGCCGGGCGGGGCGAAATCGCGCTCGTCGTCTCGACGGAGAAGATGAGCGGGATCACCGACTGGACGGACCGCTCGACCTGCGTGCTGTTCGGCGACGGCGCGGGCGCAGCGGTGGTGCGCCGTTCCACCAACGGCCGCGGCCTCATCTCCCAGTTCATCCGCTCGGACGGCAGTCTCGCCGAGCTCCTCTGGCGACCGGCCGGCGGAGTGAAGATGCCGCTGGACCAGGGTCTGCTCGAGGAGCGGATGCACCTGGTCAAGATGGCCGGCCGGGAGGTCTTCAAGGCGGCCGTGCGCTCGATGGCGGAAGCCGCCGATCAGGCCCTCCTGCGAGCCGGCATGACGGGGAAGGACATCGATCTGTTCGTCCCCCACCAGGCCAACATCCGGATCATCGAGGCGACCGCCCGGTACGCGGGCATCCCCATGGAAAAGGTCTTCGTCAACGTGGACCGGTACGGCAACATGAGCTCGGCCACGGTGCCGATCGCGCTCGACGAGGCGCAGGAGCAGGGGCGGCTCAAGCCGGGGGACAACGTGCTTCTCGTCGCGTTCGGCGCGGGCTTCACCTGGGGCTCGGCGGTCCTGCGTTGGTAGCGCTCTTGTTTCCGGGCCAGGGCGCCCAGTACGTCGGCATGGCCCGCGACCTCGCGGAGCGCCATGCCGTGGTGCGCGATCTCTGGCGCGAGGCGGACGAGGCGCTCGGCGTCGAGCTGTCGCGCATCGCCTGGGAAGGGCCGGCGGAGGAGCTGACCGCGACGCACAACGCGCAGCCGGCCATCCTGGTGCACTCGATCGCCGTGTTCCGGCTCGTTGCGCGTCGCTTCGAGGACATCCGCTTCGCCGCCGGCCACTCGCTCGGCGAGTTCAGCGCGTACGTGGCGGCCGGAAGCCTCGATTTCGCGGATGCGGTGCGGCTGGTGCGCCGCCGCGGCGAGCTCATGCATCGCAGCGGCGAGGAACGGCCGGGGACCATGGCCGCCATCCTGGGCCTGGAGGACGAGGCGGTCGAGCGTGTTTGCCGTGAGGCCTCGACGCCCGAGGCGGAATGTGTCGCGGCGAATTACAACGCCCCGGGCCAGGTGGTCGTCAGCGGCGATGTCGCGGCCGTGGAGCGCGCGATCGCGCTGGCCCGCGAAGCCGGCGCGCGCCGGGCGCTCCGGCTCAACGTCTCGGGCGCGTTCCACTCGCCGTTGATGGCGACCGCGGAGGCGGGCCTCGCCGAAAAGCTGGAATCGGTGCGGTTCGCGGCGCCCCGGTTTCCGGTGGTGTCCAACGTCACTGCCGAGCCGGTCACGGAGGCCGCATCCGCACGGGAGCTGCTGCTGCGACAGTTGACGGCGCCGGTGCGCTGGGCGGCGTGCATGCGGGCGATCCTGTCCGCGGGCGTCCAGGACTTCGTGGAGCTCGGTCCCGGCTCCGTGCTGAGCGGCCTGCTCAAGCGGATCGATGCCGGCGCCCGAACGCAGACGCTTGGAACCGCCGCAGAGGTGGAGAGGTTCATCGACGCGTGATGGAACCGGGACGCGAAGCAGCGCAGGAGCTGGCCGGACGGACGGCCCTGGTGACGGGGGCGACGCGAGGGATCGGCCGGGCGATCGCGGAGGAGCTCGCGCGCGCGGGCGCGCGCGTCGCCGCGGTCGGCCGGAGCGCGGATCGGGCTGCGGCGGCCGCGGAGGAGCTGCCGGGGGCAGGGCACCGGGGCTACGCCTGCGACGTGAGCGACGGTGCGGCCGTCGATGCGCTGGTGAAGCAGGTGGAGGAGGATCTCGGCCCAATCGAGATCCTGGTCAACAACGCCGGGATCACGGAGGACAACCTGCTGGTCCGGCTCAGCGACGAGGAATGGGACCGTGTGCTGGGCACGAACCTGAAGGGTGCGTTCCACACGATGCGCGCGGCGGCACGTGGCATGATGCGTCGCAGGAGCGGCCGGATCATCAACGTGACGAGCGTGGTGGGCCTGGTCGGCAACAAGGGACAGGCCAATTATGCGGCATCGAAGGCCGGCCTCGTCGGGCTCACCAAGTCCGCGGCGAAGGAGCTGGCCTCGCGCGGCGTGTTGTGCAATGCGGTCGCGCCGGGGTACATCGAAACGGAAATGACGGCTGTGCTGGCGCCGCAGGTGCGCGAGCAACTGGCCGCGCAGATCCCCCTGGGGCGTCTGGGGGCGGCGGCGGACGTCGCCGGCGTGGTCCGGTTCCTGGCTGGCCCTGGAGCGAGTTACATTACCGGCCAGGTCATCGTGGTCGATGGTGGCATGGTCATGTGAGACCCCAACGGCGAGGGTGTATCATGGCGGACAACATCGAGGCGAAGGTCAAGGAGATCATCATCAACGAGCTGGGCGTCGAACCGGAAAAGGTGACGCCGGAGGCCTCGTTCGTCGAAGATCTCGGAGCCGATTCGCTGGATACCGTGGAGCTGGTGATGGCGTTCGAGGAGGAGTTCGGTCTGGAGATCCCGGACGAGGAGGCGGAGCAGCTCCAGACGGTCGCTGACGCGATCCGCTACCTGAAGGAGCACAAGGGCGAGTGAGGCCGGGGCGGCGCGGCAAACCCGGTCGCGGAGATGGAGTATGGAGACGCGCAACCGATCGGGACACCGGGTCGTGGTCACGGGCGTGGGTCTCATCACGCCGGTGGGTAACGATACGCGGAGCAGTTGGGCCGCGCTCCTGGAGGGCAGGAGCGGGGCCGGCCCCATCACGCAGTTCGAGGCCACGGACGACTTCGATGTCCGCTTCGCGTGCGAGGTGAAGGGGTTCGATCCCGAGCAGTACCTCGACCGCAAGGAAGTGCGCCGGACGGACCGGTTCGCGCAGTTCGCCGTCGCGGCGGCGCAGCAGGCGGTCGACGACGCCGGCCTGGCGCAGCGGCTGCCCCGGATGAACCGGGACCGGATCGGCGTCATCATCGGCAGCGGCATCGGGGGCATCCGGACGTTCGAGGAGCAGGCGCGCGTGATGCTCGAGCGCGGGCCCCAGCGGATCAGCCCGTTCTTCGTGCCGATGTTCATCGGGGACATCGCGGCCGGACTGATCTCGATGCGCTACGGCTTGCGCGGGCCGAACTACGCGACGGTTTCCGCCTGTGCCTCCAGCGCCCACGCGGTCGGCGCCGCCTACCGGATCGTCCAGCGCGGCGAGGCGGATCTGATGATCGCGGGCGGGGCGGAAGCCACCGTGACGCCGCTGACCATGGCCGGCTTCGCGGCAATGAAGGCCCTCTCGACGCGCAACGACTGCCCGGAAGCAGCGAGCCGGCCGTTCGATGCGGAGCGAGACGGGTTCGTGCTCGGCGAAGGGTCGGGGGCGTTGATCGTGGAGTCGCTCGAGTCCGCCCTGGACCGCGGGGCGCAGATCCTGGGCGAGATCGTCGGCGTCGGGCAGACGGCGGACGCGTACCACCTCACGGCGCCGGCGCCGGAGGGAGCGGGCGCACAGCTCGCCATGCGGCTGGCGCTCGAGGATGCGGGCTGCGCGCCGGAAGACATCGACTACATCAACGCGCACGGGACCTCGACCCCGGCCAACGACCTGAACGAGACGCTCGCCGTCAAGGCGGTCTTCGGCGACCACGCCTACCGTCTGGTCATGGGCTCGACGAAGTCGATGACCGGCCACCTGCTCGGCGCGGCGGGAGCGGTGGAGGCGATCATCACGCTCCGGGTGTGCGCCACCGGCCAGATCCCGCCGACCATCAACTTCTCGACGCCGGATCCGGACTGTGACCTGAATTACGCGCACAACCAGAGATTGGAGCGTACCGTGGACGTCGCGCTCAGCAACTCGTTCGGCTTCGGCGGCCACAATGTCTGCCTGGCCCTGCGCCGCTGGAGGGGGGAGTAGGGCTGGAGGAGGATCCCAGCCAGCCGGCGCCCGGCGGGGGTCGCTTGCCCCACCCCACCGGGCGCCGTATTCTTTCGCTCCACACGTCTTGTAGGCTACGCTGCCCCTGACTCGGAACGCTCATGTCCCTGACGCTATCGGAGGACCTCGCAGTCCGGCCGGCAGACCCCCGGCTGATGCCGATCGTGGAGCGCGTCCTGGCGGGCGAGCGCCTGGATCGGGAGGACGGGATCGCCCTCTTCGAGTCGCGCGACCTGCTGGCCATCGGCGCCCTGGCCGACCTGGTCAACCGTCGCAAGAACGGCGACCGGGTCTTCTTCGTCGCCAACCAGCACATCAACCCCACGAACATCTGTATCCTGCGGGCGACCTGCGTGTTCTGCTCGTTCGCGCGCCGGCCAAAGGAGGCCGGGGCGTACACGATGACGCTCGAGGAGGTGTTCGCCGAAGCCGACCAGGTTCGCGACACCCCGATCCGCGAGTTCCACATCGTCGGCGGCCTCCACCCCAAGCTGCGGCTCTCGTACTTCGAGGAGATGATCCGCGGCCTGAAGGAGCGGCACCCAGGCGTCGAGGTCAAGGCGCTCACCGCCGTCGAGATCGCGCATCTCGCGCGGCTCGAGAAGATCTCGGTCGAGGAGGTCCTCCTGCGCCTCAGGGCGGCGGGGCTCGATTCGATGCCGGGCGGCGGCGCGGAGGTCTTTGGCAAGGGCGTGCGTCGGACGATCGCCCCCAGGAAGCTCCCGGCGGAGGAGTGGCTCGACGTGCACCGCACCGCGCACCGGCTGGGGATCCCCAGCAACTGCACGATGCTGTACGGGCACGTCGAAACCTACGCGGACCGCGTCGACCACCTGCTCATGCTGCGGGAGCTCCAGGACGAGACGGGCGGGTTTCTCACCTACATCCCGCTGGCCTACCATCCGGACAACAACGAGCTCGGCGAGCGGCTCGGCCGGCAAGGCACGGCGGCCACGGGGTTCGACGACCTCAAGAACCTGGCGATCGGCCGGCTCTTCCTCGACAACATCCCGCACATCAAGACGCACTGGATCATGAACACGCCGAAGGTCAGCCAGATCGCGCTGCACTTCGGCGTCGACGACCTGGAGGGGACGGTCGTCAGGGAGAGGATCTACCACGATGCGGGCGCCAGGACGCCACAGGGCCTCACGTTCCCGGAGATCGTGCGGCTGATCAAGGATGCCGGCAAGCGTCCCGTCGAGCGGGATGCGCTGTACCGGGAGGTGCGCGAATGGTGAACGGGCGAGACAACGGAGCGGGCGCCTCCGCCCCCCGCGGGTCGGTCCTTCCGATCTTGACCACCGTGGCTCCCCGCCGCCGCGCGCCCACGCCGGCGGGCGCGATGGGCGCGCGTGTCCGCACGCCGCGCCCGGCCTACGAGCCGGCACCGGTCGCGGGCAGGCCGTACGCGGACCGGATCGCGGAGTGGCTCGAGGTGCTGGAGGCGACGCCGCTCCTCGAGCTGGGAGCACGCGCGGACGCCGTGCGGCGCGAGCGCCATCCCGAAGGCGTCGTCAGCTACATCGTGGACCGGAACATCAACTACACGAACCTGTGCGTCACGGACTGCCGCTTCTGTGCCTTCTATCGCAGGCCGAAGGACGAGGAGGCGTACGTCCTCAGCTACGAGGAGATCGGCCGCAAGATCGATGAGGCCAAGGAGCTCGGAGCGGTGCAGATCCTGATGCAGGGCGGCCACAACCCGTACCTCCCGTTCGATTGGTACCTCGACCTGCTCCGCTACATCAAGGACCACCATCCGATCCACGTGCACGGGTTCAGCGCGTCCGAGATCGACCTGATCGCCCGCGTGAGCAAGCGTCCGGTCGACGAAGTCCTCCGCGAGCTGCACGAGGCCGGTCTGGATTCCATGCCGGGTGCCGGTGCCGAAATCCTGGTGGATGCGGTGCGGGACTACATCGCGCCGAAGAAGATCGACGCGGATCGCTGGCTCGAGATCCACGAGGCCGCCCACGAGGTCGGGTTGCTCACGACCGCGACCATGATGTACGGCGTGGGGGAGAGCTGGGCCGACCGGCTGGAGCACCTGGTCAAGCTGCGTGCCTCGCAGGAGCGCAGTCTGGCGCGGGGGCGCGGCCACTACACCGCCTTCATCGCGTGGTCCTTCCAGCCACTCCACACGGAGATGCAGGATTGGGGGATCCCGCTGGGCACGGGCATGGACTACCTGCGCGTGACGGCGCTGTCCCGGCTGGTCCTGGACAACTTCGAGAACCTCCAGGTCTCGTACGTGACCCAGGGTCCGAAGATGGCGCAGATCGCACTGCGCTTCGGCGCGAACGATTTCGGCTCCCTCATGATCGAGGAGAACGTGGTCAGCGCGACCGGGATCGATTTCATCATGCCGGAGTCCGAGATCCGGCGGCTGATCGAGGACGCGGGGTTCCGACCGGCCCGCCGCTATCAGGACTACACGCTGGTGTGCGAGGGCGACGACGGCTGCCCTTGCTGCCGCCGGCATGACCAGCGCGCGCCGTTGGCGGCAACGTCGTGATGCCATGGCCAAGGTCCTGATCCTGATGGGCTCGGAATCGGACCGCGCGCAGATGGAGAAGGCGGTCCCGATCCTGCGCGAGGCGGGAGTGGAGTGCGATGTCGAGGTGTCGAGCGCTCACCGCCAACCGGACCGCACGGCAGAGCTCGCGCGCGGCGCAGAGGAGAAGGGGTACGCCGTGATCATCTGCGGCGCGGGCCTCTCCGCCGCGTTGCCGGGCGTGGTGGCCGCGCACACGCGGCTGCCCGTCATCGGCGTGCCGCTCGGCGCCGGCACGCTCGGCGGCCTGGATGCGCTGCTCTCCATCGCCCAGATGCCGTCCGGGGTCCCCGTCGCCTGTGTGGGGATCGACAACGCGAAGAATGCCGCACACCTGGCCCTGCGCATCCTGCGGCTGGCGGCCGGCCGCTAGCCGCATGGGGAGCCGGCCGGCCCACCGGGCCGCGGGGCCTGGCTGGCGGGCGCGGGTGCGGGCCGCCGCCGGCGCGCTCCTGCGGCTCCGCCGTCCGGTCCCATGAGAGTCGGCATCGGCTACGACTCGCATCGCTTTGCAGCGGGGCGGCGGCTGATCCTCGGCGGCGTCGAGGTGCCGGCGGCCCGCGGCCTGGCGGGCCACTCGGACGCGGATGTCGTGGCGCACGCCGTGACCGACGCGCTGCTGGGTGCGGCTGCGCTGGGCGACATCGGCACGCATTTCCCACCCTCGGACCCCGCCTGGAAGGACGCCGATTCCCTCGACCTGCTCGGCCGCGTGTGCACTTGGCTGGGCGAGCGCGGCCAGCGCGTACACAACGTGGACGTGACCATCGTGTGCGAGGAGATCCGCCTCGCGCCGTTCATTCCCGAAATGCGCGCGCGCCTCGCTCGCGCGCTCGGCATCGATGTGGACCGCGTCTCGGTCAAGGCGAAGTCGAACGAGGGCATGGGGTGGATCGGGCGAGGCGAAGGGGCCGCCGCCCTTGCCGTGGCGCTGATCGGCCCGGCGGCCCCCTGACGCGCTGCGGGCCGGAGGCCGCATGGAGGAGGTGCTTCACGCCCTCGGGGCGCTCCCGCCGCTCGTCGTCTACCTCTTCATCGGCGCCGGCGCAGCGATCGAGAACGTCGTCCCTCCGGTGCCGGCGGACACGTTCGTGCTCTTCGGCGCGTTCCTGGCCGCCGCGGGACGGGCGAACCCGTGGCTGGTCTTCGGGGCGACCTGGATCGCGAACGTGGGCTCCGCGATGGCCGTGTACTGGTTGGCCGCGAAGTACGGCCCGGGCTTTTTCCGCACGTCCCTGGGTCACTGGCTGCTCCACCCGCGGCAGCTCGAGCGCGTGGCGGGGTTCTACGCGCGCTGGGGGACCGTGGCCATGTTCTTCAGCCGGTTCATCCCGGGGGTGCGCGCGATGGTGCCCGTCTTTGCGGGGATCAGCCACGTGCGGCCCGCCCGCGTGCTGCCGCCGCTGGCGTGCGCCTCCGCCGTGTGGTATGGCTTGCTCGTCAAGGTGGGAACCGTCGCGGGGCGGAACTGGGAGGCCATCCTGGCCGTGTTCGAGCGGGTCAACCGGGTGCTCCTCTGGATCGGCCTCGTCCTGATCGCGGTGGTGATCGTATGGTGGTGGAGGACCCGCAGGCACCACGACTGAACGCCGCCTATCACGTCCCGGAGTTCCTGGACCACCTCGCCTTCGAGCGCGGCCTCTCGCCCAGGACGCTGGACGCTTACGGCCGCGACATCGAGCGCCTGTGCGCGTTCCTCGCCACGCGCGGGATCACCCGGCCGGGGCAGGCGGGAGCCGCCGACCTGCGCGCCTACGTCTACCACCTCAAGGACCAGGGGCTCCAGCCGACGTCCATCCGGCGCAACCTCTCCGCCGTCCGGACATACTTCGCGTTTCTCCTCGGCGAAGGGCTGGTCCTCTCCGATCCGAGCGAGCGGCTGGAGCCGCCGCGGATCTGGCGCCGGCTGCCGGGCGTCCTCTCACGCGCGGAAGTCGAGCGCCTGCTGGATGCGCCGGATCCGGCCGACCGGCTCTACTGGAGAGACAAGGCTCTCCTGGAGTTCGCCTACGCGTCTGGCGTGCGCGTGAGCGAGCTCACCGCCCTCCGCTTGCGGGACCTGGCCCTGGACGACGCCTTCGCGACCGTGATCGGGAAGGGAGCCAAGGAGCGGCTCGTGCCGGTGGGCCAGAGCGCGGTCCGGGCTATCCGCGTCTACCTGCGCGAGCTCCGGCCCGAGCTGGACCGCGGACGCGCGGAGGGTCGCGTATTCCTGAACGCCAGGGGCGGCCCGCTCTCGCGTATGGGCGTCTGGACCATCCTGAAGAAGCACGTGCAACGCGCCGGGATCCGGAAGCGCGTCACCCCGCACACGCTTCGCCACTCGTTCGCCACGCACCTGCTCGAGGGCGGCGCCGACCTCGCCGCTGTCCAGGAGATGCTCGGCCACGCGGACATCTCGACCACCCAGATCTACACGCACGTGGATCGCGAGTACCTCCGGGATGTGCATCGCCGATTCCATCCGCGGGCCTGAAGCCGGGTGCCGGCTCCGCCCGGTACTTGTTGCCCTCCTGTCGCCGGCGTACGTTTCGGGCGCCGGGACGGCCCGGTCGGAACCCGCGACTCTTCGGCGCCATGGTCCTCGTCATCGACAACTACGACTCGTTCACCTGGAACCTGGTCCAGCTCCTCGGTGAGCTGGGTGCCGAGCCGGTGGTCCGCCGCAACGACGAGGTGGACCTGGACGCGGTTGCCGCACTCGGCCCGGAGCGGATCGTGATTTCCCCGGGGCCCTGCACGCCGGCGGAAGCGGGGATCAGCGTCGAATGCGTCCAGCGCTTCGCCGGCTCGGTCCCGATCCTGGGCGTGTGCCTCGGGCATCAGGCGATCGGGGCGGCGTTCGGCGGGCGCATCGTCCGCGCGCGGCGCATCATGCACGGCAAGGTGTCGCCCGTGGTCCATCGCGGTACGGGACTGTTCCGCGGCATCGCATCGCCGTTCACGGCCGCGCGGTATCACTCCCTCGTCATCGACCCCGCCACCCTGCCGGCCGAGCTGGAAGTCGTCGCCTGGACCGGCGAGCCAGGGTGGGAGGACGAGATCCTCGCCGTCCGGCACCGATCGCTCCCCGTCTGGGGGGTGCAATTCCACCCGGAATCCATCGCCAGCGAATGCGGCCGCACGCTCGTCGCCAATTTCCTCGAGCTCGGTTGACGTGAGGACGCTGGCTGCGGCCGTCCCGGCGCTCGCGCTGCTCCTCCTGGCGCTCGTCGCCGCTCCCGCCGCCGCCCAGCGCGTGGAGCGGCGAGGCGTCGGCGCGCCCAGCATCGACGAACGGCTGGACGCGCTGCTCTCCGGGCCCTATGAGCTGGTCACGAGAGATACGACCCTGGGAGCGGGGGAGACCAGCGGCGGATCCGTGCTCGTGCTCGGCGCGACGCTGACTGTCGAAGGCGTCGTCGCAGGGGACCTCGTGGCCGTGCAGGGCAATGTCTTCCTCCGGCCGACCGCCCGGGTGCTGGGCGATGTGGTCAACGTCGGCGGCGGCCTCTACCGGTCGGAGGCCGCGACGATCCAGGGCATCCTGATCGACCGCCCCGAGGCGCCGTATCGCGTGGTGCGGGAGGGAGACGTCCTGTACATCGAGCCAGCCCCGGTACGGCAGGCCTTCGATCTCGACGGCCTCGGCGGCTGGCACGCGCCCCAGTACGACCGCGTGAACGGGCTCTCGGTGGGCTGGGGCGCGACCTATCTGCCGTCGTGGCTCCCCGGCTTCGAGCCGCGCCTGCACGGTGAGGTCATCTACCGCTCCGAGCGCGGCGCGTGGGACGGCGGGGCAGACTTCTCGCTGGGGCGAGAGGGGACGACGCTGACGCTCGGTGCCCGGCAGGCGACGCTCACCAACGAGGGCTGGATCCGCGACCCGGTCCGCAACTCGCTCTCGTACCTCTTCGCCGGCCGGGATTACCGGGACTACTACGGGGCGCGGCAACTCTTCGTGGAGCTGCGCCGCCGCTCTCGCGGCGCCCTGACGTGGGATGCCCGCCTGCGCGCGCAGATCGAGGATGCGGAGCCCCTCCGGGCGGACGACCCGTGGGCCCTGATCCTGGACTCGGTCCGGCCCAACCTGCCGGCAGACGAGGGCCGCATCGCGAGTCTCCTGGCCGTGGGCGCCGGCGAGTGGGCCGGCGAGTTCTCGGCCGGCGAGGCGGGACTCGAGCTCGAGCTCGCCGGCGCTGCGGCGGGAGGCGACTTCTCCTTCGGCCGTTTCCACGCGTGGACGGAGTGGGCGATCGCGGCGCTGGCGAACCACGGCCTGGAAATCCGCGCGCACTTCCGGGGGCCCCTGCCCGGCACGGATGCGTTGCCCCGGCAGCGCTGGTCCTTCGTTGGCGGTTCGGGCACGCTGCCCGCAGCCGGCATCGCGGCGTTCAGGGGAGATCGCCTGGTCTTCGTCGAGACCACCTACATCATCCCGCTCGGGCCGCGTTTCGCCGTGCCGGTGCTCGGCGAGCCGGACCTCGAGCTGATCCATGCAGCCGGCAAGGCGTGGCCGGAAGGGGGGCGGAGCGAGCTCGAGCAGAATGTCGGCGTTCGACTCCGCCTGTCCGTGCTCAGTGCCCGCCTGGTCACGGATCCCGGCGACGCGCTCGACGAGGTGGAGTTCGACCTCGGCCTCTCGCTGCCGCGAACGCGCCGCCGGCCATGGGAGCCGAGGCGCCGCGCGGCGCGGCCGGAAGGGGGGCCGGGGCGGGGAGGCCGGCTTCGGCGGTCCGGCTTTGACACCCGCGGCGGGACCCGTTAGATTTCGGCGTGAAAATTGCAGCAGGGACGGCGATCCCTCTCCCATCGCGCCCTTGATGCGCGGCACGCGGTGCCTCGGCGTGATCCCGGCGCGCATCGGTTCGGAGCGCTTGCCACGCAAGCCGCTCCTCCCGGTGGCCGGGCGACCCCTCATCGAGTGGGTCTGGCGGGCCGTCGCCGCGATTCCCGCCCTCGACGCGGTCGTCATCGCGACGGACAGCGAAGAAGTCGTGGAGGCGGCGCGGCGATTCGGCGGTGAGGCCGTGCTGACCTCGGCGCACCATGCTTCCGGCACGGACCGCGTGGCGGAGGTGGTGGCGCGGCCGGAGTACCACGGCTTCGACGTCGTGGTGAACGTGCAGGGAGACGAGCCGCTGGTCGAGGCCGCGCACGTGACCGCCGCGGCCGCCCTGGTGCGGGAGGGGTGGGACGTCGGTACCGTGGCCACGCCGATCCGCTCGCTCGAGGCCTGGCGTGACCCGGCGGTCGTCAAGGTGGTTCGCGGTCGGGACGGCGGCGCCCTCTACTTCTCGCGGGCGCCGATCCCGTATCGGAGGGATGGCGAGCCGACCGCCGCCGAGCTGGCCTCCCCCGCGTATCTCAGGCACGTGGGGATCTACGCGTACTCCCCGGACGCGCTGGCGCGATGGGTCGCCCTCCCCGCGGGCGAGCTCGAGCAGATCGAGCGCCTCGAGCAGTTGCGGCCGCTCGCGGCGGGGCTGCGGATCGGGGTGACGATCGTGGAAGCGGCGCACGGCGGCGTGGATACGCCGGCCGACATCCCCAGAGTGGAGCAGCAGTTGCGCGCGATGGCGAATCCTTCACGAGCGAGGACCTGAACCGCTATGGAAGACCAGGTACGTCAGCCAACGAAGTACGTTTTCGTGACCGGCGGCGTCGTCTCCTCTCTGGGCAAGGGGATCGCCGCCGCGTCGCTTGGACGGTTGCTGGTCGCTCGCGGGCTACGCGTCACCATCCAGAAGTTCGATCCCTACATCAACGTGGATCCGGGCACGCTCTCGCCGTTCCAGCACGGGGAGGTCTTCGTCACTGACGACGGCGCGGAGACCGACCTCGACCTGGGCCACTACGAGCGGTTCATCGACGAGTCGCTTTCGCAAGCGAACAACATCACGACGGGCCGGATCTACCAGAACGTCATCACGAAGGAGCGTCGCGGCGATTACCTGGGCGCAACCGTCCAGGTGATCCCGCACATCACGGACGAGATCAAGACGGCGATCCGGCGCCTCGCGCCCAACCACGACGTCGTGATCACGGAGATCGGCGGGACGGTGGGCGACATCGAATCCCTGCCGTTCCTCGAGGCGATCCGTCAGTTCCGCCAGGAGGTCGGCCGGGAGAACGCGATCTTCATCCACCTCACACTGATCCCGTACATCGCGGCTGCGGGAGAGCTGAAGACCAAGCCGACCCAGCATTCGGTGCGCGAGCTGATGGAGATCGGGATCCAGCCGGACATCCTGATCTGCCGCACCGAGTATCCGTTGACGGACGAGCTGAAGCGCAAGATCGCGCTGTTCACGAACGTGGACGTGGGGGGCGTCATCGAGGCGCGCGATGCGGAGACGATCTACGAGGTGCCGCTGAAGTTCCACGAGCAGAAGCTGGACGACCTGGTGGTCTCCAAGCTTGGCCTGCAGACCCCTCCGCCGGAGCTCCAGCCCTGGAAGGAGATGGTCGAGCGGATCAAGCATCCGCGTGCCGGCTCCGTGCACATCGCGGTGGTCGGCAAGTACACCGCGCTGGTGGACGCGTACAAGTCGGTTCACGAGGCGCTGATCCACGGCGGCATCGCGAACGATGTGCGGGTGAACATCGATTGGCTCTCCAGCGAGGACTTCGAGGACGGCCACGGCGTCGACCGGCTCGCCGACTACGACGGGCTCCTCATCCCCGGCGGCTTCGGGGTGCGCGGTGTGGAGGGGATGGTCCGCGCGATCGAGTGGGCCCGGGTCAACGGCCTGCCGTTCTTCGGGATCTGCCTCGGCCTGCAGTGCGGCGTCATCGCCTATGCACGGCACGTTTGCGGCCTCGACCAGTCCCACTCCGTCGAGTTCAGCCGCGATGCCGCGGATCCCGTGATCTGCCTCATGGACTCGCAACGGCAGGTCACGGACATGGGCGGGACCATGCGGCTGGGGGCGTACCCCTGCCGCCTGAAGCCGGGATCCAGGGCGCACCAGATCTACGGCGTGCTCGAGATCAGCGAGCGGCACCGGCACCGCTACGAGGTCAACAACGCCTATCGGGGCACGCTCGAGGAGCACGGCTTCGTCTTCAGCGGCCTATCGCCGGACGGGGACCTCGTCGAGATCGTCGAGCTCCCGGATCACCCCTGGTTCATCGGCTGCCAGTTCCATCCGGAGCTGAAGTCGCGGCCGATGCGGCCGCACCCGCTCTTCGCGTCCTTCGTGCGTGCCGCCATGGAGCGACGGGGCATCGCGTTGCCGGTGCAGGAACCGGCCGGCGCGCCGCTCCCCGCGGAGGTGGGCGACTGATGGGTGCCTCCGAGGCATCGGCCCTGTTCCGCCCTGGCGGCCCGTTCTTCCTCATCGCCGGGCCGTGCGTACTCGAGGATGACGCGCTCAACCTCGGCATCGCCGAAGCGCTCGCGCGCATCTCTGCCGACCTGGGCGTGCCGACCATTTACAAGGCGTCTTTCGACAAGGCCAACCGCAGCCGTCCGGATGCTCGCCGGGGGCCCGGGCTCGAGCGCGGGCTGCGGCAGCTCGAGGCGGTGCGGCGGGAGAGCGGCCTGCCCGTCCTCACCGACATCCATGAGCCGGCGCAAGCCCCTGCGGCCGCCGCCGTGTGCGACGCACTCCAGATCCCTGCCTTCCTGTGCAGGCAGACGGACCTGATCGAGAGCGCGGGCCGCACCGGGTTGCCGCTCAACATCAAGAAGGGGCAGTGGATGGCGCCCGAGGAGATGGCGGGCGCGGTGGCCAAGGCCCGCGGCGCGGGCGCACCCGCGGTCGCGGTGACGGAGCGCGGCACGTTTCTCGGCTACGGGGACCTGGTGGTTGACATGCGCTCGTTTCAGAGATTGCATGAGGCGACCGGCGCCCCCGCCGTCTTCGACGGCACGCACTCGGTCCAGCGCCCGGGCCGCGCGGACGGCGCCAGCGGCGGAGACCCGCAGTTCACGCCCCCCCTGGTGCGCGCCGCCGTCGCAGCCGGTGCACACGGCCTGTTCCTGGAAGTGCATCCCGAGCCGGAGCGCGCGCCCTCCGATGCCACGAACATGCTGCGCCTCGACCGGCTGCGGCCGTTGCTCGAGCAGGTGATCGCGATCCGTGCCGCGCTGGGCGAGTCCGCGCGCGCTCCCGCCATCGCTACCCATGGGTGACCATCTGCCTCGCGACATTGCACGCCGGATCCGCCTCGTGCTGTTCGACATCGATGGCGTGATGACCGACGGCGGCCTCTACATGGGCCAGGCCCCGGATGGCGGGGCCGTCGAGCTGAAGCGCTTCGACATCACGGATGGCCTCGGCGTGAAGATGCTGGTGTGGGCCGGGCTCGAGGTCGCGCTCGTGAGCGGCCGCGAATCCGCCGCCTCCCGCGTCCGGGCAGCGGAGCTGGAGGTGGAATGCTTCGAAGATGCCGGCGCGAGAAAGATCCCGCTGGTGGAAGGCCTGCTCGCGCGTCACGGCGCGTCCTGGGCCGAGGTCGCGTTCGTCGCCGATGACCTGGCCGACTTGCCCGTGCTCCGCAGGGTCGGGCTGCCCGTCGCGGTGGCGAACGCTGTGCCGGAGGTCCGCGCGGCCGCGCGCTGGGTCACGCGCCGCGCGGGCGGGCACGGCGCGGTGCGCGAGTTCGCGGAAACGCTGCTCCGCGCACGGGGCGATTGGGCCCGGCTCGTCGAGGCATACTGCCGCGCCCGCGGCGAGGGCGGCGCCGCGCCGGACGGGGAGGGAACGGCCGCGCGGTCTGGGGAGGCCACGGATGGTTGACGCACGGACTGAGCCGCGGGGCGCTGGCGGCAGCAGTCCCACGATCGCGGCGCCCGCCACCGGCGGGCCGATCACCGACGGCGCCGAGCTCCTGGCGCGGGCACGGCGCGTGATCCGCACGGAGGCGGAAGCGCTGCTGGCGCTCGAGTCACGCCTCGGCGAGGCCTTCCTCGCCGCCGTGGAACGGATCCACGCGGCCACGGGCCGGGTGATCGTGAGCGGCATCGGGAAGAGCGGGATCGTCGGCCGCAAGATCGCCGCGACGCTCACCTCCACGGGCACGCCCGCCATCTTCCTGCATCCCGTCGAAGGGCTGCACGGCGATCTGGGCATCGTCAGCCGCGACGATGTCGGGCTGCTGATCTCGAAGAGCGGCGAGTCGGACGAGGTGACCGGCCTCGTCGAATACCTGAGCCGCCTCGGCGTGCCGATCATTGCGCTGACGGGTCGCAGCCGCTCCACGCTCGGACGGGCCGCGCACATCGTGCTGGACTGCTCCGTGGCCGAGGAGGCCTGCCCCTTCGATCTTGCACCGACGACGTCGACCACCGCAACGCTCGCCGTCGGTGACGCCCTCGCCGTGGCGCTGCTCCTGCGCCGCGGCTTCACGCGCGAGGACTTCGCGCGCCTGCATCCGGGCGGCGCACTGGGCCGGAAGCTCACGATCCGCGTCGCGGATGTCATGCTGCGCGAAGGCTACCCCAGTCTGCCGCTGGACGGGCAGATGCGCGAGTGCATCGTCCTGCTCGCCGAGAAGCGCGGCACCGTCCCGATCGTGGACGCGGAGAACCGCGTGGTCGGCGTGGTCACGGCCGGCGACCTGACTCGGCTCATGGAGCGGGAGGAACACATCTTCGATGTCCCCGTATCCCGCGTGATGAACCGGAACCCGAAGCTGACCGAGCCGGAGGTCCTCGGGGCCGCCGCCGTCTTCCTCATGGAGAAGCACGGGATCATGGCGCTGCCGGTCGTGGACCGCGAGCGGCGGCTGATCGGGATCGTCCACCTGCACGACCTGATGCGGGCGGGAGTGGTATGAGCCGTCGCCAGTGCCTCGCTCTCCTCGTCCTGCTGGCTGCCGGGGGGTGCGACCGTGCGGCCTCGGGGCCCTTCGCAGGCGATGAGTACGCGGCGATGCGCGCCGACCAGGTCATCGAAGGCATCGAGCAGGTCATGACCGTCGACGGCATCCGCCGCGCGGTCCTGGTCGCGGATACCGCGTACATCTTCGAGGACTCGGCCCGGGCCGAGCTCCGGCGCGTGCACGTGACGTTCTTCGATGCGGCGGGGCTCGAGGAAGCGGAGCTGACGTCCCGCGCGGGCACGCTCGATATCCGGACCGAGGCGATGACGGCCCGCGACAACGTCGTCCTGCGCTTGCGTGAGGGGAACAGGATCGTCGAGACCTCGGAGCTCCACTTCGACCCGGAACGCGACCAGATCTGGAGCGATTCCGCCACCACCTTGCGGCAGGACGGCACCGTCGCGCATGGCGACGGCTTCCGATCGGACGGCCGGCTGCGAAACCTCGAGATCCTGAACCCTCGCGGCCGCGTCCCGGGTGTGAGGTTCGACCTGTGACCGTTCGCGGCTCGCTGGCACTCCTGGTCGTCGTTGCGCTGGCGGCCCCGGCCGCCGCGGCCGGGCAGGCGCGGGACTGCGAGCTCGTGCAGGCGAGGAAGGCGCGGAGCATCACATCCGGGAACACGGAGATCTGGTTCATCTCGGGGCCGGCGGAATTCGCGTGCACGGACAGCACGGTCGTGCGGGCGGACAGCGCGGTGCTCACGAGGGAGACGTCGCTGGAGCTGATCGGCCGCGTCTTCTACGCCGATGCGGAGCGCACGCTGGAGGCGGATCGGGCCGTCTATTACATGGAGGCGGCACGGCTCGTGGCACAGGACAACGTGGTGCTGACGGATCTGCGGCAGCACGGCTCCGTGATCCGTGGGCCGCGATTGACGTACGAGCGGGCCGGGCCGCAGCGGCCCGAGGCACGGACGATTGTGACCGGCCGGCCACACGCCACGCTGTACCCGCGCGATGCCGGCGAAGCCGCGCCCGGCGACTCGGCCGAGCAGCCCTTCGATGTCGACGCCGACTGGATGGAGATCCAGGGAGAGGGGCGGTTCAGCGCAACGGGCAGCGTGGAGATCGCGCGCGGCGAGACCCGCAGCGGCGCGCACGCGGCGACGTTCGATCCGGCGGCGGATCTGCTCGTGCTCACGGGTGAAGCGTGGATTCGACAGGAGGACCTGCGGCTCGAAGGGCAGAGCGTCGAGGTGCGGCTCGAAGGCGAGCAGCTCCGCGGGATCATCGCGCGTCAGGACGCGCACCTCGAGGGCCGCGACCTGAATGTGGACGCCAGCACGGTCCGGCTCGAGTTCGCGGAGGGAGCGCTCCAGCGTTTGATCGCGGTGGCGACGCCGCCCGCCGACGCTTCGGCGGCCGACACGTCGGCCGCCAGCGCCGGCCGGGCCCGCGCGGTGGCCGTCGCGCGCGAGCTCCGGCTCGTCGCCGACTCGATCGACGCGCTCGCGCCCGGGCAGGAGCTGCGCCAGCTCGTGGCAGTCGGCGAGGCGTTCGCTCAGCGCCAGCTCGACTCCCTGAGCACGGGGCTTCCGGAGCTCGTCGCGACGGATTGGGTCAGCGGGGACACGGTCCACGCGTACTTCACGGCGGCGGAGCCACGGCCGGATTCCGGCGCCGCCGTGGCGGCGCTGCCCCCGGATCGCAGCGCCCAGCACGCGGCCGGTCGCGACAGCGCAGAGATCGTCCTCGAGCGTCTGGTGGTGGTCGGCCCCGGAGGCCGGGCGCAGGCGCTCTACCGTGTGAGCCGCGAGCGAGACGAGCCCGGGCCTCCGGCGATCAACTACACGGTCGCGGACCGGATCATCCTGATCCTGAGCGAGGGCGAGATCAAGGAGGCGGAAGCGACGGGCGAGGTTCGGGGTAGATATCTAGAGCCGGTCCGGGGGTCGGTGGGCCGAGCCGCCGGCCCCGCATCCGGCGGCCGTCAGCCGCCAGCTGCGAGATCGAGATGAGCGAAGGTGCCATCGAGCGTTTTGTCGCGGGGCTCCGGCCTCACGATGCGTCCGTCGCCATCGCCGTGCTGGAGCTGCTCCGCCACGCCGGGCCGGACGGCAGCGCGGATCGCGGCGAATGGTTGGCGGCGGTGCGGCGGGCCGCGCCGGTCGTCGCCGGCCACGCGGGTGGGGACGGTCCGTTCTCCCCGGACGCCGACAGCGCGACGGATGCCGCACGTTATCTGGAGGAGCACGTGCTGGCCCGCCTGGCTGCGGCGGGCATCGCGTCAGGCGAGCCGAGCGGCGCGGGCTGGGAGCGCGTGCGCATCGCTCCCGCCGTCTGGGCCGCGGTGGCTCCGCGGCGGGCCGCCGCGCTGACCGAGCTGGAGGGAGCGGTAAGGAACTTGCTTGTAGCGACGATGCCCGAGGCAGCCGCCGAGGCCGGGGCTGGCTCGCGGCAGCCGGTGCCTGGCGGGAGCCGTTTGGCGGCGCGCGGGCTGGTGAAGATGTACCGCAAGCGCAAGGTCGTGAATCAGGTGGACCTCGACCTGACCCAGGGCGAGATCATCGGGCTCCTCGGGCCCAACGGGGCGGGGAAGACCACCACGTTCTACATGATCGTGGGTCTGGTCTCGCCGAACGCAGGTGCGGTCTACCTCGACGACGAGGAGCTCACCGACGTGCCCATGTACCGGCGCGCCCGCCGCGGGATCGGGTACCTCGCCCAGGAGCCATCGGTCTTCCGCCGCCTCACCGTGGAGGAGAACGTCCTGGCGATCCTGGAGACCCTGCCGCTGGGCCGAGCGGAGCGCAAGGAGCGTCTGGAGGGTCTCCTCGATGAGCTCGGGCTCAAGCACCTCCGTCGGTCGAAGGCCTACACGCTCTCGGGTGGGGAGCGGCGTCGCCTCGAGATCACACGAGCTCTCGTCAGCTCGCCCAAGTTCATGCTGCTGGATGAACCCTTCGCCGGGGTGGATCCCATCGCGGTCCACGACATCCAGCAGATCGTGGCCAGTCTCCGGCACCGCGGCATCGGCGTGATCATCACCGACCACAACGTCGAGCAAACGCTCGACATCGTGGACCGGGCCTACATCATGTACGAGGGGCGGGTCCGTGTTTCGGGTACCGTCGCCGAGCTCGTCTGGAACGACGAGGTGGCCGAGATCTATTTCGGCCCCACGCTGACGGCTCGCATGCGCGAGCGCTATCAGCCACCGGGAGTCGCATGACGATCAAGACCGGCCTTTATCAGGGTACGCAGCTCCGCCAGGAGATGAAGATCAATCCACGCCTGTACCAGGCGATGGATCTCCTGTACATGCCGCTGCTCGACCTCCAGGCGCACATCAAGCAGGAGCTGCTGAACAACCCGTTCCTCGAGCTCGAGGAGCCCGTCACCACGGAGGAGGAGACCGCGAAGGAGACGGCCGCCGCCGAAGAAGAAAAGGAGAAGGAAGAGCAGATCGACTGGGAGGAGATCCTGCTCGATGGCTTCGAGGCGGGCGGCCGCCGCCCTGAGCACGAGGAGAAGGAGTACTACGAGCCGGTCCCTGTCGAGACACGCGACCTGGCGGATCACCTGCGCGACCAGCTCGTGCTCCTGCGGCTGTCACCCCGCCAGATGCTCCTCGGCGAGGAGATCATCGGAAACATCGATGACGACGGCTATCTCGCGTGCTCGTTGGCCGAGGTCGTCGAGAGTCTGAACGAGTGGGTCCGCGCCGAGGGCGCCCAGTGGGCGGAGGAAGGTGAGACGGTCGAGCCGTTCACCCTCGCCGAGGCGGAGGAGATGCTCCGCATCATCCAGGGCTTCGAGCCCGCCGGCGTCGGCGCCCGTGACCTGCGCGAGTGCCTGCTGCTCCAGCTCCAGGACGCGGGCAAGGAGGAGGGCCTGGCGTACCGGATCGTCCGCGACCACTTCGACCAGCTCATCAACCACCGCTGGTCCGAGATCTCGAAGGAGCTGTCCATCACGCCCAAAGACGTGCAGGCGGCCGCGGACGATGTCGCGAAGCTGGACCCCAAGCCGGGGCTCAAGTACTCCTCGCCGGCGGACAACTACATCATCCCGGACCTCGTCGTCGAGAAGATCGACGGCGAGTACCTGGTCTTCCTGAACGACACCAGCCTGCCGCGGCTGAAGCTCTCCCGCACCTACAGGGAGATCGCGAAGGACAAGAACAAGTTCAAGGGGGAGAACAAGGAGTTCATCTCCAACAAGCTGAACAGCGCCAACTGGATGATCCAGGCGATCGAGCAGCGCCGCCAGACCATGCTGAAGGTGATGAGCTTCATCGTGGACCGGCAGCGCGAGTTCTTCGAGAAGGGCGTGCAGTACCTCAAGCCGCTCACGCTGCGAGAGGTTGCGGAAGTCATCAACATGCACGAGTCCACGGTCTCCCGCGTGACCAACGAGAAGTTCGTGCAGACCCCGCGCGGGGTGCTGCCTCTCAAGTTCTTCTTCTCGAGCGGCCTGTCCACCACGTCGGGCGAAGACGTGAGCGCCCGCGGCATCAAGGCCAAGATCCAGAAGCTGGTGTCCGAGGAGGATCCCAAGCGCCCGCTCACGGACCAGGCGATCGTGAACATCCTGAAGGAAGAAGGGATCCAGATCGCGCGCCGGACCGTGGCCAAGTACCGCGACCAGCTCGGGATCCTGTCCGCACGGATGCGGAAGCGAGTCTGAGGCGCGATCCGGAGCGCCGCACCGAGGCCATGACCGAGGTCCTGCACCGGCCGATTCCCGCGGAGGAGCTGCGCCTCTCGTCCGGCGCGAGGCGGAACTTCGCCGTCGTCATCCCCGCCTACAACGAAGTCGAGAACATCCCGGAGCTGGTCCGGGAGCTCCGCTCCACGTTCGAGCGCTTCGGGCTCGATGGCGAAGTGGTCCTGGTGGACGACGGCTCGACGGATGGCACCGCGGAGGCCGCCCGGCGGGAAGCCGCGGGCTGGCCGCGCCTCCGCGTCGTGAGTCACCGGACCAACTTCGGGAAGACGGAGGCCCTGCTGACGGGCGCGCAGGAGACGGACGCTGCCCGGCTTGTCCTGTTCGATGCCGATCTCCAGCATTCGCCTGACGAGATCCCGCGGTTCCTCGAGAAGCTCGAGGAAGGGTGGGACATCGTCACGGGACGCAAGGTCGGCCACTACGAGAAGGGCATGGTGTCCCGCATCTACAACTGGCTGAGCCGCCGGCTGTTCCGCGTCCCGGTCAGCGACCTCAACTCCATGAAGGCCTTCCGGCGCGAGGTCCTGGACGAGATCTTCCTGCGCCACGACTGGCACCGCTTCTTCGTCGTCCTCGCCCACGCGCGAGGGTTCAGCGTCACGGAGATCGACATCGCGCTGCACCCGCGCCGGCACGGCGTGTCGAAGTACTCGGGGCGCGGGCGGATCATCATCGGCCTGCTCGATCTGCTGTCGGTCGCGTTCTTCCTCTTCTTCGCCCGCAAGCCGATGCTGCTGTTCGGGCTCAGCGGGCTCATCCTGGCCGGTGCGGGCGTGCTGGTCGGGCTGGGCACCATCGCACTGCGCATGTGGGGCCCGATGCCGCCCTTCGGGTTCCGGCCGCTGCTGTACCTCGTGATCCTGCTCGAGGTCGTCGGCATGCTCCTGTTCGGCTTTGGCTTCCTCGCGGAGCTGGTGGCGCAGCAGCATGCGGAGTCGGACGCCTGGCGCCGCCGGGAGCGGCGGTAGGGTAGGGGAGGGCGCTCGCCCCGCGAACGGCGCCCGCTGCGGGGGGTACGAGCGCGCGAACTCCGCATCTTTCACCGTTCGCCGAAGCAGGCAGCCTGATGGCCGATCGTCCGAGGGTCCTGGTGGTGGTGGGCACGCGCCCGGAAGGCATCAAGCTCGCCCCGGTCGTGCGTGCTCTCGAGGCGCACGCGGCGGCCGTCGAGGTGCGTGTGGCCCTCACCGGCCAGCACACGGATCTCATGGACCAGGTCATCGAGGTCCTCGGCCTCCCCGTGCACTGGGACCTCGGCATCATGCGGGAAGGCCAGGACCTGTACGACGTCGCGCAGGGCTGTCTGGCCGGCCTCCGGCCCGTCCTCGGCGCCTACCGGCCAGACCTGGTCCTGGTGCAGGGGGACACGGCGACCGTGCTGTTCGCGGCGCTCGCGGCGTTCTTCGAGCGCATCTCCGTCGGCCACGTCGAGGCCGGGCTCCGCAGCAGGGACAAGTGGCGGCCCTACCCGGAGGAGGTCTTCCGCCGGCTCGCGGGCGGCATCGCGGACCTGCACTTCACCCCGACGGCCGACGCCCGGGCGAATCTGCTCCGCGAAGGCGTGCCGCCGCATCAGGTCTTCCTCACCGGCAACACGGTCGTGGACGCGCTGCTGAGCATCGCCACGCAGGAGCGGCCGGTCGCGGACGCGGCCCTGCGGGAGGTCCTCTCGGCAGGGCACCGGCTCGTGCTGGTGACAGCGCACCGGCGCGAGTCCTTCGGCGCGCCGCTGCGGGAGGTGTTCCAGGCGATCCGCGCACTCGCCGCCCGGCATTCCGACGTGACGTTCCTCTACCCGGTGCACCCCAACCCCAACGTGCGCGGCCCGGCGGAGGCGATCCTGGCCGGCCATCCGCGCATCCGGCTGACCGCTCCGCTGGACTACGCGGACCTCGTCCAGGCGCTGCGCCACGCGACGCTGGTCCTGACCGATTCCGGCGGGATCCAGGAGGAGGCGCCCAGCTTCGGGACGCCGGTGCTGGTGCTGCGGGAGGTCACGGAGCGGCCGGAAGGCGTGCGGGCCGGGGTCGCGCGGCTGGTCGGGACGCGGCGCGAGCGCATCGAGAGTGCAGCGGACGAGCTGCTCACGGACGAGGCCGCGCGCAGCGCCATGGCAACGGCGCGCAACCCGTACGGCGACGGGCAGGCCGGCCGGCGGATCGCGGACATCGTCGTGCACCACCTGACCGGCCGGCCCCGGGAGACCGTGGACTGGGAGGGCGGCGCGTGAGGGTCCTCCAGCAGTGCATCTACTTCCCGCCCGAGGTCGGCGGACTGGAGAGCCACGCCTACTACCTGTGCCGGGAGCTGGTCCGCCTCGGGGACCGGGTCACCATGGTCACGTCGCGCTCGAAGCCGGAGTCGCCCCGGCGGGAGGTCATGGACGGCGTCGAGGTGATCCGGACCTGGTTCCCCGGCAAGACGCCGGCCGGCTGGATCGCGCACACGCTCGCCTCCATCCCGACCTATCTCCCGCTGGCCCGGGACGCGGACGTCCTGCACGCGCAGACGTTCGCGTCGGCGCCTCCCGCGATGCTCGCGGCCGCGCGGCTCGGCCGGCCGATGGTGCTGACGCTGCACACCTCGCACTTCCTGCGGCTCGCGCAGCGGCCGCTCTGGCGGCCGATCCTGCGCCGGATCATCCGGGCGGCGGACTGGCTGCTGGCCGCGAGCGAGGAGATCCGCGACGTCGCCCTCGGGCTGTACCCGCATCCGCGCGCCGAGGCGCTGACGAACGGCGTGGATACGGAGCTCTTCCGGCCTCCCGCGGGGCGGCCCGCGGCGGGGAACGGGCGGCGCCGGCTGATCGTGCCCCGGCGCCTTTTCCCCAAGAACGGGGTAGAGTACTTCATCCGCGCGATGCCGTTGCTGCGCCGCGAGTTGGACGTCGAGGCCCTCATCGTCGGCGACGGCCCGGAGCGGCCGCGGCTCGAAGCTCTGGCGCGCGAGCTGGGCGTCGGGGACGCCATCCGCTTCCTGGGCGCGCGGCCCAACACCGAGATGCCCGCGCTGCTCGCCGAGGCGGAAGTGGCGGTGTTCCCGTCCCTCATGGAGGCCACCAGCGTGGCCGCGCTCGAGGCCATGAGCTGCGGCCGGCCGGTCGCCGCCTCGCGGGTCGGCGGGCTGCCGGAGATCGTCGACGAGGAGGTGGGCACGCTGTTCGAGCCGGCCGACCCCGGCGACCTCGCCGCCCGCGTCGCCACCCTCCTCGCGCGGCAGGATCTCGCGGAGATGGGAGCCCGGGCCAGGAGGCGAGTGGTGGAGCGGTGGAGCCTCGAGCGGCTCGCCCGCCGGCATCGGGAGATCTACCAGACCCTACTGAGCGAAACGAGGTGAGGCGCGTGCCCCGGACACGAGCTGCGAAGACCCGCCCGGCCGCCGCGGCAGCGCGGCCCAGCGCGCAGGGAGGAGCCGAGGAGCGGATCCCGGCGTGGCTGCCCGCCGCCGCGTACGCCCTCGCGGCGGTCCTGCTGTTCCGCGAGTTCGTGTTCGGCCCGGCCGGCCTCCTGGGGCAGGACACGACCTGGCTGAGCTACTTCGCCCGCGACTTCTACAGGGAGGCCGTGCGGAGCCTCGGGCGCTTCCCGCTCTGGGATCCGCTCCTCTTCGGCGGGATCCCGTTCGTCGAGGGGATGCACGGCGACATTTTCTACCCTCCCACGCTGGCGCTCTTCCTGCTCGATACGCGCGAGTTCTGGGGCTGGAAGATGATCCTGCACGTCTTCCTCGCCGGCATCTTCTGCTTCCTCTGGCTGCGCCGCGGGCTCGGGCTGCGCCGCGGCCCCGCCTTCTTCGGCGGCCTCGTCTACATGATGGGCGCGGACCTCGTCAGCCTCATTTACCCGGGCGGGGACGGCAAGCTCTTCGTGTCCGCACTCGCGCCCCTCGCCTTCTGGCTGACGGAACGCGCGGTCCGGCACCGGCGGCTCCACGACTTCGCGTTCTTCGCCCTCGGGGTCGCGCTCATCATGTTCACGTCCCACATGCAGGCCGCCTACTTCACCGTGTGGGGGATCACGGCCTACTTCCTCTTCCGGCTCGTGCAGCTCTGGCGCGCGGAGAGGAGCGCCGCTGGAGCCGCCCGCCTGTTCGGCCTGTTCGCCCTCGCGGGCGTCCTGGGCGTGGCCGCCGCAGCCGTGCAGTTCGTGCCGCCGCTGCTCTACCTGCGCGAGTGGTCCCACAGGGCCGAGAGGACGGTGCAGGCCGATGCGCAGACCGCGTACGAGTACTCCACCCAGTGGTCCATGCACCCGGAAGAGGCCATGGCCATGGTGGTGCCCGAGTTCGTGGGCGCGAACGTACCCACTGAGGCGTCGGCGGGCGACACCTACTGGGGCCGCAACGTCTTCAAGCTGAACCACGAGTACGCGGGCCTCGTCCCGCTCCTGCTCATCCCGCTCGCGTTCGTGCGGCGGCGGGAGGCCCGGGCCTGGTTCTTCCTCGCCCTCGGAGGCGCGTCGCTTCTGTATGCCCTGGGCGCCACCACACCGGCATTCAGGCTGTTCTACCTCATCCCGGGCGTGAAGCTGTTCCGCGCGCCGTCCATGATCATCTTCCTGGTCGGGTTGAGCGTGGCGACGCTGGGCGCCATGGGGCTCCAGCGGCTCCTGGACTGGTGCCGGGGTGCGCCGGAGGATCGCAAGGCCGCGCAGCGTGCCCTCTGGATCGCCGTCGCAGCGCTGGGGGCCCTCGCGCTGCTGGAATCCGCCGGCGTGGTGACCGGCTTCTGGCGCGCGGTGATCTATCCCGACATGGCGCCGGACAAGGCGGCGGCGTTCCAGGCGAACCTGCCGGCGATCCGGAGCGGCTTCTGGCTGGCGTTCGCGCTGGCCGGCGCCGTGGCGGGAGCATGGGAGCTGGCCTCCCGCGACCTCCTCAGCGGGCGCGGCGCGGTGGTGCTCCTCGCAGTGCTCGCGGCGCTCGACCTCTACCGCGTGGACCGGGATTTCATCCGGGGCACGGTCCTGGTGAACCAGATGCTGGACCCGACGTTCGCGAGGCCGGATGGCGCGATCCGGTTCCTCCAGGCCGAGCAGGCCAGGACCGACCCGTTCCGTGTGGTCGATATCGGCCCTGGCATGCGCCTCGGTTGGCACGGCGGCTCCCCGAACACGCTGGCCATCCACGGCCTCGAGCAACTCGGCGGGCATCACGGCAACGAGATGGGCCGGTACCGGACGCTGATCGGCGGGGAAGGGCTGCGCAACTTCAGCCAGCGGCTGCTGGACCTCACCAACACCCGATACCTGCTCAGCCCGCGGCCGCTGGAGGGCGTGGCGGGCCTCACGGAGGTCTACCGCGATCCTCAAGCAGCGGTCTACCGCAACGAGTCGGCATTCCCGCGGGCGTTCCTGGTCGGCGCCGTGGAGGTCGTCCCGGACGAGCTGGCCGTGGTGCGAATCCTGACAGACTCGATGCTCGACCTGCGCCGCACCGCGCTGCTTCCGGAGCCGCTCCCGGCGGGCATCGCGCTGGAGCCGGATCCGGTCGGGACGGTCGAATGGCTGGACAGGGAAGTGGACCGCTACACGCTGCGTGTGACGACCGACCGGCCGGCGCTGCTCGTGGTCTCGGAGAACTACTTCCCGGCGTGGAAGGCGGCCGTGGACGGCGAGCCCGCGCCGGTCCTGCGGGCGAACTACACGTTCCGCGCCGTGCCGGTGCCGGCGGGCGCGCACGAGGTGCGGTTCGAGTACCGCTCGGACGTGCTCCGGGCATCGGCGTTCGCATCGCTCGCGACGCTGGTGCTGCTCCTGGGCGTCGCGGCCGGCGGCGCGCTGCGGGCCCGGCGCGGAGGTGGCGGCGCGTGAGGGTCGGCGGCCCTGCTCCCAGCGCGTACGACGTCGCGGAGCATTACGACGACGCGTACTACGCGGACCTCGCACGGCGGTACACGCGGCGGTCCCGCTTCGCGCGGCGTCGGATCGCGAACGTGTTGTCGCTGCTGCCGCGCCTCGAGGGCCGGCGCGTCGTGGACATCGGCTGCGGGATGGGGACGTTCACGATCGAATGCGCACGACGCGGCGCCCGCGCCCTCGGCGTGGACCCCGCGCCCGCGGCCCTTCCCGCCGCGCGGCGCGTGGCCGAGGGCGAGGGCGTGCGCCACGCCTGGTTCGCGCGGGCGGACGGTGTGCGTCTGCCCCTGGCCGACCGCAGCATGGACCTCGTCCTGGCGGCCGACGTGACCGAGCACCTGGATGACCGCACGCTCGCCGCCGTCCTGGGCGAAGCCGGGCGCGTGCTGCGGCCTGGCGGGACGTTGGTGGTGTACACGCCGTCCCCCACCCACATCTTCGAGCGGCTGCGCGAAAGCCGGCTGCTGCGACCCGACCCCTCGCACATCGGGCTGCGGCCCGCGGGAGAGCTCGCGGCCGCACTGCGGCGGGCGGGCTTCCAGGTCGAACGGGTGGCCTTCCTTCCTTCCCACGTCCCCATCCTGAGCGCCTTCGAGCGCGTCCTTGCGCGCCGGGTCCCGCTGCTTCGGCGCCGGATCGGGATCGTGGCGCTCCGGCCGGCCCCGGCATCATGAAGGCCGGACACCGGCGCGTCCTGCCGAAGCTGGCCCAGGCGCTCGCGGTCGTCGTGGTGACGTGGGCGCTGTTCCGGATGGTGGGCGTCCGGCTGGAGGAGCTGGAAGCACTGCGCGCGTCGGACTGGCAGCCCGCGGCCGGCCCCCTGGCCGCATCCGCCGCCGTGCTCCTCGTCGTCTATTTGGCGCACGCTCTCCTGTGGCGCTCGGTGATGGCGGACCTGGACGTCGGGCGGCCGTCCGTCCGCACGGCCATCCGGGTGTATTTCCTGGCCAGTCTCGGCCGGTACGTCCCCGGCAAGTTCTGGCAGGTCGCGGGCACGGCGATGCTCTCGCACCGCGCGGGCCTGCCCCCGGTCGGCGCCACGGCCGCCGCGGTGCTGGGCCAGATCGCCTTCCTGGTCACCGGCGCCGTCTTCTTGGCCGTCGTGCTGCCCACGGGGCGCGCGGCCGCCGCGGCGGCCTCGGGCGTGGGCATTGTGCTGGGCGCGCTGCTCGTCGCGCGGAGCCGGGCAGGGAAGCGGCTCGCGAGCGCGCTCCGGAACCGGCTGCCGCGCCTCGCGCCGCTCGTCGATCTCGCCGGGCGCATCCGGCCGGCCGCCGCGGCGCGCTGGGCCCTGGCCTACGGCCTGACCTGGGTCGTCCTGGGCGGCGCGTTCATCCTCTTCGTGAGGTCGTTCGAACCAGATGCCGCTGCCCATGGCCGTTACGTTGCAGGAACCGTCGCGGCATCCTACCTGGGTGGCTACATCGCGCTGTTCGCGCCCGCCGGCATCGGCGTCCGCGAAGGCGTCATGGGCGTCCTCCTCGCGCAGGTCATGCCGGCGCCCGCAGCCGTCGTGGTGGCCCTCGCGTCCCGCGTGTGGTTCACCGCCGTCGAGCTGCTTCCGCTGCTCGCCCTGCCGCTGCTTCGCGACCGGACGGCGGCGCCCCGTCGGAACCCCATGCCGGAAGCATCGTGACACACGAACACGCCGACGACCGCGGACTGGTCATCATCCCGACCTACAACGAGCGGGACAACCTGCCTCGCCTGATCCCCATGGTGCTGGCGCAGGATCCGCGGCTCGATGTCCTGGTGATCGACGACGCGTCGCCCGACGGCACCGGGCAGGTCGCGGACGAGCTCGCGGCCTCCGAGCCGCGGGTGCACGTGCTCCATCGGCCGGGGAAGCTGGGTCTAGGGACGGCCTACCTGGAGGGGTTCCGCTGGGGACTCGAACGGGGCTACGAGTACCTCTTCGAGATGGACGCGGATTTCTCGCACGACCCGGCGCACCTGCCCCAGTTCCTCGAGGCGATCCAGGACTGCGACGTGGTGCTCGGCTCCCGGTATCTCCACGGCCGCGTCACCGTCATCAACTGGCCCATCGGCCGGCTGCTCCTCTCGTACTTCGCGAACGTCTACGCACGGGTGGTGACGGGACTTCCCGTGGCGGATGCGACGGGAGGATACAAGTGCTTCCGTAGCGCCGTTTTGCGTGCCATCGACCTAGACCGCGTCGAGTCCGAGGGCTACGCGTTCCAGATCGAGATGAGTCTGCGCGCCTGGAAGCGCGGCTTCCGGATCGGCGAGATCCCGATCGTCTTCGTCGACCGCACGCTCGGCGAGTCGAAGATGTCCAAGCGGATCATCTGGGAGGCCGTTTGGAAGGTCTGGAAACTGAGATTGCTGGACCTGTTCGGGCGCTTGTGAGACACGATGGCGATCCGTGACCTCCTTTGGGCGTGCCCGCTGTGCGGTGCGGAGGAGTCCATCCGCCCGACTGGCCGCAGGGAGACCTGCCGGGCCTGCGGGGCAACCTTCAGGCGGGCGCGCGGTGCGGAGATCGAGGCCACGCCGGCCGGCGGCGGGCCGATCGTGCACCCGGCGGCGGAATGGGTGCGCCGGCTGCCTCCGGTACGGCTGCCGGGGGAAGGCGAGGAGGGAGACGCGGAGACGCTGTACCGAACAGCCCCGGTGGAGGCGCGGTTCGCCGTTGCCTACACGCCGGTCCGGCGCGGGCGCCTCTTCATCGGCCGCGTGGAGCGCTTCGGCCCGCCCCGGGCCGGCACGCTCGAGCTGACCAGCCACGCGCTGGCGTTCGCCCCGGAGGCCGGCGCGCCGTGCCGGTGGCCGCTCGAGGAGATCGCGGCCGTCCAGCCCAGCTCGGGGGTGCTCCAGATCAAGCCGCGGCGTGAGCCCGTCGTGACCTTCCGCTTCAGGGAGGGCTCCGTGCGCCTCTGGCAGGAGCTCATCGAGACCGCGCTCCGCCGCTTCTACCGCCGCACCGGCCGTGGCGAGATCGTCGAGTTCCAGCCGAGGGTTTCCACCCGATGATCCTGTACCGCGTCTGCCAGGCCATCACCCGCGCCGGCTGGCCCCTCGTCGGCGGCATGGACGTGCGCGGGGAAGAGAACGTCCCCCGCGTGGGCCCCTTTCTCCTCATCTCCAACCACCAGAGCGTCCTCGACCCCATCCTCATCCAGACGTTCTGCCCGCGCCCGCTGCACACCATGGCCAAGAGCACGCAGTTCGCATCGCCTCCCATGCGCTGGCTCATGACCCGGCTCAACTCCTTCCCGGTCCGGCGCTTCGAGACCGATCCGCAGGCGGTCCGGACCGCCCTCCGCCGGCTCGAGCAGGGCCACGGCGTCGGCATCTACATCGAGGGCGAGCGGAGCTGGGACGGCGAGCTGCAGCCCCCGCGCCTGGGCACGGTCCGCCTGATCCTGCGGGCGGGCGTGCCGGTCGTCCCGGCGGCCATCGCCGGCTCCTACGACGCGTGGCCGCGCTGGGCGGCCGGGCTCCGCCGCGCGGACGTCGCGATCCGCTTCGGCGAGCCGCTCCGCTGGCCGGCCATGCGCCGCGCGGAGCGCGAAGCCAACCTCCAGCACGCCGCCGCCCGCATCATGGCGGCCCTGGCCGACCTCCTTGCCGACGCCAGGCGCGCCGTTGCTGCGCGGAACCGGCGCGGCGAGGCGTCCTTGCAGGTCTCCATCGACTGAAAGGAGTGGAGAACCGCCCGGGTTTTCCACCTCTGGTGCGCCCTTAACTTTACATAATGTATATTATGCGAAGCGCCGCGCGCGAGAACCGGACCGCTGTTCGAGCACCGCGACGCCCGGGCTCGCTCGCACTGCGCGCAACCCGTACGCCGGAGTCGCAGGTCAGCAGGATCGCGGCGTGCGGCGTGCGGGCCGTGAGTGCTCCGCGCGAGCTCCCGGCACACGCGCCGTGGGCGGCGCGTCGCGCTTTCCTCGCTGGGGCGCAGCGAAAATGCCCACGCATCGCCGCACCGTTCGTCCGCCGTGGAGGTTGGCCGTGCCGGGCGCGGCGGAAGTCCCCACGGGTCGCTGGACGGCTGGCCGCCGTGTAAACTCACCGCGCTGGGCGCGGCAAGGTGCGCACGCACCGCCGCAGGGCTGGACGCGATGGAGATTGGCCGCGCTGGAGCGCGGCGAAGTCCGCATGCATCCGCGCACGGCCGGGTGTCCGAGGAGATCCGCCGCGCCGGGCGCGGCGAACACCCCGCGCACCGCCGCACGGCTGGCCGCCAAGGAAATTGGCCGCGCCGGATGCGGCAAAGTCCGCACCCGACAGGCGGATCAGCCGGGTGCATGGAACTTGACCGCTACCAGCGTGGTCAGGGCCGCGTAGGGTCTGCCCACCGGATAAGGCGGCGGCCGAGCGCATGCAACGCGCTGCTCGCGCTGTCGCCGGCTGTCGGCCGCTGGATGGGGCGCATGGCCGCCGGAATAATCCGGCGGGCCGTTTGATGAGTCGGTCGGCCGTTCGATTCGTCGCTGGGCCGCTGGCTGAGGCGGCGAGCCGCTGGACAAGGTGGTTGGCCATGGATAGGGCGCGGATCGCTGACCTCGCACGGGCGGCCGGCCCTGCCCCGAGGAGGTGCGTCGCCACATCAGGCGGGTATCGCCAACTACGCTCAGGATACCAGGATGGCGAGCGCGACCTCAGCCGTTCCATGAACGAGCGGAACCGGGACCGGGGGCCTGGCGGCGCGCGCCTCCCTGCCCGCCCGGCGGCCGCGGCTGGCCCGGTGGCAGCGGCGATGTGCGCGGCGGGTGTGTGGTGACAGAGGCGCTGTGCGCGGCTGCGGTGCCGCCGCCTGGTCGGTTACTCGCGCGGAGCTCGCGCCTCGGCGCGAGACCCGCGCGGATTGCCCTCCTGGGGGCCGACGCCGGCGGCCGGGAGTGCCGCGGTGCCCGCCGCGGCGACGGCTCAGTCGCCCGGCGCCTGCGCGGCTCCGGCACGCGCGGCCGCCTCCGCGCGCCGCATCTCGTAGATGCCGCGCTCGGGTGCGTCCGCGGGCAGGAGCCCGAGGAGGCGATCGTAGAGGGCGACGGCGCCGGCGTAGTCGCCGCGATCCTGACGGATCCGGGCGGCGGCGTAGAGGGCGTCGTGGCGCTGGAACGGGAAGCGGGCCTGGTCGGCGATGCGCAGGTAGACCCGCTCCGCCTCGCCCGAGCGGCCAGCGGCCTCGTAGGCGGCGCCGAGGAGCAACGCGGCGGGAGCGCCGAGGGGGTCGTCCAGGTCTTCCGCGACGGGGCTGAGCGCCTCGATCGCCTGCTCGGCGTGTCCCTCCTCGAGGTGGAGCTGGCCTAGGAGGACGCGCCCTTCCCTCGCGGCGGACGCGCTGCCGAAGCGGTTGACGAACGACTCGATCTCGCGAATGGCAACGGCGCGGTTGCCGCTTGCGGCGGTCTGGTAGAGCTGCGCGAGCTCGGCGGTGGCGCGGTTCGCGATGGCGGCCCTGCTGTTCCGGTAATAGATCCCGAGAGCGACCGCAGCGACCAGCACGATGACCGCCACGGTGATTGCGCGGCTGTGGTTCCGGGCCCAGACGGTCAGCTCGAGGACGCGGGCAATGAAGGCGTCATCCTCGGCCTTGTCCCTGTGGATCCGTCGTGCGACCGGGTGTCGTGCGGGCATACGGTTGTCGGTTGCGGTCGTGGTTCGGGCCTGGCGGCGCGGTGTTGCCGCCAGAGCTGTTCGAATTGGCCGTAATCGTTGCAACATAATGGCTTCGGCATTTCCGGTCAAGCGTAGGGCCTCGCGGCACTGGCCGGAATTGCGGGGCTCTTCCTTGCCGGGCCGGCGCGGCTCGCGCTCCGGAGTCAGGGACGTGGGCCGGGTGCCCGCTGGCCGGGGGCGACGGAGGCGGCGGGGACCTGCCGCACCGCGCCGAAGCGGATGGGGCCGGACCGGCGGTAATCGGCCGCGCCGTAAGGTGGCGGACGCGTGGCGGGAGGCGGGCCCGGGCCGAGGGTGAAGGCGAAGACTGCGTCGCCCCTGGGGGTTCCCAACTGGTAGTTCCCGCCGGCGGCGACGGCCACGTACTGGACGCCGTTCACGGCGTAGGTGACGGGCCCGCCGTGCACGCCCGCTCCGGTGTTGAACTGCCAGAGCAGCTCGCCGGTGACGGCGTCGAACGCGTCGAACGTGCCGTTCCCCTGCCCCACGAACAGGACGTCCCCCGCGGTGACCAGTGCCGCGCCGACCATGGGCACCGGGACGCGGTGCTGCCAGCGGATGGTGCCGTCGCGGAGGTCTATGGCCGTGAGGGTGCCCCACTGAGGGAGGTCGGGCGGGGTGAGGAAGGATCCTCCGGTCCAGAGGCGGCCCTCGACGAAGGGCTGCCGGGCCCGCCGGTACACCATTGGCTGATGGACGCCGAGCACGTACGCCGAGCCGGTGCGCGGCGAGTAGGCGGTGGGCGACCAGTGCGCACCGCCGTGGGCGCCCGGGATCATGAGCTGGCCATCCTCCTCGCCGTCCAGGCCTGCGACCGCGAAGAGCGCGTCCTGGGGGACGAAGTTGTCGGACCGCAGGACAGGGCGGCCCGAGGCGGCGTCCACGACGTAGAGCCAGCCGGTTTTGCCGGCCTGCGCCACGTAGCGGCGTCCTTCCAGGTCGAACAGGATCGGAGGGCTGACCGGTCCGAGGTCCCAGACGTCGTGGGGCAGGTACTGGAAGAACCAGCGGAGCTTTCCGGTCCGGCCGTCCAGCGCCACGACGGAGCCGGTGTAGAGGTTGTCCCCGGGCCGCACGGCGCCATCCAGGGCGGGGGCGGGGTTCCCGACGCTGAAATAAAGCGTGTGCGTGGAGGGGTCGTAAGCGGGCGTCATCCACACGGATCCGCCGCCGCGCTCCCATGCGTCGCGGTACGTGGCGCTGTCCTCGCGCTCGGCGATGAGATCGCGGCCGAGCGACGTGCCGAAGGGGTCGGTGTCGCGCCACTCGCCCCACCACCCGTTCGGGGCCTCGCCGGGAGCCGGGATGGTGTACCAGCGCCAGACGAGGTCGCCGGTGGCGGCGTCGTAGGCGCTGACGAAGCCGCGCAGGCCGTAGTCTGCACCGCTGATGCCAACGAAGACCTTCCCGTCGAACGCGAGCGGGGCCATGGTGAGACTGTAGCCGTCCTCCGGGTCGGCGACCTCGGTGTCCCAGACGACCTGACCGGTCCGCCGATCGAGGGCGATGAGGCGGGCGTCCAGGGTCGCCACGTGGACGTGGTCGCCGTAGATGCTCACGCCCCGGTTGTTCGGCCCACAGCAGAGCAACGTCCTGCGCAGCTCGGGCTTGAATTCCCACAGCTTCTGGCCGGTCGCGGCGTTCAGCGCGATCACCCCGCTCTCCGCCGTCGTCAGGTACATGACGTTGCCGGCGACAATGGGGGTCGTCTCGAATGACTCGGCGACACCCGTCTGGTAGACCCAGGCCGGGACGAGGCGGGCGACGTTCTCGCGGGTGATCTGGGCCAGCGCAGAATAGCGCTGGTTGTTGTACGCGCCGCCGTAGACGAGCCACTCCGCGCCTGCGGCCTGGAGGCCGGCGAGCGCGGCATCCGTGACGGGCGCGAACTGCGGGGCAGCCGCGCGGGCCGCCTCCCGGTCATCCTGCTCTCCCCCTGCCGCGCCGGAGCCGGAGTCATCACGGCACGAGCAGAGCGTCGCCACGGCGAGGAGCCAACCGAGGAGAACAGCGCGCACGTCCACCACCCTTCCCCGGCCCGCGCCGGGCGTGCCGGTGCTTGGTCCTCCCTGGAGCCGGCTCGTGCCGGAGTGCAAGAAGGGTACCGATGCGGCTCCTGCGGCGACGCCGGCGCGTTCTCCGCGCCACCGTCGCCGACCACGATCGCCGGAGCCCGCACTCACAGCCGGATGCGCGTTCCGCCTCGCGGCGCCTGATCCGGCGTGCTCCGTCCGCCGCTCGCGGGGCTGGCGTATGCCTTGCATCCGCCGCCGCACCCGGGTCGGCAACCGTGGGCGGTTTCCGGCCAGGCGTCAGCGGTCGAGGGCGGATGAAACCGGTGCAGGCGCGGCGGCCCGGCGGGCCGTACGCGCTTTTTCTCGTGTTCGTGGCGGCGTCGTGCGGAGTGGCGTGCGCGGCCCGGACGCCCGGTGCGCGGGCCTACCCGGAGCTCGTCCGCTTCGCCGGGCGGGAGATCGAGGAGGTCGATTTCGCGGGCGCCGAGCCGTTCACCGAGGACACGCTGGAGGAGCTGGTTCAGACGAAGGCCAGCCGCTGCAGCATCCTCGGGCTGCCCATCTGCCCCTTCGGCCTGGGCGAGCGGGAGGAGTTCCTGGACCTGGACCGCCTGCGCGCGGACGCCCTGCGCCTCGCCATCTTCTACCGCCAGCGCGGCTTCTTCGGCACGGAGGTCGAGCCGGAGGTCCGCGTCGCGGCCAACGGGGACGTCGTCGTCACGTTCTCGATCCGGCGAGGCGACCCGGTGGTCCTGCGCTCCCTCGAGCTGGAGGGCGTCGTGGGCATCCTGGACTCCGCGGCGTTGCGAAAACGACTGCCGTTCCGCGTCGGCGAGCGGTTCGATCTCGGAGAGTTCACCGCCTCGCGGGACACGGTCCTGCAGGATCTCCGGGAAGAAGGCTACGCATACGCGCGGGTCCTCCGGCAGTTCACTGCGGACACGGTGAACGACGTCGTCGACGCCGCGCTCACGGCGCTGCCGGGTCCGCGCGTCGTGGTGGATTCGATCGTCGTGATCGGCGCGAACAGCCTCGGCAGGGATGCGACCCTGGAGCAGTTGACGTTTCACGAAGGCGAGATCCTGCGGCTCGACGAGCTCGCGGAGAGCGAACGCAACCTCTACGCGCTCGACATCGTCCGCTATGCGGACATCCGGATCTCTCCGGACACGCTCGGCCCCGTGCCGGCGGACAGCGCGGGCGTGCTGGTCGTGGTCCAGATCGTCGAGGCACCCGTCCACGTCGTGGACGCCTCGGCGGGCTTCGGGACGGTGGACTGCCTTCGCGCCGACGTGCGGTGGACCAGCCGCAGCCTGGGCGGCGGCGCGCGTCGACTCTCGCTCGTGGCGTCGGTCAGCAAGGTCGGGATCGGCGCACCCCTGGACCTGCAAGCCAGCGAGGCGGTTTGTCGCGAGTTCCGGAACGAGCCGTTCCGGAGCCGCCTGGACTACCGCCTCGCCGCGGAGTTCACGGAGCCCGGCCTCATGGACGCGCGCAACCGGCTGACGGTGGCTGCCTTTGCCGAGCGTCAATCAGAGCCCCGGATCTTTCAGCGGGAGATGTTCGGCGGCCGGATCGCGCTGGCACGCCGGCTCGGCGCGCGCGAGGCGGGGACGACGTCCTTCGGGTTCGAGCGCGGCCGGACGCTGGCGACACCCGTGATCTTCTGCAGGGCGCTGCTGATCTGCCGCCCGGAAGACATCGCGAACGTGCGCCGGTTCCAGTGGCGCAATGCGCTGGGCGCCGCCTGGGCGCGTGACCGGACCGACCAGGAACGCGTGCTGGATCCGCGCCACGGCTACCGGGTCTCGTCCTCCCTGACCTACGCAGCGGAGTGGCTGGGCAGCGACGCGAGCTTCGTGCGCTGGGTCGGCGATGCATCGCGGTATTGGCCGCTCAGCGGGGACCGCGTGCTCGCGGCGGGGGTCCGCGTGGGCAGCTTCTTCGGCACCGCATCCCTCGATGCGGACTCCGATTTCCTGCCACCGGAAGATCGTTTCTACGCCGGCGGCGCGACCAGCGTGAGGGGCTTCGCACGCAACGGATTGGGACCCGTGGTCTACGTCACGGACGACTTCATGCTCGATCCGCTGACGGGAGACACGCTCCCCAGCGGGGACGTCACGTTCGTCCCGGTCGGCGGAACGGCGCTCGCGATCGTCAACGTGGAGCTGCGAACGCCGGCGCCGTTCGCCGCGGACCGGGTCCGGATCGCCTGGTTCGTCGATGCGGGCGCCCTCGAAGCGGGTGAAGTGTGGGACCTCGGGCCCGCGAGGTGGAGGATCACGCCCGGAGTCGGCGCACGGATCCGCTCGCCGGTCGGGCCGATCCGCCTCGACATCGCATTCAATCCGTACGACCCCCGGCGCGGTCCGCTCTTCCTCGCCCTGACAGACACGCTGATCCGGCTCGCGGACGACTTCGCCCCCGAACGCGGCTCGCTCCTGGACCGCTTCCGTCTGCACCTGGCCCTCGGCCAGGCCTTCTAGGGCGACGTGGGTGCGGCACCCCGCCAGAACCGCGGCTCGGACCCGGCTCTGATCGCTGCCGTGCTCATCCTCCTGCTCGCCGTGGCCGCGCTCTCGCTCCATGCGCTCCTGCAAACGGGCGCTCTGAGGCGGTTGCTGATCGAGATTCAGCCGGTTCGCGAGGAGGAGGAAGTCGTCGAACCGGGCGCGGCGCCGGCTCCGCCCGCGCCGACGCCCGCGCCCACGCCCCGCCCGGTGCCGGGCCCGCCTGCGCCGCCCGCGGCCCCGCGCGCCGTGCCGCCGGCTGCGCGCCTCGACACGCTCCCGCCGCTGCCGCCGCGGGCTCCGGCCGCGCCGTTCCGCTCCTACGGCATCGCCCGGTTCGAGCGAGACATCCTCGCGCGTCTGGATCGTGACCGGCCCGCGCGTGAGCCGCTGACGGGTGTCGCTCGCGTGCGGATCGGAGACATCGTTCTCCGAGACCCGGCCGGCGGAAACTTCGCGACGGCGGAGAGCGTGTCGGCGGGAGTGGATCTCGGCGCGCTGCGGGCCGGCGACCTCGTCGTCACGGACGCGGTCCTCCTCCGGCCCGACGTGCGCATCCGGAGGGCGCCGGGCCGGCCGTGGAACTTCGAGCAGGTCTGGCGGCGGCTGGTGGGCCTGCCCGCCGCGCGCGCGGACGGCGAGCCGCTCGAACGCGTGACCGTCCGCATCGAGGACCTCGTGATCCGCGAGGGGCGCGCCGTGGTCGAAGGGCCGACCACCCGCTTCGCGCTGCTCGGCATCGAGGCGCTCGTGGCCCGGGCCATCCTGGCGGACCCCGCGCGGCCGTCCCCCGAGCTCGTGATCCGGACGGCGAGTGCGGATATCGTGCCCCCGGAACCGGGCCGGCGCTTCGCCGCCACCGCGGCGGACGCGACGCTGCTCTTCGACGATGGCGTGGCCTTCACTGCCGCTGCCGCAACGGTGGACGGCGCACGCCTGACCGACATCCGCGGCACCTCCCGCCCCGCCACGGGTCTCGAGCTCACCCTGCGGGCCGAGGGCGTGCGGCTTGCGACCGTGCAGTGGCTGGTCCCCCAGCTCCCCGCCGAGGGCGAGGCATCGTTCACGCTCGCGCTCGAGCCGCTCCCCGGCCGGCGCTCGCGCGTCGCGCTCACCGGGCTCGATGCGCGCTCGGGCGCGTCACGGCTCACGGGCAGCATCGCCGTGGTGGTCGGCGCTCCGGGGCCGACCCTCGAGGCGGCGGAGCTGCGGGCGGATCCGCTGGAGCTGGCGCTACTCGAGCCGCTGCTTGGCAGGCAGCCCTTCAGCGGGCTGCTGCGGGGCACGATCACGGCCAGCGCCCGCACCCTCGGCTTCGATGTCACCGCGGAGCTGACCGCCGCCGGTGCGACGCGCGGGTTCACCGCGGCGCTGACCGGGACGGCGACCTGCGGCGCCGACGGGTTCCGCCTGACCAACCTCGTCGCGGAGCTGACGGAAGCGCCGCTCGCGGCGTTCCGGCCGCTCGTGCCGGTGCTGCCGTTGAGCGGGACGGTCACCGGCCGGGTCTCGGTCGTCGGCCCACCGGGCGCGGCGCCGCTCGAGTTGGATGTGAGACTCGCCCTGGCCGTAGGCGTGCTGCTGGTGCGCGGGGAGCTGGACCTGCGCGGCCGCGAGCCGGCGTACCGGCTGACGGGCCGCGTGCTCGACGTCTCGCTCGCGGCCCTCTTCGGCCCGCGGGCGCCGCCGGCCCGGCTCACGGCGGGTTTCTCCCTCTCCGGCTCCGGCACGGACGCAGCGACCGCAGACCTCGAGCTTTCGCTGGCGGGGCGCTTCACGGGCTGGCGGACCGATGCAGGAGATGCGGTGGCCGTCGAGCTCGTGCTGGCGGACGGGGTGCTCCGCGTCGACCGCGGCGTCCTCGGGCTTGCGACGCTCGACGCGGAGGTCACCGGCATCTGGCGGTTCGTCCCGCCCGCTGCGGGCGCCCTCCGCTACGCCCTCCGCTTCGCATCCCTCGCCCCGTTCGCGCCGTACCTCCCGCTCGCCGCGGACAGCATCGCGGAAGGCGTGCTGGTTGCGCAGGGGGACCTCACCGGCCCTGCGGATCGGGTGCGGCTACGCGGCACGGCATCCGGCGAGGGCTTGCGGCTCGATGGCTGGCGGGCGGCCTCGCTCGAGGCCACCTACGAGGTGGAGCCGCGCCCCGTGCCGGCCGCGTTCGTGGTGGTGGCATCCGCGCGCGGCGTCCAGGCCCCTGTGGTGGGCGCGTACGACACGGCGCGCGTCGAATACCGGCAGGAGCCGCCTCTCTTCTCGCTCCAGGTGGCGGCGGCGCGGCGCGGCGGCGGCGTCCTGGCGCTGGCCGCAGACGGCCGCATCCTCGAACAGGGCCGCCGGGAGGCGGTTCTGCGCCGCTTCGTCGCAGACGCGGATGGCCGGCGCTGGGTGCTCGTCCGGCCCGCCGGCCTCGCCTGGGGCGGCATCGCAGGCCTGGTCGTAGACGACGTGCGGCTCGTGGAGCAAGGCGGCCCCGGCCGCGTCTCGGTGGACGGGCGGGTGCCGCGGGAGGGCCCCGCGGATCTCATCATCGCGACGGCGGCCCTGCCGGTCGGCGGCCTGTTCGAAGCCGTCCTCGGCGACACGACGGCCACGGGTCTGCTCTGGCTGGACGCGCGGGTGGGCGGAGTCGCGGCTGCACCCGTGGTCCAGGCAGAGTTCCGTGTCGAGCAGGCATCCCTGCAGGGCGTCGCGCTGGGGCGGCTCTCGGGCGATCTCCGCTACGCCGGCCAGCGGCTGGAGGTCGAGGCGTCCTCGTCGCTGGAGCCGGCGCGAGCTCTCGAGGTACGCGCCTCCCTGCCCTTCGACTTCGTGCTGGAAGCGCCGCCGCGCTGGCGCGTGCTGGACCGTGGCCCCCTGCACGCCTCGCTGCTGGCAGACAGCGTCGGCCTTGCCGCGTTCGAGCCCTGGCTGCGCGACGTCCGCGACCTCGAGGGCACCTTCAGCGGAAGAGCGAGCCTCAGTGGCACGGTGGATGCGCCGCAGCTCGCCGGGTCGTTCGCGTTGCGTGGCGGCGCCGTGACCCTCATCGCGCTGGACCGGCGCTACACGAACATCTCCGCGGACATCGAGCTCGAGGGCCAGCGTGTCATCGTCAATGATCTGCGCGCGCCGAGCGACGGCTCGGCCGTGGCGACCGGCACGATCACGGTCGAGACGTTGAGCAGGCCCATCCTGGACCTGAGCATCGCGTTCGACGGGTTCCGCGCCTTCTCCGCTCGTGACGGCGAGGCCGCCGCGGTGACAGGGGAGATCGCCCTGACGGGTCCCCTCGCCGCGCCGGTCGTCGCGGGGCGCGTGGTGCTGGAGGATGGCACGGTGCCCGTGGATGCCCTCACCGGCGCGCGGCAGCCGGAGCTCGAGCTCTACACGGAGAGCGAGCTGCTCGCGATACCGGGGATCGACGATGCGCCGCCGCCGACCTCACCGCTCGCGTCGCTGACGTTCGACCGCCTGGTGGTCGTTGCCGGCGATGCCCTGTGGTTCGACACGGAGGAGACCCGCGTGCGGCTCGCGGGCCAGCTCGTCCTCATCGGCGGTGGCAACGATCTCCGCATCTTCGGGACACTGCAGGGTGAGCGTGGCACGTTCACGCTCGAGGCGGGCCCGGTGCTGCGGCGCTTCGATGTCGAGCGCGCCGAGGTACGCTTCCTCGGGTCGACGCCCCCGGACCCGATGCTGGACGTGACGGCGGTACGCCGGGTTCCGCTCGGCGCGCAGCGCGAGATCGACATCGTCGCCCGGATCACGGGGACGGCGTCCAATCCCGTCGTTTCGTTCACCACGCCGGAAGGCGCGGCGATCCCCGAATCGGAGCTGCTCAGCTTCCTCGTCTTCGGCCGGCCGAGCTTCGCGCTCGGCGAGGCGGAGTTCCTCGGGCAGGGGTTGCTGGGCGAGTTCTTCCTCACGGGGCTCACCGAGCTGACGGCGATCGAGCTGGAACGGGAGCTCGCCGCCGACCTCGGCCTGGACTTCTTCGAGATCCGTCCCGGCTTCGGCGCGTTCGGCGGGCTGGGTCTACCGACCGTCGCGTTCGGGCGGGAGATCGCGGAAGACGTCTTCCTGACGGTGGAAGCCGGTCTGGGCAGACTCGCGGGTGTGGAGACGACCGCGGCGATCGCCGTGCGGCTTCAATGGAGGATCGACAATGAGTGGCAGCTCGAACTCGCGCTCGAGCCGGCGACGCGCGCACGTCTGCTCCGCGGCGGCACCGTGGTGCTTCCGCTTGCCCCGCCCGAGCAGCAACTCCTCATCCTCATCCGTCGCCGGTGGACCTACTGAAGCGGCATCCCCTGCGCCGCCTGGGTGCGCGGACTTGTCATACTGCGCGGGCCTCCTGCATCTTCAAACCGCTCTTCGCGCGGCGCAACGCGGAATCCAGAATGGCGATCTGCACGCGGGTCAGCGAGTCGTCGGAGATCATCCGGCGAGGCCTGATTCGCTCGACGTTGGGGAACAACGCGTCTTCCACCCACTGCGGTGTGCCGGGCCACAGGAACACGGTCTTCGCATTGCGGGCGGCCGCGAGCAGCTCGGCCCGGTCCGTCGCTGCGATGAGCTGCAGGTTCTCCCCCGCCGTCGGCCCGAAGTCGCAGTGGTCGAGGGCGCGCCGGACCTTCTGCTCGAGCACTGGTGCTTCGACCACGATCAGGACCCGGCCCAGCGCGAGGCGCTCGCGGAGCTCCCGCAGCAGGCTGGGCGCCAGCGTCGCCTCGATGATGACGCGGCCGGGCGCGAGAAGCGCGAGGTCTGCACCGTGATACGGCGTGGTGACGAGCGCAGGCGCGTCCGCCAGCACGGGCTCACCCGACCGCAGCTCGTCGAGCACGCACGGCACCGCATGCACGTCCAGCCGCTCACGCAACTCCGCGGCGAGCGCCTCCGCCTGCGCCCAGTTGCACTCCACCACCGGCAGCGGCAGGCGCTCGACTTCGGCGACCGTGTTGATCAGCCGCAGGATCGTCCGCGTATCCAACCCGAGAGCGCGCGCCCCCTCGTACGTGTGCTCGAGCCACTGGCGATGCAGCCGGTCCAGGGGCCCGCTCGGCTCGGGCAGGATCGGCGCGCAGAGATAGACGCCGGACCGGGCCCGTACCCGGACCAGCCCCTCCTCCTGCAATCGTCGGTACGCCGCGGCTGCCGTCTTCCGGTCCACGTGTTCCGCCTCGGCGATCTCCCGGATGCTGGGGAGCCGCTCGCCCGGCCGCCAGTAGCCGAGGTAGAGACCGGAGATGATGCGCTCCCGCAGCTTGCCGAGGATGATCGCTCCGGCGACCTGCTCTCTTGCCATGGCCGCCTCCCTCCCGGTGATGAGTGTGAGATGGCAGGCCGGATGCAAGAAAGGTTCCAGTCGGGGGCGCGGCGCCGAGGTGTCGTGTTTCTCGTAACTCTTTTGATTCAAGCCACTTCCGTGCCCCTCGGCGCCCAGGACTCCGCAAAGGCCGAGGCCGACCGCTACCGCAGGGACGCGCGCAAGGCTGAAGCGGAGTACGAGAGGCTGAGCCGCCGCCTCGCGCCGGCGACGTTCGGCTCCGGCGGCTCGGAATGCGACGAGATCGTGGGCAGGTTCTGCTTGCGCTTCGACACGGGCGAACCTCGCCCCATTCCGCCGGAGGCGCCGCGGGTCATCCAGGCCAGGCGCGATGCGGTAGAGGCGCTGAGGCGGGCGTTCGCCGCGGCGCCGGGGGACCTGCGGGTGGCCGGCTCGCTGGTGCGCTATCTGGTGGAGGACGGCCGCCCTGCGGAAGCCGTTTCGGCGGCCGAGGCCTTCGCCTGGGCGACGGAGGACTCGACATGGAGGTCGCTGCTGGTCGGCTTCGGCCTGCACGCGCGCGGGGACGATGTCGCCGCGCTGGCGCAGTTCGAGGAGGGCCTCGCGCGCCTCCCGGCGGCGGAGCGGCGGCGCTTCGAGCGGGTGGACGTGCTCCTGGCGGATGCCGAGGAGCGCCTCTACCGCAAGCTGGACGAGGCGGCGCAGGAGCGTTACGAGCAGGACCTCTGGATCATCGCCGACCCACTCTATCTGACGCCGGGAAACGAGGCTCGGGCCGAGCACTACGCGCGGCACGTCTGGGCCCGGCTGCTCTCGGAAGCGCCGGTGGTGTTCGGGATGGTGCCCTGGGGTCGGGACCTGGATGAGCTGACCCTGCGGTACGGCGTGCCTGCGGGCCGGGAACGGGTGATCGCGAGCTGGACGCTGGACACGCAGATCATCGAGCGCTTCGATCCGGACCAGCTCAGCTTCGTTCCCGAGCGGCTGCGGACGGAAGGCGTCCCGGAGGCGCCGGCGCCTGGCGAGCCATCGCCGCTCCAGAATCCGCGGGCGCGGAGCGGGTTCGCGCCGGTCACGGTCCGCCGCCTCGTGCCGCTCGCTCATCAGGTCACCCGCTTCCCCGTCGGCGACTCCATCGTGCTGCGGGTGGACGGGGCGCTCACGCTCGACAGTGTGGCCGTGGACAGCGCGGGCGCGCACAGGCGGGCCTCCGCTGGGCTCTTCGTGCTCGACAGCGCCTACACCCGCGTCGCGGCGCGGCGGAGATCGGTCGCGCCGGTCGGGGACACGCTGTTCGTGAGCTTCGAGGAGGTCCTCCCGGGCGGCCGGTTCATCTACAGTCTCGAAGTGCTCGAAGAGGCGACCCGGCTCGCGGGTCGGGCGCGCTACAGCGTGAGGTTGGCCGGCGCCTCCGCCGGCGGCCTTGCCCTCTCGGATCCTCTCCTGGCGTGGCCGTACGGGCGAGCTGCGCTGCCCCGCGACCGCCGAGCGCCTTCCTTGCGACCGCGCGCGAGCCTCGAGCTTGGGTCCGGGGACACGGTCGGGATCTACGCGGAGGTGTCTGGCCTCGCCGCGGGCGGAGACGGCGCGACCCACTACCGCATCGAGGTCTCGATGCGGCGCACCGACGCGGGGGGGATCACCAGGGCCGTGCGCTGGCTCGGCCGGCTGCTCGGCCTCGCCGGGCCGGACCGTGCACCGCGGGTGTCATGGGAAGGCGCGGGCGTGCCCGGCCACACGGAAGCGCTGGCCGTGGACCTGGACCTGGACGGGCTCGACCCGGGCCTGTACCTGATCGAGCTCGCGGTCCAGGACCTGGTGGCAGGGACCCGGCGCGACGCCCGGAAGGCGATCCGCGTCGTCGAGCCGGATTGATCGGCAGGTCAGGGTTCTGCCGTTCCAGCGGCAGGTTGCGCAGCCCCAGGATTGGCGCCCGCGGCGATCGCGGGCTCAATCCGGCGCCGGGCGTCCCTCCGCCTCGGCGGCGGCCGCGGCGATGGCCGGCTCGAGGCGTTCGAGGAGCCACTGCTCGAAGCGGCCGTTCGACTGGCAGGACTCCGCCGCGGTCGCGCGCGCTTCGGTCGAGATGACGATTTCGCTGCCGGCCGGCTTCTGGACCACCTCGATCCTGGGCCGGAGGGACGCACTGCCCACGATGCCGGGTGTCCCGCAGGAAAGGTACTGCCTGCCATCCCCCGGGCGTGTGAGCCAGGCGAGTTGCACGAGGTGGTCTTCTGCTCGCACTTCCTCGATGACCAGGCCGAGTGCGTCCAGTTCCGCCGTGACGCGCTCCCACAGCGCGTCAGCGGAGGCGGGCACGGCGCCGCTCCTGGCCGCCGGCGTTCCGCCCCAGCCGTCGAAGGCCCGCGCAGTGCATGCGGCAGCGCCGGCGATGAACGCGACCACGAGCCATGCCCTGAGATGACCCCACATTCTCCCCATCCCTCCCCCTACACGCGTCCGGGCCCGGCCGTTCGATGCGCCACCCGCCACGGGAGTGGCCACGCCCCCGGATGGGCTGCGACCTGCAACCAGCATTCCCGGGCCCCGGCACCCGCGCCATCCGGGGGGCGATGCAGGAACCGTCCAGCAGCATCATCACCGCGAACCCGAGGATGCTGGCCGTGGTGGCAAGGTCGGTGAGATGTCCAGAAGAGACCCGTAGTCCGGAGGGACAGCCACCGCCTGGCGGACGCGGCGGGACCCGAGCAAGCCTCCCGCGGGCCGGCCGGATCGGTCGTGGCCCGCGGGTTGCTGGCCGGGCGGAAGAGGAGGTGCTCGGCGCCGAAAGCCCCGCTACGACTTCACACGGGCGCGGTAGCCCTCGCCTTCCAGTCGCTCCAGCAGCCGACGGTACGGCGCGCGGGCGGGGTTGTGTTTGACGTAGATCTCGCCGTGCTCCTCGAGCGCGACCACGCCGGCAACGCCCGGCTCGCCATCCAGGAGGTGACGGAGCCGGTCCGCGGTCTGGCGGTCGCTCAGTTGCTCGACCACCAGGATCGTGGTGTCCATGGGGGCCTCCGCTGCGGTTTCCGGGCCGAAGCGACGCCCCAATACTTCGCGCCGCCCGGGCCGCCGTCAAGCTCCAGCGCGTGGCGAGGCGGGACGCTGTGCCCACCGGCCCGGCCGGGCGGGGGCGTGCTGGGTGCGGGTGTGAGCGGCGGCATCGCTGGCCCACGGATTGGAAGGCTGTGAGCGTGACACCCCAGCGAAGGAGCGGGAGCGGAGGCCGTGGCGGCCGCCGGGACGGCTGCTGGCGTGGCCGCGGCGACCCGACACCGTTCGTGCCGGGGCTGCCCGACCCCGTTCCGTCACCGCGGTCCCTCGGCAGCCTGTTCGAGGAGATGGCGTGCTGTACGCGCTGCGACCTCGCGCGCGCCCGCACTCAGGTCGTCCGCGGCATCGGCCCACGGCGCGCGTCCGTGCTCCTGCTCGGCGAGGCGCCGGGGGCGGAGGAGGACCGGCGCGGCGCGCCGTTCGTCGGCCGCGCCGGCCGGCTCCTCGATCGCCTCCTTTCCCGGGCCGGCGTCGAGCGCCGCAGCGTGTTCATCACCAACGTCGTGGCATGCCGGCCTCCGGGCAACCGGGCGCCGCGGGCCGCGGAGATCCGGGCGCATTCCCCCTGGCTCGAGCACCAGCTCCGGTTGGTTCGCCCGCGCATCGTCGTCACGCTGGGGCGCATCGCGCTCGGCTACTTCGTGCCGGGGGCGAAGGTGACGGAGGCGCGCGGCAGGCCGATCTCGATCGACCACGGCGGCCGCTCGTTGCTCATCCTGCCCACCTATCACCCCGCGGCCGCGCTGCGGAGCCCCGACCTCCTCCCTGCCCTGGAGGCGGACTTCGGCCGGATCGTCGAGCTGCTCCGTCAGGCGGGGACGACCTGAAGGAGGACGTGCGGGTTCACCCGGAACCCGGGCGCTGGCCGGCCGGCAGCGGCGCGCCGGTGGCGCTCGCCTGCCGCTCGGCGGACCGGAGCCAGAGCACCGCAGCGATCACGAGGAGCAGGAGGCTCGCCACCTGCGAGGTGGAGAGCCCGACGACGATGCGGTCCGACTTCGCGCGTACGAACTCGATCAGGAACCGCTCGACGCCGTAGAGCGCCAGGTAGACGCCGAACAGCCGGCCGGGCGCGAGCCTGCGGCCGGAGAGCTTCCACAGGATGGCGAACATCACCAGCGCTGCGCCGGTCTCGTAGAGCTGCGTGGGATGCACGGCCAGGACCTGGCTGTCGGGCACGTCGAGCGGGATCTCTGCGCCCACGGAGCGGAGGTAGCCGGCGGTGCTGGGCGGCGAACCCTCCGGGAACGCGATCCCGACCCAGTGATCGGTGGGCAGGCCGTAGTCGTCCCCGACGAGGAAGCAGCCGACGCGGCCGACGGCGTACGCGATCGCGAGCGCCGGCGCCGATGCGTCGAACATCGCCGCCATCGGGAGCCCGTGCCTGCGGATCTGCCAGTAGTACGCGGCCACGCCCCCGACCAGGCCGCCGTACCAGACGAACCCGCCCCTGCTGAAGATGCTGCCCAAGGGGTCGGCGACGACGTCCTGCCAGTGGAGCGCGAGGTAGTAGAGCTTGGCGCCGAGGATCCCTCCGAACGCGATCCAGACGAGGAGGTCCCACGCCAGGTTGGGGTCCAGGCCCCGTCGCCGGAGCTGCGTGGCGAGGATCCGCGCCCCCACGAGGAACGACAGGAAGATCATCAGCCCGAAGCTGGAGACGGGAAAGTCGCCGATGCGGAACACCGTCGGGTACATGCAGTCTCCGGTCTGGGGTCACGCCGTCTCGAAACGCCCTCTCATCTTGTACCGTCGGGAGCGCGGCCGGGTCCGCCGTGCGGCCTGCCGGGCAGGGGCGGCCGATGCTCTCCGGAGCCGCGAGGTGAGGGGTGTGCGGCCGCAGTCCGATCGCGATTACGGCCCGGTGCCGCTGTCGGGAGCGCTTGCGTCCTCCGGCGTGCGGGTCCAGCGCCGGACCAGCACCACGATGACCACGGCACCGCCCAGCAGACTCAGGACCGGCAGCACGTAGACGGCGAGGTTCAGGCCCCTGGCGGGCGGGTCGAGCAGGATCCACTCGCCGTAACGGGCGACGAAGTAGGCCTTCACTTCCTCCGGCGTGCGGCCCGCGGCGAGCTGCTCGCGGATGATCTGCTTCATCTCCTTTGCGAGGTCCGCGGGCGAATCCTGAATGGACAGGCCCTGGCAGACCACGCACCGGATCTGCGAAGCGAGCTCTCGTGTGGCGGCTTCCAGCGCGGAATCCGCGGCGGCCCCCGGCGCCTGCGCCGATCCACTTGCAGGTCGCACAGCCATCGCCAGGAGCAGGAGAAGCGCCGGAAGAGCCCGTCGCAGGGCCGCGCCTACCCTCATCGCGCAGCTCCCTGGGCGATGGCAGACGCGGCCGTCTGTGGAGGCTGGCGATCGCCGGCCTCCTCGTCGGCTCCGGGCCGCCGGGCCGCGCGGATCAGGCGCCGCCGGCGGCTCTCCGGCCACGCCGCGATCAGAGCGCCCAGGCAGATGATGCCGCCGCCGATCCAGATCCATGGCACGAGCGGCTCGCTGATGACGTGCAGCGTGGCCGAAGATCCGTCCCGCTCGAAGGCGAGCAGGTTGACGTACAGGTCTCCGCCTGCCCGGCTGCGAACGGCCGGCGTGGTGATGGGCTGCTCGGAGGTACGATAGAAGTTGAGCCGGGGATCGAGCCGGCCGGCTGGCTCGCCATCCACGAGGACGGCGAGATCCGCGCCGATCACGAACCGATGGGGCTCCTCGCGCGCCCAGAGCCGCTCGAAGCGCACGGCATAGGGGCCGAGGTCGACCGCCTCGCCGGGCCGGAGCGTCGCCTCGCGCTCCTGCCTGAAGGTGGAGGAGGCGGTGATGGCGATGGCGACCGAGACCACGCCGACGTGCGCGAGGTAGCCGCCGTAGCGGTGGCGGTTGGCGCGGACGAGGCGCGCCAGCGCGAACGGCCACGATTCTCCGGTCGCGCGCCGCCTCGCGCGCGTCCCCTCGACGAACTCGCGCGCGTTGGACAGCAGTGCGAACGCGGCGAAGCCGAAGGCCAGGGCGGCGTACGCATCCCGGACGCCGAGGAGCAACACGGATCCCAGCGCCGCGGCCAGGCAGCCGAGCGAGGGAAGCAGGAGGTCGCGCGCCGCCGCCGCCGCGCGGATCCCGCGCCACGGCAGCGCTGGCCCCACACCCACGAGGAACAGCAGGGCGACGCAGAGCGGCACGGTCATCCGGTTGAAGAACGGCGCACCCACGCTCACCTTGACGCCGCGCACCGCCTCGGCCACCAGCGGGAACAGCGTGCCGAGCAGGACCGTGAACGTGAACGCGGTGAGGAGCAGGTTGTTCACGAGGAACACGGCCTCACGCGAGACCGCACTGTCGAGATGGCCCTGCCCGCGGCCGAGCCGGTCCGAGCGTGCCGCGAGCAGCGCCAGCGAGAAGACCAGCGCGAGCGCGATGAAGCCGAGGAAGTAGTAGCCGATCGGCCCCTGGGTGAACGCGTGGACCGAGAGCAGCACGCCGCTCCGGGTCAGGAACGTGCCCAGGATCGTGAGCAGGAACGTTGCGACGACGAGGCTCAGGTTCCACAGCCGCAGCATTCCGGGCCGGCGTTCCTCCACCATCGATGAATGGAGGAACGCAGTGGCGGTGAGCCACGGCATGAAGCTCGCGTTCTCGACCGGGTCCCACGCCCAGTAGCCGCCCCACCCCAGGACCTCGTAGCTCCACCACATCCCGGCCACGATCGCCGCGCTCTGGAAGCCCCAGGCCACCAGCGTCCAGCGCCGCGACTCGCGGATCCAGCCCTCGTCCTCGCGGCCGGCGAGCAGCGTCCCGGCCGCGAACGCGAAGGGCACCGCGAAGCCGACGTACCCCAGGTACAGCAGAGGCGGATGGACGGCCATCAAGGGGTGGTTCTGCAGCAGCGGGTTGGGGCCGGGCCCGTCCAGCGGCACGGGGTACACGGGCGCGAACGGATTCGCCGGCCCGACGAGCAGCAACGAGAAGAACGCGCTGACCGCGAGCAGCGTCCCCGTGGCGTACGTGCGCTGGGAATCGGCCTGCGCGCCCCGGCGCCCGCCGTAGGCCACGAGGGCCGTGTAGAGGGCAAGGACGAACCCCCAGAACAGGATCGAGCCCTCGAGCGCTCCCCACAACGAGATGACCGTGAAGAACAGCGGCGTTGAACGGCTGCCGACCTGCGCCACGTACGCGACGGAGAAGTCGTGCGCCACCAGCGCGTACACCATCGCGAACGTGGCCACGGCATACATCAGCAGCACGGCGTACGCGGCGCCGCGCGCGCTCGCGTGCCACGCCCGGCCCTCGCGCCCCTTCCGTCCGCCCACCACGGCGGCGATCACGCCGTAACAGGAGAGCGCGAGTGCGAGCGCGACCGCGGTGTGGCCGATCGCCCCCGTCACCGGCTCCGCCTCCGTCTGCGGGTGGCCTGCACGCCCCCCGCCCGTTGCATCCCCCGCATCATTCCTCGATCACGTGCTCGAACGCCAGCACGCAGGCGATGAAGAAGACGATGTCGAAGATGACGAGGAGCCGGACCCACGCTCCGGCCTCGCCCATGGGATCGCCGACCAGCAGAGTCGCCGTCGCCGTGATCGCGCCGATCAGCAGCGGAATAAGGATCGGGAAGAGCAGCAGCGGCAGCAACACCTCGCGCGCGCGCACACGGCTCGCCATCGCGCCGTAGAACGTGCCCAGCGTCACGAACCCGAACGTCGCGAGCAGGAACACGCCCATCAGCTCCGGCGCTGCCCGCAGCAACGGGAGGCCGTACAACACGGCGGCGAGCGGCACCAGCAACGCCTCGACCACCAGGACGAACACCAGATTGGCGACCAGCTTGCCGATGAAGATCGCGCGGCGGTCCCCCGGGTAGCCGAGGAGCACATCCAGCGCGCCGTTCTCCAGCTCGACCTGGTACGAGCGATGGAACGCGAGGATGCCGCTGAACAGCACCGCGAGCCAGAGGATCCCGGCGGCCGCGGCCCGCAACGCCTCGGCATCGGGCCCGAGCGCGAACCCGAACAGCACCAGGACCAGTGCGGCGAAAGACAGGACGGCGTTGAAGTTCGCCCTCGCGCGGCGCTCGGCCGTGAGGTCCTTCCACGCGATCGCTCCGATACGGCCCAGCTCGATCCGCAGGCGGCTCATGTCGGCTGCGGCTCCTGCGGGAGGCCGGCACGGGCCGCGAGCCGGCCACCGCCGGCAGTGACCACGCCGGGCTCGCCAGCCATCTCATCCGAGGCGAGGCGGCCGCCTTCCAGCGTGACGATCCGCCCCACCACCTCTTCCGCGCGCGCGAGGTCGTGGGTCGCCACGATCGCCACACCACCCCGCCCTACGGTTTCGCGCACGTAGTCGTTGAGCAGCGCCACGCCCTCCGCGTCGAAGCTGGCGTATGGCTCGTCGAGCAGCAGGACCCGCGGACGCTGCAACCGGAGCCGTGCCAGCGCGAGCCGCCTGCGCATCCCTGCGGAGAACCCGCGCACGCGCACGCCGGCCTCCGCCCCCAGACCCACCGCCTCCAGGGCCGCCGCCACGTGCGCCTCCTCGACCGGACGGCCCAGCATCCGCAGCGCGAACCGCAGGTTCTCCGCGGCCGTGAGATCGTCGTAGACGCCGGGCGAGTGCCCCATGAGGCCGACCAGCTCACGCACGCCCGCTGCCTGGCTGACCACATCCAGTCCCGCGACCCGCGCCCGCCCGCGCGACGGACGGAGCAGCGTCGCCAGGACCCGCAGCAGCGTGGTCTTCCCGCTGCCGTTCCGCCCCACCAGCGCCACCGCCTCCCCGGGCCGGATCCTGAGGGTGATACCCCGCAGCGCCCAGCGGCGACCGAAGTTCCGCGCCAGACCTTCCAGCTCGACTGCGGGTTCCCGGCCCGCGGCCATCTCGCGCTGCCACTCCAGATGATTGCCGATCAGCAAAGATCCGTCCGTCATCCCGTCCAGGTTGCATGCCCCGGGGCGCTCCGCGCCCGCCGCAGCAGCGCCAGGCCCGAGACGAGGCTGCCGGCGCTCACGGCCAGGATCACCGCCCACCCGAGCGCGCCGTGCCGGACCGGCAGGTCGAGCGGTTCGGCCGTCGCTTCCACGCTCGCCGCGTGCTCCGCGTGCGCGGCTTCGCCGTGCTCGTGCGCAGCGTCGTGGTCTCCGGCAGACGCCCCCGTGGCCGCCGCCACGAGCACGCGGACCTCTGCCCGCGCGCTCTCGTCCCCGTCGGGCGCGAGGGCACGCACCACGTACGCGCCCGGCTGCGCGGCCGCCGGCACCACCACGCGTGCGACGAACGCGCCGAGCGTGTCCGTCGTCACCTTTCCGAGCGTATGCGTCTCGAGCGCGCCGCGCAGCTCGAGCGTGAACTCCGTGCTCTTCGGCAGCTTCTCGCCGCGGACCTCGAGCTCCGCCCCGGCTGCGACTTCCTCGGCGCCCAGCCGGATCACGCCCTTGTCGTGGGTGAACGCCTCGGCCGGCCGGATGACCAGGCCGGCTGCCAGGAGGACCAAAACGGATTGGCGCATGGTTCCCTCACATCCCGATGTGCTGCATCTGCGGGGCGACGAAGCCGTACGCGAGCGCGCCCAGCAACGCCACCAGCAGCGCCGCCGCCAACGCAACCAGCCAGGCGGGCCGGGCGGCCCGCCGGTCCAGGAGCGGGACGGCGACCAGGAAGCCGAGGATCACGGCCGGCCCCACGATCATCCCCCACAGGCCGATCGTGTTCTCCAACGCGTAGATCCAGAGGAACGGCCAGAACGGCTTGGTCACCTCGACGCCGTCCACCGCACGGTGGCCGAGAGCCGGCGGGAGGAGCGCCGCCACCAGGCAGAGCGCGGCGATGCCGATGAGGCCGTACCCGAGGAGCCGGCGCAAGTGCTCGGCAAAGCTGGCGGGCGCGCTCGCGGGCGCGTTGATCCCCAGGTGCCGGATGAGCCAGAAGTGGAGCGCGATGGTCCCCGCGAGCAACAGCGGGAGCAAGCTCACGTGCGCGTTGTGGATGCGCGCCAGGAGCGACGTGCCCGGCGCGAAGTCGGGCGAGAGCGGCGCGCCGACCGGCCCGAGGAGTTCCGCTGCCGCCACCGCGTGCGCCAGGGCTTCACCGCCCTCCTGGTCCGCCCGCAGCACGGTGCCCGTGAACGCCAGCGCCCCGACGAGTACCAGCAGCAGCACCCCGGACCACCAGGTCACCTCCCGGGGCGCGACGTAGCTCCGGCGCCGGAAGACGTGGATCAGGTGGAGCGCCACGCTCACCAGCACGACGCAGGCCGCCCAGTAGTGCAGCGCGCGGACCCAGGCGCCGAGCGGCGCGCGCGTCACGGTGTAGACCACGCTCGCATGGGCGGCCAGGGGGTCCGGGTTGTAGAGCTGGTCGAGCCACACCCCCGTCAGGGCCAGGACGACGAGGCCCAGGAAAGTGAAGCCCCCCAGCATGTACGGTAGACGATTCGCGGCGGCCGGGATGCGATAGCGGAGCCCTCCCAGGGCGAAACGCGTGGCGGCCCAACCGGCGTGCTCCAGGGCCCGCTCGCCTCCAGCGCTCCCGGTGCCCGCCTTTCCAGGCTCCACCACCTCGGTCCGGTCCATGTGGTCTTCCCTTGCGGTTCCGATCGCTGTCGTTCAACGCGCCGGGCCCGTGGCCACGCCGCGGCTCCCCCGGCCTAATCTCGAGGCATCCGGTCACCGGAGCAACCGGCCGGGGCCATCCCACACGAAGCGAGACGGGGCGGCCGGCGCCGGCAGCCCCATCCGTGCCCTCATTCGTCGGGCCGCCGCGCGTTGCCGCCGTCAGCAGGGGCGTTGCCGGGCCCGCCCCCCGATCCGGTTGCGGACCTGGCGCGCCAGCATTGCCGTGGCGCCGCTGGCGATCGCCCGGCCCAACGGGCGCCTCATCTGGCGGAAGAAGCCTTCGCCGCCCTCCTCCCGAACACCTCGCCGCATCCGCGGCGCCTCCAGGTGCTCCTCTTCCTCCTCTTCTTCGCCGCCGCCGAAGACGCGGCCGAGCACGAAGCCCGTGCCGAGCGCGATGCCGACGCTCGCGAACGGATGCTCCCGGATCTGGCTCTTGAGGTCATCACGGATCGTGCCCATCTCGTGCGTCCGCAGGTACTCGGCGCTGCTCTCCAGCGCGCCTCCGACGCCGTGCACCGCTCCGCCGACCATACCCTTCACGCCGCCCTTTTCCTCCATCGGGCGGGCGCGCTCCTCGAGCCGCGTGCCAAGACGGTCCACACCGCTCGCCAGCTTCTCCTTGCCCGTTTCGATCGCGCTTCCGGCTCGCTCCTTCACCTTCTCGCCCATGCCGCGGGCTTTCTCACGCATGCCCTCGCCGCCGCGCTCCGTCTCGGCCTTGGTCGGTTCCTGGAAGCTCTCGCGGCCCGGCATTCCCTCGGAACCCGCGCCGAATTCGCGCGGGTACTCCGGAGGCTGATTCGGACGTGTCGCCATGCTCACCTCCTTGGCTTGGTGCCGCGGCGTTCCGTGAGGCCGCGCACCATGCCAGAGGTGCAAGTCGCATACCCGCGCACAAGGCTAAACTGCCTATTTTCCACGCAGTTACGCGTATGATCTCCTTCCGCCTCCGCTCCGCGCCGGACGCGCCCCCCTCAACTGGCAGTGTCGCGCCGGAACTGCACGCGCGGAGCGGCCCGCGCCGCCTCGGGCGCCTCGAACGGCTCGTGACGCTCGGCGCCGATCACGCGCGCCGTGATCGCCTGCGGGAACTGCCGGATGTACGTGTTGTACATCGCGACCGCTTCGTTGTAGTCCCGTCGCGCAACCGCGATCCGGTTCTCCGTCTCCGTCAGCTCATCCTGCAGCGCGATGAAGTTCTGGTTGGCGCGCAGCGTGGGGTAGGCCTCGACCGCCACGTTGATGAACACCCGCAAGTTCTCGCTCAGCTCGGCGTTGGCCCGGCTGAGCTCATCCGTTCCCGCATCCTGCTGGACGGCCTGGGCGACCCGCTGGCTCGCCTGGGTCAGCCCGGCCCTGGCCTGGGCGACCTGGGTGAACGTCTCGCGCTCGAAGGCCGCCGCTTCATCCACCGTCGCCACGAGGTTCGGGATGAGATCGTTGCGCCGCAGGAGCTCCGCCTCGATGTTGCCACGCGTTTGCGCGACGCGCTCGTCCAGCTCCTGGATCCGGTTGTAGCCACAGCCCGTGGCGAGCAAGGCAGCCGCGCCCACCACCAGCAACCATCTCCGGTTCATTCGGCCTCCCGATGAAGAGCATCCACGAACGCCGCGGTCCGCTCGGCAAATTCGTGATACCCCACCACGAGCGGGTCGTCCAGCGCCAGGGCGAGGGGCTCTTTCCGCACCCGGGCGTTCCAGGCATGCAGCAGCGGCCGGGGCACGGCCCCGATCAGTTCCCCCGTGGCCTCGATGGCCTCCGGAGTGGTGCGGGGCACGGGCCGACCCGCGAGCCGGAGCGCTGCGCGTGCGTACGTCGTGAAGGAGGGTAGCGCCGCGAGCAGCAGCCGCCCCACCTGCGCCGCGTCCCCACCCGCGAGGAGCAGCCCCTCGCGGAGCTGCAGCAGCTTGCCCCGCAGCTCGTTCTCCGCCTGGAGCCGCAGCGCGACCGGGTCCACGTCGAGCGCCGCGAGCGGATCCTCGCCGTGCACGACGACGTGGGCATCCTTCATGTCCGCGAGCTCGATCGCGAAGGCATCCGCTGCGCGATGCCACTCCGCCCAGGCCATGAGGAGCGGCGGCGTGTTGCCCGCACCTGCCCAGCGCCGGGCCAGCGGAGAGAGCGCTTTCAGCGTCGCCGCGTCGATCCGGTCCACGAGCGCGAGGACGTTCACGTCGCTCACCCCTTCCACCGCCTCGCCCCGGGCGACGGAGCCGTGGACCAGCAAGCTCCGCAGGCGCCCGCCCAGCAGGCCCTCCATCTCCGAGGCCAGCTTCCTGGCCGCTTCCAGAGGCTCCATGGATCCCCTCTCGCTACCAGCTCCGCCCTGCGCCTCCGCCGCCGAAACCGCCACCCCCGCCGAACCCGCCGAAGCCGCCGCCTCCTCCAAAGCCCCCGAATCCGCCGCCGAAGCCGCCCCATCCGCCCCGGTGTGGACCGCCCAGCGGGAAGGGGATGATGATCGGCCCGCGGAAGCGCCTGCCACCGCGGCCCCCCCCGCCACGCCCTCCACCGCTCCGGAGCGCCAGCAGCACGAGCACGATGATGGCGACGATGACGAGGATTCCGGCGATGCCCGGCCCTGCCGCCGGAGCCCGCCGCTGCTGCACTTCGCGCGGCACCTCCCCCGTCAGCTCGAACCCGAACCGCTCGGCGTACTCGCCCGCAAGCGCAACGACCCCGAGGAGGATGCCCCCACCGTAATCGCGCCGCTGGAACCGCGGGATCATGAACCGGTCCAGGATCCGGCCCGCCTCGGCCGCGGTGATGAAGGTGTTGGCCCCGAGACCGGTCTCGATCTTGACGTGGCCCCGGCCGTCCGGCGAGGTCTCCTTCGGCACCACCAGCACGACGACGCCCGTGTTGCGCGCGGGGTCTCCCGGCTCGCCACGCTGCCCCACTCCCCATTCCCTGCCGATCTGGAGGGCGAGCTCGTCGCGCGTGCGGCCCATGAGCGAGGGCAGCGTCACGACCACGATCTCGCCGCCGGACTTCGCGCGCACCTCGTCGATCACCGCCTGGATCTGGCGCTCGCGCTCCGGCGTGATGACGTCAGCGAAGTCGTTGACGTACCCGACGGGCTCGGGCAGGCGGATCTGCGCGGCCGCCTCCGTCGCTGGCCTGCATGCCGCCAGCACGGCAACGCCCGCCGCCACGGCCGCCCACCGCCGCAGCCCGCAGGCACGCCGCACTCCTGCCTTCGCCTCGCTCGCGTTCACCCGCATCTGCACCTACGCCTCCCCCGCACCTCGCCGTGAACGGCGAGGCAGACGAAAACGCCCCGCGGGCGGGGGAGCCCGCGGGGCGCTGCCCGACCGCGGGGCGGTCGGGAGCGGGCGCCTTGCCGCGCCAGCGTCTTCGTGAGGCATGCCCCCGGCAGGACTCGAACCTGCGGCAGACGCGGTTTAGGAAACCGCCGCTCTATCCACCTGAGCTACGGGGGCGTGTGTGAGAAAATCTAGCGGAACGCCCCGGTTTCCTCAACCCGGCCACGCATCCGGGAGGCCGCCCTGTCGCAGGCCACGCGCCAGGTCACGCAGCAACCGCCGCCGCGTCCGCCTGGCCTACGGAGCGCGTTGCGGAATCGCGGCCCGCGCTCCGCTCAGCCGTTCGCCCCGTAACGCACCAGCGTGTGAACCGGCAGGTTTCCCAACCGCTCGCGGCCGCGGAGGAAGCCGAGCTCCAGGACGAAGGCCATGCCCGCGAGCTCGCCTCCGAGCTCCTTGATGAGACGCGCGGCGGCGAGCGCCGTGCCGCCGGTCGCCAGCACGTCGTCCACGAGAAGGATCCGCTGGCCGGGGCGGACCGCGTCCACGTGCGCCTCCAGCGCGTCGCTCCCGTACTCCAGGGCGTATTCGACCCGCTGCGTCCGGAACGGAAGCTTGCCCGGCTTACGCACCGGCGCGAAGCCCGTCCCGAGGTGCAGCGCGACGGGGGCGCCGAAGATGAAGCCACGCGCCTCGATGCCGACGACGAGGTCGATGCCCCGCCCCACGAAGTCGTCCGCGAGCCGACGCACGACCGCGGCGAACAGTTCGGAATCGGAGAGGAGGGGGGTGAGGTCCTTGAAGACGATCCCCGGTTGCGGGAAATCGGGGATGTCCCGCACGCGGCTCCGGATCCGGCTCGCGAGCTGCTCCAGTTCGGCGTCAGGCACCGAGGTCTCTCGTCAGATGATCGCTGACGACGCGCGCGATGACCGCATCGAGGTCATCGTCGGCCCTGGCCGCGATCGCCAGTCGGGGGTCACCCTCCGTGCGGAGCCGGAGCGCGAGTCGCTCGAGCCGCTCCGCGACCTCTTCCGCGAGGCGAGCGGCGGGCGCCGCTCCGCGGCCGTCCTGCGCCGTACGGTGCCCCGCGGCCGGGTCCGCGAGAGGCGACGCGGCCGCCCGCGCGTCGTCCGGCTCGGTCGGCAACGGCATCGCGAGGGCCGCGGTGCGGTCCGCGATGGGCGTGGCGCCCGCAACAGCGCGTTCCCAGCGTCCGTGCGCGAGCTCGGTCGGCGCGGCGTGCTCCCCGGGCGCACGCGCCGCCACCACGGGTTCAGCGCTCGCCGTGGTGCGCCCGAGCGCGCGTGCCGCCGGGCGGTGCGGCCCGAAGTACGGCCCGGCCGGTGCACCATCGGCCAACCCCGACTGCGTGACGGCGAGGCGCGAGAACACGGGGGGTAGCGGCCTGGACGCCTCTTCCCGGGAGGGATCGTTGGACTCCATCATGCGGCTCGTCTCGGGCACCGGGTCAGAGCGCCGCCCGCGCGGATCCCGGGCGGCGCGCGAGGAGCTAGGTTACCGGCGCCCCGGCCGGCGCGCAAGTGCCGCGCGCATCCTGCCCCTCAGAGGACGAACTCGACCACGAGGAAGCCCCCCACGAGGAGGAGGAAGAACAGCCAGACCAGCCGGTCGAAGTGGCGATCGATGAACCCCTGGATTCCCGGGCCGAAGATGTAGATCAGGGCCGCGAGCAGGAAGAACCGGGTACCGCGGCTGGTGATGCTCGCCACGACGAAGACCGGCAGCGAGATCTCGAACACCCCCGCCGAGAGCGTGAACACCTTGTACGGGATGGGTGTGAACCCTGCGACGAAGATCGCCCAGAAATCCCAGCGGTCGTACAGTATGCGGACCCGCTCGAAGGCCTCCGGCGTGACACCGGGCACGTAGGTGAAGAAGAAATCCGAAACGAGCGTCCACACGCCCCACCCGATGGCATAGCCGGCTGCGCCGCCCGCCACCGAAGCGGTCGTACAGATGGCGGCGAATACGAGCGACCGGCGGGGCGCACCCAGGCAGAGCGCGATCAGGAGCGGATCGGGCGGAACCGGGAAGAACGACGACTCGGCGAACGAGAGTACGCCGAGCGCGGCCGGCCCCTGGGGCCTTTCCGCCCACGAGAGCACCCAGTCGTACAGCCGCCGGAACCAGCCGCGGCGCGCCGGAGCCCGCTCCGGCAGCACGGATTCCTGTCTCAAACGGCTCCCTCCTCCTTCCCGCTCCATTCACCCCGGCCAGGCGAAGCGCCCGATCAGCGGCACGAAGACACAGGACGTGATCACCTTGCTCTCCAGCCCATGCTCCGTCCGGCTGAAGAGCGTGAGCTGCTGCTCGTCCCGATCGCCCAGGGGGATGAGCAATCTGCCGCCGGGCGCGAGCTGATCGAGCAGCGGGCCCGGCACGGTGGGCGCCGCGGCCGCGACGAGCACTGCATCGAACGGTGCATAGCGGCTCCAGCCGACGGTTCCATCGCCCACGAGCAGGGCGACGTTGCTGATCCGCAGCGCATCGAGCACCGCGCGCGCGCGGACGGACAGCTCCCGGATCCTCTCCACGGAATACACGTGCCCCGCGAGCTGCGCGAGCAGCGCCGTCTGGTAGCCGCTTCCGGTTCCGATTTCGAGGACCCGGTCGGCGGGCTTCAGCCGCAGCGTCTGGAGGAAGAGGCCCTGCAAAGATGGCTGCGACGCGGTCTGGCCGAATCCGATGGGCAGTGGCAGGTCCTCGTAGGCACGGTGCTGGACCGCGTCCGGAAGGAAAACGTGACGGGGGACGCGGTCGAACGCGTTCAACACTTCGAGGTCGTCGACGCCGCGTTCCCGGATGACCTCGATGAGCTGGCGCCTCAAGCGCTCGAAGCGTAGCTCGCTCAGACCTTCAGGTCCCACCGCGCGATGCCTTCCAGCAACTTGTAGTTCGTCAGGTCGATGTGTAGCGGCGTCACCGAGATGGCGCCCGAGTGCACTGCCCGGAAATCCGAATCCGCGCCGCCCCACCACCGGCTCTCCCCGCCCCCGATCCAGTAGTACTCGCGCCCGCTCGGGTCCCGCGCCCGCGTCAGGGACTCGACGTACGCGCGCCGCCCCAGCGTCGTGATGCGAACACCCGTGATCCGGTCCGGGCTGACCGGCGGCAGGTTGATGTTGAGGAGCGTCTCCGGCGGGAAGTTGTCCCGGACCACGAGCTGGCGCAGGAGCTGCACCAGGACGTCCTCCCACGCGTCCAGCCCGTCCGTGTCCCTGCCGGCGTAGGAGACGGCCACCGCCGGGATCCCGAGGATCGTCGCCTCCATTGCCGCTGCGACGGTCCCGGAGTAGAGCACGTCGTCGCCGAGGTTGGCGCCGTGGTTCACACCGGAGAGCACCACGTCCGGCCGCTGCCCCAGGAGATCGCCCACGGCGAGCATCACACAATCGGTCGGCGTGCCGTCCACGACGCGCACGCCGTCCTCCGCCCTCCGCACGCGCAACGGACGGTGCAGCGTGAGCGAATGGCTGGTCGCGCTCTGCTCGCGGTCCGGCGCGACGACGTGCACGGTGCCGATCCGGGCCGCCACGCGCGCGAGCAGTTTCAGGCCTTCCGCCAGGTACCCGTCATCGTTCGTCACGAGGATCTGCATCGGCTCCCTTCTATCCCCGCTCCACCGGCTCGAGCACCGCCATGACCCGGTAGAGCTCCTCGCGCAGCAGGTCGAGCATCTGGCTGTCGAGCGCCCGGGCCGTGGCGTCCGGCAACTCTCCGCCGCGCCGCAGTTGCTCCAGTTTCTGGCGGGCCCCCTCGATCGTGTACCGCTCCTTGTAGAGCAGGTGCTTCAACAGCAGGATCAGCTTGATCTCTTTACGCCGGTACACCCGGTTGCCGGCGCGGTTCTTGGACGGATTGAGCGCCGGGAACTGCGCCTCCCAGTAGCGCAGGACGTGCGGCTTCAGGTCCACGAGCTCGCAGACCTCGCCGATCGAGTAGTATTCCTTGGGTGCGATCACGCGACGCTCCGGCGCCTGGACCTCCGTCTCCTCCGGCTCCTGCTCCGGGACGTCGGGCTCTGCGGCCATGCCGCTCATTGCCAGTTCTCCGCCTTGGGTTCACGCAGCATGAGGTTCTCGAGCGCCGTCCTGGGGTGCCGCCCCTCGAACAGGACCGCATACACCTCGGCGACGATCGGCATCTCGATTCCCGACCGCCGGGCGAGGGCGTGCGCTGCCCGCGTCGTCGCCACCCCCTCCGCGACCATGCTCATCTGGCCGAGGATCTCATCGAGCGAGCGTCCCTTGCCCAGCTCGATGCCGACCGCACGGTTGCGGCTCAGCTCGCCGGTGCAGGTGAGGATCAGGTCCCCCATTCCGGCGAGGCCTGCGAAGGTGGCCGGCTGGGCGCCGAGCGCCCGGCCCAGCCGCGTCATCTCCGCCAGCCCCCGCGTGATGAGAGCCGCGCGCGCGTTGTGTCCCAAGCCCAGTCCGGCGGCCATCCCCGCCGCGAGCGCGATCACGTTCTTGAGCGCACCGGCGAGCTCGACCCCGCGCACGTCGGGGTTCGTGTAGACGCGGAAGTACTCGGTCTGGAACAGACTCTGGGCCTCCCGCGCGGCGTCCGGATCGCGGCTCGCCACCGTCACTGCCGTGGGCTGTTCGCGGGCGACCTCCGCGGCGAAGCTCGGGCCCGACAGGAAGCACGCACGCGTGGCGAGCGCGGGCGGAAGGATCGCCTCCATGACCTCGGCCATCGTTTGCAGCGTCGCCACCTCGATCCCTTTGGACGCGCTCACGACGAGCGCATCCTCCCGCAACGCCGGGGCCGCTTCGCTCATCACGCGCCGCACGTGCTGCGAGGGCGTCACGGAGACGACCACGCGGGCCTCCTCGACCGCCTCGTCCAGCCGGGCCGTCGGGCTGAGACGCGGGTCGAGCGGGACGGCCGGGAGGTAGCGCGGGTTCTCCCGCGTCGCCGCGATGGCCCGCGCAACGGCCTCCTCGTAGCACCACAGGCGGACGTGGTGCCCCTTCTTGGCCAGCAGGTTGGCGAGGGTGGTTCCCCAGCTCCCTGCCCCGATCACCGCCACAGGCGCGTTCACCGGATCCCCTCCACCCGGCGGCCGAGCCGGCGTTCCTCTCCCCTGAACAGCCGCCGCACGTTCGAGCGGTGCGCGTACAGGACGAACAGCGCCAGCGCGACGGCCAGCCAGAACACGGGCCCCGTGCCCTCCGTCGCGAGCACGGCGACCGGCAGGACGAACGCCGCCGCGATGGACCCGACGGAGACGATGCGCGTGATCCCGACCAGCACCGCCCAGACCGCGAGCGCAGCGAGCAGCGCGGTGGGCGCGAGCGCGAGGAAGACGCCCGCCCCGGTCGCAACCCCCTTGCCGCCACGGAAGCGGACCCACACCGAGAACACGTGGCCCAGCACGGCCGCGGCGCCGTACGCCAGCGCCCACTCCGGCGCCGCCCGGCCGTCCCAGAGCGGAAAGAAGTGTGTCGGCGCCCATCCCTTGGCCACGTCCACGGCCAGCACCGCCAGCGCGTATCGCCACCCCAGCACCCGCAACGCGTTCGTCGCGCCGAGGTTGCCGCTGCCGTGCTGCCGCAGGTCGATGCCCCGGGCGAGCCGGCCCGCCAGGTAGCTCGTCGGCGTGGCCCCGATCAGGTAGGCCGCCACCAGCAGCAGCGCAGCGCTCACCGCCGCTCCTTTCGCCCGCGGAACCGCAGCCGCAGCGGCGCCCCCACGAATCCCCACCGCTCCCGGAACCCGTTGTACAGGTAGCGTGCGTAGTGGTCCGGGATCGCCTTCGGGTAATTGGTGAAGATCACGAACGTCGGCGGCGCCACCGCCGCCTGCGTGGCGTACAGCAGCTTCACCGGCTGCCCGCGATAGTGCGGGGGCGGCTGCCGCTCCGCCAGCTCCCGGACGACCTCGTTCACCTCGTGCGTCGGGATCCGGCGACTCCGTTCCGCCGCGACCTCGAGCACCACGTCCAGGGTCTTCTGCACCCGCTGGCCCGTGAGCGCGGACGTGAAGATCACGGGCGTCCAGCGCAGCCACGGCGCACGCTCGCGCAGGTGATTCTCGTATGCCGCCGCCGTCTTCGCGTCCTTTTCCACCAGATCCCACTTGTTCGCGGCGATCGCCAGGCCGCACCCCGCCTGCCACGCCCGTTCCGCGATCTTCAGGTCCTGCACGTGCACCGGCTCGGTCGCATCCACCAGCAGCAGGCAAACGTCGGCCCGCTCGATCGCGCGCTCCGTCCGCAACGCGCTGAAATACTCCAGCCCCGGCTCGATCTTCGGCCGGCGGCGCAGGCCGGCGGTGTCCACGAACACCAGCGTGCGGCCGTGATAGCGGAGCGGCGTATCCACCGCATCGCGCGTCGTCCCCGCCATCTCGCTCACGACCAGCCGCTCCTCGCCCAGCAGACGGTTGATGAAGCTGGACTTGCCGACGTTGGGCCGGCCCACCACGGCGATGTAGAGCGCCTCGTCCTCGCCCTGTACGGCCGCCTCCGGCAGGCGCGCCACCACCGCGTCCAGCACGTCGCCGGAGCCCTTTCCCGAGATCGCGCTGACCGGCAGCGGCTCACCCAGGCCGAGCTCCCAGAAGTCATGGTGGCCCAGCTCGGCCGGGAGTCGGTCCATCTTGTTCACCACCAGCACGACCGGCCTCCCCGACCTGCGCAGCACATCCGCGATCCGGTGATCGAGCGGCTGCGGTCCGTCGCGCCCGTCCACCAGGAACACGATGATGTCCGACTCCTCGATGGCGAGCAGGACCTGCGCGCGGATCGCCGCCGTCAACGGCTCGTCGTCTTCGACATCCAGACCGCCCGTGTCGACGATGTAGAAATGACGCCCCGCCCACTCTGCGCGTGCGAAATTGCGATCGCGCGTCACGCCGGGAACGTCCTCGACGATCGCGCGCCGTTCGCCCAGCACACGGTTGAAGAAGGTGGACTTGCCGACGTTGGGTCGGCCCACGATCGCCACGACAGGCAGCCCGCGCCTCACAGCTCGCCGAGCGTCGCGATCAATTCGTGGCCGGCCGCCACGGCCGTCGGCGCCAGCCGGCGGGCGAGCTCGGCCAGCGGGACATCGTCTACGAAACGCTGGTCATCGTTCAGCGCCTCGGCCGGCAGGAGCACCGCGTCATGACGCGGACGGGCTGCCAGGTCGGCGGCAATGTCCGCGCCCGCGAGCAGGCCCGCCGTCGTCACGGTCGGCCCGAAGAAGCGGTTCTCGACCGGGACGACCTCGAAATGCGCCCCCGTCGCCCGGGCCAGCGCGTCGGTCAGCCCAGCCAGCAACGGCGCCATGCGCGTGCCGGTCACGATCGCGATCCGGCGACCGTCGAGGCGGGGCGCGTTCCCGAGTCCCCGCTGGAAGTCATCCAGCAGCCGCCGCACCGCTCCGACGCCGTTCTCCGTGAGCTGCCAGTCATCGTAGTAGCCCGCGTCCGGGATCTCCGCGCCTGCCAGCAGGAACATCTCGTCCGCGGCATACGCCCAGCCGATCCCGCGCGTGGCGCGGGCGCGTTCCCGCGCGCGTTCCACCTGACCGAGCGCCGTCACGGCTTCGGCCGGCTCCAGCAGCCGGACCGGCCGGCCGAGATTGTACCGGGTCAGCCCCACCGGCACCACGGAGAGGGAGAGCACGCCGGGGCCGATCGCCCACAGGTCCTCGATGGTCCGATCCAGGTGCGCGCCGTCGTTCCAGCCGGGGCAGAGGACCACCTGCGTGTGCACCTCGATCCCTGCCTCGGTGAGCCGCCGCAGTTGCTGGACGATGTCGCCGCCGCGCCGCACGCCCAGCAAGCGCATCCGCACTTCCGGCTCCGTCGCGTGCACGCTCACGTACAGCGGCGAGAGGCGCTGGTCGATCAGGCGCTGGAACCCGCGCGGGCCCAGATTCGTGAGCGTGACGTAACTCCCGTAGGTGAACGAGAGGCGGAAATCGTCGTCCCGAACCCACAGCGTGCGCCGCGCCCCCTCCGGGTTGCCGTTGATGAAGCAGAAGACGCACTTGTTGGCGCACTCGCGGATCGGGTCCGGCGCGAGCCGCACGCCGAACGGCTCGCCGGGGTCCTTCTCGATCTCGTAGATCACGCAATCGCCCCCATCGGGCGGCTGCACCTCGACCTCCAGGACCGGCTCCGCTTCCAGAAACCGGAAGTCGATACCATCCCGGACCAGCTCGCCGTTGATCCGTACGATCCGGCTGCCGATCTGGAGCTCGAGCGCCTCCGCGATCGAGCCGGGCGCGATTTCCGCGATCCTGACCATGACCCCATGCGCGCCGCGGGGGCGGCCGCGCGACCGCCCCCGGTCCCAACTCCAGGCAACATGGAAAGATAAGACACGCAATCCCCGGCTTCAAGCGAGCGCCCCGTTCACGAGAGGACCGCCCCGCACGAGGGGCAGCGCCTGGCCCCGGGCTCCAGCGGCTGGCCGCAGGTCGGGCACGCGAACCGCACCTCGCCCCGCCGGTCCGCGTACTCGCGCACGATCCGGAGCGCATCCTCGAACTGCTCCGCGGGGACCATGACCCGGACCGGGCTCAGGTCGCCCATGTCTGCGGTGAACGCGAAATGGTCCTTCTGGGAGAACACCTCCGCGTCCACCCCCTCCAGCCGGAGGTTGTCGCGGATGAGCTCCGCCGCAATGTCGTCCGAGGTCACGTAGACCTGGGCCCAACCTTCGATGAGCATCACGGCCGCGTGACGCCCGCACAGCCGCTCGCCCCCGGCGTCGCCGATGCATCGCTCGCAGACCGGGGCGCCACAGATCACGCAGCGGCCCACCGCGGCGCGATCGGGATGCGTACTGCAGTTGCGGACCTCCACCTCGCCCTCCTCGCGCGGCCGCATCCGGCACACGCCGCGCAGAACGGCAAGGAGCGGGAGCGCCGCTCGTCTCCGGGCGCCCCCGCTCCCGCCTTCCGTCTCCACCGACTCGCAGCCGGCAGGCCGTGTGCCGGCTGCGCGCCGCAGCACGGCCTATTCCAGGACTTCGTACTTCCAGCCCGCGACCTCGACGCCCGCTTCGATCACCGCCTCGAAGCGCTCCTTCGCATCGGCCGCCGGCGCGGCCACGGAGACCTCTTGCGAGCCGACCTCCGCTCCGTCCTTTCCCACCGCGATCACACGGATCCGGATCGGGGTCCCGGCCTCGAGCTTGAGATTGGTGATGCTGCCCGAGATCGTGACCTTCCCCTCCTCTGCCGCCATCCTCACGTCGCCGACCTCGAACGAGAGCTGCTCCTGAGCTTGCAGCAGATCGAGCGCCTTCTGGCGCCATGCTTCGCTCGTCGCGGCATCGTCGGCGTTCACGTCCGCCAGGCCACGATACGCGCGTGCCAGCAGCAGCATCACGTTCCGGTTGCGGGGATCCAACGTCCGCAGCTTCTCGGACACGGTCCGGAGCTCGTCATACACCGACTGGAGGTCGGCCGCCGCCTTCCTCTCCTCGTCGCCGCTCGCCTTCTCCCGTGCCTCTTCCAGGCTCGTGCTCTGCCGGTACAGCGCCTGCGCCAGGTTGTAGAGCGCGTCGCGCGCGTGGGGGTTCAGCTCCAGCGACTTCCGGAACGCCTCGGCGGCGCGTGCGAACTGCTCGCCGTTGTACAATCCGAGGCCGATCGTGAACAGCTCGTTCGCCGTCACGTCCGCCTGACCCATCAGCTCCGTGTAGATCTCCGCGGCCTCATCCGAACGCCCGAGCCGGCTCAGCACGATCGCCAGGTTGATCTTCGCGGCACGGTTCTGCGGCTCGCGCGCGAGGAAGTCACGGTACGCCTGCGCCGCCTCCTCGTCCCGGCCGAGCTGTGCGAGCAACTGCGCCAGGTTGAAGGTCGCGATCTCCTCGTTCTCCCGCCATTGCGCGGCCTCCTTCTCCTCGAGGCCCTCGCGCGCAGGCCCACGCAGGATCTCGAGCGCCCCGCGATACGCCGCGACCGCCCGCTCGTGTTCCCCCTTTCCGGCGTACAGGCTGCCGAGCTGCAGCCGCGCATTGGGCATCTTGTCGTAGATCAGGTCCGCCTTCTCCAGCAACGCAATGGCCCCGTCGATGTCCTGCTGCTGGAGCGCGCCGATGCCGGCGTTGTACCTCGCGACCCAGGCGTTGCGCCGGTGGACGTCGATCTCCTTCTCGTAGTCCGGGTACAGCTCCTGGGCCTTCGTGAACGCCGAGTCCGCCTGGGCCAGCGAGTCCAGTTGCACGTACGTCCTGCCGGCCAGGAACCAGATCTGCGGGTTGTCCGGGTCCTTGGCGATCCCCTCCTTGACCGCCTCCAGCGCCTGGAGGAGCAGCTCACGCTTCTCGTCCGGTCGCGGGTTCTTCCGCGCACGGTCCAGGTACAGGGCCGTGCTCCGTGTCCACATGTTGTTGGATGGCCTCCGCTGCCCACTCGCCGCCGCCGGGAACAGTGCCCCGCCGAGCAACGACGTGAGCAGCAGGCCGAGAACGCCAGCCGTACGACCACCCTTGATACGACGAGGGTACATGATCCGCCTCCAGGGGCTGCGGTCAGGATCTCGGGTCATCTTCGGCCGCCCCCTCTCCTTCCAGGGCGGCCCGGACTTGATACGGCGCCAGGCCCAGCGCGCTCGCTGCCCGGACCACGTCCTCATACTCGGGCTTGAACCGGCAGGTGCCATCCGGCAGCCAGACCTGCTTGAACCGGATCGTCTGGCCCCGCCACTCGCGCACCCGCTCGGCTCGCCGCAACGCCGGCCGGGCCACGGGCCAGTAGCGCACGCCGATCGTCGGCGTGGCCCGGAAAAGCGCACCCAGCACCGCGTCCAGCGCCGCGTCCGGCACCAGCGCTTCCAGCCGGAGGCCGGGGCGCCCCTTCTTCATGGCCAGGGGGATGACGACGGCGTCGAGCGCGCCCGCGGCGAGGGCCGCCTCCTGCGCGGGTGGCGCGTACTCCGGCGCCAGGTCGTCCACGTCCGCCTGGATGAGCAGCAACCCGGCCGACCTGTCCGCTGCTTCGGCAGCGATCAGACGCAGGCAGTTGGGGCGATCCTCCGGGTCGCGGCTGCCCGCCCCGAAGCCGCTCGCGAGCAGGACGAACGTGTCCGGGGCCGTCCGGCCGCTGGTCAGTTCCGCGAGGATCGCCGCGCCCGTCGGGGTCGTGCACTCGCCGGCGAAGCCGGATTCCCGCACGGGGAGCCCCTCCAGCAGCTTCAGAGCGGCGGGCGCGGGGACGGGGAAGCGGCCGTGCTCGATCTGGACCCAGCCGGAGCCAAGTTCGATGGGGCGCGTCGAGAACCGCTCGAAGCCGAGCTCCTCCGCGCCGGCGATCGCGCACAGCACGTCCAGGATCGCGTCCAGCGCCCCGACCTCGTGGAAATGGACGCGCTCGACGGGCACACCGTGGATGCCGGCCTCCGCCTCGGCGAGGCGGCGGAACACGGCCGCCGCCCGGCTCCGCACGCCGGGCGGGGCGGCGGCCCGGTCCACGATCGCGAGGACATCGGCGAGGTGCCGGTGCGCGTGTTCGTGCGGGAGCTCGAAGCGGACCCGCGAGCAGGCGATCCCGCGCCGCTCGACACGCGTCACCTCGACGCCGACCTCGCCCAGGCCGAGCGAACCGATGAAGCCGCGGAGCCATGCGGGGTCGAGGCCGAGGTCAACCAGGCCGCCGAGAATCATGTCCCCGCTGATCCCGGCGAAGGGATCGAAGATCAGCTCGCGCAACCGGCCTCCAGCGTCCGTTCCGCCTTTCGGGCGGCGCGGAAGATAGGGCCCGGCCGCGCCTCCGTCAAACGCTCGCAAGTGCCAGCGGGGACCCGGGTTGGAGGGATCAGCCCGGAGCGCTTCGCGGCGCGCTCCTCCCACCATCGGCGAGCGCTTCGTCCAGCCGCGCCAGGGTCGCGGCCCGGCCGAGGACGAATGCCGTGGCGGCGAGCGGCGGGCCGTGCGGCCGGCCGATCAGGGCCAGGCGGATGGGCTCGTAGAGCCGGCGTCCGGCGGCGCCCACCCGCCGTCCGGCCGCGCGCACGGCCTGGCCCACCCTGTCCTCCTCCCATGGCTCGACGGCCTCCAGCTCCTGCCGCGCCGCCTCCACCACCCGGCGCGCATCGGCATCGCGCATGGCGGCGTCGCGCGCGGCACGGCCGGCGTCATCCAGCGGCGAAACGAACGGCGCCAGGTGGTCGTTGATCTCCGAGTACGTCGAGAGATGGGTCCGCACGGCGGCGACGGCGGCGGGCAACACGTCATCGCCCAGGGGGAAGCGCTCGCGATCCACGAACGGGCTCACCGCCTCCACCAGGTCGGGCAGGGGCAGGCGGTCGATGTGGCGCGCCGAAAGCCAGCGCAGCTTCTCCGGGTCGAACACCACGTCCGCCTGGCCGATGCGCTCCAGCGAGATCTCGTTGATCAGCCGCTCCCGCGTCAGGAACTCATCGCCAGACGGGCTCGACCACCCCAGCAGCGAGAGGTAGTTGACCAGCCCATCCGGGTGGTACCCCTCCCGCCGGTACTCCGCGAGCGCGCGGGCGCCGTGGCGCTTGGAGAGCTTCTGGCGGTCGGGGCCGAGCACGGTTGGCACGTGCGCGAAGACGGGCGGCTTCTCGCCCAGCGCCGCGTACAGCAGCACCTGCCGCGGCGTGTTGGACAGATGGCCCACGCCGCGGATCACGTGCGTGATCCGCATGTGGATGTCGTCCACGACGACCGCGAAGTTGTAGGTCGGCTGCCCGTCCGCGCGGACGATCACGAAATCGCCGAGCGTGGACGCGTCGAACCGCACGCGCCCCCGCACCGCGTCCTCCACGACGATGGTTCCGCTCTCCGGCACGCGGAACCGGATCGCCGCCTCGCGTCCCTCCCGCTCCAGCCGCGCCACATCCGCCGCCGAGAGTCGCCGGCACGTTCCATCGTACCTCGGCGTCTCGCCCCGCGCGAGCGCGGCCCGCCTCTTCGCCTCCAGGTCCTCCGCCGTGCAGAAGCACCGGAACGCGGCACCGGTCTCGAGCAGATGCGCCGCGCGATCGCGGTACAGCGGACCACGCTGGCTCTGCCGGTACGGCCCCACCGGACCCTCACCCTCGGGGCCCTCCACGCCCGGGCCTTCGTCCCATTCCAGCCCGAGCCAGAGGAGATCCTCGATGATCTCGGCCTCCGCGCCGGGCACGTTGCGCTCGCTGTCCGTGTCCTCGATCCGCAGGATGAACTGGCCGCCGTGCTTGCGCGCGAACAGCCAGTTCAGCACCGCGACCCGCGCGTTGCCGACGTGCAGGCTGCCGGTCGGGCTGGGAGCGAAGCGGGTCCGCACCATGTCAGCGCGAGAGATGAGCGTGGACCTGGCGGGCGAGCTTCTCCGAGAAGCCCGGCACCGCTGCGATCTCTTCCGGCGTCGCCGCGCGCAGGCCGCGCACGCTGCCGAACCGCTCGAGCAGCGCCCGCTGCCGCGCCGGCCCGATCCCGGGGATCTCCCGCAACTCGCTGGCCAGCGTGCGCTTCGTCCGGAGCTTGCGGTTGTAGCCGATGGCGAACCGGTGTGCCTCGTTCCGGATCCGCTGGAGGAGGCGCAGCGCCGCGCTCGTGCGTGGCAGCCGGACCGGCTCGCTGCGACCCGGCAGGTAAACCTCCTCCAGCCGCTTCGCCAACGCGCACACCGCGGTGTCATGCACGCCGAGGGCACCCAGCGCCGAGAGCGCCGCGGTGAGCTGGCCCTTGCCGCCGTCGATCACCGCGAGCTCGGGCAGTGGCCGGCCCTCATCGAGCCGGCGGCGGAAGTAGCGCCCCACCACCTCCGCGAGCGAGCGGAAGTCATCGTTCCCCCAATCGCCTTTGATGCGGAACCGGCGGTACTCCCCCTTGCTCGGCTCCCCGTTCTCGAAGGCGACGGCGCTCCCCACCACTTCGCTGCCTTGTGTGTGCGAGATGTCGAAGCAGACGACGAAGCGCGGCACGACCTTGAGGTCCAGCTCCTCCTGGAGCTCGTAGAGCACGTCGTCCGCGCGCTCACGCGCCGATTCCGTGAGCACCGCGCGCTCCTCCAGGAGGTGCCGCGCGTTCTGGTTCGCCAGCTCCACCAGCCGCAGCTTCTCGCCCCGCACGGGCACGTGCGAACGCACCCGCCGCCCCGCCTTCGCGGACAGCATTTCCTCGACGAGCATCCTATCCTCGAACTCGCAGGGCAACAGGATCTCGCGGGGCAGATCCGTCATGCCTTGATCGCCGCGCCCGAAGTAGAGGCGAGACACACCCGCCGCGAGCAGCCCGGCGTCGTCCTCGTCTGCCGCGTTCTCGAAGAAATCCACCTCGCGGCCCAACAGCTTGCCATCCCTGATCCGCAGGCGGACGAAGCATGCGGAATCGCCGTCGCGGGCCATGCCGACGACGTCCTGGTCGCCGCCCCGGACATCGAGAACGCGCTGGCGCTGAGCCAGCGCGTCGAGTGCGGAGGCCACGTCCCGCAACCGGGCGGCACGCTCGAACTCGAGGGCGCTCACGGCCTGCTGCATCTCCTCGCCCACACGCTCGCGCACGGCGTCCACGCGCCCATTCAGCACATCGACGATCTCCTCCACCATGGCGCGGTACTCGGCCTCCGTTTGGAGCCCCACGCACGGCGCCTTGCAGCGGCCGATGTGGTAATCGAGGCACGGCCGGTTCGGCGCCTCCCGCGGGAGGTCGTACCGGCAGCTCCGCACAGTATAGTAGCGCTTGACCACCTCCAGCGCCTGGCGCATCGCCCCCACGTCCGTGTACGGGCCGAAGTATCGCGCCCCGTCGTTCTCGAGACGCCGGGTCACGTACACGCGAGGGAACGGCTCCTGGACCGTGACCTTGATGTACGGGTAGCGCTTGTCATCGCGGAGCTGGACGTTGAAGCGCGGCCGGTGTGCCTTGATGAGGTTCGCCTCGAGGAGGAGCGCCTCTGCTTCCGAGCCGACGACGATCGTGTCCACGTCCGCGACCCGGCGGACCATCTCCCGGTTCTTGGGAGAGATCGTGCCTTCCGCGCTGAAATGGTTGCGCACGCGCGCACGCAACGACTTGGCCTTGCCCACGTAGAGGATCGCGCCATGGACATCCTTGAACAGGTACACACCGGGGCGCGCGGGGAGGTGGCGAAGCTTCCTGTCCAGGTCCGCGGGGGTCACGTCTCTCCGCCGAAAAGCATCCCTGCTCGTGCGGCCGTGCCTGCGGCGCCGGCTCGGGCGCCGCGCGCGGCTCGACAACGCGGAATCATACCCCGGCCGCATCTCGCGTTTCCCCGCTCCCTCTGCCGCGCCGGCAGCCCGTGAGCGATCCGCGCCGGCGGCCCGTGGGCGCTCCGCGCCGCCGTCCGTCCTGCCCCGCCGCTGCGGTGCGGGCGCCGGGCCGGTCACGCCGGCCCGCCGCGCAGGCGACGCGTGATCCGCGCCCAGGCGAAGCCGGCCTCGTGCAGCCCGAGCAGCCGGGCGGCTCCGAAGTAGACCAGGCCGAAGGCGCCGAGGACGAGCACCGCCTCGGGAACCGGATTCATGGGCGGGAGGAGCGCGGCCGCCGCCCGGCCGGCGAGCGCCGCGGCGCCTGCGGCGACGAGCATCCGGGCCATCGCGCCCCGGCCCGCGCCGAGTACGCCCAGCCGCCGCGCGGCGCGGGACCGGAGCAGCGTCCACTCGACCCAGGCGGCCAGCCCGCTCGCCAGGCTCAGGCCAGCGGCGCCGAGCGGCTGCCCGTCGAGCTGGAAGCGCTCGAACTGCGTCATCAGGAGCACGCCGAGGCCGGCCGCGAGCAGCACGCGCACCAGCGCGAACTTCGCCGGCGTGCGCGTATCGCCCAGCGCGAAGAACGCGGAGGAGAACAGCCGTGACGCAGTGGACGCCAGCAGCCCGACGCTGTAGCCGGCCAGGACCAGCCACACGAACACGGTGTCGTTCGCGCCGAAGTCGCCCGTCTGATACAGCGCGGCCACGATCACGTCACCGAGGACGACGTAGCCCGCCACCGAGGGGACCACGAAGAACGCGATCTGGCGCAGTCCGCCGTTCACCCGCTGCTGCAGCACCTCCACGTCCCCCTCGCGCCGCCGCGACAGCTCCGGCAGCTCCGCGGCCGCCACGGAGAGGCCGAACAGGCTCACCGGGAGCGCGTAGAGCGTGGTCGCGTACCCCAGCGCCGCGACTGCGCCGTCGGCCAGCAGCGAGGCCAGGATCAGGTCGGCCCAGCCGCTCAGTTGCACCACGCCCCGGCCCATGATCGCGGGCCCCGCGTTGCGCACCGTTTCCCGGACCCCCGCCAGGCGGAGGTCCAAGCCGACGCGCAGCTCGCGCTCCGCCCGGAGCACGCCCGGGAGCTGCACGGCGAATTGCAGCACGCCGCCCGCCAGCGCGCCCCAGGCGAGCGCGATGACGAGTGAGCGCTGATCCAGCCGCGCCCCGAGCGCGACCAGCGTCGCGATCATCGCGGCGTTCCACGCCACCGGGGCCACGTAGGAGAGGAAGAACTGCCTGTGGCTGTTGAGGATTCCCAGCGTCCACGCCGACAGCACGAGGATGCCGGTCATCGGGAAGATGATGCGGACGAGCGTGACGGTGATGTCCCGCTTCTCGCCCTCGAAGCCCCAGAGGAAGATGTCCACGAGGACCGGCGCCAGCGCGATCCCGACGAGCGCCATGCCGCCGGCCACCGCCAGCAGCAACGCGAAGACCGCTCCGGCGACGCGTCCCGCTTCTTCTTCCCTTCCCTTCTCGAGGAGACCCGCGTAGACCGGAATGAAGGATGCGCTGAGCGTACCCTCGCCCAGCAGGTTCTGCAGCACGTTCGGCATGCGGAGCGCCGCGCGGAACGCGTCCGCGAACAGCGACGTGCCGAAATAGTGCGCGAACACCCGGTCGCGCAGCAGGCCCGCGATCCGGCTGAAAAGAATACCCGCTGCCACCCACCGGGCGGAGCGGGCTGCCGGCTGCTCCACTGCACCCTCAGCCGCGCTGCTCACCCGGCGGAAGCGCGTTGGCCGATGACCTCCCCTCGAGGAGTCGGCGCAGGAACTCACTCTCTTCTCTGAGCTGCCTCACTTCATCGGCCAGGCGCTCCGTCTCCGCCTCCAGCGCGGCGATGCGCGGGCCCAGACCCTCCCCGTCACGCGAGGCGGATCGTTCCACCCGGGCAGCCAGCGCACGGCCGAGCGGCGAATCCAACACCGCTGCCACGAGTGGGATCAGGACCAGGATGAAGAGGAGGACCATCCAGCTCATACGAGCCCAAACCTACGATCCGACCGACGGTTACGGCAAGCCGACCTGCGGCCCGGACGCCTGGCGGCGTGACGAGCCGCTCGCGCCACAGGCGTCGCCCGCCTTTCGCAGTGGAAGGCCTTCCGAGGCGTCCCGGCGACGCCGATCCCGAGACACCAGGCCGCGTCCTCAGGATCGTGGGGGCACACGAGCCGCCATGGCCCGTCCACTGGCCGACTCCCTCAGCCGCGGCGCATTCGCTGCGCCGCTCCCTCAGCCGCAGCGCACGCGCGCCCAACCCGGCGCCGCCACACCCACCTCGACCGAGACCGCCTCCGCGATCGCCTTCAGGAGCTCCGGGCCGTAACGCGCCAGGTACGGAATGATGTTGAACACGCGCTCCTGCGGCTGGCCGAGCGGGTACAGGTTGACGGCCGCCTTCTCGAGCTGCTGGACACCGATCGAGTTCTGCCGCTTGAGATGCTGCACCACCTTGCGTTCCACTTCCTCGAGCTGCACGTAGCTCGCGTTGCGCGCGCTCTGGATCGGCCCCTTCAGCGTGGGATCGATGGCCATGGCCGCCTCCGCGAGCTCGCCGTAGCCCTCGCCCAGGGCCGCACGCAGCCGGCGGATCGGCCCGACGACCGCCTCCGGCAATTCCTCCCGCAGCACCTCGGCGGCCAGCTCGTGCGGCGGCCGGCGGAAGTCCTCCACCGCCAGCCCGAAGCGGTCCAGGACCTTCCTCACCTTGGATTCGACCAGCGTCACGCTCACCCGGGGATAGACGAGCGGCATCTCGATGCCATGCGCGCGGAAGAGACGACCGACCTGCGCGTAGTAGCTCAACTCCGACGGGCCCGCCACGTAGGCGATGGTGGGGAAGACGGAGCTCTCGAGGACCGGCCGCAGCAGCACGTTCGGCGAAAACCGCTCCGGCTGGGTCGCCAGCAGCCCGTGCAGCTCCGCGTCCGAGAAGCGCCGGCCGCTACGCTTCAGCACCCAGGCATCGCCCTCACGCACGAGGCGCTCGCGCCCGCCCTCGCCCTCCAGGAAGAGGTTCGCCTCGCCCGGGAGTACTGCCACCTGCGCGTGATAGCCTGCTGCGATGACGCGCTGCGTCTGCTCCCGGACCAGCGCCTCGTGCTCGCGCCACTGCGCCAGCTCCCTCTCGAAGACGCTCCGACCCGACGCCTTGATGGCCGGGTGCCCTCCATCCGCCAGCAGCAGGTCGAACGGCTCGAACAGCCCGGCGAGCAGCGTGCCGAACGCATCGGCCACGGTCCGGTCGGGCGTGTACGCGGCCCGGAGCCGGTCCAACAGCGGCGCGGAGAAATCCGTGCGCGGCAGGATCTGGCCGAGCTGCTCGAGCGCCGCCTCGACGCCGGCTCCGAGCACCCGGTTGCGCATGGACACGCCCGGCCCGGCGGCGCCGTGGTCCGTGATCGCGATCGTGTGCAGCACGTTCTGCGGGTCCAGGACCCGCACGTGGTTGACCTCGTCCCAATCGTGGTCGTCAGACGCGATCCAGAACAACGGCAGGACCGGCCGGTCGAGCTGCTCCTCCAGGGTTCGCGCGAGCGCCACAGCGGTGAGCGCCTTGTAGACCGTGTAGAGCGGGCCGCCGAACAGGCCCGCCTGCTGGCCGGTCGTGACGAACAGCGCGCCGCCGCGGATCGCCTCCTCGAGGCGAGCCGCGGCGGCCGCGGATGCCGGCCGGATGGCCGCCGCCATGGCGCGCCGCCGCTCCGCGCCGAAGCGGCCGTCCACCTCCTCCGCCTTGCGGCGGTACGCCTCCAGATCCCATGGAGATCCCGTGAAGAACGCCGCGAGCCCGGGGCTGTTGTCCAGGTAATCCTCGACGAGACGTGGCCCCCGTAGCCGGCCTGCACGGATCTCGAGATTGAGCGTCATGGTCTCCCCGTGTCCCGGGTCCCCGATCACTCCGCTGCCTTGTGGTACGGCTCATGGTGCAGGATCGTGCCCGCCCGGTAGAGCTGCTCGAGCAGCACGAGCCGGGCGAGGTCGTGGGGAAGCGTGAAGCTGGAGAGGGACAGGAGGTGGCGCGCTCGCTCCAGCACATCGCTGTCGAGGCCGAACGCGCCCCCGATGAGGAACGCGACCCCCGGGCTGCCGGATACCGCCAACCCATCGAGATACTCCGCCAGGGCGCGCGAGCTCCAGCCCCGCCCCGCTCTCGTGAGAGCCACGATCTCGGCGCCGGGCGGCACGCGCCCCAACAGCCGGGCTCCCTCCGCGGCGCGGACCATCGTCTCTGGCTTCCCCCCTGCGGCGCCCTCGGCACGGACGTTCACCACATCCAGCTTCCAGTACCTGCCAGCCCGCCGCTCGTACTCCGCGATGATCGGGCCGAACAGGCGGTCCGGGCGCCCCACCGCGAGGACGGAAACCTTCACTCACGGCACTCCGGGATCATGCATAGATGCCCCGCATCCGATGCACCGCGGCGACCCGGTCGATCGCGAGCATGTACGCCGCGGTCCGCATGTTCACGCGATGGAGCCGCGCGTACTGGAGGACGTTATCGAAGGCCTGCATCATCACGTCGCGCAGACGCGAGTTCACCACGTCCTCGCTCCAGAAGTAGCCCTCCCGGTCCTGCACCCATTCGAAGTAGCTGACCGTCACGCCCCCGGCGTTGGCGAGGATGTCCGGAATCACGAAGATCCCCTTCGACTCCAGGATCTCGTCCGCCGGGGCGGTGGTCGGCCCGTTCGCGCCCTCCGCGATGATCTTCGCCTTGACCCGCGGCGCGTTGCGCTTCGTGATCACGTTCTCCAACGCGGCCGGGACAAGGACGTCCACGTCCAGCTCCAGCAGCTCCTCGTTCGTGATCGGCTCGCCGTGCGGGAAGCCCTCCAGGAACCGGTTCCGCCGCACGTATTCGATCGCCTCGTCCACGTAGATCCCGTGGGCGTTGTACACGCCGCCGGACTTGTCGCTCACGGCCACGACCGTGAGCCCCTCCTGCGCCAGCAGCCGCGCCGCCACCGAGCCCACGTTCCCGAACCCCTGAATCGCCACGCGCGTTCCATGCAATGGCATCCGCAGCTCGCGCAGCGCTTCCTTCACGACGATCGAGACGCCACGCCCCGTCGCTTCCCGCCGGCCCAGCGAGCCGCCCATCGCGACCGGCTTGCCCGTCACCACCGCCGTCACGGTGTGGCGCTTGTGCATGGAGTAGGTATCCATGATCCACGCCATGACCTGCTCGTTGGTGTTGACGTCCGGCGCCGGAACATCGGACTCGGGACCCAGGATCTCGAGGATGGACGCCGTGTAGCGCCGCGTCAGCCGCTCGAGCTCGCCCATCGAGAGCCGGAAGGGGTCGCACACCACGCCACCCTTCGCGCCGCCGAACGGGATGTTCACGACGGCGCATTTCCACGTCATCCACGCGGCCAGCGCAGTCACCTCCTCCAGCGTCACGCCGAGATCGTAGCGGATGCCGCCCTTGGCCGGCCCGCGCGATGTGTTGTACAGCACGCGGTACCCCGTGAAGACCTCCACCTCCCCGTTGTCCATCATCACCGGGATGGACGTGATCACTTGCTTCTCGGGATGCCTGAGGATCTTGTAGATTCCGCGGTCCAGGTTCAACAGCTCTGCGGCACGATCGAAGCGCTGCATCATCGCTTCGAACGGGTTCTCCTCGCCCACCACTGGACTCGGTTCGGGCTGGGCGATGGTTTGGGGTTCCATACTGGTTGTGATCTCCTGCTTGCCTCGCCGCCGGCCAGGGCGCGCGGGGCTCCCTCGAGTCACGGAATGTGCGAGCGGGCGACACCGCCCGCCGCGTACTCGCGGAACACACGGCATCCGCCGCGTTCCGCGGAAATCAACTCGCCCTTCCCTCCTTCCGGGCGAATGTCCGATCCAGCAGTCGGTCCATTGCGGCCGTGAGCGCCTCCAGGCCCTCCTCGACGATGACCTCCTGTTCCAGGATCCACAGGTCCAGCTCCGCCTCCAGTGCCCGGAGCTTCACCGCGTCCTTGGCCGTCGTCACCACGGCCCTGCCCCCGGCCACAGCCGCGATCCGCTCCAGATCCTGCCGCGTGTACGCGTGGTGATCCGGAAACACCAGCGTGGCCTCGATATCGGCGCCGGCCTGCCGTGCGTTCGCGAAGAACAGCTCGGGCTCGGCCACGCCGGCCACGGCCACCGCCCCGCCCTTCGGGCCTTCGGCCCGCACGTCCCCGCCAGAACGCCAGCCCGCCGGGTGCAGGTGGATCCTCGCCACGATCGCTCCGCGCGCGAACGTCGCCACCTCCGCCGCCACCCGTTGCGCCGCCGCCTGGCTCGCCGCCCTCCGCGTGACGGCGATCGCCCCGGCCCGCGCCAGCGCGCCCGGTGGCTCCCGCCACGGGCCTCGCGGCAAGAGGTGCGGGCGCGCCGTCCAGCTCTCCGCGGAGACCAGGACCAGATCGAGGTCCCGATGCAGCCGCCGGTGCTGGAAGCCGTCATCGAGAACCAGCACCGTCGCGCCCTGCGCGATCGCGAGCCGCGCGGCCGCCACGCGGTCCCGCATCGCGAGCACCAGCGATCCCGGACGCCAGAGCCGGTGCAGCTCCGGCTCGTCCGCTGCGTAACCGCCGTGCAGCACGGCGACCCGCGCGCCCCGCGCCTCCAGCAGAGCGGCCAGCCACCTGGCCACCGGCGTCTTTCCCGTGCCTCCCACCGCGAGATTCCCCACGCTCAGCACCGGAACCCCCACCCTGTGGGCCCGGCGAATCCCGCTGGCGTACAGCGCGTTCCGCAGCCGGACCGCCGCGCCGTACGCCGCCTCCGCGGGCGCGAGCGCGACGCTCGCTCCGCGCCACAGGATCCCGCCCGCCTCACCGCGCCACCACCTCGACACACCCGCGCGCAGGCGGCCTCCACCCCTACCCGGCGCGCCGCCGTACCGCTCCACCCGAATCCACCTCCGAGGTCAACCGGTCCAGCTCGGCCTGGAGCGTCCGCCGGATCTCGTCCAGCTCGCCGGCATCCGCATCGCGCGGCACGCAGAGCGGCGGGCCATAGGCGACGCGCACACGCGCGAACTCCCGCGGGATCAGAAAGCGATCCCACCCCTCCACCCACCACGCGCGGTCCGCTCCCGCCGCGAGCGGAACGAGCGGAAGCCCGGTGAGCTGACTGGCCACGAGCACGCCGTCCTTGAGCCGCTGCCGCGGCCCGCGCGGCCCGTCCGGCGTGATCGCCAGGCAACGGCCGCTCCGGGCGTGCCGCACCAGTTCCCGCAACGCCGCGCTCCCGCCCCGGCTGCTCGAGCCGCGAACCGGAACGTAGCCCCACCGCATCAGCACCCGGGCCAGGTACTCCCCGTCCGCCGAACGGCTGATCAGTGCGGCGATCCCCTGCCTGCGATGCAGGTACGCGAGCGGCAGGAGCCGGCCGTGCCACAGGACGAAGATCACCGGCTTGCCGTGCGCCGTGTAGCGCCGGTAATGCTCCGCCCCGCCGACCTCGAACCGGGCCGTGGCCAGCAGCGCGTCCAACACGAGCTGCCCCAGCCGGCCCGCGACGCGGTACCGCAGCTCCCGCATCAGGCCGCCTCCAGGAGCTCCGCGGCCAGCCGGACCACGCGCTCCGCCGCGCTCCCGGCCCCGTCCTCCCGCGGCGCGAGCGCGGCGCGCACCCGCGCCAGGCGCTCCACCATCGACCGCCGCTCCGGCCCGTCCGTGATGAGCGGGGCCAGCGCGCGGGCGAGGCGCTCGGGCGTCGCCTCGTCCTGGAGGTACTCCGGCGCCACGCGCTCGCCTGCGACCAGGTTCACCAGCCCGATCTGGGGCACGCGCACCAGGCGTCGCGCCAGCCAGAACGTCACGGGGTGCGCCCGGTACGCGATCACCAGCGGCGTCCCCGCGAGCGCCGCCTCCAGCGTGCCCGTCCCGGACTTCACCAGCGCCGCGCGGGCGTGCGCCAGCAGCTCCAGCGAGCTGTACGCGAGAGGGTACGGCGCACTGCCGTAGAGCTCCCGGGGCAGCGTGCCGGCGGCAGCGATGACGGGCTGGATGTCCGGAATCGTGCGCCGCAGACGAGCGGCGGCTTCCTGGAAGACGGGGAGGTGTCGCTGGACTTCCTGCGCCCGCGACCCGGGGAAGAGCGCGAGGATCGGGGCCCCGGCCTGGAGACCGAGCCGCTCGCAGAACGCGTCGCGGTCCGTGTGGACCGGCGCCGCATCCAGCAGGGGGTGGCCAACGTAGACGGCCCGCGCGCCCGCGGCGCCGAACACCTCCTCCTCGAACGGCAGCACGACGGCGAGCCGGTCCGTGTTCTCCGCCACCTGGCGGCACCGGCTCCGGTGCCATGCCCACACCTGCGGCGCGATGTAGTACAGCACGGGTACGCCCGCCCGACGCGCCGACCGCGCCAATCGCAGATTGAATCCAGGGTAGTCGATCGGCACCACGAGGTCCGTGCCCCGCTCCACCATCTCGCGGCGCACCCGCCGCAACAGGCGGAAGAAGAACGGGAGCCGGCCCGCGACCTCGATGAACCCCATCACCGCGAGCCGGCCTATGTCTTCGAGCAACTCGACTCCCGCTGCCGCCATTCGCGGCCCTCCGAGCCCGAAGAGCCGCGCCCCCGGCCAGCGCTCACGGAGCGCGGCCGCCACCGCTGCCCCGTGCAGGTCTCCGGATGGCTCTCCAGCCGAGAGCAGGATGGTCGGCCCGCCGTGGCTCATGAGAGCCGGCTGAGATACCATATCGCCAGCAGCACCAGCGCGAGCGCCGCTACCAGCTTCCACAGCGCCGGCGGCCGGAATTGCCCGCCGCCCTGCTGCCTCCGCTCACGTCGGATCCCGATGAGCGACATGCTCCTCGATCCGCTCGACGATCTCCAGGGCGACCGCCAGCGCGTCGCGCGCCTCGGTCCCGGTCACCGCCACCGCCGCCCGGCCCTGCACCGCCGCGATGAAGCTCTCCAGCTCGCACCGCAGCGGCTCCTTCCCGTCGCTCCACAGCTCGATCCGCTCGACCAGCTCCTCGATTCCTGCGGCCTGCAACGGCCGGCCCGGGACCAGCTCCACCCCAGGCCGCAGCCGCAGGAACTCGCCCACCCCCGCAGCCAGGTCCAGACTGATGTACCCCGAACGCTGAAAGAACCGGATCTTCCGCATCCGCTCCACGGAGACCCGGCTCGCCGTCAGGTTGGCCACCGCGCCGCCCTCGAATTCCAAACGCGCGTTGGCGATGTCCGGGCTCGGCGTGAGCACCGGCACGCCGACCGCGGCCAGCGCCCGCACAGGCTTGCCCACCAGGCTCAACACGAGGTCCAGGTCGTGGATCATCAGGTCCAACACGACCGGCACGTCCGTGCCGCGCGGCACGAAGGGCGCCAGCCGGTGCGACTCCACGAACAGCGGCTCCTCGAGGTACGGCTCACACGCGCGCAGCGCGCCATTGAAACGCTCCACGTGGCCGATCTGCACCAGTGCGCCGGCTCGCTCTGCCGCCTCGAGGATCCGGTCCGCCGCCTCCAGGCTGGGCGCGATCGGCTTCTCGATCAGCACGTGCACGCCTCGCTGCAGCGCCGCACGGGCCACCATCTCGTGCGCTACCGTCGGGACCGCAACGACCAGCGCCTCGACACGCTCGAGCAAGGCCTCGAGCGCCCCGAACGCCGGCACGCTCAGCTCGCTCGCCACCTCAGCGAGACGCGTTGCGTCCGTATCGTGGATCCCCACGAGCCGGGCGCCCGGCAGGTCCCCGAGCAGCCGCGCGTGGTGCCGGCCGAGGCTCCCGACCCCCGCCACCCCGATTCTCACCGGCGCCGCCATCGCATCACAGGATGATGCCGCGTTCGCTCTCCTCCACGAACGCGAGCAGCCGCTGGATCTCGGGATACGGCTCGAGCTCCGCCCGCGCCCGCTCCAGGGCCTGGCTCACGTTGAGCGATGAGTGGAAGAAGAGCCGATACGCTCGTTTCAGCTCCCGCCTCACCGCCTCCGGGATCCCCCGCCGCTGCAACCCCACCGAGTTCAGACCCGCCAGATCGATCGGGTTGCCTGCTGCCCGCACGTACGGTGGAACATCCTTGTGCACGCGCGACGCGCCGCCCACGAACGCGTGGCACCCGATCCGCACGAACTGGTGGATCGCCGTCAGTCCGCCCACACTCGCCCAGTCCTCGATCACGACGTGCCCGCCCATGTTCACGGCGTTCGCAACGATCACGTGGTTCCCGATGACGCAGTCGTGCGCGATGTGGGCGTACGCCATCAGCAGACAATCGTCGCCGACCTCCGTGCGGCCCCGCGCGGCGGTCCCGCGGTTCAGCGTCGCGTACTCCCGGATCACCGTCCGGTCCCCGATCACCAGATCCGAGACCTCACCCGCGTACTTCAGGTCCTGCGGGTCCGTCCCCAGCACGGCGCCATGGTGAATCCGGCAACCGGCCCCGATGATGGTGTTCCGTTCCACCAGGACGTTGGACCCGATCTCCGTCCCGTCCCCGACAATCACGCTCGGCCCGATGATCGAATACGGGCCGATCGTCACGTCCACCCCGAGCTCCGCGCTCGGATCGATCACGGCCGTCGGATGGATCGTACGGAGCCCCTCGACCCTCGTCTTCAATTCCGTGCCGCCTCCATCAACGATCCAGCATCAGCGATCCACGATCCGCGCCATCATCTCCGCTTCCGCGACGACGTGCCCTTCCACCATCCCGATGCCTCGCATGCGGCACACGTGTCGCCGGAACTGCAGCATCTCCAGCTCGAAGCGGATCTGGTCCCCCGGCGTCACCGGCCTGCGCCACTTCACGTTGTCCAGCGACATGAAGTAGACGACCTTGTCCTCCGGGTTCTCCACGGCGTCCATCAGGAGCAGGCCTCCGACCTGCGCCATCGCTTCGATGATGAGCACCCCGGGCATGATCGGGTGCCCCGGGTAATGGCCCTGGAAGAACGGCTCGTTGATCGTCACGTTCTTGATCCCCACGATCCGCTTCCCGGCCTCGAACTCGACGATGCGATCCACCAGCAGCATCGGATACCGATGCGGCAGGTACTGGAGGATCTTCTGGATGTCCACGATCGGACGCGCTCCATCGGGGCCTGCCGACTCCACCAGCTTCTTCGCCAGGGCCACATTCCCCGCATGGCTCGGCCGGTCTGCCATCACGTGCCCACGCAATCTCCGCCCGATGAGCGCCAGGTCGCCGACCACATCCCCGATCTTGTGGCGCACGAACTCGTCCGCGAAGCGCAGCTCCCCGGAGGCGATGCCCTCCGCGTCCAGCACGATCGCGTTCTCCAGGTTCGCGCCGAGCGCCAGACCTCGCGCGCGCAGATCCTCCGCCTCCTTCAGGAACCCGAAGGTCCGCGCCGGCGCGATCTCGCGCGCGAACTCCTCCCGCGTCACCTCGAACGATGCGTACTGGTGGCGAACCAGCGGGTGGTCGAATTCGATCGTCGCCGAGACCCGCAGCGAAGCCGCCGGCAGCAGGGCGTAGCAGCTGCCCCCCACGCCGTCCACGCTCACTGGTTGCCGCACCTCGAGGACCCTCGCCGCCTCGCCCTGCCCCGTCGTCCCCGCACGGGTCAGGCACTCGAAGAAGGGCCGGAAGCTGCCGTCCGCAATCGGCACCTCCGGCCCGTCCAGGTCGATTCGGAGATTGTCCAGACCCGCCGCCACGGCCGCGGCCAGCACGTGCTCGACCGTGTGCACACGCGCCTCGCCTCGCGCCAGCGTCGTACCTCGCTCGGTCGAGACCACGCAGGCAAGCTCCGCAGGAACCTCGGGAGCCCCCTCGAGGTCCACCCGCCGGAAGCGGATCCCCGTGTTCGGCGGCGCAGGCCGGAAGACCACACGCGCCTGCGCCCCGGTATGCAGCCCGATCCCCTCCAGGGAGACTTCCGCCGCCAGCGTCTGTTGTTCTGGTTGGCTCATTCCTCCTGCACCTCGCGCCCGAGCAACGCCCGCTCCAGGGCGCGGATCCGTCCGAGGATGGTGGGAAGTCGGAACAACGCCGCCTGCGCCCGCAGGGCCTCGCGGTGCGGCCGTGCCGGATAACCGCTGTACACGGCGCCCGGGGGCACGTCCCCGAAGACGCCCGCCTGCGCGGCGATCGTCGCCCCGTCTCCGATGCGCAGATGGCCCGGGATGCCGGCCTGCCCTCCCAGTGTCACGCCCCGCCCCACCACCGTGCTGCCCGCGATCCCGACCTGCGCCACGATGATGGAGTTCTCGCCGACACGGACGTTGTGTCCGATGTGCACGAGGTTGTCGATCTTGACGCCGTCCCCGATCTCCGTCGCGCCGATCGAGCCACGGTCGATCGTGGTGTTCGCTCCGATCTCCACATCCGCGCCAATGATGCATCCACCGACCTGGGGGATCTTCCGGCTCGTCCCCCCTTCCTCCTGCGCGTACCCGAAGCCGTCCACTCCGACCCGGACCCCGCTGTGCAGCACCGAGCGATCCCCGATGCGCACTCCCGGATACAGCGTCACGTGCGGGTGCAGAACCACGTCCGCGCCGAGCTCGCAGCCGGCGCCGACCACCACGTGCGCCCCGATCCGGGCTCGCGCGCCGATGCGCGCCCCGCGCCCCACCACCGCGTAGGGCCCAATCGAAGCCCCGGCGCCCAGGACCACGTCTTCGGCGAGAATCGCCGTCTCGTGGACGCCGGGTTCCGGGGTGGGCTCCTCGGGATACAGCACCGGCAGCACCCGGGCGAGGGCGCGGTGCACGTCCCCGACGACAATGCGCGGCCCCTGCGCGGGCACCCGGTCCGCGAGCGAAGCCGCGACCAGGATCACGCCCGCACGGGCGCGCGCAACATACCGCAGGTAACGTGGGTGCGCAAGAAAGGAAAGGTCCCGCGGACCGGCGCGGTCGAGGGGGGCGACCCCGGTGATCTCCGGGTCGTCACCCCCCTCCAACTCTGCGCCGAGCGCCGCGGCGATCTCGGATGCCCTCACGGGTCGGCCTCCCCGCATCGGGAGCGGGCTCGCGCCTCCACTCCCCCTATTGGTTCCCCGACTGGGAAGCGGACGCGGTCGCCTTCAGGCGCGCGAGGACCTGGTCCGTGATGTTCAGGCTCGTGTCCGCCGCGACCAGGGCGCCGGCCGCGGCATCGAAGATCATCGCGTAGCCGCCTTCCTTCTGGATCTGCGAGAGGACCTCCTGGATCCTCGCCATGATCGGCTCCACCAGCTCCGACTGACGCTTGGCCGCCTGGCTCTCCAGCTCGCTCGCCCGCTCCTGGTACTCGCGCTGCTTGCGCCGGATCTCCTCTTCCTTCTGCCGCTTCGCCTCCGGGGAAAGCAGAACCTGCTTCTGCTCGTACTCGCTCATGAGTGCCTTGAGCGAATCCTCGAGCTGCTGCAGCTCCGCCCGGAACCGGTTCATGTCTCGCTCGAACGACTCCTGCGCCTCCTTCGCACCCGGCGCCTGCGCGATGATGATGCGCGAGTCGATGTACGCGATCTTCGCGTTCTGCGCGGCCGCAGGCAATGCCGTGGCCCCGAGGCTGGCGATCGCTACGAGGAGGGGACTCAGTGTGCGCATTTCGCCCATGCTCGCTTTCTGAGGTTTAGAATCCCGGCCCGAGCTTGAAGTGGAGCTGCCAGCCCGGCACGTCCTTGTCGAATCCGTACGCGTAATCGAGGCCCAGAGGGCCGAACGGCGTGACCAGCGTCACACCTACGCCGGCGCCGCGCAGCAGCTTCGTCGGGTTGATCTGGCCCGGCTCCCGCCACACGCCGCCCGCGTCGTAGAAGAGCGAGAGCGAGAGGTTGTCGTTGAACCGCACGGCATACTCGGCGCTGAGGCGCAGGAACGCATCGCCGAACCGATCTTCCAGCCGCGTTTGCGGCCCTCGCGGACGATAGCCCAACGGCGTCACCGTCGTCTCATCGTAGCCGCGCAGCGGCTGGCCGAACTGGACACCACCCATCCAGAACCGCTCGAAGGGGAACCGGCTCGCATCGCCGAACAGCACGCCCGCTTCCGCCGTGAACCCCAGGGTGAAGCGGATCGGCCGCGAGCCGGGTTGCCCCCCGCCGATCTGCCCCACCGGCACGTACCACTTCCCGGACGCCGTGTACTTCTGGAAGTCTCCATCGCCGCCCAGGATGCCGCCGCTCAGCTCCGCCCGCAACTCCTGACGCGTCCCGCTCGTCGGGAACAGCGGGTGGTTGAGCGTGTTGCGCGCGAGCCCCACGCTGATCGTGCTCTGGACGCCGGGCGGAAGCCCGAACAGGCTCGACGTCTGCTCCGTCGTGAACTGCTCGTACGTCGTCCGTGCCAGCGAGTAGCCCACGAACAGTCGCGACCAACGGTCGAAGGGAAGCGGGAACCCGAACTGCAGGCTGCCTCCGGTCCGGCGCCGCTGCCCCTCGGAGAAATGGATGAACCGGTCCCGCGCGCTGAACAAGGCCAGCGACCCGCTCACGCGCGACCCCAGGATCGCCGGGTCGCCGTAGCTCGCCTCGATGTTGTTCGAGTAGCGCCCGAATTCCCACCGCAGGTGGCCGGTCTTGGCCTGACCGAACAGGTTGGGCTCATCGAATCCCACGAAGCCCGCCAACCCCGTGCCCCCGCCCACTGCCGTGCCGAAGTTGAAGGACCCCGTCTGGCGCTCCGTCACCCGGAACGTGATGTCCACGTCCCCGTTCGGGGCGTTCTCGATCTCCGGCAGCGGGAGCGGCGTCTCGAAGAACCCCAGCGCCATGATGTTCTGGTAGCTCTGGATCAGCAGCTCCTCGCTGTAGACGTCGCCGGGCAGCACCAGGATCCGCTCCCGGATCACCCTCTCGTGCGTGCGGGTGTTGCCCTCGATCGTCACCCGCCGGATGTGCGCGGGATCCCGCTCGATGATGTCCCACGCCACGCGCACCGCCGGCCGCCCGTCCTCCAGCTTCGTCCGCTCGATCCGCGGCTCCACCTGCGCGCGCAGGTATCCCTGGTTCCGGTAGAGCTGGAAGACCCTGTCCGTCGCCTCCTGGAAGGCGATCTGGTCGAAGACCTCACCTTCTTTCCCGCTGCCGTTCCCTCCGCCCAATCCCAGCGTGCGCAGCAGCCCGCCGCGCTCCCGCTCGAAGTAGCGACGCAGGTCTTCCGTCGGGAACCTGCGGTTGCCCTGCACCTCGAAACCCGCCAGCAGGTACTGGGGCCCCTCGTGCACCCGAACCACGAGCCGCGCTTTCCCGGTCTCCGGGTCCACGATCATCGTGTCCCCGAGCACCACGAAGTCGATGTACCCGTTCGCGCCGTAGAAGGCCGGCAGCTTCTCGCGCAGGTCGGTGCGCAGCTTCTCCTCGTCGTACGCCCCGTCCCGGAACCAGAAGAACCCCTCCTCCTTGGTTGACAGGACCGACCGGAGCCGTTCGTCCGTGAAGTGCTCGTTGCCCTCGAATTCGATCTCCGCGACCGCCACCCGCTGCCCCTCATCCACATCGAAGACCAGCCGGTACTCGCCGGGCCGTCCCGGGATCTCTTCCAGCCGGTGCTCCACGCTGCCGAGGTGGATCCCCTTGTCGGCCAGCAGCCGACGCGTCATGACCTTGGCTTCGGCCACCTTGGACGGCCGCAGCGGTCCGCCAGCCTGTAGCCCCACCGTGTCCCGGATCGTTGCGGCCCCGATGTTCTCCAGTCCACGGAACTCGATCGCGGCCACGTAGGGCTGCTCGACGACGCGGAAGATCAGCGCGACCGGCGCCAGCGGGTCGTCCTCCGTGCCCCGCACGTACACCTGCACGTCCGCATACTGGCCGCTGGCCCACAGCCGGTGCACCGCACGCTGGATCGTCCGGAAGTCGATCACGTCACCGGAACGGATCCCCACATCCGCGAGCACCGCCGCCTCCGACCTCCGCTGCCCCCCCTCCACGAGCACGGTATCCACCACGACGGGAGGCACTTCCGCCGCTGGCTCCTGCGCCCGTGCCTCCGGCACGACGACCAGCCCACCAGAGAAAAGGACCGCCGCCAGCGCGGCGGCCCCGGCCCATACCTGCCGCTCGCTCGCCGACCTCCTACCCCGAGCGGGCCGGGGGTCGGCGGCAGACAGCACGCTTCCTGCCGTGCGCTGCAGATCCTTCATGTCTTCGTCGAGGACGGCACCCGGAACTCCAGGCCCTCCCCTTCCTGCGTGACGTCGACCTCGATCTCATCGCCTGCCTGGAACTCGGCAGCGAGGATCTTCTCGGACAGCGGATCCTCGAGATAGCGCTGGATCGCACGCCGCAAGGGCCGCGCGCCGAAGGTCTCGTCGTAGCCGTGATCCACCAGGAACTTCACCGCGCTATCCGTCAAACGCAGCTTCAGCTCCTCCTCCGCCAGCCGCTGATGGACTTCGCGCAGCATGATGTGGACGATCTCGCCGATCTGCTCCCGGGTCAGCGGATGGAACACGATGATGTCGTCCACCCGGTTCAGGAACTCGGGGTTGAACGCGCGCTCGATCTCCTCCCTCACCTTCTGCTGCATCACCTCGTAATGGTTCCGCTCGTCACGCTGGTGGAAACCCAACGTCTTCCCCTTGGTGATGTCGCGGCCACCGAGGTTCGATGTCATGATGATGACCGTGTTCTTGAAATCGATCACGCGCCCGTAGTTGTCGGTCAGGTGGCCCTCATCCAGGACCTGCAGCAGGATGTTGAACACATCCGGGTGCGCCTTCTCGATCTCGTCCAGCAACACCACCGAGTACGGCTTCCGCCGCACGGCCTTGGTCAGCGTACCCGAGTCCTCGTAGCCCACGTAGCCCGGAGGCGCGCCGATCAGCCGCGAGACCGAGAACTTCTCCATGTACTCGCTCATGTCCACCCGGATGAGCGCATCCCGGTCCGCGAACAGGAACTCCGCCAGCGCCCGCGCCAGCTCCGTCTTCCCCACCCCCGTCGGGCCGCTGAAGATGAAGCTGCCGATCGGCCGGCGCGGATCCTTCAGCCCCGCGCGGCTCCGCCGGATCGCACGGCTGATCGCCTTGATCGCCTCCTCCTGCCCGACCACCCGCTTGTGCAGCTCCTCCTCCATGCGGATGAGCCGCTCCGTCTCTGCCTCCTTGAGCCGCGTCACCGGAATGCCCGTCCACCGGCTCACGATGAACGCGATGTCCTCCTCCGAGATCGTCGGCCGATGGGTGCGCCGCTCCTGCTCCCACTCCTCCTGCTTGCGCCGGATCTCGTTCTGGATCTCGCGCTCCTGGTCCCGCAGCTCCGCCGCGCGCTCGAAGTCTTGGTCGCGGATCGCCGCATCCTTCTTCGCGGCCAGCTCCTCGAGCTTGGCCTTCAGCTCGGCCACCTCCGGCGGCGGCACCTGCGTCGAGAGCCGGGCCCGCGCCCCCGCCTCGTCGATCACGTCGATCGCCTTGTCCGGCAGGAACCGGTCCGTGATGTAACGCTCGGACAGCCGAGCGGACGCGACCAGCGAGTCGTCCGGGATCACCACCTTGTGGTGCTCCTCGTAGTGCTTCCGCAGACCCTTCAGGATCTCGATCGTCTCCTCGACGGTCGGCGGATCCACGATCACGGTCTGGAAGCGCCGCTCCAGCGCCCCATCCTTCTCGATGTACTTCCGGTACTCATTCAGCGTCGACGCACCCACGCACTGCAACTCGCCGCGGGCCAGCGCCGGCTTCAACATGTTGGACGCATCGATCGCACCCTCCGCCGCCCCCGCGCCGACCAGCGTGTGCAGCTCGTCGATGAACAGAATGATGTTCTTGTTCTGGGCGATCTCGTTCATGATCGCCTTCAGCCGCTCCTCGAACTGCCCGCGGTACTTCGTCCCGGCGATCACCGCCGCCATATCGAGCGCAAGGACCCGGTGGTCCTTCAGGCTGTCCGCCACTTCGCCCTTCGCGATCAGTTGCGCCAGCCCCTCCACGATCGCCGTCTTCCCCACTCCGGGCTCGCCGATCAGCACCGGGTTGTTCTTCTTGCGCCGCGACAGCACCTCCATGACCCGCTCGATCTCCTTCTCGCGGCCGATCGTCGGGTCCAGCTCGCCCGCGCGGGCCAGCTCCGTCAGATCCCGGCAGAAGTGGTCCAGCGCCGGCGTCTTCGACTTCTTCTCCCCCTTCGGCGCCGCGCCGCCACCGCCCCCGCCCCCGGTGGGCTGCGAGGGCGTCACATCACTGCCCAGCAGCTTCAGCGTCTGCGCACGCGCCTCCTCCAGCGACACGCCCAGGGAGTTCAGAACCTGTGCCGCGATCCCCTTCTCCTCCCGCAGCAGCCCCAGCAGCAGATGCTCCGTGCCCACGTACGAGTGGTTCAGCTCGCGCGCCTCCGCCATCGCGTACTCGAGGACCTTCTTCGCGCGCGACGTGTACGGCAACTCGCCCAGCGCGATCGTCGCCTTCCCCTTACGGACGGACTCCTCCACCCGCTCGTGGATCTGCTCCAGATCGACGTTGAGGTTCATCAGCACGGCCGCCGCGACGCCTTCGCCCTCGCGGATCAGCCCGAGGAGGATGTGCTCCGTGCCGACGTAGTCGTGCTGGAGCCGGATGGCCTCCTCCCGCGCCATCGCCAGGACCTTCCTGACTCGGTCCGTGAAGTTGTAATTCATGGAACCCCTCGTCGCCCGAGACGTCTCGCCCCCGAATGAAAAAAGGCCTTCACCCCTCGTCGGCTCTCGGCGGTATCTCCGCATCCGCCGGCACGTCTCCTTCCGTGGCCAGGATGCGTCGGACATAGGCCGCACGGTGCACGTCGCACTCGGCCTCCGAGAGTGGCCGACCCGCTGCCTGCTCGAGGTGGGCCGCCTGCATGTAGATCATGACCTTGTTGAGCGTGTATACGCTGAGCCCAGGGAGAAGTTTCATGCTGGCGCCCAGACGCAGCCCGCTCAACAGGTTCATCACCTCCTCGAACGACATTGACCGGGCGTACCTCAGGAGCCCGTATGCCCGCCAGATCTTGTCCTCGATCACGGTGGGCGCATCCCTCATGAGCACGCCCCGTGCCTGCATCTCGTACTGGATCACCTGCCGGACGATCTTCTGCAGATGGTCCACCAGGTCCTCTTCGCTCTTGCCCAGCGTCGTCTGGTTCGAGATCTGGAAAAAATTGCCGATAACGTCCGACCCTTCCCCGTAGAGACCCCGAAACGTCAGCCCCACCTGGTTCAACCCCTGGAGGACCTTCCCGATCTCCTTCGTCAGCACCAGCCCCGGCAGATGGATCAGCACCGACGCCCGCAGCCCCGTCCCCACGTTCGTGGGACAGATCGTCAGATAGCCGAATTCGGGGTGGTACGCGTACGGCAGCTCACGCCCCAGCTCCTCGTCCAGCCGGTCCACCAGCTGGTAGGCCTCCTGCAGCCGCAGACCGGAGAGCAGGCCCTGGAGCCGCAGGTGGTCCTCCTCGTTCACCATCACCCCCAGCGACTCCCGCTGGCCCAGGAGCACCCCCGCCCCCCGCGGCGGCCGCCCGTCCGCGTCCTCGCCCGCCAGCTCCCTCGACACCAGATGACGCTCGAGCAAGATCTTCCGCGACAGGCGCGGCAACGACCGGAGCTCGAGCGTCACTCCGCCCTTCAGCGACTCGGCACGGGCAGCCGCCTCCCGCACCCGCGCGAGGATCTCCTCGCGCTCGCCCTCCCGCGCCCTGGCCACGAACGCGTGGCCCTGGAGGTTGCGCGCAAGGCGCACCCGGGTCGAGAGGACCACGTCCGCATGCGGTCCGCTGGCATCGAGCCATCCCAGCCCGAAACCCGGCAGCGTCACTGGGTCCAGCATTACAGCGCCGCCTCCAGAGCGCGGATCTGATCCCGTATCTGGGCCGCCCGCTCGAAATCCTCGCTTTCCACGGCCTTGTCCAGCTTGCGGCGGAGCCCGGCGAGGCGCTGCTGGCGGTCCGCCTCCGTGGGGTCCGGCGGCAGGTACACCTTGCCCACATGTTGCGTGCCGCCGTGCAGCCGGCGCAAGAGATTCCGCAGGTGCGCTTCGAACGTCACGTAGCAGTGGGGGCAGCCCATCCGCCCCGTCTGCTTGAAGTCCTCCAGCCGCAGACCGCAATAGGCACACGCCCCCGGGTTCGTCCCGGCCTCGGGCGCGAGGCCCTTGCCCATCTGGGCGAGAAAGTCCGTCAGCGGGAAGTTCCCCACGCTGACCCCCGGCTCGAGCCCCTTCTCTGCCGCGCACTTCTCGCACAGATGGAAGGTGCTCATCTGGTTGTTCACGATCTGCGTGAGGTGGATGACCGCCTCGTTCTCACTGCAGTGATCGCACAACATCGTGCCTACGCCGGGTAAAAGCTCTGGAGTCGGCCCTCTTTGAGCTGCAGGATCCGGTCCGCCCGGTCCGCCAGCTCCCGGTTGTGCGTCGCGATGACCATCGCCACGCCATGCTCAGCCCGCAGCCGGAAGAAGAGATCGTGAAGCTGCTCGCCCGTGTGCGTATCCAGGTTGCCGCTCGGCTCATCGGCCAGCACGATCGTCGGCCGGTTGGCCAGCGCCCGCGCCACCGCCACCCGCTGCTGCTCGCCCCCGCTCAGCTGCCACGGCTTGTGCGTCAGCCGGCCACCGAGCCCGACCTCCTCCAGCAAGAGGCGCGCCCTCTCCACCGCCCGCCCCTCGTCCACCCCCGCGATGAGCTGCGGCATCATGACGTTCTCCAGTGCCGAAAACTCACGCAGAAGATGATGGAACTGGAAGACGAAACCTACCCTCCTGTTCCGTACTTCCGCCAGCTCCCGGTCCGTCAGCCCGGAAATCGGCTCCCCGCCCACCAGCACCTCCCCCGAGGTCGGGCGGTCCAGCCCCCCGAGCAGGTGCAGCAGCGTGGACTTCCCGGCCCCGCTCGCCCCAACGATCGCCACCACCTCCCCCGGCGCGACGCGGATCTCTACCCCGTCCAGAACGGTGAGTTCTCCGCCGTCCCCGCCGATGTAAACCTTTCGGAGATCGACCCCTTCCAGGACCGGGAGGGACGCCGCGTCCGTTCGCACCCGCGCGCCCGCCTGGCCCGCCAGCGCTTCCGGCGCGTCACTCATGGCGGATCGCCTCGACCGGCTGGAGCCGCGAGGCCTGCCGGGCCGGGTAGATCGTCGCCGTGAACGAGATCAGCAGGCTCACCACAAGGATGAGCACCATGTCCACGGGATCCAGCGCCACCGGGAGCGTATCGATGAAGTACACCTCTCCCGGCAGCTTGATGAACTCGTAGCGATCCAGCAGCCAGACCAGCACCAGGCCGCCCGCCGCCCCCAGCGCGGTCCCGATCAGGCCGATGGTCAGGCCCTGGAGCACGAACACCCGCAGGATCTGCCCGTCCGTCATCCCCATGGACTTGAGGATTCCGATCTCGCGCGTCTTGTCGGTGACCACCATGATCAGCGTGCTGATGATGTTGAAGGCCGCCACCAGCACGATCAGGAACAGGATCACGCTCATGGCGAGCTTCTCCAGCTTCAACGCGGAGAAGAGCTGCCGGTTCAGGGTCATCCAGTCGCTGGTCCAGAACGGGAAGCCCAGCGCCAGGTCGATCTCTCGAGCCACGTCCTGCGCGTTCCACGGGTCCCCCACGTTCACCGCGAGGCCGCCCACCTCGTCGGGCTGCATGTCGAGCAGATCCTGTGCGACCGGCAGCTCCACGTAGAGGTTCTGCTGGTCGTACTCGTACATGCCGGTCTCGAACGTGCCGGTCACCTCGAATTCGCGGTACACCGGGACGATGTCCCCGCTGGCCGAGCGCTTGATGTTCTCGAGGGACGCCACGAGCAGCGTATCGCCCGGCCTCGCGCCCAGCTTCTCCGCGAGCCGCGCGCCCACCAGCACGCCGGGGAGGCCGCTCTGCGTCGGGCCGAGCGCCTTCTTCCCCTCCTGGATCGCGCGCTCCACATCGGACAGCGGGATCCCAGCCGCGCCCGGCTCGATCCCGTAGAGCATGCCCGCCTGGACGAAGACGACATCCTTGGTCACCGCGACGTGCGTCATGATGAACGGCGCAGCCGCCATCACACCCGGCACCTCGCGTACCCGGTCCAGCGCCTCGTGCCACCCGCTCAGCCGCAGGCCATCGCCGGTCTGGAAGACGAAGACGTGGGGGTTGCTGCCCAGGATCTTCTCCTGCAGGTCCCGCTGGAGCCCCGTCATGACCGCGATCACGGTGATCAGCGCCATGACGCCGAGGAAGATCCCGCCGACCGCGATCAGCGTGATCAGGGAGAGGAAGCGGCCCTTGCGCCGCGACGCCAGGTACCGGCGCGCGATGTACCACTCCAACTGCTTCACGGCCGCCCCTTCATTCCGGTCTCATGGTGGGGAACAGGATGACGTCACGGATCGAGGGCTGGTCCGTCACCAGCATCACCAGGCGGTCCACCCCGATCCCGACGCCTCCGGTCGGCGGCATGCCGTATTCCAGCGCCCGGATGTAGTCTTCGTCGTAGGTCTGGGCTTCCTCGTCCCCCTGCTCCCGCAGCCGTACCTGCGCCTCGAAGCGCTCCCGCTGGTCGAGCGGGTCGTTCAGCTCACTGAACGCGTTGGCGATCTCGCGCCCCGCCACCATGAGCTCGAAGCGCTCGACCAGCCGCGCGTCGCCCCGTTTCGGCTTGGCCAGCGGGGACAGCTCCCGCGGGTAGTCGGTGATGAATACCGGCTGTTCCAGGTGGGGTTCCACGAGCCGCTTGAACAGCTCGTCCACGAGTTTGGGACGGCTGAGCGCCTCCTCGTCCTCCACGCCGCCGAGCGAGCGAACCGCCTCCCGCAACGCCTCGTCATCCATACGCGCGACGTCCACGGAGCCGTAGCGCCGCAGCGCCTCGAAGTACGGCAGTCGCGGATACGGCGGCGCGAAGTCGAGCTCGACGCCTTGGTACGTGAGTCGGAGCGGCCCGCCGGTCACCTCCCGCACCACCGTCGCCAGGAGGCCTTCGACCAGCTCCATCATGTCGTTGTAATCGGCGAAGGCCTGGTAGAACTCGAGCATCGTGAACTCCGGGTTGTGCGTCCGGTCGATGCCCTCGTTGCGGAAGTCCTTGCCGATCTCGTACACCCGCTCCAGCCCGCCGACGATCAATCGCTTCAGGTACAGCTCGTCCGCGATGCGGAGGTACAACGGCATGTCCAGCGCCCGGTGGTGCGTGATGAACGGCCGCGCCGAGGCGCCGCCGTACAGCGGCTGCAGCACGGGCGTCTCCACCTCGATGAAGCCGCGCTCGTCCAGGAACCGCCGCATCGCCGCCACCACCCGCGCCCGGGTCACGAACACCTCGCGGACCTCCGGGTGAACCGCGAGGTCCGCGTACCGCTGCCGGTAGCGCTGCTCGATGTCCGCGAACCCGCCGAACACCTGCCGCTCGCCCGTCGCGGGATCCACCACCTCCTTCCCGTACGGCAGTGGGCGTAGCGACTTCGCCAGCAGCTCGAGCGCCGTGGCGCGCACCGTGACCTCGCCCATGCGGGTCCGGAACAGCCGTCCTTCCACGCCCAGCCAGTCGCCGGGATCCAGGAGATCCAACAGCCCGAAGCGCTCGGGACCCAGATCGTTCTGGCGGAAGTAGAGCTGGATGCGACCTTGCCGGTCCGCGAGGTCGGCGAACACCGTCTTGCCGTGGCTGCGCAAAGCCACGAGCCGGCCGCCCAGACGGACGGCCGGCCCGAGTCCTTCCTCCAGCGTGCCCGCCGCCTCGGCCGCCTCGAACGCGGCCCGCGCATCCGCGGTCCCCGCAGTGACCTCGAACCGATAGGCGTAGGGCTCGATCCCCCGGCGCCGCAGCGCCTCCAGCTTTTCGTAGCGCGTGCGGATCGCCTGGCTCTGCCGCTCCTGCCGGACGCCCGCTCCCTCGCTCGCGTTCTCCCGCTCCGCCATCACGCTCCTCAAACCGCACGGGCCCCGAATTCCTTCAGGTACGCCTCGATGAACGGATCCAGGTCCCCTTCCATGACGCGCTGCACGTCCGAGATCTTCAGCTCCGTGCGGTGGTCCGTCACCATGGTGTACGGCTGGAACACGTAAGACCGGATCTGGTTGCCCCAGGCGATCTCCGTCTTCTCCGCCTCCAGCTTCTGCCGCTCGGCTTCGCGCCGCTCCAGCTCCCTCTGGTACAGCGCCGCACGCAGCATCTTCATCGCCGTGGCGCGGTTCTGGTGCTGGCTGCGCTCGTTCTGGCACGAGACCACGATGCCCGTCGGGATGTGGGTGATCCGCACGGCGGAGCTCGTCTTGTTCACGTGCTGCCCGCCGGCGCCCGACGAGCGGAACGTGTCCACCCGCAGGTCCTTCTCGTCGATCTCGATCTCGATCTCCTCGTCCACCACCGGGTAGACGAACACGCTCGCGAACGACGTGTGCCGCCGCTTCTGCGCATCGAACGGCGAGATCCGCACCAGCCGGTGCACACCCTTCTCCGCCTTCAGGTAGCCGTACGCGTGAGGACCACGGACCTCGAGCGTCGCGCTCTTGATCCCGGCCTCTTCACCCGCCTGGTAGTCCAGCAGCTCCACTTCGTAGCCGCGCCGCTCCGCCCAGCGCGAGTACATGCGGAGCAGCATCTCCGCCCAGTCCTGCGACTCCGTCCCGCCGGCCCCGGGGTGGATGGTCACCAGCGCATCCCGGCCGTCGTCCGGCCCGCGGAGCATGTTGCGCAGCTCGAGCCGCTCGATCGCGTCCTCGAGCACCCCGACCTCGGCGGCCCACTCCTCGGCGAGGCCGGCATCGTACTCCGCTTCGAGCAGCTCACCGAGCTCCTCGAGCTCCGCGACCTTGCCGGACAGCTCCTCCCACGGCTCCACCCAGCCCTTCAGCTCCTTGACTTCAGCGACGGCACCACGCGCAGCATCCGCATCGTCCCAGAAGCCCGGCGTAGCCATCCGCTGCTCGAGCGCCGTCAGACGCTCCCGCTTGCGTTCGACGTCAAAGATGACCTCCGAGCGCCGCGATGCGCTCTCTCAGGTCGTCCAGTCTCCCTCTCAGCTCGATCGCCATCGCGCCTCACACCTCCTGTAACGCGAGGGGCCGTCCAGCCGGACGGCCCCCGATCTCTCTCCACCAGAGAAATATAACCCTGCCGCAGGGTTGCGGCAACGGCGCCGGCCTGGCCAGTCCGCGCCGCTGCCCGTCCCGGGCGCGGCTCGGACGCCGCACGACGCCGCACCGCGGCCGATCGGCGCCCCGAGCGGAGCGCCCCCGACCCTCAGAACACCTTCTGCCCTCGCGCGAGGATCTCGTTCAGCGCATCGCGGAAGTGGGGGGTCCCACGCGCCACCTCCAGACCGACCTGCTCGACGTACTCGTCCCAGCTCTTGAGGATCTCCTCCTTGAACTCGGTCCGCAGGGTCCCGTCCCGCAGGCTGCGCTCGCAGCGGTCCTTGTGGTAGACGACGATGTCCGAGATCAGCGCCCGGGCGATCCGTCGGGCCCGCTCGTCGGGGTCGGAAGCCACGGCCTTCGCCCCGGCCCGCGACACCCCGCCGGCCCCGGGCGCCCGTCGCGATGGCGGCGCCGACGCCGGGGGCGCACCGCGCAGCGGCGTCGTCCCAGTAGCGCCTGTAGCGCCCGGAGCACTCGTAGCGCCCGTAGCACGCGCAGCACCGGCGGCACCCGCTGGTGCACCCGCGGCCCCCGTAGGACTGCTAGCACCCGTAGCCCGCGCACCACCGACTGCACCCGCTGGTGCACCCGCAGCGCGCGGAGCGCCCGCAGCGCCCGCAGCGCCCGCAGCGCCGGCGCGTGCCGGCGCGCCGATGACCCCGGGGCCAGGGAGACGCTCCGGTGCCGGGGGCGGGGCCGGCGGCGGAGCGACCGTCCTCGCGTGCGCAGGCGCGGGGTGCACCGGCGCTCTGGCCGCGGCGGCACCGGCGGCCGCGGGGATCGGCGCCGTCGCGCGGGCGGGCGAACCCGCGCCGCCCAACGCCATGGTACCGCTGCAGCGCGAGCACCTCGCCCGGATGCCGCCCGGCGGGATGCGCTCGGGATCCACGCGGTACACGCTGTGGCATTGAGGGCACCGGACGTTCATGTCGGGCCTGCCGCTTCCGTGCCTGCCGCGGACGCCGTCGAGGCCACGGCCGGGACGGGAACATCCCGTCGCCGGTCCACGGCGTAGACGGAGCCCGGCAGCGACTTGGCGTACGCCTTCATCTCCGTCGCCAGCTCGCTCACGCGAGCCGTGTGGGTGTAGCGTCGGTACTGGTTCGTCACGACGCCGATCGAAAGCGTCATGAGCGGGATCTTCAGGATGTTGCCCCGGCGGTCCTTACCCAGGAAGTAGCCGAGCCGCCGGTCCTGCTCCTCGTACTGGTACGGGATCAGCTCGTCGAAGATCTCGATGATCTCCTCGCAACACGGCCGCATGCTCTCCAGCGGCACGTTGAAGATGAAATCATCGCCGCCGATGTGCCCGATGAAGCCCGTCGGCGCGTGCGCCTTGACCACGTCTCGCAGGATCCGCGAGACCAGCAGGATGACGCGGTCCCCCTCGTTGTAGCCGTACCGGTCGTTGAACTCCTTGAAATGGTCCAGGTCGGCGTAGCAGACGGCGAAGAGCTCGCCGGAGCGCAGGCGTTCGGCGATGTCCCGTTCGATCTGCACCGTCCCGGGGAGCCGGGTCGTGGGGTTGACGCTCACATCCCGGTCGGCCCGGTGCAGGATCATCTGGATCCGCAGCAGTTGTTCGCGGGCATCCATGCGCGGCGTCAGGACCTCGTCCGCCCCGGCATCGAGGCCCTGCAGCACCGCATCGGTGGCCGGATCCGGCGCCAGGAAGATCACCGGCACGATCGCGGTGAACGCGTCGCTCTTCAGTTGTCGGCACAGCTCCTGGCAGCCCTGGCCGACGCCGCCGTCCATCACGATGCATGCCGGGAAGCTGCGGTTGACGAGCGCCAGCACTTCCTCGGCCGTTTCGACGCCGAGGATCCGCAGGCCCCGCGCCGCCGCGAACTCCGCCAGGAGGCCGGGCACCTGCCGGCCACGCGGCGCGTGATAGATCATGACTGCTGCTGAGTGCATGATGCCGGGGAACCGGGGCAACGGGGAGAATGTGCTGAAGTTACCAAGACTTCGCATGGCTGTCAAACGTTTCGCGGCCCCCGCCCGCGCCTGGATGCCCGGCCGCCCCGGCCGCCCGCCGGGGCACCCGCCCCGTTCACCAGCAGGAAGTCGATCGCCCGCTCCTCGCGGTCCACGCGCGCGACCCGCACGCGCACGCGATCGCCCAGGCGGAACCGCCGCCCCTGCCGCTCCCCGACCAGCGCGTAGCCCTCCTCGATGTACTGGTAGTAGTCGTCCTCCAGGGAGCTGACGTGGATCAGCCCTTCGACGAAGTAGTCGTCGAGCAGGACGAAGATGCCGAATGCGGTGACCCCGCTGACGGTGCCGGCGAAGGTGTCGCCGACATGCCGCTCCATGAATTCGACCTTCTTGAGGTCGACGCTGTCCCGCTCCGCCTCCACCGCCACCCGCTCCCGTTCACTGCTGATGCGCGCGATCCCGGGCAGCACCTCCTCGGCGAGCTCGGGGGGCACCGGCTCGCCGTCCACGAACGCCTGTCCGACCAGCCGATGCACTGCCAGGTCCGGGTACCGCCGGATCGGCGACGTGAAATGTGTGTAGTGGCGCGCTGCCAGGCCGAAGTGGCCGGCGTTCTCCACGCTGTACCGCGCCTGCTTCATCGAACGCAGGACGACGGTCGAGACCAGCCCTTCCTCCGGCCTCCCCCGGACGGCCTCGAGTAGCCGTTGCAGATCCTTCGGTCGCGGCGCCCGGCCGCCGCCGAGCGGCAGGCCGAGGGTCGCGACGAATTCGCGGAGCTGCGCCATCCGGTCCGCATCGGGACGCTCGTGGATGCGGTAGATGAACGGGATCCGCTTCCGTGCCGCCCACGCCGCGACCGTCTCGTTGGCGAGCAGCATGAAGTCCTCGATCAACCGATGGCTCTCCAGGCGGAGCACGCGCTGGATGTCCGTCGGCTCGCCGCGCGTGTTCAACACCACCCGTGCCTCGGGAAGATCGAAATCCAGGCTGCCACGCTCCTGTCGCAGCGCGCGCAGCTTCCGGCTCAGCCGCACGAGATCGCGCAGTGCCGCATCCGTCTCGCGGTCCACCGATTCCGCTCCGTCCACCACGCGCTGGGCCTCATCGTAGGACAGGCGATGACGGCTACGGATCACGCTGCGCGCGAGCCGGCGCTTCAGCACGCGCGCTTCCGCGTCCAGCTCGATCAGCAGCGAGAGCGCGAGGCGGTCCTCGCCCGGCAGGAGCGAGCAGAGGTCGGAGGACAGGGCCTCCGGCAGCATGGGGATCGCTCGATCCACGAGGTAGACGCTCGTGGCACGCCGCAACGCCTCGCCATCCAGTGCGCTGCCCGGGGGCACGTAGTTGCTCACGTCCGCAATGTGGATCCCGACCTCCCACGACCCCTCCCCCGTTCGGCGGATCGAGAGCGCGTCGTCGTGATCCCTGGCGTCCGCCGGGTCGATCGTGAAGACCAGCTCCCCGCGGAGGTCGAGTCGGCCTTCCAGGTCTTCCGCAGTGATCCCCCGCTCGCGCAGCGCCTCGGCCTCGGCCTCCACCTCGGCCGGAAACTCGACCGGCAGCCCGTGCCCGTAGATCACGGCCAGGACATCCACGCCGGGCTGCCCGGGCGCACCGAGCACGCGCTCCACCTCGCCCGCAGGTCCCAGGTGCTCGTCTCCCCACGAGGTCACGCGGACGACCACGAGGTCGCCCGGTCCGGCATGCTTCTCCTGCCCCGGGGGCACGAAGATGTCGCGGGTCAGCTTGGGGTCGTCCGGCGTCACGAAGCCGAAGTTTCGCGCCGGATGATAGGTGCCCACGATCGACTCGCGGCCTCGCTCGAGCACTCGGATGATGCGGCCCTCACGGCGCTGTCCCCGCCGCTTCTTCTCGATGCGGGCGATCACCCGGTCCCCGTCCACGGCGGAACCGAGCCCCTCCACGGGGATGTAGAGGTCCGCTCCGCCGTCATCGGGCACCACGAAGCCGGCCCCGCTCCGGATCGTCTGGAGCCGGCCGGCGACGAGGTTGATGCGCTGGGGAGCGGCGTAGCGCTGTCGGCGGATCCGGTAGAGCGCGCCTTCCGACTCCATGCGGCGGAGGAGGTCCCGGAACGCGGCGTATTCGGCCTTCGGCACATCGAGCGCGCGCGCCAGCTCCTTCGCCTTCAGCGGACGACCGGCCTCGCTACGCAGGTAGCTCACCACGCGTTCTGCCGTTACCACCGCCTCCGCCTCCGCGACGCGGGTCTTCCCTTCGATGTCGTGAAGATCATCTCGCCCTCGGGTCGCGGGCCGCCCCCGACCGGGAACACGGCCGCGGCGGCAACGCGGCGCGCGGCTCCGTGGCGACGAACGGACCTGCCGCGCCCCGGCGGCGCGGTTTGCAAGGTTCAGACCCGGCGGGCCGCCGCGGGGGAGAGCGGCGGCTCGCCCGCTCGGAGGGGCGCACCCCGTGCCGGCTCCACCGCGGGCGGCTCCGCGCCGGCGCCGGGTCAGAGCGGCTTCGCCTCATCCAGTAGCATGATCGGAATGCCGTCCCGGACCTCGAAGACGAGGCGACACCTGTGGCAGACCAGCTCCTCCGGCTCGGTCCGGTACTCGAGCTCCCCCTTGCACTGCGGGCAGACCAGAATCTCCAGCAGCTCTTTGTCGAGCATGGCGACCTCACGTTCCTTGCGATGATGTGCGGCTGCGGCCGGCCGCCCGCCGGTTGGCCGCGCCGCCGGGCCGCTGCGCGCTGGCGGGCGCCGTCTCCGGCACGGGGTACCCCAGCATGCGGAGCATCGAGGACCTCCGCCGCCATCCCGGCGCGACCTTCACCCAGAGATCGAGGTACACCCGCGAGCCGACGAATGCCTCGATCTTCTCCCGCGCGGCCGAGCCGAGGTTCCGGATCGCGGTGCCCCCGCGGCCGATGAGGATCGACTTCTGGCTGTCCCGCTCCACGTGGATGGTCGCGCGGATGTAGATCGGCTCCTCCGCCTCGCGGAACTCGGCGATCGTCACGGCGACGCTGTACGGGATCTCCTCCCGGTACTGCTCGAAGATGGTTTCCCGGATCAGCTCCGCGACGAAGAAGCGGACCGGCTGCGTCGCGATCTCGTCCGGCGGGTAGAAGAACGGCGAGGCGGGAAGCGCCTCGGCGAGCGTGTCGCGCAGCTCGCCCACGCCCTGCCCCGTCGCAGCCGAGATCCGGTGCGCCTCGATGCCGAGCGCTTCCCGGCTCCAGGCCGCCAAGCGTTCCACCGCCTCCGCCGGCGCCGCATCGATCTTGTTGATGGCGACGAACAGCGTGGCCCGGCGCGCGCGCAGCAGGTCCAGCGCGTCTCCGGCGGGAAGCTCGTCGGGCCGGGTCGCATCCAGGAGGAGCAGGACGAGGTCCGCATCCTGCGTCGCCGCCAGCGCCGCCTGGAGCATCGACTGCTGGAGCAGGTAGGCGGGCTCCAGCAGCCCCGGCGTATCCACGAAGATGATCTGGACCCGCTCCGTCGTGTAGATGCCCAGGATCGGCTGCCGGGTGGTCTGCGCCCGCGCCGTCACGATGCTCAGCTTCTCACCGATCAGCGCGTTCAGCAGCGTCGACTTGCCGGCGTTGGGCCGGCCGACGAGTGCGACGTAGCCGGCGCGCTGCCCGGCCTCCCGGACCGTTTCCGTGTTGCCGCCGCTCATGTCATCCAAGGTAGAGCGAGCGTTGAAGCTCCGGCAAGCGATTCCGGCAATCGCTGCGCCCGTTTGGTGGTTTGGCGCAACACGGTGGGTGTGTGGGTGGTGGGGGAGAGAGGGTGGTTGGCCGGCGGCGACGTACTCTCCCACCCGGTCGCCCGGGCAGTACCATCCGCGCTGCGGGGCTTAACGGCCGTGTTCGGGATGGGAACGGGTGT
>DASVDH010000058.1:0-2013 GCA_036381195.1 Longimicrobiales bacterium | reverse complement strand
TCCGGCTCCGCGCCGTCGCGCGGCATGCTGGTCTGCCCCTGCTCGATGGGCACGCTCGCGAGCATCGCGCAGGGCACCACGCGCTCGCTGATCGAGCGCGCGGCGGACGTCGCGCTCAAGGAGCGCCGCCCGCTGGTGCTCGTGCCGCGCGAGACGCCGTACTCCGTCATCCACCTCGAGAACATGCTGCGGCTCGCGCGCGCGGGCGCGGTGATCCTGCCGGCGTCACCGGGCTTCTACCACCGGCCGGCGAGCATCGACGAGCTGGTGGACTTCGTCGTCGCGCGCGCCCTCTCGCACGTCGGCGTCGCGCACGGCCTGGGGCCCACGTGGCGGAGCGGCGAGCCGGAGTGAGGGGAGCCGGAGTCAGGCGAGCCGGAGCGAGGCGCGGCCCAGTGAACGCGCCGGAGTGAGGCGCCGCTACAGCCGTCGGCGAGCAATGTGATGGAACGGCCCGCCCCCGGCTCGGCCGGGGCTCACGCGATGGACATCGGGCTGATCAGCGACACGCACGGCCGGCTGCGGCCGGAGGTCTTCGACCGCCTCCGGGCGGTCGAGCACATCCTCCACGCGGGCGACGTCGGCAGCGCGGAGATCCTGGCGGAGCTCGAGGTCCTCGCCCCGGTCACCGCCGTGTGGGGCAACACGGACGGCTTCGACCTGCGGTCGCGCCTCCCGGAGGCCGCCCGGCTGGAGTTGCAGGGCCGCCGCATCCTCGTGGTGCACGGGCATCAGCTCGGCTCGCCCACGGCGGCCGGGCTCGTCGCCGCGTACCCGGGCTTCGACGTCATCGTCTACGGCCACACGCACCGGCCGCGGATCGAGCGGGAAGGCGGCGTCCTCGTGGTGAATCCGGGCGCCGCGGGGCCCGCCCGGTTCGGGCTGCCGCCGAGCGTCGGGGTTCTCGCATTGTCAACCGACGGCGCGCGCGCCACGGTGCTCCCGCTCTGACCCCGGCCGGCACGCTTCTTCCAACCCGTCCCGCCCGGCCTGCGACAGATTGCGTGCGATCGCGACGAGTGCCCGCCCGGCTTCGCCGCGGCCGCCGGCCCCGTCGCAGCGGGCGCGCGATGCGTCGCGCGCCGGCATACCCGACCCGTTTCTCCCCGGGGGGCGGCATGGACGAGACGATCCTGGGCTCGATCTATTCGTTCACGACCGCGGCGCTGCTGGCGGTGCTCGTGGTGGCGCTGCTCGTGGCGCGGCTGATCACGCCCGTCGAGCGGCTGCTGGTCACGGCCGCGGCGCTGCTGCTGGCAGGCGCGTTCTTCCTCGCCAAGCCGGTGCACGAGCTGTCGTTCACGCTGGTGGCGCTGCTCGCGGCCGGCGCGGGCGCGTGGCTCGCGTGGCGCGCGACGCGCGGCTGCGGCCGGGGCTCGTTCTCGCTGGCGGGCCCGCTCGCGCTGGTGTTCCTGCTGCCGCCCGCGTTCCTCGGCGCGGTGCTGATGGTGGGGCTCACGGCGGTGGTGATCGACAGCCCGGTGCGGCTGCTCGCGCGGGTGGTGTTGGGGTAGGGGCGGCTGGGGCGGGCGTTGGCGCGTGCGTTCATCCGGGCGTTCAGCCACGCTGCGTGGGGCGCGGAGCGACGGGGCTGAGCGGGCATCGGCCGCCTGCGGCGGAGGGTTCCAGGGCCGCCGCGAGCGACTAGGGAGAAATGTGGATGGCCTGGACCCCGCGGCAGACACCCGCGCGGTTCACGTCGCCCACTGCGTGCGCACTCGCACGACGACCCAGCCGTCCCGCTCGCGTCTCAGAGATCGAGGACGCTCGAGGCCGAGCGTGCACCCGTGGCGTCTCGCACCCAGAACACGACTTCGAGGCTGACCGATCCGTCGGGACTCGCGATGGCCGGCCCGAATTCCAGGAGCATGCTGGAAGGCGGCTGCATGCATTGCGCTCCCCTCGACGGCGCCGGACAGGCGGACGAGATGGCTCCGGATGCGGGCAAGCGCGTGATCGCGTCCGCAGGCAGGCTGCGCCTTCCGCCAGCCGTTGCGGCGCACGGCGGCGGGC
>DASVDH010000057.1:0-26911 GCA_036381195.1 Longimicrobiales bacterium | reverse complement strand
CACGGTCAGCGGTTGGTACGCCTCCAGCAGCGCGCGGAACCGTGCATCCTGCGAGAAATACTCGAGGTAGTCGAACCCGTGGAGCACGTATCCCGGCGGCATGACATCGATGATCAGGAGCGTCGGCCTGCTCCGCTCGATGTCCGAGATGGTCGCCTCGAAAACGTAGCGCTCTCCCTCCGGCATCTCCTCCGGGCGACGGTACGGGAAGCGCCGCGTGCCTGGCGGAGTGGGCGCGTAGAACCCCGAGAGCAGGAACAGCGAGTTGAAGCGCAGCCCCCACGGGACGCCCGTGTAGTTCACCAGCGGGAACGCCGCCTGCATGTTGGTCGAAAGGATGGCGATCGGACCGCCGTGCCCATGCTCCTCGACGAGGCGGATCATCTCGGGAAGGCGATAGGCCGTCAGAGCCATCTGGTTCCAGTTGGCGACGCTCGAGCGGATCACCACGTGGGCCGCGAGGAGGAGCAGCAGTGCGAGCCCGGTGAGCGCCAACGCCGGCGTCTGGCGTCGCTGCGCCCACCGCGGGCCAGCTCGCCCGCGCAGGACATCCATCGCGCGCGAGATGGTCGCCTCCGGCTGGGGAACCGCCGCGAGCCGGTCAGGCGAATGCGGACGAGAGCTCCCGACGTCCGAGACCGTCGCCTCCGGGGGGGCCACCGCCGCGAGGGGCTCGGTCCGCCGGGTCCCGCCCATGCTGCGGCCGACACGGCGCAAGACGAACGGCAACAGGTCGATCGCGACTGCGGCGAGCAGCGCCCACGCGAGTGCCCGTACCGGCAGCCAGTGGTACTCCCAACCCTTGCTCTGGAGCAGCACCGCGGCCAGGAAGCCGGCGCACGCGAGGCCGAGGGTCCAGCGCAGGGCACGCGTGGACCGCGGACCCGGCACCACGACGGCGGCGGCGAGCGCGATGCCTGCGAGCCACATACCGGAGGAACGCAGCAGCGACCAGAGGCTCACCTGCAGGAAGCTGGCATAGGAGGAGTAGGAGCGCCGCGCGAACGGGACGAACTCCGGCGTGGCCATCAATGTGCCAATGGCGTACGCCGCGAGGACCGCGAGCAACGCGATGTGCTCGATGCGCGCGAGGGAGCGCGGCCCGCGCCGCCAGGCCAGAAAGGCCTCGAGAGCCAGCCAGATCGGGAGGAAGAACGGCTTGAGCGCGATACCGACGCCCGCCATCGCGCCGAGCACGGCGCATCGCGTGCTGCCTCCAACGGCGCGCCCCTCGGCCCGCACGGCCACGGCGAGGGCGTACGGCAGCGTCAGCAACATCGCGAGGTGCTCCCGCTGTCCGAACTCCATCCCCGGCAACGCGACGAACGAGAACACGAAGACGAGCAGCAGTGCGTGCCGGGCCAGGCGGCGATCCTCGCCCAGGAGCTCGCGGAGCAGGGGTGTGGCCAGCAGGAGCGAGATCGCGGCGAGCCCGAGCACGAGCAGCCGGAACACGGTGATGTCCCAGATCCCCGTGACCCGCGCGATCAGCTCCACGATCATGCTGAGGAAGATGACGAGCGGCGGATTGATCTCCACGACGTCCACGTACAGCTTCGCGCCGTCCAGGGCGCGGCTGGCGACGTGGAGCAGCCACGCCATGTCGTGGTTGGCGGGAAAGGAGAAGGCGCCGTGAGCCCCGTAGACGAACAGCGCGCTCGCGAGGGCGAAGGCGAGGGTCTCCAGCCGGCTGGACGCTGTGCGCCGCGGCCAGCCGGAGGCGCTCGCTCCGTTCGCGCCGCCGGACGCGGCGGCACGTGCCGGGGGCCCCGGATGCGCGGCGGATTCCGTCGCGCGCGACCGCTCCGTGCCCCCGTCCCGAGCGTCGTCCCTCACGGCTCCTTCACCCTCGTTGCGTACGCCTCCACGGGGCTGGGCATGCGTCGTTGTCCGGGGCCGGACGCAGGCCGCCCCGTTCGAGCAAGATCACGCAGCCCCTGGCCGAACGCAAGCGGACGCACGGGTGAGCGCGCCCATCCGGGGCGCGCGGGTGGTGAGGCATTGGCTCGCACGGGTGGTCCGCCGTGGGCTTGCACGAGTGGGTGCGCAATGGGTTTGCGCGGGCGGTGCGACAGTGGCCCGCGCGGGCGCACGCCACGGGCTCGGGCGGGGGGCTACGGGCTCGAGCAGCCGGTGCGCGGCCGGCTCGAGCAGTGAGTCACGGGCTCGGGCGGGCGCTGAGCCAGGAGTCGGGGTGGGCGTGGGCTACGTGCCCGCGCTCGCTCACGCCACGGACCCGCGCGGGCGTACGCCACGGGCTCGGGCGGGCGGTGCGCGACGGGCTCCCTCGGCAGGGCGAGGAGACCGCCGACCGCCCGCATGAGGCCGCGGCGTGAGCGGGCGCTACTCGATGATGCTCGCGCGCGTGATGTAATCGAGCTGCGGGAACGACTCGCGCAGGTACTTGTTGCCCTGCGCCTGGATCTGCGCTTGCGCCGGACCCCGCCCGTTGGGCGCACCCTCGCCGTAACCGCTGTAGATCGCGTCCACGACCTCCATCCCCTCGACCACGCGCGCGATCGGAGCGAAGCCCATCTCGTCGAGCTGCGTGTTGTCGCGGAAGTTGATGAAGAGCTGCGTCGTGCGCGTGTCAGGGGTCCGCCCCATGGCAAAGCTGATGTAGCCGCGCCGGTTGCTCTCGACCACGGGGTCGGGAGGGATCCGCGCATTGCGCCACGCCGCGTTGACCGCCGGGTCGCCGTGGATCCCGAACTGCGCCATGAAGTTCTCGATCACGCGGAAGAACGCCACATCGTTGTAGTAGCCGTTGCGGACCAGGTTGTAGAACCGGTCCACGCCGTTGGGCGCCCAGGCGCGCACCGCCTCGACGATGAACTCGCCCTTGGTCGTCTCGAAGCGGACGCGGAAGGTATCGGGCGCCGTCGCCTGGAACGCGGCGCTCCGCGGTTGGAGCAGCGGGTTGTCCGTGGCAGGCTCGGCGGCCTTCGCGGACTCGTCGCTGACGGCCTGGCCGCCCGCCGGCCGGTCCGAGGCGCCGCAGCCGGCGGCGAAGAGGATCACGGCGGCCGCGGCGATGCGGGAGCCAGAGCGCCGGGCAGCCACCGCCCGGGCGGGCTGCGCACCAGTTCGAGCAGTCCGGAGACTCGTTGGCTGCATCATGGCGTAGTCCGGGTCGGGGGTGATTGGGATTCTCGGATACGTAGCGCAACTTACGCCGGGCCCGGCGAGCGCGCCACTGCTTTCGCGCGAGTGGTGGAGTGCAACTCCCAGCCGCTCCAGTGCCGTGCCCGGGCCATGGACACGCCGGTCGGGCGAGTGGGGGGGCGCTGGACACGCCGGCTGCGTGAGCCGTGGGGCCATGATGGGCGCGTCGGTCGCACGCCGTTCCCCCCGGCCTTGCCAAACCGCTCCCCGGGCGCCATTCATCCACGAGCATGGCGGAGCGCTGCCAACTCCGCCGCGGCCCGTCTCGGCCGCCGCCACCATCCTCGCGGAAGGGGTGTCCGTGCAACCCACCGACGTCACCAACCCGCGGTACTACCACAAGGTCGTCGATTGCCAGTGGGCGTGCCCGGCCCACACCAACGTCCCCGAGTACATCCGGCTGATCGCGCAGGGTCGCTACGGCGACGCCTACATGCTGAACCGGCAATCGAACGTGTTCCCGGGCATCCTGGGCCGCACCTGCGACCGCCCGTGCGAGCCCGCCTGCCGCCGCGTGCGCGTGGACGGGCAGGCCGTGGCGATCTGCCGGCTCAAGCGCGTCGCCGCGGATCTGAGGGAGGACATCCGCGACCGTCTGCCCCGCGCGCCCGCGGAGAAGAACGGCAAGCGCATTGCACTCGTCGGCTGCGGACCGGCGTCGTTGACCGTGTGCAACGACCTCATGCCGCTGGGCTACGACTGCACGATCTACGAGAAGCTGGACCGCCCGGGCGGCCTCATGCGGACCAACATCCCCGCGTTCCGCCTGCCTGCCACGGTGCTGGACGAGGAGATCGACATGATCCTGGGCATGGGCGTGAAGGTGCTCTACAACACGCCCGTCACCAGCATGAAATGGCTGCTCGAGCAGGGCTACGACGCGGTGTTCGTGGGCAGCGGCGCGCCCAAGGGCAAGGAGCTGGACATCCCCGGCCGTTGGGACGCAAAGGGCAACATCCACATCGGCATCGAGTGGCTCGAGGCCGTGCACTTCGGCCACGTGGACTCGATCGGCGAGCGTGTGCTCATCATCGGCGTCGGCAACACGGCCATGGACTGCTGCCGCACCGCGAAGCGGCTCGGGGGCAAGGACGTCAAGGTCATGGCCCGCCGCACCCGCCCCTACTTCAAGGCCTCGCCCTGGGAGCTGGAGGACGCGGAGGAGGAGCAGGTCGAGATCGTGGAGAACCACGCACCCAGGCGGTTCGTCGTCGAGGGCGGCAAGCTCGTCGGCATGGAGTTCGACATCGTCGAGTGGTACGACGCGGGCGACGGCAGGCAGAAGGCGCGCGTCCTGGACACGGCGTTCTTCCCCGCGGACGACGTGATCGTCGCGATCGGCCAGGAGGCCGCGTTCCCGTGGATCGAGCGGGACATCGGCATCGAGTTCAACGAGTGGGACATGCCCGTCGTGGACCGCACCACCTTCCAGTCGACGCGCGAGGGCGTGTTCTTCGGCGGCGACGCGGCGTGGGGACCGGAGAACATCATCTGGGCCGTCGAGCACGGGCATCAGGCCGCGATCTCGATCCACAACTACGTCAACGGCATCCCGCTGACGGACCGGCCGCCCTACGGCATGAACCTGGTCAGCGCGAAGCTCGGGATGCACGCCTGGAGCTACAAGAACGACTACAATCCGGTCGGGCGGCAGAAGATGAACCACGTGGACCTGGCCACGCGGTTCCGGGAGCTGGGCATCGAGGTTGAGCTGGGGTTCACCGCCGAGCAGACGGCGCGGGAGGTCGAGCGCTGCCTGAACTGCGACATCCAGACGCATTTCACGGCGTCGCTGTGCATCGAGTGTGACGCGTGCATCGACATCTGCCCCGTAAACTGCCTGACCATCACGCACAACGGCGAGGAGGAGGACCTGCGCACGCGGCTGTCGGCGCCCGCGGAGAACCGCGCGCAGGCGCTGTACGTGTCCGCGCCGCTGCCGCAGACCGGCCGCGTGATGGTGAAGGACGAGGACATTTGCGTGCATTGCGGGCTGTGCGCGGAGCGCTGCCCCACGGCGGCGTGGGATATGGCGAAGTTCGAGCTGCTGATCCCGTACGCGTCGGACCTCGTGCAGCTCACGGCATCGCCGCGGCGCCGCGCCTGACCGTGTGCCGGGTCCGGGTGAGGAGGATGCCGCTCCGGCTGAGGGGCGGGTGGCGCTGGGGAAGAGCGGCGGGCGGGCCGGCGGACGGCGCTGGGGAAGCGCGGCGGGCGGGCCGGCCGGGGCCGGCTGCGGGCGCCCTGGCCCGACGCGGCCGGAGCCCGCGGCCGAAAAGCGGGCTGCCGCCGGAGGCCGGAGCCGGATACGGGCGTCCTGGCCCGGCGCGGCCGGCGGCTGCGGTCGAACAGCGGGCCGGCGGAGGGCCCGAGGTGGCGGCAGCGCGGCGGAGCCGGCGGCGCAGCGCCGATGACCCCGGCGGCCCGGCGATGAACCCGAGGACAGACGGCAGTGGCCGGAACCCCATACACCACCCCTGAACACCGTCCCCACGTCCTGGCCGCAGGGCGGAGGGCGCGGGCGCGCGTGCGGCTCGACGCCGTGCCCGCGCTGCCTGCGCGCGGTCCTGCGCCATCTCGTGCGCGCACGGGAGGCGCTCCGCCGCCACCTCGGCCCGCGCCGTGCGGCGCCGGGCTCTTCGTGCTCGACGAGCCCGCGGTGCCCGCGGGCCATGCTGCGGCCGGTCGACCGCCCCGGAAGGAGAAGATGTGAGCACCGCCACGGATTCGGCACCCTCGGCCCCCGGCCTGAACGGGGCGTCGCGCGTCAACGACTTCGCCTTCAAGATCGGCACGGTCAACGGCACCGGCTCCGCGAGTGCCAACAGTTTGATCATGCAGACGATCTTCCGGATGGGCATCCCCGTCACCGGCAAGAACGTCTTCCCATCGAACATCCAGGGGCTGCCCACCTGGTACGAGATCCGGGTGAGCCGCGACGGCTACACGGCGCGCACGCCGGTGTTCGACCTCGTCGTGCCGATGAACCCGGCCACGTACGCCCGCGACATCGCGGAGGTCCGCCCGGGCGGCTGGGTGCTGTACGACTCGACCTGGCCGCTCGACCGCGCGCTGATGCGCGAGGACGCGACCTTCCTCGGCATGCCGATGGGCCGCATGTGCGTCGAGGCGTTCAGCCGGGATCGCGAGCGCACGCTGATGAAGAACATCGTCTACACCGGCGCGCTCGCCGCCCTGCTGGACATGGACCTCGAGGTCGTGGACGAGATCCTGACGGAGAAGTTCGCGCGCAAGAAGGCCCTGATGGACTCGAACTTCACGGCCGTGCGGCTGGGCTACGACTACGCGCGCGAGCACTTCGACTGCCCGCTGCCGATCCGGCTCGAGCGGATGGACGCCACCCGCGACCACGTGCTGCTGGACGGCAACACGGCTGCCGCCCTGGGGTGCCTTTACGCGGGCGCCACGGTCGGGGCCTGGTACCCGATCACGCCGGCGACCTCGCTCATGGACGCGTTCCAGCGGTTCTGCGAGCGGTACCGTGTGGACGCCGAGACCAAGCAGCGCAAGTTCGTGATCCTTCAGGCCGAGGACGAGCTGGCTGCCGCCGGCATCGTCATCGGCGCGGGCTGGATGGGCGCGCGCGCGTTCACGCCCACCGCGGGCCCCGGGATCTCGCTCATGAACGAGTTCATCGGGCTCGCGTACTACGCAGAGGTCCCGGCAGTGTTCATCGACGTCCAGCGCGCGGGCCCCTCGACCGGCATGCCCACCCGGACGCAGCAGGGCGACCTCCTGCTCGCGGCCTACGCCTCGCACGGGGACACGAAGCACATCGTCCTCTTCCCAGCCAACCCGGAGGAGTGCTTCTACTTCGCCGTGCAGGCGTTCGACCTCGCCGAACGCTTCCAGACGCCGGTGTTCATGCTCTCCGACCTGGACATCGGGATGAACGACTGGCTCACGCCCCGGCTGCGCTGGGATGACGCGTACCGGCCCGATCGGGGGAAGGTGCTGGATGCGAGCGCCCTGGAGCGGATCCAGAAGTTCCACCGGTACCTGGACGTGGACGGCGATGGCATCGCCGCGCGCACGCTGCCCGGCGTGCACCCCAAGGGCTCCTACTTCACGCGTGGCTCCGGCCACAACATGTTCGGCGGCTACACGGAGGACTCGGCGGAGTACGTCGAGGTGATGGAGCGGCTCGCGCGCAAGCTGAAGAACGCCGCGGCGGCGCTCCCGGCCCCCGAGATCCGCCGCACGGAGGGCGCGGAGCTCGGCATCGTCACGGTGGGCGGCTGCCGCGCCGCGGTGCTCGAAGCCGTGGATCGGCTGCGCGAGCAAGGCGTCCGGCTGGACTACATGCGCGTGCGCGGGTTCCCCTTCGCCGAACCGGTGCGCGAGTTCCTCGCGCAGCACGAGCTGAACTTCGTCGTCGAGCAGAACCGGGACGGCCAGCTCCGTTCGCTGCTCATGCTCGAGACCGGCATCCAGCCGGAACGGCTGGCCTCCATCCGTTACTATGGCGGGCTGCCACTCAGCGCCCACCACGTCATCGAAGGCGTGCTCCGCCGGCTCGGAGGTGTCGAGGCATGACGTCCATTGCAAAGCCCCAGGTCCGCCACCCCCGCCTGCCCACCAACGCGCTCGGCCTCACGCGGCGCGACTACGAAGGCACCATGTCCACGCTGTGCGCGGGGTGTGGGCACGACTCGATCACCGCGGCCATCGTGCAGGCGTTCTTCGAGCTGGACATCGAGCCGCACCGCGCCGCCAAGCTCAGCGGCATCGGCTGTTCGTCCAAGACGCCCGCGTACTTCCTCGGCCAGTCGCACGGCTTCAACGCGGTGCATGGGCGCATGCCCGCGGTGGCGACGGGCGCGAACGCGGCGAACCGCGGCCTCGTCTACATCGGCGTCTCGGGGGACGGCGACTCGCTCTCGATCGGCCTGGGCCAGATGTGCCACGCGATCCGCCGCAACCTGGACATCTGCTACATCATCGAGAACAACGGCGTCTACGGCCTCACCAAGGGCCAGTTCTCGGCGTCCGCCGACGTGGGCTCGAAGGCCAAGCGGGGCGAGGTCAACCAGTCGCCGCCGATCGACCCGGTGCTCCTCGCGCTCACGCTCGGCGCGACGTTCGTCGCGCGCAGCTTCTCCGGCGACAAGGCGCATCTCGTGCCGATCATCAAGGCCGGACTCGCGCACAAGGGCTTCGCGCTGGTGGACGTGATCTCGCCCTGCGTCACGTTCAACGACCACGAGGGCTCGACCAAGAGCTACCGCTACACGCGTGAGCACCTGGAGGACATCGCGTCCGTGGACTTCGTGCCCGTGCGCCGCGAGATCACCGCGGATTCCGAGCCGGGCGCGGTGACGGCCGTCACGATGCCCGACGGCAGTGTGGTCCGCTTCCGCCGCGTCGCCGAGGACTACGACCCGACCGACCGCGACGCGGCGTACGCCTACGTCCGCCGCCTCCAGGAGAGAGGCGAGGTCCCCACTGGCCTGCTGTACATCCAGTCGGATTCCGCGGACATGCACGCGGTCAACCGCACGGTCGACCGGCCGCTGGTCGATCTGCCGTACGAGGAGCTGTGCCCGGGCGCCGCCGCGCTGGAGCAGTTGATGGACGAGTACCGGTAGCGGCTGCCGCCCCTCGGCGGCGTCGGTGCCCCGAGCCAGAACCTCCGTTCGTCCCCGACAGCGCTAGGGTGGAGCTTGCCTCCGCCCGGGGTGACGCCGGGGCACCGGGCGGACGCGCCAGCACGTTCCGCGCGTGAGCATGCTCTTCCTGATCGAAGCCCTGATCATCCTCGTCTTCCCCGCCTGGGCCGTGCGCGCCTGGCAGCGGCGTGGCATGCGCGGCCTGGCCTTGCTCGCGGCCGGCGCACTCTGCCTGATCACGCTCGCCGCCCTCGTCCTCGCCTCCGAGGCAGCGGGGAACCGCGTTGCGGCGAGCGACGGCTACGCAGCGGCCCTGGGACGCGTGCTGCCGGTCGTCACACTTGCCGGAGCGGCACCCGTGCTCGCCGCGGCGGCCGCCGTGCCCGCCGCGGACACGCGCGTGCACCCGCGGCTGCTGTACGCCATCGCGGTGACCGCCGCGCTCCTCGCGGTCGTGCTCGGAGCGCTCGTCGCAAGGTACGCCACGGCCTAGCGCTGCCCCGGCGTGCCAGCCGGCCGACGACGGACGGCCGCGGGGTGGGGGGCCGGCCCCACCCGCGGGCGCGCCGGGCGAGCGCCCGGCGGGCGAGGCCCCGCCCTTTCTCCTTCGCCCGCGACTCGGGGCGCCACGGATCGCGGCAATCGTCGTTCACCCCGGGCCAGGTACTGGCGCGAGCCCGTCCACGGGGCAGGCGAGCGGCGGGCGGGGCCGGCGCCAGGCCGGCCACCGGCGCGCGCCCGGCCGCGGCACGCGCCCCGACCATCGCTTACACACTGTTCGCAGCAATTGTGGGGAGGCCGGGCGGACAGCACGACGGATACCAGTCCCACTTCCTCCGTTTCTCCTCACGATAAGCTCCGTGGCTCATCCGCCGCCCGGCCAGCTCCCGCGGCGGCTCCGCCGGCCGCGCCCCGAGGCGGCAGGTGCGGGGTCCGGTCCCCACAATTCCCGCGAACAGTGTGCGAACCCCGTGCGGGATAGCGAGATCCGCCGCCTCGAAGGGCCGGCCGCGCCGCCGTCCGCCCCCGCGTGTCCCGGACAGCCATTGACCGCGCGGTGCCGACGTCCCCTTCCGTCGCCAGGTCGGCAGACCTGCCAGAGCACCGCCGGCCCGGCCCCGCTCCCGCACAGCGGCAAGCCGGGCCGCCCTAGCGCCGTGCGCTCGGCAACGACCCGCTCTACGGGCATGGCAGGGGGCCGTGATCCGATTCGGCGGCCCGATGACCGGGCGCCGCCGGGGCCGCAGGGTTCACGATCCGTTGTCCGGGCACCCTACGGGCTGTCGCACCGAGTGCCGACCCCCCGGCAAGATTTGCCGTGCCGCTCGCTCGCGTGCCACTCCGCCGCGGCGGCCCGCGGCCGCGTAACCGGCCTTTCTGCCGCCGCTTAGGACTGTCGTCCGGATCCTACACCCGGTCCGGCGCGGCCCGTGCCGCCCTGCGTGCCGTTCCCGTTCAGGGGCCGGCAAACGGCCCGAAGGCCGTCGACGGAGCCGACTCTCTTCGACAGGCACCAACGGCCGCGCCGGCTCGGAGCCGTCCACGAGCCGATGCGCCGATGCGTGTGGTGAGGGCGGCCATGCGTCAGGAGGAGCAAAGCCATGTTCGACTCCATCCTCCAGCAGCTTGCCCCGGAGTGGCGCGAGATCGTCCTGATCCTCGCGTCCCTCGTGAGCTGGATCCCGGAATGGCAGGCGCAGATCCTGGGGCCCATCTGGCAGGGGTTGGGCGGGTTCTGGGCGAGCCTAGCCGGCTGGCTGTTCCTGCTCCTGCCCGCAGCGTTGCTCGTCGCGGCGATGTGGACGACGATGCTGTCCACCTATACCCTGCCGTTCCGCTCCGGGCGCATCGCGTACCTGCGCGCGCTGGCGTTCAGCTGGTGGGACGCGGGGCGTGCCGTCTGGATCTTCTGGGTGGGCTTCGTGCGGCTCGGCGTCGTGCTGGTCGGCCACCTGTGGGGGCTGGTGCGCTTCGGGTTCACCCTCGCCGGCCGAGCGCTGCGCGAGATGGTGGCTTCGCCTGCCGCGGCGCTGGACTGGACCGCACGGCGCTACTTCAAGCCGGGCGTGCCGTGGGTCGCGTTCCTGATGATCCTGGGCTGGTCGGCGCTCGAGGCGGGTGTCTTCACCTTCACTCTGCGGCCCACGCTGACCGAGGTGCTGCACGACCTGACCGGCGCGCCGCCGAACCCGATGGTGCTGACCCCGATCCTGTACGCGCTGCTGTTCATGCTGATCGCCGGGAGCTTCGCGTGCATCCAGGTGCTGGCCGAAGCGTTCGAGAAGCGGACCGTGAAGGGCATCGTGCAGATGCTCATGGTCGAGCTCTTCGTGATGTTCTTCGAGGTGATGTTCCTCTACCGCGAGCTGATCGATGCCATCACGCCGTGGATCGCGCAGCAGACCGGTGAGCAGTTGCGGCTCGGTCTGTTCTCCACTCTGGCGCTGGCCTGCTTCGGATGGTTGGGCATCCGCGGCATGACGTGGTTCCTGTTCGGCCGCTTCGGCACGCCGGCGCTGCTGGCGGTGCTCTCGCGCCAGACGTTGAGTCTGGAAACGCCGGGCTCCGTGCCGCCGCCTCCGAAGCCGGCGGCGGTCTGGTCCGAGCTCCTGGCCGCGCTGAAGGCGGAGCGCGAGTGGTTCCGGCAGAAGGCGGACGAGCTCGTGGAGCTGCTCGTGCTGCCGGTCCTCCAGCTCCTCGCCGTCGCCCTCAACTTCGTGCTCCTGCTGATCGCGTCGGAGCCAGCGTTCGCGTTGCCGTTCAAGAACCTGGACGAGGCGATGGTGCGCATGCGCGGTGGTAACGGCAAGAGCAAGGCGAGCGCCGGCACCGCGCGCGGTGCGGCGGCCGTGGTCAGCGTCGTGAGGGAGGCATGACGATGAAGACGTCGAGCAAGCTGACGAGGGCGGTGCGACGCGCGGCCGTCTTCGCCCTGGCGCTCGCCAGCGCCGCCTGCGTGCCGGCGCCCGAGGCCGCCCAGGGTCCGCGCAGCACGCTGTTCATCGGGATCGACGTGAGCGGCTCGTTCCGCTCGCAGGGGCGCTTCGATGACGCGGTCGCGTTCGTCTCCCACTACATCCACGCGCACCTCAACGGCTACGGCGGGCTAGAGGTTCCGCGCGCGCTGTTCGTGGGCCCGATCGGCGGAGACGTGCCCGGCGAGCCGCACGCGTTCCGGCCGATCCACGACTTCATGGGCAAGGAGCCGGCGGAGATCGAGGCAGACCTGCGCAACTGGCTGAAGCCGCGCGACCGCTACACCGATTTCAGCGCGTTCTTCGAGCGTGCGGCCACGCTGGCGAAGCGGCAGAACCTGGTGCTCGCACCCATCACCCTCGTGGTGCTGAGCGATGGCGAGCCGGACCTCGGTCGCGGCGGTGCCGAGGCACAGGACTCGTTCGCGGCCTACAAGGCCATCAACCTCGAGCCGCTCGAGTACCTGTCCCGCAACGTCACGGTGCGGTTGCTGTACGCGGACCCGGCCGTCGCCGTGCGCTGGGAGCGCTACGTCCCGCGCTCGCGCGTTCGGCTGTGGACCGTGGACCGCGTCGTGATGGCGGGCTGGCACGAGCAGCTCAAGCCAGAGCTCGCGCCCGCCGACCAGGCCGCGCTGTGGAAGTGGGTGAAGGACATCGTGGACTTCCGGGTGAGGCGCAGCATCATCTGACCTCGATTCGCGTGCGACGAGGCGCGGCCCGCCTCCCGGCGCCCGTCGTCCTCCTGCGTTCCGGCCTCCTCCCGCGGCCGCCGGCAGGGCCGGCGGCCGCGCACGTTCCGCCCGCCGGTGCGCCGTGCAGCGGTGGCGCCCCTCTCGCCATTGAGTTGCGGCGTCAACGGCTCCATCCTCTCGCGGAGGAGGCGCGCGCCGCGGCGCGGGCCCGGCGCCGTCGGCACGACAGCGCGCCGCCCGCGCTGCGCTGTCGTCCCCGGCCGCACGCGACCACGCCCGCACGCCCACGCCCCGCCCTGGCCCGAGGACCATGCGGGCGGCGCCGCCGTGCTGGCGGAGCGGCTGGGGGCGCCGCTGCGGAGGCGCGCAGCCTCGCGTCTCACCGCGTCGTCGCCTTCGCCGCCTCCCCCTTCACGTACCTGCCGAACCACGCCAGCCAGCGCTCGTAGCGGTCCTTCTGGAACGACGGCCGCCGGATGCCGTGCGGCTCGCCCGGGTAGACCACGAGCTGCGTCGCCCGCCCGAGCCGGCGCAGCCCCTGGTAGAGCTGCTCCGAGTTGATGATCGGCACGTTCCAGTCCTCCTCGCCGCCCATGATCAGCGTGGGCGTGCGGATGCGCTCGATCCTGTAGAACGGCGAGATGCGCTCCCACAGGTCCGGGTTCCGCCACGGGAAGCCGTACTCCGTCTCCCACATCCGCTGGTAGTGGTCGTGGCCGTAGTTGGACGCGTAGAGCACCTCGCTGGCTCCCGTCATCGCGGCCTTGAAGCGCGTGGTGTTCGTGATGATGATGTTGGTCATGATGCCGCCGAACGACCAGCCGCCCACGCCCAGCCGATCGGGGTCGGCGATGCCCAGCCCGATCACGTGGTCCACCGATGCGAGCAGGTCCTCGAGCGGCTTGCCATCCCAGCGGCGGAACACGGCCTCGGCGAACGCGCGGCCGTAACCGTCCGAGCCGCGGTAGTTCGTCATCACGACCACGTAGCCGTTCGCGGCGTAGAGCTGCGCCGTAAAGTCGAAGCCCCAGTCGTCCTGCGACGTCGGCCCGCCGTGGATCCAGAGGATCGTCGGGTAACGTATGCCGGGCCGGAAGTCAGGCGGCTTGACGATGAAGGCGTCGACCGGCGTGCCGTCCTTGCTGCGGAAGCGCGTCTTCTCGACCGCGCCGAGCCGCAGCATCGCCATGACCGAATCGTTGACCGAGGTGATGCGCGTGAACTCGCCGCCCGCCCGGCCCGTGAACACCTCGCCCGGCAGGTGCGGCTCGCTGACCAGCGCGGCGATCGCGCCGTCCCGGTTCATGTGGTACGAGGCGACGCTCTTCTCGCCGCCGATCACGCGCGTGACCTCGTCCGTCTCGATGTCCACGCGCGCGAGCGCACGCTCGCCCTCGTCGTTCACGAGGAACAGCACGCCGCGGCCGTCCGGCGTGAAGCGGGGCGAAGCGACGCCGCGGTCGAGCGTGCGCGCGAGCGGCCGCGGCCTCGCCTCGCCCTCCACGTTCACGATCGCGAGCGCCGTGGTGCCGTAGGAGAGGCCAGCCGGCGTGGTGGACGCATCCGTGACGTAGGCGATCCAGCGGCCGTCCGGGCTCCAGGCCGGCGAGCGGTCGCGGCCGGGCGGGCCGGTCAGCCGGCGGGGCGCGACGGTATCCGGCGGCGCGCTCGCCTGACCGCCGGACGGCGCCGCCCCGGCTGCCCCGCGCTCGCCGGCCGACGGTGGCGGACCCAGGTCCTCGGGCACCGGCACGACCCACACGTCTGAGTTCACCGTGGTGTCCGGGTCCGGGTCGCGGTTGCTGACGAACGCGAGCATGCGGCCGTCCGGGCTCCACGCGGGCGAGGCGTCGTCGTAATCGCCGAACGTGACCTGGCGCATCGCCCGGGTCGCGACGTCGAACACGTACAGGTGCGTGCGCCGGCGATCCAGGTAGCCGCGGCCGTCGCGCTTGAACTGGATCCGGTCAATCACCCAGGGCTTCGGCTTCTTCGAGTCCGCGGAGTCCGCGCTCGCCTCGTCGTCCTGCTCCGGGTCACGGATCAGGAGCGCGAGCCGCCTGCCGTCCGGCGACCACTCGAAGCCCTCCACGCCTTGCTTCACGTCCGTCAGCTTCTGCGCCTCGCCGCCGCGCCGGTCCAGCACCCAGACCTGCGTCTCGTCGCCGTTGCGGGCGGAGAGGAAGCCGAGATAGCGGCCGTCCGGGCTCCACTGGGGGCTGGACGACGACACGCCCTCCGCCGTGAGCGGCACCGCCTCGCCGCCCGCGGCCGGCGCCATCCAGATGCGCGTGCGGGCGCGGTCCTCCTTCTCGAGCAACGTCGTCACCGTGTAGGCGACCCACTCGCCGTCGGGGCTGATCGCCGGCGAGCCCACGCGCCGCAAACGGAAGAGGTCCTGGACCTCGAGCAAGCGCGGCGTTTCCTGGGCCTGCAGGGGGACGGCGGGCGCGAGCACGCACGCCGTCGTTGCCAGCACGACCAACTGTGGCATCCGGAGCATGGGTCAGTCTCCCGTGGGGTCCTGGGACTGTCGAGGCGAGTGCGCCGCCGGCCGGGCGCAATCTGCTATGGCCCAATCTGGTATGGCGAGGTGGCGCGCGCGGGCGGTCGCACTCCATGAATGGTGCAACGCCGGTTGCGCCCAATCTGCTATGGCGGGGGCCCCATGCGCCATGCGGCGAGGTGGGGGGCCGTGTCCGCAGGGGCGCGTTCCCCGGAGGCAGCCGCCGGGCCGTCCGTTGGGACGCCCGTCGGGCGTGTCCGCCGCGGCCTGCCCGGGCGGTGCAACGGCCGGCCTTCCCATTCGCGGCCGGCCCGTATACCTTGCGGCCGTCTCCTCGATCCGAAACAACCGCAACCACCGACGGGAGGACCGGACTCATGAGAGCGGTGCGGCTTTCGCGTGGGCTCGGCTTCGGCCTCGTTGTGCTGACGAGCGCGCTCCTGCCGGCCTGCGCCCAGCAGGGTGATGCCGGCTCCGAGGAGGCGGCGGCCGCGGCGGAGGGTTCGGCAGCGCAAACGGCGGCGGCCGGCGCCGCGGCGATGGATGCTCCGGGCGGGCCCGCCTGCGCGTGGACGGATTCGGGCGCCGAGTTGACCGGGCGCGCGAGCCCGCCGGATTCCGCGAGCGTGCGGCTCGGGGACGGAGTCGCCAAGGTTTGCTACAGCGCGCCGTCGGCCCGCGGGCGCCAGATCATGGGCGGGCTGGTGCCGTACGGGCAGCCGTGGCGCCTGGGCGCGAACGAGGCGACGACGATCCACGTGACGGTTCCCGCGGAGATCGGGACCGTGCGCGTCGAGCCGGGTAGCTACTCGCTCTACGCGATTCCCGGCGAGTCGGAATGGACGATCGTGGTGAACCGCGAGGCGAACCGGTGGGGCATCCCCATCAACGAGAACGTGCGGGCGCAGGACGTCGGCAGCTTCACCGTCACGCCCACGCAGACGGACCACGTCGAGCGGCTCTCGATCCAGTTCGAGCCGGCCGAGGAGGGTGCGGCGCAGATGGTCATCGCGTGGGAGACCACGCGGCTCGCCTTCCCGGTCCGCCCGGCGGGCGGCTGAGGCGAGCGCCGCGACCGCGAGGACCTCGCCCCGGCACGCTGGGCGGCGCGGCACCGGCAGCGGGAGCGCCCGGAGCCCCGGGACCAACGGAACATCATGCCGTCGGCCCCGGGGCTCGATGCATCAGCAGCCCTCTTCCAGCAAGCGGATCCGGTCGGGCGCGTTCGGGACGACACAGATGAACTCGAACGGCCCCTCGATCACCTCGTACGCGTGCGGCGTGCCGGCGGGGATGTAGAGGGCATCGTCCGGCCCGACCTCGTGGGCCACACCGCCAATGGTGATGCGCGCGCGTCCGCGCAGCACGTACTGCTCGTGCTCGACGTCGTTGGTGTGCGCGGGGATCCCGCCGCCCTGCTCCATGCGGAAGCGGCGCAGCACGAAGTTGGGCGCGCCCTCGTCCGGGCCGAGGAGCACCTGCATCTCCGTGTCACGGCCGGCCGGTACCGCGCGCATGGGCACGGCATCCGCGGCGCGCACCACGCCTGTCGTGCGCTCGCCTGAGCGGGCGACGTCCCCCGATCCGCCTGCCTGGCTCACGACCACCCTCCCGTTCGGGTCCACATGCCGGACAACGTGGGCGCGGCGCAGGGCCGGCGCAAGGCGCGCCGGCGCGAGCCGTGCCCCGGGCGCGGCAACACGCTCACGCGCTCCGCACGGTGACCGGCTCGTCCCAGCGCACGCGGTAGTCGTGGATCCAGGCGAGCCGCCTCTCGTTCGCGAACACGCGCATCGCCAGCGGCAGGAGCAGGTCGCGCACGCGGACGGCCGCACGGCTCTCCAGCGCCTTGTACGTGCCACGGCGGCGGCCCTCTGCGACGATCCGCTCCGCGCGCGGCCGGCGCAGCGCCTCGTAGCGCGCCAGCGCCGCCTCGACCGGTGCGACGTCGCGCAGGCACTTCGCCAGCACGATCGCATCCTCGAGCGCCTGCGACGCGCCCTGGCCCGCACTGGGTGAGACCGCGTGCGCGGCATCGCCGAGCAGCACGACACGGCCGCGTTGCCACGCGGGCAGCGAGGGCATGTCGTGGATCGGCGTCGCGCCGATCCGCGGCGTCCGCTCGATGAGCTCCGCGATGAACGGCGGGTCATCGGCGTAGAGCTCGCGGAGGCGACGTCGCCACTCCTCCGCCGGCACCGCCTCCAGCTCGCCGCGCGCGGGCTCGCGCTCCTGCCCCACGTTGGCGAACCACCACGCCTCGCCGTCCGGCCGCACGGTATAGCCGAAGAAGGCGCGCCGGCCCCAGACCATGTGCATGGTGTCCGGCGTCGGCGGCAAGCCGGAGTCCGCGGCGATCCCGCCGAGGTTGAGGAGCCCCGTGTACGAGGGCGCGGGCGCATCGGGGAACGCCGCGCGGCGCACCGCCGAGTGGATGCCGTCCGCGCCGACGAGCAGGTCGCCCTCGACCTCGGTTCCGTCGTCGAAGCGCGCGGCGACGCCGGCCGGCGTGGCATGGTACCCGGTCAGCCGCCGCCCGTGATGCACCTCGATGCCGCGCGCGCAGGCCGCCTCCACGAGCGCCTTCTGGAGCGCGCCACGCATCAGCGTGAAGCTCGGCGTGCCGTCGTCCAGCCAGCCGTTCGGCACCCCGCCGAGCGGCTTGCCCGTCGTGCTGCTGAACGCCATGAGCGGCGTGGGAACGACGTCGGCGCGCAGGACGGCGTCCAGCAGGTCCAGCTCGCGCAGCACGCGCATCCCGTTCGCGACGAGCGTGAGGAACAGGCCCGCCGACTCGGCGGGCGCCTGGCGCGCCTCGAAGAGCACGGGCTCGAAGCCGGCGCGGCGGAGCGCCACGGCGGCCGCCGGGCCGCCGATCCCGGCGCCGATGATCAGCAGTCGCATGGTCCATCCTCGCGTAACCGCCCGGGGTTCGCGCCACGGGCGGATGGGGTCCTCGATGGTGGCGCCGGCCGGGGCGCGGATCTTTCCATGGGCGCCGTGGCCGGCTATTGTATCTCGATGGTACGGTAATTTTACGATGGAGTAATTCGATTGTCAAGCGATAGGGCGGACCGGATCGCGGAGCTGTTCGCGGAGCTGCGTCTCGAGCAGGAAGCGGTCGAGGCCTTCGACGCGGCGGCCGCGGAACTGCTGGGCATTCACCTCACCGACCTCCGTTGCCTCGGCATCCTGGACAGGCGAGGAGCGCTGGCGGCGACGGAGCTGGCGCGCGAGGCCGGGCTGACGACGGGCGCCACGACGGCGCTGATCGACCGGCTCGAGGCGGCGGGCTACGTGAGGAGGGTCCGGGACGAGCGGGACCGGCGGCGGGTGTACGTGACGCTGACGGACGCCGCGCGCCAGGCGATCGCGGAGGTCTGGGGCCCGCTGGGGCAGGAGGGCATGGAGGTGGCGGGGCGTTACTCCGCGGAGGAACTGGCGCTGATCGCGGAGTATCTGCGGACCAGCCGGGAGGTCCTGCGCAAGCATCTGGACCGGCTGCGGTCCATGCGGCGGCGTGCGCCGCCGGCCGCCGGAGCGGCGCCGCCGGCGCGGTGACGTGGGGCGCGACCCGTCGCGCCGGAACGGAGGGCCCGGCCGCGCTCGGCGGGGCGGGCGCAGGGCGGCATCCCGCCAGGCGCGAGGCGGGCTGGCACCGTTCGTGGAGTGTCTCGGGACGGACCCGGTGGTCGTGGAAGCGCGCCGGGACTGGCCGGTGACGGTGCGGCCATCTCGCTGACGTCGAGCCGGAGGGAATCCGTGAGGGAGGAGGCGGAAGTCGTGGCGCGGGAGGCGGGGCGTTCGACGATGCGGCCTGCGGAGAGCGGTGCGCCTGTCGGGCAGGCGGAGCGGGTGGAGGCCGGGCTGCGGCTGGCCGTCAGCTCGTGGTCGCTGCTCCCGCGGAGTCCGCGGGAGCTGGTGGAGCGCGTGCGCGCGGCGGGGCTGGATGCGGTGCAGCTCGCGCTGGATCCCGTGCGGACCGGCGCCATGCCGCTGGAGCGGCTGCGCGCGGAGCTGGAGGCGACGGGCGTGCGGGTGTTGTCGGGCATGATGGCGACGGCAGGCGAAGATCGCAGCACGCTGGAGTCGCTCCGCCGGACGGGCGGGTTGGTGCCGGACGCGACGTGGGAGGAGAATTTCGCCGCGGCGCAGGAGGATGCGCGCGTCGCGGAGGAGCTGGGGATCACGCTGGTCACCTTCCACGCAGGGTTCATCCCGCCCGAGGCCGGCGATCCACGCCGGCGGGTGCTGGCGGAGCGGGTCCGTCGCATCGCGCGCGTGTTCGTGGATCGCGGTACGCGCGTGGCGCTGGAGACGGGGCAGGAGACGGCCGCCACGCTGGCCGAGGTGCTGGCGGAGCTGGGCGACACGGGCGTGGGCGTGAATTTCGACCCGGCGAACATGATCCTGTACGGCACGGGGGACCCGGTCCGGGCACTGCGCCGGCTCGCGCCCTGGGTGCGCCAGGTGCACATCAAGGATGCGGTGGCGGCGGAGCATCCGGGGGAGCTGGGCAGGGAAGTGCCCGTGGGCGAGGGCGACGTGAACTGGACGGCGTTCTTCGCCGCGCTGCGCGCGGCCGAGCTCCGCGTGGACCTCGTGATCGAGCGCGAGGCGGGCGAGCAGCGGGTGGCGGATGTGCGGCGTGCGCGGGAGCTGGTCGAGCGGTACGTGGTCGTGGAACGGTGAGGGCGAGGTCACGGAGCGTGTCCAGCGGCGGCGCATCGAGGGGCGGGGCGCCGGGTGCCAGCCAGGCGGGCGTGGCATGGCGGCGGTGAGGGAGGCATCCATGGCATGGCACGCGACTGGCACGGAGGCCGAACGCTGCGGCCGCCACCGGTTGCGGCGCGGGACTCCAAGGGAGGAGCGGTGTGGCCATGGTGGATTCGCCGTCGCGGATCGCGCTGGCGGAGGCGATCGGGACGTTCACGCTGGTGTTCGCCGGCGTGCTCGCGGTCAACGCGGGCACGCTCGCGGGCGATCCAGAGCTCGGTAGTTTGACGACGGTCGCGTTCGCGCACGGGCTCGCGATCTTCGTGATGGTCGCGGCGCTCAGCGCGATCTCGGGCGGTCATTTCAACCCGGCGATCACGCTCGGCTTCGTGGTGTCCGGCCGGCTGCCGCTGCGCCGGGCGGTCCTGTACTGGATCGCGCAGTTGGTGGGCGCGGTGGTCGCCGCGCTGATCATCGCCGGTGCGTTCGGCAGGCTTCCCGTGGCGGAGGGAACGCCCGCGCTGGCGCCGAACGTGACGGCGCTGGCGGGAATCGTGCTGGAGCTGGTCGGCACGTTCTTCCTGGTGCTCGTGGTGCTGGGGACGGCGGTGGATCGGCGAGCCCCGGCTGCGGTGTTCCCGCTCGCGATCGGGCTGACGATCACGATGGACATCATGGCGTTCGGCACGCTCACGGGCGGGGCCGTGAACCCCGCACGCGCGTTCGGGCCCGCCCTGGTTTCGGGCGCATGGGCGGACCACCTGGTCTACTGGATCGGGCCGCTGCTGGGCGGCGCGATCGCGGGCCTGGTGATGGAGCACGGCATCGGCGTGCGCGCGGAGGCGCCGGAGGTCCGCGAGCGGGGCGGGCCGGCGCCGGGCGAGCGGCGGGCCGCGTAGCGCGTATCGCGTGGGCGGCGTGTCGCGTAGGGCGTGTCACGTACGGCGTGCACCGCAGGCCGTGCCGGGTAGGGCGTGCCGCGTAGGGCGCACGCGGCGGCATCGCCCCGGCGGCGGCCTCGTTTCACCGGATCGGGCGCAGGCTGCCCGCGCTCCACGCAACCACGACACCTCAGCCATTGGCGGCCTCCGTCCGTCGGGTCGGCGGCAGCCGCCGTCCACGCTCCTCGCTCGAGCCGCGCGGACGTCGTGCCGGGAGTGCCCCCTTGTCCGCCCGGCCTCGCCGCGTTAGCGTTGGCACTCGCTTTCACGTGAGTGGGGTAACCCGTTTCCCACTGACCCGGAAGATGCTGCTGATCCCTGGAATCCTCGCCTTCATGAGCGCGCCGAGCGCGGCGCTGCGCGCAGCGCGCGCGGGCGTGGCGGCGCGCGGTGTGGGGCCGGAGGGGGTGACCTGAGGAGACCAGGGGTTCCCGCAATCCATGCGCGAACGGCCTCCCGGCGCCTCGGCTCCGGGGGGCCGTTCCCTTTTTGAGCACGCCGTCACCATGCGGGTCTTGTGGCTGGCGAACGGCATCAATATGGTGCTGGACCCGCTCCTGATCTTCGGCGTGGGTCCGTTCCCCGAACTGGGCGTCACGGGCGCGGGGATCGCGACGGTGGTCGGCCGCGGCACGGGCGTGCTATTCCAGCTCCTGGTGCTGTGCCGCTCGGACGGCAGGCTGCGCGTGCGCGCGCGGCACATGCGGCTCGACCCCGCGGTCATGTGGCGGCTGATCCGGCTCTCGGGCACGGGCACGCTGCAGGCGTTCATCGGGGCGGCGAGCTGGATCGGGACGATGCGCATCGTCGCGGTCTTCGGCAACGAGGCCCTCGCGGGGTACACGGTGGCCATCCGCGTCGTGCTGTTCGTGCTGCTGCCCGCGTGGGGGCTGGGCGGGGCGGCCGCGACGATGGTCGGGCAGGGGCTGGGCGCCGGGGATCCCGACCGCGCCGAGCGCGCCGTCTGGATGGCGGCGCGGGTGAACCTGGTGCTACTCGGCAGCGCGGCGGTCGTCTTCCTGGTGGCGGCGCCGGCGATCGTGGAGCGGTTCGGCATGGATGGCGCGGCACACGCGTACGCCGCACGCTGTCTGCGCATCGTGAGCTGCGGGTTCTTCTTTTACGCCTTCGGCGCCGTGCTCACGCAGGCGTTCAACGGCGCGGGCGACACCTGGACGCCCGCGCTGCTGAACCTGGCGTGCTACTGGTGCTGGGAGCTGCCGCTGGCGTGGTCGCTGGCCGTCCCTGTCGGGCTCGGCGCGGATGGCGTGTTCGTGGCCGTGACCACCTCGTTCTCGCTGCTCACGCTGCTCAGCGTGGTGCTGTTCCGGCGCGGGCGCCGGCGGCGCGTCGTCGTATGAGCGCGGGAGCCGCGGAGCGTGGCCGGGCCGCCGCGGCGGCGAGCGGAGGGTCGGCCGTGGCCGGCGCCGCGCCGCCGTTCGCCGGGCGCATGCGCCCCCGTGCGCGGGCCCGCGACCACGCGAGGGCGGGCGCCTGCGCCGGGGTGGGAGCAACGCGGGCAGGCCGGCCGCCATCCGAGATGCTCGGTGCTCATTCCAACAGCGAGGAGGAGCGATGCGGGATGTGAAACACGCACTGCGCACGCTGTTCCGCACGCCGTTCGTGACGGGCGTCGCGGCGCTGTCCCTGGCCCTGGGGATCGGCGCGAACGCGGCGATCTTCTCGCTGTTCGACCAGTTGCTGCGGGCGCCGCTGCCGGTGCGCGAGCCCGAGCAACTGGTGAACCTCGGCGCGCCGGGCCCGAAGTCGGGCTCGATCTCGTGCAACAACGCGGGCGGCTGCGAATACGTCTTCAGCTACCCGATGTACCGCGACCTGGAGCGTGAGCAGACCGCGCTGGCGGGGCTCGCCGCGCACCGCTCGTTCGGCGCGAACCTCGCCTTCCAGGGGCAGACGCTGGACGGCTCGGGGATGCTGGTGTCCGGGTCATACTTCCCGGTGCTCGGGCTCAGGCCGGCGCTGGGGCGGCTGCTGGCGCCGCCGGACGACGAGGTGGTGGGTGGGCACTACGTCGCGGTGCTGAGCCACGCGTACTGGCAGACGCGGCTGGGCGGCGACCTGAACGTCCTGAACCAGACGATCATCGTGAACGGCCACCCGTTCACGATCGTCGGCGTGGCGCCGCGCGGCTTCCGCGGCACCACGGTGGGTGTGAACCCCGACGTGTTCGTCCCGTTGACGATGCGGGCGCAGGTGACGCCCGGCTTCGACGGCTTCGAGAACCGGCGGAACTACTGGGTCTACGTGTTCGGGCGGCTGAAGCCGGGCGTCACGCTGGAGCAGGCGCGCGCGGGCCTCAACGCCGTGTACCAGCCGATCATCCGGGAAGTCGAGGCGCCGCTCAACCGCGGAATGAGCGAGCAGACGATGGCGCGGTTCCTCGCGAGGGAAGTCACGGTCGAGGAGGGGTGGCGCGGGCAGAGCTCGCTCCACGACGAGGTGCGGACGCCGACGCTCCTCCTCTTCGCGACGACGATCATCGTGCTGCTGATCGCGTGCGCGAACATCGCGAACCTCCTGCTCGCGCGCGGGGCGGGCCGCAGCATGGAGATGGCCGTGCGGCTTTCGCTGGGAGCAGGGCGCGCCCGGGTGGTCCGCCAACTGCTCACCGAGTCGCTGGTCCTGGCCGTGCTGGGCGGCGCTGCCAGTCTGCTGGTCGCGCGGCTGACGCTCACCGGCATCGCGTCCATCATGCCGGACGCGGCGACGGCGTTGAACCTCGAGCTCCGTCCCGGCGTCGTGCTCTTCACGGCCGCCGTCGCCATCGGCACCGGCATCCTGTTCGGGCTCTTCCCCGCGTTGCACAGTACGCGCCCCGAGCTGGTCAGCTCGATGCGCGCCAGCACGGGGCAGGTCGGCGGCGGGCGGGCAGCGATGCGGTTCCGGACGTCGCTCGTCACCGCGCAGATCGCGCTCTCCATGGCGCTGCTGATCTCGGCCGGCCTGTTCATCCGCAGCCTCGTCAACGTCAGCCGTGTGGACCTCGGGCTCCGTACCGAGAACGTGGTCACGTTCGCGGTCTCGCCGGAGCTGAACGGGTACGAGCCGGCCCGGAGCCGGGCGCTCTTCCAGCGCATCGAGACCGAGCTGGCCGCGCTGCCCGGCGTGACCGGCGTGGCGGCATCGGCGGTTCCGCTGCTGGCTGGCAGCAACTGGAGCACGGACGTGTCCGTGCAGGGCTTCGAGTCGGGGCCGGACGTCGACTCGAACACGAGGGTCAACCGGGTCGGCCCCGGCTTCTTCCGCACGCTCGGAATCCCGCTGATCGCCGGTCGCGAGTTCGACGAGGGCGACGTCGCGGGCGCGGAGAAGGTCGCCATCGTGAACGAGGCGTTCGCCGAGAAGTTCGGCCTCGGGCGCGGCGCCGTCGGCGCGTTCATGTCGGACCGGGGCGCGGGCGACCCGGAGCTGGACGTGCGCATCGTCGGGCTCGTGCAGGATGCGAAGTACAGCGAGGTCAAGGACGATGTGCCGCCGCAGCTCTTCCGACCGTACGCGCAGGACACGACCATCGGCTCGATGTTCTTCTACGCGCGCACGTCACTGCCGCCGGACCAACTCCTGCGCGCGATCCCGCGCGTCGTCGCCCAGCTCGACCCGAACCTGCCCGTCGAGGAGCTGAAGACGCTGCGGCAGCAGGTGCGCGAGAACCTGGTGCTGGATCGCCTGGTCAGCACGCTGGCCGCCGCGTTCGCGGCGCTCGCGACGCTGCTCGCCGCCGTGGGGCTGTACGGCGTGCTGGCGTACAGCGTGGCGCAGCGCACGCGCGAGTTCGGCCTGCGGATGGCGATCGGCGCGGATGCGGCCCGCGTGCGGCGCCTGGTGCTGCGCCAGGTCGCGCGCATGCTGCTGGTCGGCGCGGCGGCCGGCATCGCCGCCGCGCTGGTGCTCGGCCGCTACGCGGAGTCGCTGCTCTTCGAGATGGAGGCCCGGGACCCGTTGACGTTCCTGGCCGGCGCCGCACTGCTCAGCATCGTCGTGTTCGGCGCCGGCCTCGTGCCGGCCGTGCGTGCCGCGCGCGTGGATCCGATGCAGGCGCTGCGCTACGAGTGACGTGCCCGGCACCCGGCGCGCCGCCGCGCCTGGCGCTCCGGGCCGCGGACCCCGATATGTGCGCATGTTCGACGAGGCGCTGATCCAGCGGCTGCGCACTGCGCGCCACATCGCGGCGCTGACGGGCGCGGGCATCTCGGCGGAGAGCGGGCTGCCGACGTTCCGCGAGCCGCAGACGGGGCTGTGGGCGCGCTACCGGCCGGAGGAGCTGGCCACGCCGGAGGCGTTCGCGCGCGATCCCGGGCTCGTGTGGCGCTGGTACGAGTGGCGCCGCTCACTGGTCGCGGCGGCCGAGCCGAACGCGGCGCACGGCGCGCTGGCGCGCATCGAGGCGCGCGTCCCACGCTTCACGCTCGTGACGCAGAACGTGGACGGACTGCACGAGCGCGCGGGCAGCCGCAACGTGATCGAGCTGCACGGCCGCATCCAGCGCACGAAGTGCTCGCGCGATGGGCGCCTCGTCGAGGCGTGGGGCGACGACGGCTCGGTGCCGCCGCGCTGCCCGTCGTGCGGCGCACCGCTGCGGCCGGACGTGGTGTGGTTCGGTGAGTCGCTGCCGCCGGGCGCGCTCGAGCGCGCGGCCGAGGCGGCAGCGCAATGCGACGCGCTGCTCGTGATCGGCACGTCGGGCGTGGTCTACCCCGCCGCCGGCCTCGTGCCCATCGCGCGCCGCGCGGGCGCGGCCATCGTCGTGATCAACACCGCGGCGCCGGACGCGGCGCCCGGGCCCGACGAGTGGCACCTGACCGGGCCGGCGGCGAAGGTGTTGCCCGCGCTGGTCGAAGAGGTATGGCCTGACGAGGGCCGTTGAGGCATGAACCGCCGGGCGGCGGGGGACGCACCCGCGGCGCGGGCCGGTGGCGGAAGCCGCCGCGCGCGCGGCCGGCGGGTGCCGGGCTCAGCCGCTGCGCGCCGGGCGCAGCCGCCGCGCGCCGGCAGTTCCCCCGCCCTCGCCCTCGCCCCGGCCCGGGGCAGGGCCAGGGCGGGGCGGCTCAGATGTCCTCCTCCACCCTCAACCCATCCGCTTCCAGACGCCTCACGATCTCCTCGACGTGGTCCCGGCCGCGCGTCTCGAGGTGCATCACGATCTCGACGTCGGCGACGGAGATGTCCGCGAAGGCGCGGCGGTGCCCGATCTCGAGCACGTTCGCGCCGCACTCCGCCACGATCCCGGTGAGCCGCGCCAGCTCGCCGGGCCGGTCCCGCACCTTCACCATCAGGTGCGCCAGCCGGCCCTCGCCCACCAGCCCGCGGTCAATGATGCGCTCGATGATGTTGACGTCGATGTTGCCGCCGGACAGGACCATTACGGTCACGTCGTCCGCCGACGTGCGGACCTTGCCGGCGAGGAGCGCGGCGAGGGGGACGGCGCCGGCGCCCTCGGCGACGACCTTCTGCCGCTCGATCAGCAGGTAGACGGCGGTCGCGATCTCGCGCTCGGTGACGGCGACGATGTCGTCCACGTACCGCTCGATCAGCGGGTAGGTCCGCTCGCCGATCCGCTTGACCGCAATGCCGTCCGCGATGGTCTCCGCCGTCTCGATGTGGACGAGTGTGTGCGCCTCGCGCGAGAGCAGCGCCGATGCGGCGGCCTCCGCCTCGACGCCGATCACGCGAATGTCGGGGCGCGTCTCCTTGAGCGCGATGGCCGTGCCGCTGATCAGCCCGCCGCCGCCGATGGGGACGACCACGCACGTCAGGTCCGGAACCTGCTCGAGCAGCTCGAGCCCGACCGTGCCCTGGCCGGCGATCACGAGGTCGTCGTCGAAGGCGTGCACCATGGTGAGCCGCTCGTCCGCCTCGAGCCGGCGCGCCTCGACCATCGAGTCCGAGATCGTGGCGCCGGACAGCACGATCCGGGCGCCGTAGCGCCGGGTGTTCGAGAGCTTGATCAGCGGCGTGCCCTCCGGCATCACGACGGTGGCGGGGATGCCGAGCCGCTGGCAGTGGTAAGCCACCGCCTGCGCATGGTTGCCCGCACTGGCCGTGACGACGCCCCGCTCCCGCTCCTCCGGCGAGAGCGCGAGCAGCCGGTTCAGCGAGCCGCGGTCCTTGAACGAGCCGGTGCGCTGGAGGTTCTCGAGCTTGACGCACAGGCGGCCGGGCACGGCGTCCGCGAACGCGAGCGCCGGCGTGCACGGCGTGAGCACGATGCCGTCCCGGATGCGGTCGCGGGCGGCCTGGATGTCGGCGAGGGTCGGCATAGGGG
>DASVDH010000056.1:0-2735 GCA_036381195.1 Longimicrobiales bacterium | reverse complement strand
CGGCCTTTTCCTTCCCTGGTTGCTCCCGGCGCTGCGAAGGTTCTACGGCCAGGGTTGGGGCATGGCCGCGCTGAAGATCCCCTTCTTCATCGTGGGATACTATGCCGTCCTCGTCGCGTACCGGTTCGTGCTGTTCCTGCTCACGATCCGCCTGGTTTGAGGCGCGCTGGTTTGAGGCGCTCGCGGGTCCTGCCGCGACGACGCCGCGAGGACTGCGGCTGCCGAGGGGCTGGGCGGATGGGCATCGGGAGTAGGCGGCAGAGGGGTAGGGCCGCCGGCGCTCACGCGCCGTTGCGCCGCGGTGTCCCGGAGCGATGGGTGCCCCGCGGAATGGTACAAGGTTGTACCATCTGGCCGGGTTCCGGATACGTGCGCAACCGCGCCCGCGGTGTTTCGGAGCGACGGGCGCCCGGCGAAATGGTACAAGGTTGTACCATCCGGCCGGATGCGGGATACGTGCGCCGCCGCGCGGCCCCGGAGGCCCGGATCCGGAGCTGCCGGCTGCGCTGCCCTTTTGCGCGGCGCCGCTGCGCCCGCGCGGTCGGCTTCCAGGCGCGCACGTACGCGGAGCGGCCGGCTGGCGGCCGCGCCCGGACCCGCGCGCCGTCGCGCTTCCGCGGCGCGGAAGCCGCGCGCGATGAAACTCTCGAACCCGAACGGATCCCAGGAGCTCCCCATGCGCAACGCACACGATGCCGCGCGCCGGCTTCCCGTGCTGGCCGCCACACTCGCCCTGTTCACGCTCCCGGCTGCGGCCGCCGCGCAGGTGGACGACGAGGAGTGGCTGGAGAATTGCCGCGACCAGCGCGATCGCCGGCTCGAGCACTACTGCGCCGTGCAGGTCCAGCGCGTCGAGGCGGCCGGCACGCCGATCCGCGTGGACGCGCATCCGAACGGCCCAATCCAGGTCCTGGGCTGGGACCACGGTCAGATCGAGGTGCACATGCGCGTGGCGGCGCGCGCCGAGACGGAGGCCGAGGCGCGCGAGCTGGCGGAGCGCGTCCGGCTGGTGATCTCGGGCACCACGATCGCCGCGGACGGGCCGGAAAGGAGGCGCGATGCGGACTGGCACGCGGGCTTCGTCGTGCTCGTGCCCCGGCGCTCCGACCTCCAGATCGAAACCTACAACGGGCCGCTGGTCGTCGAGGGCGTGGCGGGCCGCATGGAGCTGAGTACGCGCAACGGCCCGCTCTCGCTGCGGGACGTGGGCGGCGACGTGCACGCGCGGACCGCCAACGGCCCGCTCACGGTCGTGCTCGCGGGCACGTCCTGGGACGGCGCCGGTCTGGATGCCGAGGCGGTCAACGGCCCGGTGACGCTGCTGATCCCGGAGGGTTACTCGGCGCGGCTCGAGACCGGCACGATCAACGGGCCCATGAGCTCGGACGTGCCGCTGACCGTCGAGCGCATCGAGCGCCGCAGCCGCATCAGTGCCGTGCTGGGCTCCGGTGGGCCGCCCGTCCGCGTCGTGACGATGAACGGGCCGCTGTCCATCAAGCGGAGGTGAACGGAGCGGGGCGACGACGTTTGCGCCCCGCCCGCCGGGCGCGTAACGTCTGCTGGGTGGAACGTCAGCGCGTGCATCACCGCACGGCGACGCGGCGCTCCGCTGCGTCGCCGCTTTCTTTGCTGCTCTGGTGGCGGCGGCGGGCGACCGCGTGTGGGCGTTCGAGACGGGTGAGCTGGGCGAGACGATGCTGGTGGCATACCGGCTTGTCTTCGATCGACCGGGCGAGACGCCTCGTGGTACGGCCCTTCCAGCCGTGCCCGTTCTCAATTCCCCAGGAGAGGGCGACATGAACGCTGCGCAGGTGCATCTGCTGTTGAACCACGTGCCGATCATCGGCGCGATCATCGCGACGCTCCTGCTCGCGCTCGGGATCGGGATGCGGAGCCGGGATGTGGTTCGGGTCACGATGGGTCTGTTCGTGGCGCTGGCGCTGGCGGGCGGCGTCGTCTACCTGACGGGCGAGCCGGCCGAGGAGATGGTCGAGGACCTGCCCGGCGTTTCCCACGAGATCCTCGAGGAGCACGAGGAGTTCGCGCTGCCCTCGGCGATCGTGCTGGGCCTCGTCGGGCTGGTCTCGCTGGTGGGGCTGATCCGCTACCGGCGCGCGGAGCGCGTGCCGCGCGGCTTCGCGATCGCCACGCTGCTGATGTCCATCATCGCGTCGGCGATGCTCGGCTGGACGGCGCACCTCGGCGGCCAGATCCGGCACGAGGAGATCCGGCCGGCAGGGGCCGCCGCTACGGGGGCCGCCGCTACGGGGGGCGCCGCGGCGGCGGGCGTCACCGCAGCGGCGGGCATCGCCCCGGCGGCCGGCGTGCCGCCGGAAGGCGGCGAGGAGTACGGGCGGGGGTCGTAGCTGCGCGGGCGCGGGCCGCTGCCGGGTCGCCGCCAGCGCCGGGCAGCCTCGGCCGGCGCCGGCCGGCCTCGGGTAGCCCCGGGCAACGCTGGGCGGTCGGGAGCAGCCCCGGGCGCTCGGACGCGGCGTGCTCGCCTCGGTATGCCGAAATGCGGCAGGCCGGCCGTCGTGCGCAACGCGCCGGGCGCTCGCGAACGGCGCCCTCGCCTCGGCGGCGCGGCCGGCCCAGCCCTCACGCGTTCCGGATCCGCCCTCTCAGCTCGGCGGGTCCGAAGGACTCGCGCGCGGCGATCAGCTCGCGCGCGGCGTCGACCTGGCCCCAGGTGTTCCAGAGCAGCACGCCGCGCACGCGGCCGCCCTCGAGGTAGT
>DASVDH010000055.1:0-3417 GCA_036381195.1 Longimicrobiales bacterium | reverse complement strand
CGCCGTCTCCGACGGTCGTCGAGGAGGGCTCGATCGAGTCGTTCCCCGCGAGCGATCCGCCGGGCTACTGACGACACCTACGCGGAGGTGGTGCTCGCCGACCGCGCAGCCGACGCGGCGCACTCCCCGCCGCCGCGCCGGGTCAGTGGCGGAACACGCGGCGGCCGGTGAAGACCATCGCCATCCCGTGCTCGTCGGCCGCGGCGATCACCTCCGCGTCCCGCACGGAGCCGCCGGGCTGGATGATCGCGCGCGCGCCGGCCTCGGCCGCCGCGTCCACGCCATCCCGGAACGGGAAGAACGCATCCGAGGCGAGCGCGGCGCCTTCGATGTCGAATCCCTGGTCCGTCGCCTTCATGACGGCGATGCGCGATGAATCCACGCGGCTCATCTGGCCCGCGCCGATGCCGATGGTCTGCTCGTCGCGCGCGAGCACGATGGCGTTCGACTTGACCGCCGTCACCACGCGCCAGGCGAAGCGCAGGTCGCGCCACTCCGCGTCGCTCGGCTGGCGGCGCGTGACCACCTGCCACCCATCCTCCGGAAACTCCATTCGCAGGCGCCGCTGGACGAGAAAGCCGCCGCACACGCGCTTGTAATCCAGCTCGTCCGGCCCGCCGGCCTCGATGGGCAGCTCGATCAGCCGGAGGTTCTTCTTCGCGCCCAGCACATCCCGCGCATGCGGCTCGAACGCCGGCGCGATGATCACCTCGAGGAACGTGCTCGCCATGGCCTGCGCGGCGGCGCCGGTCACCGGCACGTTCAGCGCGACGACGCCGCCGAACGCGGAGACCGGATCGGACGCGAGCGCGCGGCGGTACGCGTCCTCCGCATCCTCGCCGAGTGCCACGCCGCAGGGCGTGTTGTGCTTGATGATCGCGCACGCCGCCCGCTCGCCCGCCGCCCACGCGGACACCGCGAACGTTGCCGCCTCGATGTCCAGGAGGTTGTTGAAGGAGAGCTCCTTGCCCTGGAGCTGGCGCAGGTGCGGCAGCGCGCCGGCGGGCGCGTCCTGCTCCGCATAGAACGCCGCGGGCTGGTCCGGATTCTCGCCGTAGCGCAGGTCCTGCACCTTCGTCAGCCGCAGCTCCCGCACAGCGGCGAACGCGGTCTCGCGGGCTCCCGCCGGCTCCGGCGCGCTGGCCTCCCGCCGCGCCGCGTCTGGCCGCGCCAGGTAGGCCGCGATCGCCGCGTCGTACTCGGCCGTACGGGCGAACGCCTTCTGCGCCAGGCGCCGGCGCAGCTCCGCATCCACCCGGCCTGATCGCAGCGCGTCCAGCACGGCATCGTAGTCCGCCGGGTCCACCACGACGAGCACGCTCTCGTGGTTCTTGGCCGCGGACCGGATCATGCACGGCCCGCCGATGTCGATCTGCTCGATCGCTTCCGCGAGGCCCGCGCCCCGCGCCACGGTCTCCTCGAACGGGTACAGGTTCACGGCGACCAGGTCCACCGTCCGGTATCCCATGCGCTCGAGCGCGCGCAGGTCCTCGGCGTTGCTGCGGCGCGCCAGGATCCCCGCGTGGACGGCCGGGTGCAGCGTCTTCACGCGTCCGTCCATCATCTCCGGATGCCCGGTCACCTCGCTCGCGTCCCGTACGGGAATGCCCGCCTCGCGGAGGGCGCGCGCCGTCCCGCCCGTCGACACGATCTCCCAGCCCAGCTCGGCAAGCCCGCGCGCGAACTCCACGAGCCCGCGCTTGTCCGATACGCTCAGGATCGCTCTCGGCATGATCGTCCGCTTCAATCGAGTCCCAGCGCCCGCCGGATCTCCTCCGGCGCGGGCGCGTCCGTATCGCTCGCACAGAAAGCGCCGGGGCCCGCGGCGCCGCCTGGCCGCACGCCCAGCACCAGCGCCTCGAGCGTGGCCGGGTAGAGCAGGTGCTCGACGCGCAGTACGCGCGCGGCGAGCGCCTCCGGCGTGTCCCCCGGCAGCACGGGGACCGGCCATTGGGCGAGGATCGGGCCCGTGTCGTACTCCTCGTCCACGAGGTGCACGGTCGCGCCGCTCACCTTGCAGCCCGCCGCAAGCACGGCGCGGTGCACGCGGATCCCGTACATCCCCTTGCCGCCGAACGCGGGCAGCAGCGCCGGGTGGATGTTCGTCATGCGGCCGCGATAGCAGCGCACCACGTCCGCGGGGATGCGGCGCAGATACCCCGCCAGGGCCACGAACTCGATGCCCGCGGCCTCCAGTGCGGCGAGCGTCTCTCGCGCGACGTCCTCGTCCGGCCGGCCGGCGACCTCCACGACGCGCGCCGGGATGCCCGCGCGCGCGGCGCGCTCGAGGGCGCCGGCCGCAGGCCGGTCGCTGACGACCAGCTCCACGCGCGCAGCGCTCGCCTCGCCGGCGCGGTTGAAGTGGTCCATGAGCGCCTGGAGATTCGACCCGCCACCCGAGGCGAAGACGGCGATGCGCGCGCTCATGCCAGCCCGCCGCCGAACTGGGGCACCAGGAAGGGGTTCGACACCCGCTCGTGCCCGACCGTCGTCGCCGGGCCGTGGCCGGGGTACAGCACTGTCTCGTCGGGCAGACTCAGCACATGCTCGCGGATCGAGCGCATGAGCTCGTGGAAGTCCCCGCCGGGAAGGTCGGTGCGTCCGATGGAGCCGGCGAACACCACGTCGCCCACGAACGCGATGCCCGTATCCGGGACGTACAGCAGAACGTGGCCCGGCGAGTGACCCGGCACGTGCCGGACCTCGAAGCGCACGCCCGCCCGCTCGATCCACTGGCCGTGCTCCAGCGCGTGCCCGGGCGCGGGCGGCTGCTCGACGCGAAGGCCGAACAGCGCTGCCTGCTCCGCCGCACGGTCGTAGAGCGGCCGATCCGCCGGGTGGAGGTAGACCGGCGCGCCGGTGCGGCGGACCAGCGTCGCGACGCCTTCCACGTGGTCGAAATGCGCATGCGTGAGCAGGATCGCCTCGAGCCGCAAGCCGCCGGCCTCGAGATCCGCGCCCAGCGCGTCCGCAGCGCCGCCGGGGTCGACCGCGACCACCGACTCGCTCGCGGCCCCGCGAACGATGTAGGCGTTCTCTTCGATCCCGTCCGAGACGTAGACGCGCACATCGATGGATCGTGAGGACATGGCGAGCAACCTATCACGACGGCCTCGTGCCGGCCACCCCACGCCGGCGCGGCGGCGCGCCCCGCCGGCAGGTACCCCGCAACGGCCCGCCCGAGCCGGCGGACGCTGTCCGGTGCCGGGGTCGCGAACAGATGTGAACCGGGCCCGCGAGGGTGTCCCCCGCGGGCCCGGTCCCGGTCGTGGGAAGGGGGCGCTGGCGCCTCAAACCGTGAACGAGCTGCCGCAGCCGCACCCGCCCGTCGCGTTCGGGTTCTTGAACGTGAAGCCGGACCCCATCATCGTCGTGACGTAGTCGATCTCCACGCCGTCCAGGTACTGCCCGCTGAAC
>DASVDH010000054.1:0-11361 GCA_036381195.1 Longimicrobiales bacterium | reverse complement strand
CCCGGCCCGTGCCCCCTGCCCCTCACCCTCGACCCCTCGCCCTGGCCCCAAGCAGCGCCGCGCACGCAGCGCGGCGTGTGCGCCTCCGGCGGGCCGCCGCGTCCACGGCCCGGTGAAACGCCGCCGCCCGCCCCGTAAGGTGGCAGTGGGTGTCGCCGCAACGGTCGGAGGCCCTCACGCATCCAATCGAGAGAGCCGCGGGCGATGCGCCCAGCGGGATGGCCGTTGCACCCGGCGGCCGCCTGGCGTACCATGTCGGATCCCGCTCTCCCGGCGGGATTGCCTTCCCCTTCTCTACACGCGCGTTTGACGCCTCCGAGGAGCCGAACCATGCGACCGCCCAAGCTCCCCTGGGTCCTCGCCGCAGCCCTCGTTCCGGCCCTGGGCACCGGCACGGCCAGCGCCCAATCCGCCCCGCCATCCTCGCCGCCCGCGGCGGCCGGCCGGTCCGCCGCGCCGCCGCCTCGCGTCGCGACGCCGGCCGCGGCGGACCCCTCGGACCAGGAGGGCCTCCCCCTCCAGCCCGCGCGCTGGGCGCGCATCACCACGAGCCGCGGGACCTGGATCTCGCTGGACGTGAGCCCGGACGGGCAGACCATCGTCTTCGACCTGCTGGGCGACCTCTACACCATCCCGATCACGGGCGGCAAGGCGAAGCGGCTGACCAGCGGCCTCGCGCATGACATGCAGCCGCGCTTCAGCCCGGATGGCCGGCGCATCGTCTTCGTCTCGGACCGGAGCGGCGATGACAACGTCTGGCTGCTCGACCTGGCCGGCGGCGCACCGTACCCGCTCACCACGGGCAAGGACGCCACGTATCTCTCGCCGGAGTGGACGCCGGACGGGCAGTACATCGTCGTCTCGAAGGGCACGCCGTTCGGCAACGAGAAGCTCTGGCTCTACCACGTGAAGGGCGGGCGCGGCCTCGAGATGGTGGGCGGCGCTCCCGCGCTGCGCATGCTGGGCGCGGCGTTCGGCCCGGACGGGCGCTACGTGTGGTTCGCGCAGCGCAGGGGCGCCTGGCAGTACAACGCGATCTTCCCGCAGTACCAGCTCTGGGTGCACGATCGCGAGACCGGCACGCGCACGCCCATGACCTCGCGCTACGGCTCGGCGTTCCGCCCCGCGCTCTCGCCCGACGGCCGCTGGCTCACGTACGGCTCCCGGCACGACGCGGAGACCGGCCTCCGCATCCGTGAGCTGGCCACGGGCGAGGAGCGGTGGCTGGCGTACCCGATCCAGCGGGACGAGCAGGAATCCATCGCGAACATGGACGTGCTGCCCGGCTACGCGTTCACGCCGGACTCGCGCGCCGTCGTCATCTCCTACGGCGGTGAGATCTGGCGCGTGCCGGTGGACAGCGGGCCGGCGACGAAGATCCCCTTCACGGTCGAGGCGGAAGTCGCCGTCGGGCCGGAGGTCCGGTTCGAGTACCCGATCGAGGACTCGCCCACGTTCACGGTCAAGCAGATCCGTGACGCGGTCCCTTCGCCGGACGGCCGGCGCATCGCGTTCACCGCGCTCGACCGGCTGTACGTGATGGACCTGCCGGACGGCACGCCGCGGCGGCTGACGGACCAGGAGGTGGGCGAGTACTACCCCGCCTGGTCGCCGGACGGGCGCCAGATCGCGTACGTCACGTGGAACGACGCCGCCGGCTACATCATGCGGGTCAGCGCCGATGGCGGGCGGCCGACGCGGCTCACGCGCGAGTCCGCCTACTACCAGCAGACGGCGTGGTCGCCGGACGGCCGGCGCATCGTCGCGATCCGCTCGGACGCGCGCAACCTCCAGGAGGCGATCGACCCGTTCGTGTTCGACGGCCTGGGCGCCGAGTTCGTCTGGGTCAGCGCGCAGGGCGGGGAGGTCAACGTGATCGGGCCGACGGGCGGCCGCACGCGCCCGCACTTCACCAGTGACCCGGACCGGATCTACAGCTACGGCGCGATCCCGCCGGAAGCGTTGCCGCTCGGGCAGTCGCAGGGGAGGGCCTACGGCGTGGTGTCGACTCGCTGGGATGGCACGGACCCCAGGGCGCACGTGCGCGTCAACTGGCGGCTGCCCCTGACCGCGGGCGGCTGGCAGGCCTCGAGGACCTCCGACCTGCTCATGCCGCGGAACTTCGAGCGCGAGCCGCAGATCCCGCAGCTTCCCGCGGACCTCGTGATCATGGCGCCGCGTGGCGACCAGGCGCTCGCGCAGGTCGGCAACGACATCTACGTCGTCACGGTGCCGCAGCTCGGCGGCGCCGTACCGACCGTCCTTGTGACGCGGCCGGACAGCGCGCAGATGCCGGTCCGCAAGTTGACGGACATCGGCGGCGAGTTCCCCGCGTGGGGCTCTGACGGCCGCACCGTGCACTGGTCCATCGGCAACGCCTTCGTCAGCTACCGGCTCGACCGGGCAGAGGCCGTGGAGGACAGCCTGCGGCGCGCGGGCGCGGACTCCGCCGCGCTGGCGGCCGCGGCCTACCGGCCCGAAGAGATCCGCGTGCGGGTGACCGCGACGCGGGACATCCCCCAGGGCACCGTGATCCTGCGCGGCGCGCGCATCATCACCATGCGCGGGGACGAGGTGATCGAGAACGGCGACGTCGTCGTGCAGAACAACCGGATCGCGAGCGTGGGCCCGGCGGGGTCAGGGCCCCCGGGCGCCCGCGTCATCGACGTCGCCGGCACGACGATCATCCCCGGGTTCGTGGACACGCACGCGCACATGTGGAACCTGTGGGGGCTGCACTGGAGCCGCCCCTGGATCTACCTCGCCAACCTCGCCTACGGCGTCACGACGTCCCGCGACCCGCAGACCGCGACCACGGACGTGCTGACGTACGCGGATCGCGTCGAGGCCGGCTACATGCCGGGCCCGCGCATCTACTCGACGGGACCGGGCGTGTTCTGGACCGAGGGCATCCGCGACCTGGACCACGCGCGCAACGTGCTGCGCCGCTACAGCGACTACTACGACACGAAGACGTTCAAGATGTACATGTCCGGCAACCGCCGGCAGCGGCAGCTCCTGATCATGGCGGCGCGCGAGCTGGGGCTCATGCCCACGACCGAGGGAGGGCTCGACTACCGGCTCGACATGACCCACGCGATGGACGGCTACCCCGGCATCGAGCACACGCTGCCGATCATCCCCGCCTACGAGGACGTCATCGAGCTGTTCAAGACCTCGCAGACCACGAACACGCCGACGCTGCTGGTCTCGTACGGCGCGCCCTGGGCGGAGAACTACCGCTACACGCACGAGGACCTGGTCCACGATGAGAAGGTCCACCACTTCATGCCGGCGGAGGAGCTCAACTACAAGATCCGGCGCCGCAACCCGGGTCCCGGCCCCGGCGGCTGGTTCCACGAGGACGAGTACGCGTTCAGCAAGCACGCCGCCTGGATCAAGGAGCTGGTCGCGGCCGGCGGCCGCGCGGCCATCGGCAGCCACGGCCAGTTCCAGGGCCTCGGCTACCACTGGGAGATGTGGAACGTGCAGTCCGGCGGCATGCCCAACCACGAGGTGCTCCGCATGGCGACCATCCTCGGCGCCGAGGCGATCGGCCTGGGCAGGGACCTCGGCTCGATCGAGCCGGGCAAGCTCGCGGACCTCGTCGTGCTCGAGAAGAACCCGCTCGACGACATCCGCAACACCAACACGATCCGCTACGTGATGAAGAACGGGCGCCTCTACGACGGCGACACGCTCGACGAGATCTGGCCGCGGCAGCGCCGGGCGCCGGATGAACCGTGGCGCCACACCGCGCCGGCCGTCGCCAACGGCATCCGGGGAGGTGCACGATGAGCCCCGCGACCCCGATCCTACGCGCCGCCTCGGCGGCCCTGCTCCTGCTCGGTGGCGCCGTCGCCCCCGCGGCGGCCCAGCGGCCCGCCGCGCGGCCCGGCGGGCCGAATGCGCAGCGCGAGAAGCCGCTGCCGCTCGAGGCCGCGCGCAAGGCGAGCTTCACCACGAGTCGCGGGACCTGGATCTCGCTGGACGTGAGCCCGGACGGGCAGACCATCGTCTTCGACCTGCTGGGCGACCTCTACACCATCCCGATCACGGGCGGCAAGGCGAAGCGGCTGACCAGCGGCCTCGCCTTCGACGCGCAGCCGCGCTTCAGCCCGGACGGCAAGAAGATCGTCTTCATCTCGGACCGGAGCGGCGGCGACAACGTCTGGGTCATGTCGCTCGACCTGATCGACACCATCCAGGTCACCCAGGGCAACAGCAATCTCTACGTCTCGCCCGAGTGGATGCCGGATGGCGAGCTGATCGTCGTGAGCCGCTCCGGCGGCCTGGGCGGCGCCGCCAAGCTCGAGTTCCACCACGTGGACGCGCGCGGCGCGCTCCCGGTGATCCGCACGCCCGCGAACCTCAAGACGCTGGGCGCGGCGCCCAGCCCGGACGGCCGCTACATCTGGTACGCGGGCCGCACCGGCGACTGGCAGTACAACGCGCTGTTCCCGCAGTACCAGCTCTTCCGCTACGACCGGGAGACCGGCACGTCCACGTTGATGACCAACCGGTACGGGTCCGGCTTCCGGCCCGCGATCTCGCCCGACGGCCGCTGGCTGGTCTACGGCACCCGGGAGGGCGCGGAGACCGGGCTGCGCATCCGCGATCTGGACACGGGCGAGGAGCGCTGGCTGGCGTACCCCGTGCAGCGGGATGACATGGAATCCCGCGCGCCCCTGGACGTGCTCCCCGGTTACAGCTTCACCCCGGACTCTCGCGCCATCGTCGTCTCCTACGGCGGCGAGATCTGGCGCGTGCCGGTAGACGGCACCCCCGGCACGAAGATCCCCTTCGAGGTGGACGTGCAGCTCGACATCGGCCCCGAGGTCAGGTTCACGTACCACGTGGACACGGCGGCCGCCGTCGTCGCCCGGCAGATCCGCAACCCGGTCCCCTCGCCGGACGGCCGCTGGATCGCGTTCACCGCGTTCGACCGGCTGTGGGTCAAGCAGCTCCCGGACGGCGAGCCGCGGCGCGTGAGCAGCGCGGAGGTCGGCGAGTACCACCCGGCGTGGTCGCCCGACGGACGGTGGATCGCCTACGTCACCTGGGACGACGAGGCCGGCGGCCACATCATGCGCGCCCCGGCGCCCGGCAACGGCCGCGGCGGCGCGCCCGTGCAGCTCACCCGCGTGCCCGCGCTCTACTACAACATCGCCTGGTCGCCGGACGGCGAGCGCATCGTCGCATCCCGTGCCGCCGCGCGGGAGCTGAAGGAGGCGGCTGGCGCGTTCTTCGGCCCGCTGGGCGGCGAGTTCGTGTGGGTGCCTGCGCAGGGCGGTGCTGTGACGGTGATCGCGCCGACCGGCGGCCGGGACGTGGCACACTTCAACCGCAACGAGCCGGACCGGATCTACGCCTACAGCCCGGCCGAGGGCCTGGTCTCGTTCCGCTGGGACGGCACGGATGTCAAGCGGCACCTCCAGGTGCGCGGCCAGCTCCCGCCGGGCATCGGCAGCCCGCACGAGGAGGAGTACGTGTTCCCGCCGCGGCGCGTGTTCCCGGTGCCGAAGAGCATCTTCGAGGCCGCCGAGCAGGGGCGGCAGCCGCCGCCCGCGGGGCTCGTGATGATCTCGCCCACGGGAGACCGCGCGCTGGCGCAGGTGGGCAGCCACATTTACGCGATGGAGATCCCGGAGGTGGGCGGCCCGACGCCGACGCTCTCGGTCGCGAACGTGCAGGGATCGCCGGTGCCGATGCGGCAGCTCACGGACATCGGCGGCGAGTTCCCCACGTGGAGCGCGGACGGCCGCACCGTGCACTGGGCGATCGGCAACGCGTTCGTCAGTTACGACCTCGCGCGCGTCGAGGCGATCGAGGACAGCATCCGGGCGGAGAAGCGCGAGGCGGCCGTGGCGGCCGCGCGCGCGAAGGAGCTGCTCGATACGCTCAAGGCCGTCCGCACGCGCGTGGACAGCCTGAAGAAGGCCGGCGCGGCGGTTCCGGATTCGCTCCAGCGGCGCCTCACCGCGCTGCGCGCCGACTCGGTGCGCATCCGTGTGGACTCGCTCGAGGCGCGCATGGACTCGCTCCGCACGCTCGTGGCGCGGATCAATGCGCGGGCGGACTCGGTCGCGGCGGGCGACAGCCTCGCGCTCACGCGCCCGGACACGGCGCTCTACGAGCCGGTCGAGCGCCGGATCCTCGTGACGATGCCGCGGGACATCCCGCGCGGCACGGTCGTGCTGCGCGGCGGCCGCGCGCTCACCATGAAGGAGCACGAGATCATCGAGAACGCGGACATCGTGGTGCGGGACGGCAGGATCATCGCCGTCGGGCCGCGGGGCGAGGTCGAGGTGCCGGCGGATGCGCAGGTGATCGACGTGACCGGCACCACCATCACGCCCGGGTTCGTGGACACGCACTACCACGCGCAGTGGCTGATCCCGGAGATCCACCCGCGTCAGACCTGGCAGTATCTCGCGATGCTGGCATACGGCGTGACCACGACGCGCGACCCGCAAACGGGCACGACCGACGTGCTGTCCTACCAGGACCGCGTGGAGACCGGCGGGATGATCGGCCCGCGCATCTACTCGACCGGTCCCGGCGTCTTCATCAGCGAGAACATCCGCAACCTCGAGCACGCGAAGGATGTGCTCACGCGGTATGCGAAGTACTACGACACGAAGACGCTCAAGATGTACATGTCGGGCAACCGGCAGCAGCGGCAGTGGATCATCCAGGCGGCGAAGGAGCTCGGCCTCATGCCCACCACGGAGGGCGGGCTGGACTTCAAGCTCGAGCTGACCCACGCGCTGGATGGCTACCCCGGCATCGAGCATTCGCTTCCGATCGCGCCGATCTACGAGGACGTCGTGGAGCTGTTCAAGGCGTCACAGACGACGAACACTCCGACGCTGCTCGTCTCCTACGGCGGGCCGTTCGGCGAGAACTACTTCTACACGAAGGAGAACGTCCACGACGACCCGAAGCTCCGCCGCTTCGTGCCGGAGGAGAACCTGGATGCGCGCAGCCGCCGGCGGGGGCCGGGCGCGGGCGGCAGCCCCGGCGCGGCGGGCTGGTTCCTGGACGAGGAGTACGTCTTCCCGAAGCACGCCGAGTTCGTGAAGCGGCTGATCGAGAACGGCGGCCGCGCGGCGGTGGGCAGCCATGGCCAGCTCCAGGGGCTGGGCTACCACTGGGAGCTGTGGGCGATGGCCTCAGGCGGGCTCTCGAACCACGATGTGTTGCGTGCAGCGACGATCTTCGGCGCGGAGGCGATCGGGCTGGGCCAGGACATCGGCACGCTCGAGGCGGGCAAGTTCGCGGACATCCTGGTCATGGACGCGGACCCGCTCCAGGACATCCGCAACACCGTGCGGCTGCGCTACGTGATGAAGAACGGCCGGCTCTACGACGCGAACACGCTGGACGAGGTGTGGCCGCGCCAGCGCTCGCTCGCGGCGCAGCCGTGGTGGAACTTCGGACCCGCCGGTGTCGGGGCCGGGGTGGTGAGGGAGTAGCCCTGCCGCGCCGTCGGCATGAGGCGCGTCCGGCTGGACGAGGACAGTGGCGGCGCGGCGGGTTCCGCGTCTGCCCCGGCCCAGGGCGAGCCCGTGCGGGCGCGGCGGCAGCGGATCCGGAGCGGTCGCCGGGACTACCGCTCCGGAAAACGCATTCCCTCCACGATGCGCTGGAAGTGGGGATGCGTGCGCAGATGCGCGAAGGGGTACTCGGACCTGATGAAGATCAGGCCGGGATTGCGGTCGGCGTACGCGGTCTCGAGCCAGCGGAAGGCCTGCGCGGTGTCCCCGATCAGCGCCCACAGTTCCGCGATGCGCATGGGGTCGGGATTCCCCGACGACTGCCGCAGGTCCATGTCCAGCCAGGCTCGCCAGAAGCCCGGCAGCCCGGAGTCCGCGTAGGCGCGCCGGAGCGCGTCCAGCTCCCGCGCGGTCGCACCGCGCAGCGTCGCGATCCTGACGTACTCCTCCACGGCCTGGGCCGGGCGGCCTTGACGCAGGTGGACCTCCGCGGGGCCCACGGGCAGCGAAGGCCCGAGACCCAGGGCGATCGGGATGACGGGGTTGAGCTCGATCGCTCGACGGAAGTGCACCATCGCACGATCGGGATCGCCGGCCACGAGGAGGTCCCGGCCGAGCGTGATGTGCGTGCGCGCGTTCAGCGGATCCAGCTCGAGCGACCGCTCGCGCGCGCTGACCGCCTCCGGGCCCCGCCCCATCGCTCGCATGTAGTTCGCCAGATGATGCCACGCGTGCGCGTCGCTCGGGTTCAGCTCGAGCGCGCGCCGCAGCGCCTGCTCGGCACCCTCCCAGTCCCAGTCGAAGAAGAGTCTCAGGATGCCGAGCGCCGCGTGCGCCTCGCCGAGCGCAGGGTCGAGCTCCAGGGCGCGCGCGGTCACGGCGCGGAGCTCGTCCACGCCGCTGTCCCATGGAATCTGCCGGTAGAAGAGCATGGGCGCGATCACGCTCGCCTTCGCGGCATGGGCTGCCGCGAAACCGCGCTCGATCGCGATCGCGCGATCGAAGTAGTCCACCGCCTGCCGCAGCGCAACCGCCGACATCCGGTTGCGCAGGTACAGGCCGCGCAGGTAGAGGTCATAGGCCTCGAGGTCCGGTAGCTGCGGCGGCCCGGTCGCGGCGCTACGCACCAGACGCAGCTCGAGCGCGTTCGCGATCGCACGCGCGATCTCGTCCTGCACCGCGAAGATGCCCTGGAGCTCCCGGTCGTACTCGGCGGACCAGATGTGGTAGCCGGTCGCGGCGTCGATCAGGTGCGCCGTGATGCGGAGCCGGTTGCCATTCTTGCGCACGGTGCCCTCGAGCACGGCGGCCACACCCAGCACCTCCCCGATCGCCCTTGCATCCAGGTTCTGATCACGCAACGCGAAGGAGGACGTGCGCGCGGCGACGCGCAACTCGCCGATGCGGCTGAGCGCAGAGATGATCTGCTCGGTCAGGCCGTCGCTGAAGTAGTCGTTCGCCGGATCCGGGCTCAGGTTCACGAACGGCAGCACGCCGACGGAGCGCGCGGCCGGCGGCGGCGACTGGAGCCGCGCGCGCCGGACGCCGTACACGGCCGAGGCGCCGAGCAGTGCCACCAGGACGGAGGTGATCCAGGCGCGGGTGCGCGCGGGCCGGCGGCGGCCGCCCGTGTCGCGGGTTCCCGGCCCCGCAGCGGCGACCTCTGGAAGCTGCGTCCCGGCCGGCTCCTCGCCCGCCCGCGGCGCCGGTCCTCCTTCCGGAGCCGTCGGTGGCGGGGTCCGCGCCCCGGCCGGCGGCGGAGCCGGCCGGGGCGGCGGCTCGCGCCGGAGCCGCTCCGCGTACGCCGCGACAGCCGGGTCCGGCTCCGCCTCGAACTCCTCCCGTAGCAGCGCCGCGTGCACCTGCGCGTGCCGCAGAGCGCCCGCACGGTCACCCGCCGCCTCCAGCGCGCGCATCAGCCGGAGCGCGACCCGCCCGCTGTACGGATCGTGCGCCGCCAGCCGGCGCCACCATCCCACCGCCTCCACGTGCGCCTCGCGCGCCTCCGCCGCCTCCGCCAGCGACTCGAGCGCCGCTGCGTAACGCTGCCCCAGCCGCGCGCGCTCCGCGTCCAGCCAGCGCTCGAACTCTGCGGCGCCGGACAGGTGGAAGCCGTCCAGCAGAGGCCCGCCGTACAGCTCGACCGCCGCACCGGGCCGCCCCTCGTCGAGCAGCCGCTCGAACGCCGCGACGTCGCTGCCGATGAGCTCCGGGTCGAGCGCGAGGTCGTCCCCGGCCGCGCGGACCACGTCCTGGCCCAGCCCGCTCCGCACCAGGTAGAGCGTGTGCGAGAGCTGGGGGCGCGCCCGGTCGGGGCCGCTGTCCGGCCAGAGGAGCGCGATGACCTTGTCCCGCGGGACGGGGCGCCCTCGCGCGAGGGCCAGCAGGGCCAGCAGGGCGAGCCGCCGGCCCTGCGCCGCGCGTCCCGTGACGGGGCCGTCCGGACCCTCGAGGGATGCCGTGCCCAGGAGCTTGAGCGTGAACACGATGCCGCGCGAGATGAAAACGAGAGAGCCGCGTGAGACCGGCGCGAGCCCCGGCGGCTAGCATACCCCGCGCCACCGGCCGCAGCAAGCTCCGGGCGCCTCCGGCGACCCGGCAGCGTTGCGTGCGGCCAACGAGCGAGGGACGGGCGCGCGCCTCGCAGGCCGGTCTGCGCTCCGTCCCGTCACCCACGCCAAGAGGAGGAGCCCATGCCTTCCACGGACGCGCGCACGGCCTCGTTGGGCGCCCCAACGCACCACGCTCACACGGGTGGGCAGCCGCCGGCCCCACGCCCCGCCCGGCCACGGCGCCCGCTGCGTGCCGCGGTACCGCTGCTCGTCGCGGCCGCCGCGGCCGGCTGCTCGGCGGACGGCGGCACGCCGGCCGGACCGATCGAAATGACGCTGCCCGTCTTCTCCCGCGGTGGGCATCACGGCGCCCACTACGGCACGCACATGACCGGCGCCGAGGAGACGCCGCCCAGGCCGTCGAGGGCGCAGGGCCAACTGGTGCTGCGGCTCGACGCCGGCGGCACGGCGCTCACCTACAAGCTGATCGTCGCGAACATCGTGGACGTGATGCAGGCCCACATCCACCTGGCTCCCCCCGGCAGCCCCGGGCCCGTCATCGCCTGGCTCTACCCGTCCGGGCCGCCGGCACAGCTCATTCCCGGCCGGTCCAATGGCGTGCTCGCGGAAGGCACCATCACCGACGCGCAGGTCGTTGGCCCGCTCGCCGGCCAGGGCGTGGCCGGCCTCCTCGCGGCGATCCGCGCCGGCAACGCCTACGCCAACGTGCACACCGTCCAGTTCCCTCCAGGCGAGATCCGCGGCCAGCTCCGTTGAATCGGTGGCAGCGCGGGCGCGCCGTGAGCGCGCGCGGCCGGGCCGCAATGGCCGTAGAGGCAGTCGTTGCGACGCTGGCGCCGCCCGGGTCGCCGGGGCGCCGTGAGAGTGCAGGGGGCCCGTGGCTCGCGCGAGCCACGGGCCCTCTCACGGATGCGCGCTCGACCTCGCCACCGCCGACCGGGTGCGCCGGAACGCCCTGGCACTCCCATTGCCGCATCGCCACCGAAGCGGCGCGAGGTCGTCGAGCCGGGATGGGGATGGATGCGGGGAGCGAAGCGCGGGCTGCTTGCAATCGCGTTCGTCGTGCCAGCGCTGGTGGCCGGCGCGCTCTGGGCGCTCTGGCAGCGTTGCGGCCTGCGTGGTTGCCCCGACGTCCAGGTGCTCGAGGAGCTCGTGCACGACGAGGCCGCGCTGGTGCTGGACCGCCACGGCGTGGAACTGGCCCGCCTCCATCGCAGCGAACGGCTGGTCGCGTCGCTGGATTCCCTCCCGGATTACGTGCCCGCCGCGTTCATCGCGGTCGAGGACCG
>DASVDH010000053.1:0-3290 GCA_036381195.1 Longimicrobiales bacterium | reverse complement strand
CGCGTCGAGACGCGCGCGGGGCACGGCGCGGGCAAGCCGACCTCGAAGCAGATCGAGGAGGCGGCGGACGTGCTCGCGTTCCGCGTACGGCACCTGGGCATGCGCATGCTCGTCCCGTGAGGCCCGCGCGCGGCGCGGCGGAGCGGGCCGGCGAGGCGCGCACGCACACGCTCGCGAGCGACCCGGCGCCGACCGCGGTTGCCGTGTCGGCCGTGAGGCCCGCGCGGCCAACGAGGGGCCGGCGGAGGTGGCGTGGATCGGGGGAGGCGGCATGGGTCGGGAATCGGGCCGGGCTTCGAAGCGCACGCGGGAGCCGCTTCGGCTCCGGGCGGACCGGTGAGCCCCCGTCCGCGCGGTCTCCTCACACCATCCTCGCCGCCGGCGAGCCGGCCTCGTGCAGCCGCTCGGCGATCCACGCGTACAGCTCGTCCGCGTTCGAGTACACGATCGCCGAGATCGCCACCTGCCGACGGCCATCCGAGAGGAACAGCATGCCGTAGGGTCCGTGGTCGACGGACACGACGCTCGCCCACGAGATCGTCCGGCGCCCTCGCAGCGTGCGCTGCGAGACCCCGTCCGCGTCCAGCTCCGTGCCCAGTTGCATCCAGAGATAGGCGGCGATCAGCGAGAGCGTGCCGAGCCAGAACGCGAGGACCGCCAGCGCCGTCCACGGCGACGGCACGGCTGATCCATCCGGGCCGGAGTACACGAGGCGCCACGCCAGCCAGGTCATGAACAGCGCGATCATGCCGTACATCAACAACAGCGCCGCCGTGGCGCGCGGCGGCGCGGGTACGGGCTCGCGCTCCTCGCGCGCGGCCGGATCAAGGGGAAGGCGCCGCGCCGCGGCGCCGCCTGCCGAACCGTTCATCGTCGCCGCACCTCCGATTCTCGCTCCAGCCGTCGCCTCCCGGCGGCACCTCGCCCACCGTGCGGGGGGAGGCGGCCCACCGTGCGGCGGCGAACTGGACTCACGTGGCGAGCTGGACTCACGTGCGAGCTGGACTCACGTGCGCGGCGCGGCTTTCCCGGCGGCCCAGCGTACCCTCAATGCTCCGGGAGCACGGGCTCGGGACCCGCATCGCCCCACCGCAGCACCTGCTTCACGGAGCCCTCGTACTGGCGCATCTCCGCGACCACGTAGAGGGCGCCCTCGAACGGGAGGAGCGCGAAGGGCGTGTACGGGTGCGTTTGCATCCTGCTCTCCGTGTCCAGGAACAGCTCGACGGACTGGAGGCTGAGGGACCCGGCATGCGCGATGCCCCAGCCGTGAAGCACCGAGAGCGCCGAGCGCTGCATGACGCCGGGCGGCGGCGGATACTCCCGGCGTGCGATGAAGTAGACGTACGTCGTGTCCCCGATCGTGGCGCCGTACAGCTCCGTCAGGTGGATGGGCTCTTGCCGGCGGACGGCCGCGCTGGTCGGATGCCCGAGTCTCGCCTGCCATCCCCCTTCCGCGTGCGCCTTCCGGAGCATCGCCTCTTCCTGCCGCTCGAATTCCGGCGCGACCGCGCTCGACACGATGCGGTGGAGGTCGGTCCCCGCAGCGATGGGTTGGAAGGCCGTGGCGTCGAGCGGCTCGCTCAGCACCACGCCGATCCGCTCGACCGGGTAGTAGCCTTCCAACGACGAGCACGGGCGGTGGTCGGTCCGGATGCCCCAGCCCTCGTAGAAGGAGTCGCCGCTGCCGCTCGCGTACGTCACGACATCGCCCGGGCTCAGGCGCGCGACCTGGCCGGTGCGCGAGGTGAAATGCCAGGGGCCGCGGAACTGCCGGACGAGAGGCGGCGCCGAGTCGAAGGGCAGCCGCTCCCACCTGCCCGCATCGTAGATGGCGAACGGGAGCGCCACGCAGTCCACGCGGAGCAGGCCGACCACGAGCGCGCGCTGCTGCTGCCGTGCGGCCATGCCGGCGGACGCCTCGGTCGTACCGGTGATCCGTCGCGCGGCCTCGGAGACAGCACGCTGCCGCAGTGCGGCCGTGTCGGCGGGAGCGAACAGTGCGGCCGCGATGAGCCCGGCCATTACCATTCTCGCCATGCCTCCCTCACGCGTATGCGCTTCCCCTTCCCTCACGCTTCCCCACCCGCAGCGACGCCGCAGACCGCGCGTTTTCCCGGGCTGCCGGATCGGGACGTGCGGCCCGCGGCGCCGCGACCCGCGTCCGTGTGGCGCTGCCGGCCCGCCCCGCCGCCCGCGTCCGTGCCGCGGCGCTGGCTCGCGCTGCCGCCCGGGTCCGTGCGACGGTGCCGGCGCGCGCTGCCGCCCGCGTGTCGCTCCAGCGCGAGCAGGTAGAGCGCCTCGGCGATCGAGTCGCGCACGCGCATGACGCGCGCGTAGAGGCTGACCGCATCGCCGAGCGACTTCTCCGGCTTCAGGATCTCGATGAACCGTGCCGCGCCGTTCGCGTGCACGTCCAGCAGCGCGAGCTCGGTGCGGGCGGCGTGCAGCTCGATCCAGCGGCGCAGCTCGTGGTTCTTGCGCCCGCGCAGCCGGCGGCGGAGCTGGCGGAAGACGGAGAGCGCGTCGTGGTCTTCGAAGACGTCGCCCAGCTTCTCGTCCGCGCGTCCGAGCGCCGCGAGCCGCATCGCCCGGCTGCCCACACGCGCGAGCACGCGCTTCGCCAGCTCGTCGCCGTCTTCCCGCCTGACGTGATGCAGCCGCGCGTAGATCTCCAGCGCACGGTCGGCCGGCATCTCCGTCCGGGCGTGACGGATGAGCTCGAGCACGTGCGCGAGGTGCACGTCCATCAGCTTCGCGCGCGCCACCTCGGCCGCCACCTCGAGGCGGCGGCGCAGATCGGGGCTGAGCCGGGAAAGCGGACGGCGATCCAACGTCGGTCGCTCCTCGGTGCCTCGGCAGGGCACGAGACGGGATTCGATACAGCCTGAGGCCCGCTCTGCCGGGCAAGATCCGTTCTATCCGGGCCCCGCGCCCGGCACCGCCCGCGGCCCGAGCCCGACCCCCGCGCGCAACCGCCCACGGCAGCGCGCGCTCGGCCCGGCCGCAGGCCCGCCGGCCGGTCCCGGCCGGGTGCAGAGGCGCCCGATCCGGCGGCCGTGCCAGCGCGCAGACCCGGAAAAAGTTGCGCAGCGATGCACAAAACCGGGCCGCCTCGCGGGCGGCCACGGCCCCCCTCACCAGGCGGGGCCTGCCCCGCGGCCCCCGCCCTGGCCGCTGTCGCACCTCCACCGTATTCTACGCCCGCCCGTACCCGTCTTTCCGCTGGCCCGCCCATGCCCGAGCTCGTCATCGTCCGCGCGCTGGACCCGGTCCGCCTGCTCGAGGCG
>DASVDH010000052.1:0-8329 GCA_036381195.1 Longimicrobiales bacterium | reverse complement strand
CCGCTTCCGCTACGAGCGGCAGATCCTGGCCTCGCTCGAGCACCCGAACATCGCGCGGCTCTACGATGGCGGCGCCACGGCGGACGGCCGGCCGTACCTCGTCATGGAGTACATCGAGGGCGTGCCGATCACGCGCTACTGCGACGAGCACCGGCTGTCGATCGACGAGCGGCTGCGGCTGTTCGCCGGCGTCTGTCGTGCGGTCCAGTTCGCGCACCAGAACCTGGTCGTCCACCGCGACATCAAGCCGTCGAACATCCTCGTGCAGCCCGATGGCACGGTGAAGCTGCTCGACTTCGGGATCGCCAAGCTGCTGGACCCCGCGGCGGCCGGGGCGGCGCCCGAGACCCGGGCCGACCTGCGCATCTTCACGCCGGAGTACGCGGCGCCCGAGCAGCTTACGGGCGAGGCGGTGACGACGGCGACGGACGTCTACTCGCTGGGCGTCCTGTTGTTCGAGCTGCTGACGGGCCGCAGGCCCGAGGGCGGAGCGGACGCCGTTCGGCCGAGCGCGGCGCTGGGCCGGGGATCCGCCGGGCCGTCCGACGCGACGGAGGGCGACGACTCGCTCGAGGAGACCGCCCGACGGCGGAGCACGACGCCGGAACGGCTCCGGCGCCGGCTCCGCGACGATCTCGACAGCATCGTGAGCACGGCGCTGGCGAGAGAGCCGGCGCGACGCTACGCGTCGGCCGGCCAGCTCCTCGCGGATGTCGAACGGCACCGATCCGGGCTCCCGGTCGAGGCGCGCGGCCCGTCGCCCCGCTACCGGGCGGCGCGCTTCGTGCGCCGGCACCGCGTCGTGGTCGGCGCCGCCGCGCTGGTCGTGCTCTCGCTGGTCGGCGGACTCGGCGCGGCCGTGTGGCAGGCCGGGCGGGCGGCGCGCGAGCGTGATCAGGCCCGGCTGGAGCGCGCGCGCGCCGAACAGGTCGCCGGCTTCGTGCTCGGCCTCTTCGAGGCCGCGGATCCGCTCACCGATGAACGCCTCGATACGCTGCGCGCGCGGGACCTCGTCGACAGGGGCGTGGCTCGCGTGCGCACCGAGCTGGCCGGCCAGCCGGACGTGAAGGCCCGGACGCTCGCCACGCTCGGAAACGTCTACATGCACCTCGGCCTCTACGCGCAGGCGGAGGAGCTGTTCGACGAAGTCCTGGCGACGGCGCAACCGTCGTCCGACCTCCCGCGCGAACGCGCGCTGGCGCTCGCCTCCCTCGCCCAACTCGCCGGCTGGCGCGGAGACTACGTCGCCGGCGACTCCCTCGGCGCAATGGTTCTGGCCGCCTATGCGCAGCACGGCTGGGAGCATGACACGCTCTACGCCGACGTCCTGAGCTGGCGCGGGATCGCGCTGGGCATGCTCGGCCGGAGGGCCGAGGCCGAGGCGCATCACGAGGAGGCGCTGGCGCTCGCCAGGCAATGGGAGCCGGGCGGAGGGAAGCAGACCTCCAACCTGCTCAACAACATCGCCACGTATTACGCGAACATCGACGAACACACGCGGGCGGAGCCGCTGCTGCTCGAGGCGATCGAGATCGATCGGCGGATCTACGGGCCCGGCCATCCCCAACTCGCCATCCTCTACAACAACCTCGCCAGCTCGATCCATTACCAGGGCCGGCGCACGGAGGCCGAGCCGTACTACCGCCAGGCCCTGGCCATCGCCCGTCGGGTCTACGGCCCCGACCATCCCCACGTGGCACAGTTCTCCGAGAACCTCGCCACGCTGCTGGACGACATGGGCCGGCACGACGAGGCCGAACCCTACTATCGGGACGCGCTCCGCATCCTGACCTCGACGCTCGACCCCGCCGACACCAGACTCGCGATGCTCAGGCGCAACCTGGCGTTGAACCGCCACGCAGCAGGCGCCTACGACGAGGCGGAGTCGCTGCTCCGTGCATCGGCGGCGGCGCTCGAGACGACGCTCGGCGCGGATCACCTCTACACGGCGCTCGCCCGCGCCAGTCTCGGCCGCACGCTCACGGCCGCGGGTCGCGCGGCGGAGGCGCTGCCGCTGCTGCGGCGCAGCATCGCGGTCCTGGAGGACCAACTGCCGGAAGGCCACTGGCGGATCCACGCGGCGCGCAGCGATCTCGGCGCCGCACTGGCGGCCACGGGCGACGTCGCGGCCGCGGAGCCCCTGCTCCTCGACAGTCACGCCGCGCTCCTCGAGCAACGCGGCCCCGACGACTACGCGACGCGCAACGCGCGCGAGAACCTCGCCCGCTTCTACCGCGCCCTCGGCCGCCCGGACCTCGCCGCACGGTTCGAGCGGCCGGCGGCACCGGCTCGATAGGGCGTTGCAGCGCCCCGGCCGGCGTCCGCTCTGCCGATGGCGACTCCGAAGGCAAATCCGGGCCCGGCATTTTTCGGGTCTCGCCCCGGAGCTTCCAACCGGTCTCGTCGACGCCGGCTCGCCCGTGCGCTGGAGCGTATGTGAGCCCGGTTCGACGCCGACGGTGCAAGTCGCTTGTAGCCGGTGGGTGGTGCGCCGTATCTTTCCCGACACGAGGCTCGCGCCGGCCCACGGTCCGGCGGACCGCTCCCTTCGTCCCCGAGGCCCATGTCCCGGAATTCGCCCGGGCGCAGCACAGCCGCTGTCGTCCCGAACACCGCCGCCGTGCGCGGCGCGCTCCACCGCGCGGTGCGCGCTTGCGTCGCCCGGCGCATCCGGATCCCCCGCGCCGCCGCGGCTCACGTCCTCGCCGCCGCACTGCTCGGGCTCGCCGCCCTCCCCGCGGCGCTCGCGGCGCAGGAGGCGGGGGGTGATCCGGCCGCCGCCGCGCTCTCCGACTGGGTCGCGCTGACCGCGCCGACCGGCCACGAGGCGCGGGCAGCGGAGCCGCTCGTCGCCGCGTTGCCGGGCTGGCGGCTCGACCCGGCCGGTAACCTGTTCCTGCGGCGGGGCAGTGGCCGGCCTCGGCGCGTCGTGGCGTGCGGGATCGACCGCGTCGCCTACGCGGTGAGCCGGATCACGGATGACGGCTACCTCCGGCTGCACGATCTCGGCGGCGGCCGGCGGCACCCGCTCTGGGACCAGTCGCACGAGGGACAGCGGGTGCGAGTGTTGACACGGACCGGCGCGGTCCCCGCGGTGACGGGGATCCCCAATGCGCACTTCAGCCGTCACCACCCGGGCGACACGCTGGTGACGACCGATGACGCGCTCTGGGTCGATGTCGGCGCGGCCAGCCGCGCGGAGGTCGAGGCGCTCGGGATCCGGCTGCTCGATCCGGTCGTGCGCGAGTGGACCGGCTGGCGCTATGCCGGGCACGTCGCGGGGCCGGCGGCCGCCGCGCGGGTGGGGTGCGCGGCCGTCGCCGCGGCGGCACGCGGCGAGGTGCGCGAGGGTGAGACGATCTTCCTGCTGACCACGCTGCGGGGATTCGGCCACGATGGGCTCGGCGCCGCGCTCGCCCGGCTCGGCCCCGTCGACGAGGTCGTGCTGGTCGACGGGCCGGTGCGCGGACGGCCGGGCGATGGCGCGGTGCGCCGCCGGATCGAGCGGCCACGCTTCGTCCCGACCTCCGCCGGGATCGACTCGATCACCGTGCTCGGCGCGCCGGCGCGCTTCGCCGGGACGCTCGTCGAGAGCGTGCGCCTCGACGATGCCGCCGCGCTCCTGGCCGCGGTCGCGGCGGCCGCTGGTGCGGAAGAACCGGGCGACGACGCGTGGGTCCGCATCCCCGGCGTCGCCGAACCGCCGCCCGCGCCGGCCGGCGACGACTCGCTCGCCACGGTCGCCGCACTGCTCGCCCGGCTCTCCGACATCCCCGGCGTCTCCGGCCACGAGGCCGCCGTCCGCGAGGCCGTCCTCGCGGCGCTCCCCGATTGGGCCCGCGAACGCGCCGTCGTCGAGCCGTCCGGCACCATCGTGCTCGCGCTGGGACCCGACCGGGACACGACGGTCTTCGTCGCGCACCTCGACGAGACGGGCTACGAAGTGCGGCGCATCCGGCCGGATGGCACGGTCGAGCTGCGCAACCGCGGCGGCATGATGCGTTCGGCGTGGGAGGGTCAGCCGGCGCTCATCCACTTCGATGCCGGGCCCGACGGCCGCGGCCGCGCCCCGATCCCCGGCATCTTCATCCCCCGCGACGACCCGGCATCGAAACAGCCGCGCGAGCTGCTCGCCTGGTTCGGCGTCGATTCCGCCGGCCTCGCCGCACTCGGCGTGCGCCCCGGCCAGGCGGTGACCATGCCGAAACGCGCGACACGGTTGGCCGGGAGCCGCTTCACCGCGCGCGGACTCGACGACCGCACGGGGAGCACCGCTCTCGTGCTCGCGGCGCGCCGGATCGACCCCGACCGCCTCTCGCGCAAGGTCATCTTCGCCTGGGCGACCGAGGAGGAGGTCGGGCTGCTCGGCGCGAGCGCGCTCGCCGAACGGCTGGGGCCGACCGTGCGCCGCGCATACAGCATCGACACCTTCGTCTCCTCCGACACGCCGCTCGAGTCGCCGCACTTCGCGTTCGCGCCGCTCGGCGACGGCGCCGTGATCCGCGCGCTCGACAACGCCAGCGTCACGCCGTCCACCGAGATCGACCGCATCCTCGCCATCGCCCGCGACGCACGCATCCCGATCCAGCTCGGCACCACCGACGGCGGCACGGACGGCTCCTCGTTCGTCCCCTACGGCGCCGTTCAGGCCGGGCTCTCCTGGCCGGGCCGCTACAGCCACTCGCCCGCCGAGGTGCTCGACCTCCGAGATGTCACCGCGCTCGTCCGGCTCGTGCGGGCGCTCGCCGAGGCGCCGGCACGGGTCAGCATCGGAGCGGGAGGGCGTTGAGCTGCGGCCCGGTGGAGCGGCGCATCCACGGCCGTTCGGTTGTCCCGCCCCCGATGCGCCGGAACTCCCACCCTGACACCGGCGGGACCGATCGCGCAGCCGACGCTCGCGAGCGGAGGCCCGAGCCGCGGATCAAGCATGCTAGAGCGGTTCGCTCGCGGATTCGGAGCCGCGTGGACGTTCACTGCGCTCGTACCGTGCGTGGGTGCGACTCCGAAATGATGCGACAACCGCGCTAGCTTCCACACATGAGCCGCGCCAGCTTCTCCGGCGTGTCCTCCTCATCCAGCGGCGTGTAGAAGATCACCCTGCATTCGGGTGCATCGTTCGGCAGTAGCGCGTTGTGCTCGAACACGAGCCGCCCCACCACGGGGTGCAGGATCTCTTTGCGGCATTCCGGCCGTCCCAGCACATCGTGCCGCGGCCACCACGCCGCAAACTCCGGACTCGCTCCACGAAGCCGCTCGACGAGCGACGTCATCCGCCGGTCGCCCACGCGGCGCGCGGTCTCCGCCCGGAACTGCGCCAGCACGCGCTGCGCGTTGCCCTCCCAATGCACCACGCGACGACGCGCCTCCGGATGCGCGAACATGTACCAGAGCATGTTGCGGTCGGCCGGCTCGAGCGCGTCCAGCCCGAAGACCGCCGCCGCCACCGGGTTCCACGCGAGCAGTTCCCAGAGCGGGCCCGTTGCGAACGCCGGGACGAGACCGATCGCGTCGACCAGGCGACGCAGCGCGGCAGGGACGGCCTCCGGTGGCCGAGCGGGATCCACCGGGAGGCGACCGAGACCGAGCAGGAAGAGATGCGCACGCTCGGCCCGCGTCAGCCGCAATGCCCGCGCGAGCGACTCGAGCGTCTCCTCCGAGACGCGGATCGGGCGCGCCTGCTCCAGCCAGGTGTACCACGTCACGCTCACCCCCGCGAGGTGCGCGACCTCCTCCCGCCGCAGCCCGGGCGTCCGCCGTCGCCTCCCCCGCGCGAAACCCGCATCCTCCGGCTTGATGCGCGCCCGATGGACACGGAGGAAATCCGCAAGTTCCCTCGCCCGCGTCGCCGACCGATCCACGCATGCCACAGCGCCCGCCCTCAGGGTGGTGGTCGCCATACCAGTATCCCTGCTCGTCTGGTTGCCATCGCCGATCTCCATATGATGATCCCCGAGGGGTCGCGGCACAACGGCCGCGACGCCGTTCGTACGATCGCAGCGCCGTCCGGATCGCGCGGCGATATAGGACCGGGAGGATGAAACGATGCAGTGGGATGGAACCCATGTGGTCGTGGTCGGCGGCAGCTCGGGGATCGGATTCGGCGTGGCGCGCGCTGCGCTCGCCGCCGGCGCTCGCGTGACCATTGTCGGGAGGTCGGAGGAGCATCTCGCAAGCGCGACGCGCGCATTGGGTGATGGCGGACGGGTGCAGGGTGTCGCGGCGGATATCGGCCGGGAGGCCGACGTCGCCCGGCTCTTCGAAGCCATCGGCGCGGTGGATCACCTGATCTCGACGGCCGTGAGTGCCACGTACCAACCGATCGGCGAGCTCGAGATGACCGGGGCGCAGGACGTGATCGATTCGAAGCTCGTGGGGTCGCTGCTCCTGGCCAAGCACGGAGCCCCGCGCATCCGGCCGGGCGGCTCGATCACCTTCACCTCCGGCATCGCCGCGTATCGGCCTGGGCCGGGCGGCTCGGTCGTGGCGGCGGTAAACGGCGCGCTCGCCGCGCTGGGCCGGGCGCTCGCCATCGAGTTGGCGCCGATCCGCGTGAACGTGGTCTCGCCCGGATGGGTGGACACGCCGATCTGGGACTCGCTCGCGGGAGATCGCAAGAGCGCCGTCCTGGACGCCATGGCAGAGCGTCTGCCCGTGCGCCGGATCGCGACCGCCGATGACCTGGCCGGGGCGTTCCTCTTCCTGATGCAGAGCCCGCACACCACGGGCACCGTCCTGCACGTCGATGGCGGACAGCGGCTGGTGTAGGCGGCTCCCGCTGGAGCGGTCGTCGCGTCGCTCCGGAGTCGTCCGCGCCCGCGGACCGAGCGTGACGAACGACCGCGCGGCTCCGAACCCGCGGGCGTGCCGCTCCAGAAGCGCTTCTCCCGTACATCTACGAACCGCCACGCACGGTCCCGCTCGACGGGCGCGGGCGCAGAGCGTAGATTCGGGCGCCGTCGCACCGAGCCCCTGGACCGCCATCACTCGATCGAACCCCATGCCCCTCGAACCGGCCGTGCGGGCCGGCCGCGCCATCGGCGCAATGTCTCTCGCGTGCTTCGGCGCGGTCTGGCTCGCCGCCGCGTGCCTGATGAGCGTCGGCGCGCAGCCGGTCATCCTCGCGGGCATCGCGTGCGGCGCGGTCTGCATCTGCCTGGTCGCGCGGCATCAACTACGCGAGTATCGGCGCCGGCCCACCGCACGCGTCGAGCCGCCCGCCACGGCCGGGGAGCCGCCCACCACGGCCGCGGAACCGCCCGCCATAGCCGCGGAACCGCCCGCCATAGCCGCAGCAGAGCCGCCTCCCGGCGCACACTTGGGCCGCGCGTTCCACATCGTGAACGCCGCACAGTGGATCCTGATCGCGGCCGCCGCGGCCGGACTCGGGCGCGCCGGACACCCGGAATGGATCGAGGCCGCAGTGGTCGCCATCGTCGGGCTCCATTTCCTGCCGCTCGCCGCCGTGTTCCGGCACCCGCGGCTCTATCTCACGGGCGCGGCCATGATCACGCTGGCCGTCGTGTACCCGCTCACCGCGGCGGACGGACCGGCAAGTCCCATCGGCTGTCTCGGCGCGGGGCTCATCCTCTGGGCGAGCGCCGTCGCCGATCTCGTGGTCGACGGGACGGCCGAGCGGGCCGCCTAGCACTACCCTGCCACGTTCTCGGGGTGCGGCGGACGTGTTCGGCTTCGCCGCGCCATTTGCACTTACGCGACTCCCCGGGATTGGCGGCGAGAAATGGCGTGATCGCAGGCTGTACACGGATCTGGCAGCGTAGTGCTAACGCATCTCCTCCGCCGATTCGGAGCTGCGTGTCCGCCTGCGATGCACTTGCGGCCGCAGTGCGCGACTCCGAAGTGATGCGGCAACCGCTCCAGCGCGTTCCGCGCGCCGATCTCGGAGCCTCATCGTTCTTGCCCACTGCGCCCCTGCTCGCCATCTTGGGACCCATCTTCCCACTCGAATGACGGCACCCCACGCGTTTCGGAGGTTGCGGCGATGCGTCGGTCCTCACGCTCTCCCCGGTTGCGGTTCCTCGTTGCCGCGTTGCTCGCGCTGGTCGTTCCCCCGGCCGCGCTGCGCGCCCAGGAAGCAGACGACGTCCTCGAGACGGCGCTCTCCACCCTCGAGTTCCGCGAGATCGGCCCCGCGATCATGGGCGGGCGCGTCACCGACATTGCCGCAGTCGCGAGCGATCCCACGACCTTCTACGTCGGCTTCGCGAGCGGCGGGCTGTGGAAGACCACGAGCCACGGCAGCAGTTGGACGCCGCTCTTCGATGAGCAGCCGACGGCCTCGATCGGCGCCGTCGCGCTTGCGCCCTCGAAC
>DASVDH010000051.1:0-19309 GCA_036381195.1 Longimicrobiales bacterium | reverse complement strand
CCACGACGCCTCGATCCAACCCCGCTCCTCCAGCCGGTGCAGCGCCGGATACAGCGATCCCTCGCCTACCTGGAGCACGTCGTCCGTCGCCAACTGGATCCAGCGCGCGATGTCGTAGCCGTGCCGCGGCCCCCACGTCAGTGCCTTCAGGATCACGAGGTCCAGTGTGCCGCGCAGGATATCGGTGTTCGTGCGGGTCATGGCGCCTCCCATCGGAATTCGATGGGTAAGGTACGGCGGCTTCCATCGAAACGCAAGGGGTGGAGTCGGCCCGCGCTGTTCCGTTGCATTAGAGCGGTTGCCGCGTCACGTCGGAGTCGTCTGCGTTCGCGGACCGAGGGTAGCGAGCGGTCACGCGGCTCCGAACCCGCGGGCGAACCGCTCGAGAAAAGTCCGGGGTCCGGTTGCAGTAGAAATGTCCTCCCTGCCGGTGTTGAGGTTGAGTCATCCGGCTCCATGGGAGCGGGGGTGTCGGGCCGTCGCGCCGCGGGCGCGGGCCTCGATATGCGTGCGCGGGCGAGGGCGATCTCGCGAGCCCGGGCTCCTGTCCCGGCCGCTACGCGAGCGCCCGCTCCACGAGCGAGCGGAGTACGACGTCGGCGCGGAAGTACTCCTCTGCGATCGTGCGTGCGGCGGCCGCATGCCGCGCGTAGTTGCCCTCGACTTCGCGCACGGCGGCGACGGCCTCCTCGGGTGTGGCGAAGGGGACGATGCCGGCGCCGGCGCGCAGCGGCTCCGGGAAGCCGGTGTCCTGCACCACGACCGGCCGGCCGGCGGCGAGGTAGCAGGCGGAGCGCTCGCTGAACCAGCCGGCGCGGCCGAGCACGTACGCGTTCTTCGCTGCGCTCCATTCGCCCTTCGAGCGTTGGATGTAGCGGCGGTAGCGATCCGGGTCGGGGCAGACGCGGGCGGCGTCCCTCACGCGCCAGCCGTGGCTGCGCAGCCGTTCGACCGGTGTCCGCTCGCCGTGACCGGGGCCGGCGGCGATCTCGAGGCGGAGCGGCGCGAGGCGGAGCGGCAGGTCGAGGAAGCGCAGGAACTCGACCGACTTCTGGCCGTAGCTGCGTCCCTCGTGGACCTCGGAGCGGTAGCTGCTCCAGTTCATCACGGTCGTGTAGACCGGGCGGGGCGGCGTGTCGGTGCGCCAGGCGGAGACGACGATCGGCTGGCGCATCGGCCGCCAGACGTAACCCGTCGCGGGCATGCGGTCGCCCACGCACTCGCCGAAGCTGAAGTGGACGTCGTACGCGGCGATCCGTTCGGTCAGCCGGCGCTCGCCGCGCGCCAGCCGGATGTGGAGGAAGACGGGGTCCGTGTCGACGTAGGCGAGGCGTTGGACTGGCCGGTACGCTTCGGGCCGGTCCAGCGTGCCGGACACATCGATCAGAAGCGTCGCGGAACGGACGACCTCCCTGCGGCGGGCATCGGTCATGCCGAACCAGCGGCACGCGTGGGGATCCGGGATGCGGTAGGCCCAGCGATCGGCCAGGCCGTGGCGGGCCATGATCCCGGCCAGGTAGCGGACGTTGCGGCCGGGGTCCCGCGCCCGGGCGCCCGTGGCCACGTCGTACGGCCAGCCGCCCGAGTCCTCGAAGTAGTGGACGTCGTGACCCAGCGCAGCCAGTCCGAGCAGGTACTGGAGGTAATGCCAGGTCATGCCGCCGAGCGGGTACTGCGCGATCAGGCCGCTCACGATGATGCGGAGCCGCTCGCCCCGGCCGGCGCGCGCATTCATGCCCGACCAGACGATGGAGCCCGTCCGGCGGGGGCGCTCGTGGCGGCGCCGAGCCCGGGAACCCGTTCATCGCCGCTCACGCGGACCCCAATCGTGCCATGGTCCGCTCGAGTTCCTGACAGCGCCAGCGCGAGCGCTCCGCGAGCGTCCACTCCGGCCGGTCGCCCAGCCAGCGGAAGAGCCAGTGGAGCCGCGCCGCCTCCAGCGCGGGCGCGAACGAGGCCGGCGCACCGTCCGGCCAGCGCGCGCGGCAGTACTCGCGCTCGCATGCGGCGACGACGTCCGCGGGCCAGCGCTCGGTCAGCGCCGCCAGGTCCAGCACGCCCGCGCCCAGCGCGGCGGACTGCCAGTCCACGGCGAACACGGCGTCGCCCCGGAAGAGCAGGTTGTGCGGGTAGAACTCGCCGTGGATGAAGACGCGCGGCGCCTCCAGCAGCGGCGCGATCAGCGTGCCGGCACGGCGGCCGAGCTCCGGCAGCCACCGATGGCGCGTGTCCAGCGGCGCGGCGAACGCGATGGTACGGCGGATCCAGCCCTCGTAGTACGCGCGTGTGTGCCGGATCAGGCGTACGCCGCCCGCCGCCGCGCGCGGGACCGGACTCGCCGCGTGCAGCCGCCCGATCCACGCGGCCGCCGCGCGCATGGCCCGCGCCGGGTCCTCCTGCTCCTGAACCCGCCCCGCCCGCAGCCGCTCGAGGACGAGCCAGGTTCGACCACCCGCCGGGTCCGCGAACGCGCCGTGGAAGACCGGCACGCCGCTCCACCCCGCCCGCCTCAGGCACCGGTAGACCCCGGCCTCGTACGCCGCATCGCCGCGGTGGCCGTAGCGGCCGTCGATCCCGTCCTCGCCGTACTTGCAGAACAGCTCGAGGCGCCGCCCGTCCGGGAGACGGCAGCTCACGAATTCGCTGAGGAACGTGCTCGCCCGCTCGTTCGGTTGCCGGTCCAGCACCACGACCTCTCCCACGGCCACACCGAACACCGCCGCCAGCCCTTCAGCAAGCGACGTCGTGTCCGGAAGCCCCGCCGCGCCGCGGCTCATGCGCCCGCCCCGCCGCGCGGCATTCCGGCCAGCAGCGCGGCCAGCCGCGCCTCGTAGGCACGAAGTTGCCGGAACGGCTTGTCGTACCCCTCGACGCCGAGACCCCGGCCGGCCCAGTCGATGCACGCCGCCAGCCGCACCACGGCGCCGATCCAGGCGAGTCGTGCCGCCTCGCGGCGATCCAGGTGCGTCCACCCCGCGCGGGCGATGTAGATGCGGATCAGCGAATCCGGGACCCCGCGGTCGGGACTCAGCCGTTCGAGCTCGGGAACGGGCGTGCCCCAGCCGGCCATCTCCCAGTCGAGCGCGAACAGCTCGTCCCGCCCGCCGCGGTTCCGCAGCCGCAGGTTCTTCCTGGCGAGGTCGCCATGCACCAGCACCGGCGGCAGCGACGCACACGCCGCTTCGACTTCGGCCCAGCGGTCCTCGACCTCGTCGCAGCGGGCGACGACGCGCGTCAGCAACGCCCGCTCGTCCCCGGGCCGCGCGGCGGCGGCCAGGTACCCGGCGATCCGGGCGCGGCCCGCGCGCAGTTGCGCGAGGTACTGCGCCGCGCCGCGCTCCGGCAGCCGCCGCCGCGCCCGCTCGCCGCCACCGGCGTGGACCGCGCCCAGCCACCGGGCGAGGAGCGCGCCGTCCGCGGAAGTCGCCGACCTGTTCCCCGCGTCTTCCATGAAGATCCAGCCGAAAGCCGGATCGGCATCCTCGATGAAGCCGTGCCAGTGCAGCGCCGGCACCGGCAGGTCCGGCAGGATCTCCTCATGCACCATTCGCTCGATCCGCGCGGCCCCGATCGGGCAGCGCTTCGCGACCACCGCTCCGGCCGCCGGCAAGGCGCCCAGCCGATACACGTGCGACTTCCGCCCGCGCTTCAACACGGCCACCCGTGCGGGCGCGGGAGCTTCACCGGTCAGCCGGCTCCACGCCAGCACCGCCGGATGCGATGCGCCGCGGACGTCATCGGCCCGGTCGCGTGCGCCCCGGCCGGAGCCCATCCCTCAATATCCTCGTCACGTCCCGCGTCGTCTCGACAATGCGCCCGCCTTCCATCACGACCAGGAGGTCGCAGCCTTCGAGCGTGGTGAGGCGGTGCGCGATCGTGAACGTCGTACGGCCTTTCATGAGGCGTTCCAGCGCCTCCACGATGCCGGCCTCCGTGCCCACGTCGACCGAGCTGGTCGGCTCGTCCAGGATCAGGATCGGCGCATCCCTGAGGAACGCGCGCGCCAGTGCGATGCGCTGCCGCTCGCCGGCCGAGAGCCGCACGCCGCGCTCGCCGACCACCGTATCGTAGCCGTCGGGCAGCTCGGCGATGAAGTCGTGTGCGTTCGCCGCCATCGCGGCACGCACGATCGCTTCGTGGCGCGCCTCGGGGCGTGCGTACCCGATGTTCTCGGCGATGCTCGTCGAGAACAACACGGGCTCCTGGAGCATGATCGCGAACTGGTTGCGCAGGTCGGTCAGCCGGTAATCCCGCAGGTCCGTGCCGTCCAGCAGGATGCGGCCGGACGTCGGGTCGTGGAAGCGGATCAGCAGGTTCATCAGCGTCGTCTTCCCCGCGCCCGTCCGCCCCGCGATCCCGACCCGCATCCCACTCGGGATCGTGAGCGAGACGTCGTGCACGACGCGGCGCGTGCCGTCATAGGCGAAGGACACGTGGTCGAAGACGACGTCGCCTCGCGCCCGCGCGATGCGCCGCGCGTTCGGTCGCTCGGCCACGTCCGGCTCCTCCTCGAGCAGCCGGAACGCCCGCTCCGCGCTCGCCAGGCGCGATTGCAGGCTCGCGATCCGCTTGCTGATCGTCTTCAGCGGCTCGTAGATCAGCGCCAGGTAGCCCATGACCAGCAGCAGCTCGCCCAGCGTGAGCGTGCCCGCCTTCACGCTGCGCGCGCCGATGAAGAGCACCGCGGCCGTGCCGACGGCCGTGGTCAGCCCGATCAGCAGGTGCAGCCCGCCCTCGTAGACGGCCAGCCCGATACGCGCCCACATCCCCTCGTTCGACCGGTCCACGAACCGCTCTTCCTCCCGCCGCTCCCGGCCGAACGCCTTCACCACGCGCAACGAACCCAACACCTCCTGCACCACGGAGAGGGCGTGGCTCTCGAGCTGTTTGACCTGTCGAGACCGGCTGCGCAGCCGACCTCGCGACAGCTTCATCAGCAGGAACAGCAGCGGCGAGACGGCCAGGGCAACCAGCGCCAGCCGCCAGTTCAGTCTGGCCGTGATGTAGAGGATCGAGGCCAGCGTCACGGTCGATACGATGAAGGGGATCAGCCCGTCGATCGCGATGTACTGGATGGCCGGCACGTCGTACTGGATGCGGTACAGCGGATCGCTCGGGCCTCGCAGGTCGTGGTACGTCAGGGACAGCCGCTGCACGTGGTGGAACAGCCGGGACCGGAAGTCCAGCGTGAGCCGCTCGCCCGTGTACGTGCGCAGCAGCGTGCTCCCCGCCGACTGCAACTGGCTCAAGAGCGCGACCACGATCAACAGAACGGCCGCGAACGTCAGGATCGACAGATCGGATCGCCGCGCGGCGGCCGGCAGTACCGCGGCCAGGAAGGGGGGCAGCGGCTCCGAGTCGATCGCGTGGTCCACGGCGATCTTCAGCGGCAGCGGCGTGAGCAGCGCGAGCGGCGTGGACAGCAGGCCGAGCAGCAGGATGCCCGCAATGTGCGGCGTGTACGGCCGCGCCTGGCGCAGCACGCAGCGGTACAGCCGGAGATCGGAGTAGCGCGGCGCGTCCGCCGCGCACCCGTCCCGCTCCGCCGTCACGGCCCGCCCGCCACCGCGCGCCGCGCCGCCCCCACCTGCCGCGGACGCGGCGCGCCCGCGCGTGCCGGCCCGAGCGCGCACACCGCCCGCCGCACCGCCGCCAGCCCCACGCCCCGTTCCCGCGTGGCGCGCATCCACAGCAACAGCGCCGCGCCGGCGGATGCCACCCCCGGCATCCACGCGCCGCCCGGGACCGCGGCGGCCGCTACGGCCACGAGGCACAGGAGCCAGGCGGTGCGGCGCCGTGACCGCGGGAACCATGCCCGGAAGCGAAGGAGCTGCCTGCCGTGCCCGTGCTCCTCGACCGCCATGCGCAGCCGCACGGCACCCGGCCTGCCGCGCCACACCTCCAGGTCCCAGTCATCGAACGCTCCGCCGCGCGACACCGGCACGCCGGCACCGCGCAGCTCCGCTTCCAGCGCGCCGAGCCACGCCTCCGGCGCACGCCAGCCCTCGCTCCAGTGCGTGAAACGTCGTGGGCGCGGCCAGACGAATGCGCGCGGGTGACGCTGCTTCGACGACGCCGCCTCCTGCCTCAGCCGGCCGTACAGCCGCGCCATGGGCTGCACCCCGTGCAGGCATGCGGTCACGGCGTACCGGCACCAGCGCGACGCGCGCCCGCGCACGCCACGCCGCGACGCCACGCCCGCCGCGCGGATCGCGGCGCACGCGGCCGCCAGCTCCGCCACCGCGGCGGGCAGCGATCCGGACACGCCGGACGGCGGACCGTAGATCGACTGGAACGGCGCCGTCCCCCACACGCCGTGGTAGATGCGACCCCGCCGCACCGGGCCCCAGCCGCCGGGCGGGCCGTACACCCGGCCGGCCCACGCCACGGAACCCGCCGCGTTGTATTTCCCCGGCCACTTCCTCGCCAGTAGCGCCTCCGCCCGGCCGTACCCCTGCTGCTGCTTCCAGTACGCCCAGGGCGACCTGCGGCGGTGGTGCCATACGACGGCCGCGGGGTGGTACCCCAGCGTCCAGCCGCGCTCCTGGAGCCGCCAGCAGATGTCCACGTCATCGCCCGCCGTGTGGAACTGCGGGTCGAAGCCGCCAACCGCGACGAGCCGCTCCCGGAGGAACCCCATGTTGCACCCCGGGATGTGCTCGGCCACCGTATCCGTCAGCAGCACGTGGCTCGGGCCGCCCGGCGCGTGCGCCGCGCATTCCGCCAGCAGACCGCCGCCCGGCGGCGGCAGGTTCGGCCCGCCGGCGCCCGCGTGCCCGCCATCGAGCAGACACATCACCAGGTAGCGCAGCCAGTGCGGGTCCGGGTACGCGTCGTCGTCGATGTAGGCCACGACCTCGCCCCTGGCCGCCTCCAGCCCGGTGTTCCGCGCGTGGCTCAGCCCGCGGTTCGCCGTTCGGATCAGCCGGACCCCGTGCACGGCGGCGATCGCCGCCGTGTCGTCCGTCGACCCGTCATCCACCACGATGACTTCGTAGTCCGGGTAGTCCAGCCGCTTCAGCCCCTCGAGCGTCTCCCGTATCGTGGCGGCGCCGTTGTGCGAGCAGACCACGACCGTGACCCGCGGCCAGGCAAGACCTCGCGGAAACGGGACATCCGCGAACGCCGCCCGCGCCGCGGCGAGCGCCGGCTTCGCCCGCCGGTCCCGCCGCGTCAGACCGAACGCCCAGTCCTCGACGTCCACGCCGCCGCGGTGCCATTCGTCGGTCCAGGCGAAGAGGAACGCGCCCGCGCAACCGGCGGCGAAACTCGTCCGGATCTGCCAGTCCACCGCCCGCGCCTGGGCGAGATCCCCGTGGCGGCGGCTGTCCAACCCGACTTCGGCGACCACGAGCGGCCGGTCCCCGACAATGTTCTGTAGCCGGCCGAGATACGCGGCGAGGCGGTCCCGCTCTTCGATGTACAGGTTGAAGCAGACCAGGTCCAGGAAGTCCAGCCGCAGGTATTCCGTGGTCGGATAGTTCACGTACGTCGCCAGCGCCGACGGGTCCTCCGCCTTCACCGACCGGTACAGCCGCAGCAGGAACCGCTCGATCGGGCGCGCCCCGTGCCAGCGCACGATGGACGCCGGGATCTCGTTGCCGATCGCGTAGCACAGCACCGCCGGATGCCGGCGGCACGCACGGACGCCCGCCCGCAGCCGCGCTTCGATCGACCGCGCCCGGTTCCGGTCATCCAGGAAGGCGACGTGCTGTTCCCACGGCAGCCCGACCATCACCCACAGGCCGTGGCGCAGGGCCTCGTCCATCACTCTCCGCGGCGGCACCGTGTACGTCCGGACCGCGTTCATCCCGTTCTCGCGGATGCGGCGGAAGTCCTGCTCGACGATGTGCGGGGGTGGATACGGATCCCCGGCCTCGTCCGGCCGGAACGGGCCGTACGCGACGCCGCGGATCCACACCTTCTCCGCGCCCACGAACAGATGCTTGCCATCCGCACGCGGCCGCGCGGCCGCGGCTCCGGCTCGAACGAGCTCCGCCGGCGCCGTTCGTCCCTGAAGCTCCGGTCTGTCGACCCGACGCATACCCTGGATCGTCCGTGGACGGACCCCACGCGCGCCGTGGAAACGACGCAGCGGCCCGGCCCGGGCGACGCATCATGTGTGCCCTTGCGGCGGTCGGGGGCGGGACGGGAACTGCCGGGAGCGGGAGCGGGAACGTTTACGTTTACGTTTACGTCTACGGGAAGGGGGCGGACGGGGGCGGAAGCGGGATTCGGGCCGCGCACCCGCACCCGCTCGCACACCCGCACCCGCTCGCACACCCGCACCCACTCGCGCACCCGCACTCGCACGCGCTCGCGCACGCGCACGAACCAGACCGAAACCCGCCGTGATCCGGCGAGCCCGGTCTCAGCCCGCGCCGGCCCCGTACGCCCGCAGGACGGCGAGCACGTCCGGCGGCGCATCGTGCAGGTTCGGCCCCGGCCGCGCACCGGCCTCGAGCATGAGCTCGACCGCGGCGGCGCCCCGCCCGATGTGCGCCTTCAGCTTCACCCAGCTCTCGAAGCCGTACTCGCGCGCGAGCACGAACTGCGCGTCCGCGAGCGTGATCCGCCGCTTGTCCGGCAGGTGCCGACGCACGCGCTCGCGCGCATTCGCGTCGCCCGCGCGGAGCGCCTTCAGCAACTCCTTCGCCTGCTTCTTCTGCTGTTCGAGGGATGGATGCGGCGGCAGGGAACGGCTCGGTTCCGTCATGGCGACCTCCTCCGGTAGCGGCCCGTGTCCGCGCGATCGGTCCGAAAGAGGTTCCGGAACGGTCAAGTCACAGCTTCAGGTGGGCGCAGCCCTTTCCGTGGACCGGCGGCATCCTGCAACGCACGGAGTGCAATATACCGGGCTACCGGGCGCGGTGGACCTGGACCAGGCACCCGCCTGTTCTCTCGCATCTCCACACGGTCCGACCCACCGACCGGCTCCCGCACCGGCTCGCCCCGAACTATAACCATTGCGCATATAACCGCATCGGTTATATTGGCGCCCATGCGAAGCGATGACACGAGGGTCCGGAAGCTGTTGCCGCTGCCGCTCGCGACGGTTCACATCCTCCTCTCGCTGGCGGTCGAGGAGCGGCACGGCTACGCGATCATGCAGGACGTCGCGGCGCGAACGCACGGCGCTGTGCGGCTGAGTCCGGGGACGCTGTACCGCTCGATCCAGCGGATGCTGGAGCAGGGGTTGATCGAGGAGTCGCGGCGCCGGCCGGTGCCGGGGGAGGACGAGCGGCGGCGGTATTACCGGATCACGGAGTTCGGCGTGCGGGTCGTGCGTGCGGAGGCGGCGCGACTGGCGGAGCTGGTCGGCTTCGCCCGGGAGATCGGACTGACGCCGGAGTCGGCGTAATGCGATGGTACGAATGGCTGTTGCGGTTGTATCCGGCGGGTTTCCGCGCGGATTACGGGGACGGGATGCGGGAGGTGTTCGCGGCGCGGCGGCGGGAGGCGCGGGGCCCGGTGGCGGTGGCCGCGCTCTGGCTGGAGGCGCTGGTCGATGTCGCGCGCCATGCGGTCCCGCTGCACGTGGATGTCCTGCGCCAGGATCTGCGGTACACGAAGCGGTCGCTTGCACGGTCCCCGGGCTTCACCGCAACGGTGATCGTGGTGTCGGCGCTCGGGATCGGCATGAACACGGCGGTGTTCTCGGTGATCGACCACGTACTGGTGCGGCCGCTGCCGTTCGCGGACCCGGACGCGCTCGTACGCGTGTGGGAGGCGCCACGCGGGTACACGCGATTGGAGGCGTCGCCGCCGAACTACCGCGACTGGGCCGAGCGGGCGGAATCGTTCGAGCGGATCGCCGCGTACAATGTCCGTTCGGCGAACCTGGTCGGCCGTGGTGATCCCGTGCGATTGCAAGGCGCGGCGGTCACGGCGGATCTGCTGCCGCTCCTGGGTGTGCAGCCCGCGCGCGGGCGGTGGTTCACGCCGGAGGACGATGCGCCCGGCGCGCCCGGCACGGTGTTGCTGAGCCATGGCGCCTGGCAACAGGTCTTCGGCGGCGACGCGGGCGTGGTCGGCGCCACGATTCGGCTGGACGGCCTGCCGTACGTCGTGATCGGCGTGATGCCGCCGGAGTTCCGGTTCCCGGACCGCCGGGTCGCGTTCTGGACCCCGCTGCGGTTGGGCCCCGCCGACTTCGAGGATCGGAACAACAACTATCTCGAGGTGATCGCGCGGCTGAAGCCGGGGGTTTCGCTCGATCGCGCGCGCACCGAGATGCGCGGGATCATGGCCCGGCTCGAGGCGGAGCACCCGGTCGAGAACGAAGGCGTCAGCGCGAACGTGTTCCGGCTTCGCGATGAGATCCCGCGCAACGCGCGGCTGCTGCTGTTCGCATTGCTGGGCGCATCGCTGGGCGTGCTGTTGATCGCGTGCACGAACGTCGCCAGCCTCCAGCTCGCGCGGTCGCTGGCGCGCCGGCGGGAGTTCGCGACGCGCGGCGCACTGGGCGCCGGGCGCGAGCGCATCGCGCGTCAGCTCCTGACGGAGAGCGTGGTGCTCGCGACCGTGGGCGGCGCGGTGGGTGTGCTGTTGGCCGGTGCGACACTGCCGCTGCTCGCCCGGCTGGTACCGGCGTCGCTGCCGATCGCCGGCACGCCGTCGCTCGATCCTCGCGTGCTGGGCTTCGCGCTGGCCGCGACGGCGCTCACGGGGATCGGCTTCGGCGCGTTGCCCGCGGTGCGGGCGGGGCGCGGCGCGATCGCGGCGGGGCTGCGCGACGCGGCGCGCGGCTCGACGGGACACCGCCGGCGCACGCGGCGCGCGCTCGTGGTCATTGAAGTGACGGCGTCGGTCGCGCTGCTGATCGCGTCCGGCCTCCTCATCCGCGCGCTCGGCGAGGTCCGATCTCAGGACCCCGGGTTCCGGGCCGAAGGCGTGCTCACGCTGCGAACGTGGCTACCCTGGCCGCGGTACGCCGCGACCGCCGACCGGACGGCGTTCTACCGCCGCGTCCTCGACGAGGTGCGCGCCCTGCCGGGGGTCGTGAGCGCGGCGTACTCGAGCTTCCTGCCGATGGTGATGGGCGGAGGCATCTGGCCGGTCGAGGAGGTCGACGGGCAACCCCGCGAGCGTTCCGCCGGCGAGACCGCGAGTCTGCGATTCGTGACGGCCGAGTGGTTCGAGACGCTCGGCATCCCGGTGCTTGCGGGTCGGCCGATTTCAGAGTCCGATACGCGGGACCGGCCGGCCGTCGCCGTGGTCAGCCAGTCGTTCGTCGATCGCTACTGGCCGGGCGAGGATCCGATCGGCCGAACCTTCCACTTCGCCTTCTTCGACCGTCGCGTCGTCGGCGTGGTGGGCGACGTGCGCGTGCGCGGCCTCGAGCGCACGAGCGAGCCGCAGGTCTACCTGCCGCACCAGCAGGTGCCGGATAGCGCGCTCATGTTCTACCCGCCCAAGGACCTGGCCGTACGCGCGGAGGGCGATCCGCTCGCGCTCGTCCCGGCCATCCGCGAGATCGTGCGCCGGGCCGACCCGGCTCAGCCGGTGTCGAACGTTGCGCTGCTCGAAGACATCGTCGCCGAGAACACTGCGCCCAGGGTCGTGCAGCTCCGTCTGGTCGCGGCGTTCGCGGCGCTCGCGTTCCTGCTCGCCGCCGTCGGGATCCACGGCCTGCTCTCGTTCACGGCGACGCAGCGCACGCGCGAGTTCGGCGTACGCCGCGCGCTCGGCGCACGCCGGCGCACGCTCTCGGCACTCGTCCTGCGCGACGGCGCCGGCCTCGGCCTCGCCGGCGTCGCGTTGGGCGCACTCCTCGGATACGCCGCCGGCCGCGCGATGCAGGCGCTGCTCTTCGGCATCCCGCCGGCCGACCCCGTGACGTTCACGGTCGCGATCGGGTTGGCGTTGCTGATGACGCTCCTCGGCAGCCTGCCGCCTGCGCTCCGCGCCGCGGCGGTCGATCCCAACACGGTCGTGCGCGACGGCTGAGGGCGCGGCCCGACTTCGACCCGAGCGGCAGTCGCCGCGAACCGGTCAGCCCGCCGCGTCGCCTTCCGGCGCAGGCGCGGAACCGATCAGCGCGAGCGCGCGGTCCGCGATGTACTCCATCTGCGCCTCGCGCTCCCGCGCCCAGCGCGGGAGCCGTACGGCGTTCAACACGAACGCCCCGACACCGAGGGAGGCCATCGCGAGCACACCCGTAAAGTCACCCGCCACACCGGCAAAGAGCTGTGGCACAGCCGCAATGACGGCCATGCCGATGCCGCTCGCACCCACGATGTTGACCGGCGCCGCATCGCCCTTCAGCGTGCCGAGCCGCAGGCGATAGCCCGTTTCCGTCGGCTCGACGTACGCATGCAGATTCCCGTTCGTCCACTGGCGCACGTCGCCGCGCGACGACTCGTTGCCCCGCGCGTGGAACGTCGCGCGCAGCTCGCTGACGAGGACCGCCCATTCGCGGTCCGTCGGCGCACGCGGCAGGTCGACGCTCCGCCGCACGGAGACCGGCATCCCGAGCTGCCTCCGCATCCCGGCCGAGGCGGCCCGTCGCTCGAGCGACGCCGCCGCTTCGGCGATCCGCTCGGGTGCGATCCCGACTTCCCGGCCGATCGCCTGGAGCTCGGCCAATGTCAGACCGGTCGGCGGCGAGGGCGCGCCCCGCCGCGGCGACGTCGTCGACGACGCCGCCGCCTCGAAGATCGCCGCGACCTCGTCCTCCTGATACCGGCGCTCGTCCGTCACCTGCCGCCTCCGGTTGCGCGAACGTCCTTGCCGGACCTGAAGCTAGCGGACGGGAGCCGGGTCGGGCAACGCCGGGCGCCGGCTCCGTCGACCCGCCGCGCCGCGTCGGCCCGAAGCTTGCCAGGCAGGCGCCGCCTCCGGACTGCGTCGCATCGGCCGTGCGGACGGCCGCCGGGCCGCGCACGACCTGCCGAGCCACGTCGATCCGTTCCCGGAAAGGAGGCCGAATGCTGGGCGACCATCTCGGTGAAGAACACGGAACGATCAGTGGAACTCGCGTCCTACCGCCCGACGGCGGCGGACCGAAGGTTGAGGCGTCGTTCCAGGCCCGCGGCACGATCCTGGGAGTCGAGATCACCAACATCGGCACGTACGTGACGGTGCCGAAGCCGGGCGGGTTCCTCCTGGGCACCGGGCGCGGCATCGCCACGACGCGGGACGGTGAGACGGCGACCTGGATCGGGCACGGTGTCGGCCGGCACGCCAACGGCGGCGCTACGAGCTGGCGCGGCTCGCTCTACTACTCGACCACTTCCGACCGGCTCGATCGACTGAACGGCGTCGTCGTTGTCTTCGAGTACGACGTGGATCCGGATGGTCACACCACGACCCGGCTGTGGGAGTGGAAGTGATCCGGCCGCCGGCGCGGGATGGCGCGAACCGCCGCGCGGCCGAGGAGCGCGCCGGCCTCGGCGACGACGTCGCCTCCCCGGAATCATGCACACGCATCGCGCGACGGGTTCTCTGGGATGCCGGGCGCTCGCGTCCGGCCGCGCCGCGCCTCAGCCCGCGCCCTCGAGCCGCCGCGCGACGGTCAGGTGGTACACCGGCTGCTGCCGCTCGAGCGTGACCAGGACCTTGCCCTCGGCCTGCATCTCGCGCAGCACGTGGCCGAGGATCGCCTTCAACTCGCCCGAGCGGCGCGCCGCGACCCGTTCCAACATGCTCGCCTCGATCCGGCGGAGGTAAGGCTCGAGCCAGGGTACGGCGTCCGGAGCGCCATCCGCCGCGGCGCCCGGCACGCCACTCGCCGCGGCGCCCGCCTGCACACCCGCGTCGCCGGCGCCAACCGCGCCGTCGTCGGCGCCATCGTCCACGTCGGCCGGCCGCACGCTCACCGGCGCCGCGAATCCGCTGTAGGCGACGTCGACGGTCGTACCGAACTCGTGCGAGCTGACGCCGCTGGCTGCGTTCGGGTTCGTCGCGCGCAGCGCCGCCTGGTCCTCGGCGGTGCGGAGCACGGAGGTCACTTCGAGCCGGAACGGCGGCACGCCCATGGCGGCGAGGCGCGCCTGGAAGCGTCGGCCGAGCTCGACCAGGAGCGCCCGGGTGTCGGGGACGACGAGCGGCGAGGAGTCCTCCAGCTCGCGGACCACCCAGTAGCGCGTGCTGTCCTCGAGCACGACCAGGTCGCCTGCGCGCAGCAGCCGGTCCCGCTCCGCGGCATCGGCCGTGCGAGGAATGCCCAGCCGGCGCGCCCGTGCGACGTGCTCGCGGTTTGGACGGCTGCGCAGCACGGCCTCCTGCGATGCCGTGAGGAACGGCACCGGCTGGAAGACGTCGTCGATCGAGTCGGCGCGGGCCGTGATCCGGTCGAGTGCGCGGCCCAGCGCGCGCTCGATCCGCTCCTGCGTCGCCGCCGGGGTCGCGGCGCGCGACGGCGGTTCCGGCTCCTGCGCGCACGCATTCGCCGTCGCGCAGGCGAGCGCTGCGGCGAGCGCCGCCGCGACGTTTCGCACTCTCGGCATCCGCGCTCCTCCTCACAATGGTCGCCATCGATGAACGTGCGCCCGGCTATACGGCCTCGACGCCCATCGGTTCCGTGCGCATCACGGCGGCGATGGGGCCGGAAGCCGCGAGCGGCGGGTGGATCCGCCCCCCGTACTTTAGCCGATCGCTCGCCCCCACGCCGCCGCTCGGGCCGCGCTAGAGCGGTTCACCCGTGGGTTCGCAGCCGCGCGGCTGCTCGCCGCGCTCGGTTCGCGGGCGCGCACGACTCCGCGGTGACGCGACGACCGCGCCGAACCGCCCGACGGCGAACGGGGCGAGGTCGAAGCGCGGCGCCGCGCCGGTCGCCAGCTCCGCCACCAGCTCGCCGATCACGGGGGAGAACTTGAAGCCGTGGCCGGAGCACGGGCTCACGAGCAGCACGTGCGGGTGCTCCGGGTGTGCGTCGATGATGAAGTGGTCGTCGGGCGTGTTGGTGTACATGCAGACCGCGGACTCGATGCGGGGCCCGAGCGCCGCGGGCATGAAGCGTCGCAACAGCGCCGCAACCGGCTCCGCCTCTTCGTCCGTCACGGTCCGCCGCAGCGTGTCCGGGCGAGCGGGCTCTCCCTGGTGGTGCACGGCGACCTTGACGCCGTCTCCCGTGTCGGGGAAGCCGTACCACATCGCGTCCGGCGCGTACTCGCAGATGAAGATGGGGAACCGCTCGGGATCGAAGAGGTGGGTCGGCGGGTCGGGCCGGTACCAGTGCTGCACCTGCCGGTTCACAGTGAGCGGCAAACCCAGCTCCGCCACCAAACCGGGCAGCCACGCGCCGGCGGCGAGGACCAGGCGAGCGGCGGTGTAGCGGCCCTGCTCCGTCGTCACCTCGACGCCGCCGGCCGCCGCGCTCCACTCGACGACGGGCTCTTCGACGCGCAGTTCGGCGCCGGCGCCCCGCGCCAGCGCGAGGTGCGCCTCGATCGCCGTCTCGGGGAACAGCACCCCCGCGCGCGGCTCCTCGATGGCGACCATGTCCTCGGCGGGCCGGAAGCCGGACGCACGCCGCACCAGCTCCGCGGCCGAGAGTTCGCGGAACGCCAGTCCGTGCTCGAGCGCGCTGCGGCGGGCGCCCTCCACGAGTGCCCCGTCCGGCGGCCCGATCATGAGCCCGCCGGTCCGCAGCAGGATGCGCCGGCCGGACAGCTCCTCGAGCTCCGCCCACAGCTCGTAGGCGCGGCGAACCAGGGGCACGTAGAGCGGGTGCTCGAAGTACGCCTCACGGATGATGCGCGTGCGCCCGTGCGAGGAGCCGAACCCGTGCGGCGGCGTGAAACGGTCCAGCCCGAGCACCCGCAGGCCGCGCCGGGCGAGGTGGAACGCCGCGGCGCTGCCCATCGCGCCGAGCCCCACGACCACGATGTCGTACGTGCTGCCGTTACGCATGTCGATTCTCACAGATCGGATCGGACACACACGGCCGGTGGCCGGGCGGCGTGGAGGACGCGTGCGCGAGCGGGATCACGCTGCCGCGCACGCCGCCGTCACCGCCGCTCGGAGCCGGCAATGCGCGCGCCCTCCTCGCCGGTCACGCCGCCGGATCCCGCAACGCCTTCCAGCTCCGCCGTCGCTTCCCTCTGGCGCTTCGCGACCTCCGTCATGAACTCGAGCAACATCGCCAGCTCCTCCTCATCGTACCGCTCGTACAGCTCACCGAGTCGCCGCGTCAATCCCGCGAACGCGCCGTCCCTGTCGCCCGCAGGCGCCCGATCCAGCTCCACGATCACCCGCCGCCGATCCTCCGGATCCCGCCGGCGCCGGACCCAGCCGCCGCGCTCCAGCCGATCGATGATCCCCGTCACCGACGGCGGTGCCAGCCCCGATCGCGCCGAGAGGTCACCCGCCGTGAGCGGACCGTAGCGCTCGAGCAGGCCGAGCGTCTTCCACTCGCTCGCGCCCAGGCCGAGCTTCCGCGCAAGCGCCGAGTGGAACATCACGGCGGCGTCGCTCATCTCCCGCCCCGCCTCGGCCAGTCGCCGGAGTAGTTGCTGCCGCCGAGGTCTCGTCTCCCCGGGTCCTGTCACGGTCACGCATCCCCCAAGTTATTTCGTTCGCGCGAAATAATTGTAGCCGGCGACCGGACCCGGGTCAAGGGATGTCGGGAGGAGAGCACAGGTCATCGATGGCGGAATCGGCGGGCCGATCGCCGCCATGGCGTTGCGGCGCGCCGGAATCGAGGCGGTGGTCGACGAGGCGCTCGAGAGCCGCGGCCGTCTCGGTCCCGCTCGCCCCGCCGGAGTCCCGCTCGTCCCGGAGTTCTCGATCCGCGCGTCACCGCCGTTCTAGCTTGCCGGCGTAGCGATTCCGCGCCGGGGGCACCGGCGCGGCGGATCCCGAAATCCGGAGGAGGGAGATGATGCGTCCTGAGCTCGCCGGTCCCGGCGCCGGCCAGGCGGACGAGCGCCGCTACGACCTGGATTGGCTGCGCGTCTCGGCGTTCCTGCTGTTGATCTTCTACCACGTGGGGATGTTCTTCGTCCCGTGGGATTGGCACCTCAAGAATCCACGGACCGCGGGCCCCAGCCTTGAGATCCCGATGTTCCTGGTTTCACGGTGGCGGCTGCCGCTCCTCTTCGTCGTCTCGGGTGCGGCCGTGCACTTCGCGCTGCGCAAGCGGAGCCGGACCGAATTCGTGCGCGAGCGCTTCAGCCGGCTCCTCGTCCCGCTGATCTTCAGCATGCTGGTCGTCGTGCCGCCGCAGGTCTATTACGAGCGGGTCGCGGAGGGTGCCGCGTATACGAGCTTCCTGGCGTTCCTGCCGGATGCGTTCGCCGGCGGCGCCTACCCGCGCGGCAACATCAGTTGGCACCACCTCTGGTTCGTCGCCTACGTCTTCGTCTACGCGCTGCTCGCGCTCCCTCTCTTCCACGCGCTGCGCTCGGACCGCGGCCGCGCCGTGGTCGGCCGCTTTGCCGCGTGGTGCCAGCGGCGGCCCTCCACGCTCTTCCTCTTCGCGCTCCCGATCCTCGCCAGTGAGATCGCGCTGCGGCCGGCCTGGCCGGCCACGCACAACCTGGTCGCCGATTGGGCGAATTTCGTCACGTACCTGATCCTCTTCGTGTACGGCTACGTGCTCTACTCGGACGAGCGGTTCGGCGCCGCGATCGAGCGCCGCCGGCGAGCGGCGCTGATGCTCGGCATTGCCGCGTCCGCCTCGCTCGTCACCATCGCGCGGACCGGGCATTCGCCCGACGAGACCGCGTACGACTTCGCATCGCTCGCCTGGATCGCGGCGAACGCCCTCGACGCCGGCTTCTGGCTCGTCGCCCTGATGGGCTACGCGCGCAGGTATCTGAACGTGCGGAGCACCACGATCCGCTACGCCAACGAGGCGGTCTACCCGTTCTACATCCTGCACCAGACCGTGATCATCGCCATCGCCTACCACCTGATCGACTGGGACGTGGCCATCCCGCTCAAGTTCGCCGTGATCGCCACGGGCACGTTCGTCGTGACGACCGCGCTGTACCTGGCGATCCGCACGAACGACGTCACGCGGGTCCTCTTCGGCATGAAACGTCGCGCAGCGGCGGCGCGCGCATCCGCCACCCGGCCGCCGGCGATCCAGGCGACGACGATGCGCCCGTCTCCGGCCCGCGCGCGACCGTCCCGCGCACCGGAAACGCGTGTTGTCGGGCCCACGGCGACCGGGTAGATTCCGACATGCGTCGCATCGGCTGGATTCACGTACCCGGCAGCTACATCGCGGGCTTCGCTCTCGCGACCGCGGTCGGCCTGCTGCGCACGGGTTACGTGTACCTCGAGCACGTCACGGTGGGCCGCACGACGTCGCCGCTCGCTCCGCTCATCGAGGAGCTCGGCGCGGCGTGGGCAGCCGCGGCGTTCTTCCCCGTGATCATCGTGCTGGCGCGGCGTTTCCCACTGGACCGCCGCGGGTGGGCACGCAATGTCCCGGCGCAGGTGGGCGGTGCGCTGGCATTCGCCATTTACCATACCACGACCATGTGGGCGACGCGGGCCGCGCTCTTCCCGCTCGCGGGGCTCGGCGCATACGATTACGGGCGAATGCCGATCCGCTACGCGATGGAGTTTCCGCAGCAGTTGATCACGTTCTCGCTCGTCGTGGCGCTCACGCACCTCTACGATCGGCAACGCGCGGCGCAGGAGCGGGACCTGCGCATCTCCCGGCTCGAGACGCAGCTCGTGCGGGCGCGTCTCGATGCGCTGCGCATGCAGCTCAATCCGCATTTCCTGTTCAACACGCTGAACACGGTCTCCTCGGTGATGTACGAGGACCTCGCCGCGGCGGACGACGTGCTCGCCCGACTCGGCGAACTGCTCCGGCGGACGATGCGGGGGGCCGAGGGGCAGGAAGTGCCGCTGCGCGAAGAGCTCGAGACGCTCGACCTCTACGTGGGGATCATGCGTGCGCGGTTCCGGGATCGGCTCGACGTGCGGATCGACGCGGATCCGGCGGCGCTCCGGTCGCTCGTCCCGTCGATGCTCCTCCAGCCGCTGGTGGAGAACGCGATCGAGCACGGCGGTCGCAGCGACGTGGACAATCGCCTTGCCGTCGCGGTCTCGGCGCGGGCGGTGGGCCCCGTGCTGCGGATCGAGGTTCGGGACACCGGCCCGGGTGCCGGCGATGCGGAGCCGCGGCACGGCATCGGCCTCGGCAACACCGCCGAACGCCTCGCCAAGCTGTACGGCACGGAACACCGGATCGCGACGGAGACCATGGCGGGCGGCGGGTTCCGGGTGACGATCGAGATCCCGCTCCGCGAGGCGCCCGCCGGCGACACGTCTCAGGCCCCGGACGCCGTCGTAGGAGCGACATGAGCCGGATCCGGGCCGTGATCGCGGACGACGAAGCGCCCGC
>DASVDH010000050.1:0-48825 GCA_036381195.1 Longimicrobiales bacterium | reverse complement strand
TCCTCGCTGGCCGACATGGCGTTCCTGCTCCTGATCTTCTTCATGGTGAGCACGACGTTCCCGAAGGAGCAGCCGCGGCGACTGCCGTTCCCGGAGGCGGAGCAGACGAAGAAGGTGGATGAGCCGCGCAAGAACTTCCTGCATGTGTGGCTGGAGAAGGACGGGAGCGTCTACATCAATGACGTGCGCGTCCCGATGGAGGAAGTCTCATCCGTGGTGGCGCCGGCCTACGAGCAATCGGACCGCAAGCTGGTGATCTCCCTGCGGGCGGATCGGGACGTGCCGTACCGCTGGGTGGATCTGGTCCAGAAGGAGCTCCAGGAGGCACGGGCGGTTCGGGTGACGTTCTACACCAACCTCGAGCAGCGGGTGACTCGAGAAAGGAGGTAGCCCGTGAGCGGAACGACGGCTTCCCGAACGGGATCGGGAGCAGGGGTGGTGACGGCGAACGAGCGGCTGAAGCAGCGCTTCGGGGAGTGGTTCTGGGGATCGCTGGCCGCGGCGACGGTGATCCACTTCCTGATCTTCATGTTCTTCCCGACGCTGAGCGCGCAGGACATGTCGTTCTCGACGCCGGAGATGATCTCGTTCGAGCTGCCGCCGGAGGTGGAGATTCCGCCGCCGCCGGAGCAGATCGCGCGGCCGGCGCGGCCGGTGATCTCCGCCACGGCGATCGACGAGGACGTGACGATCGCGCCGACGACGTTCGAGGCGAACCCGATCGAGAACCTGCCGCCGCCTGCGGGGGCCGAGGTCGATATCTCGGAGCAGCCGGTGCTCACGCCCTTCACCGTGGCGCCGGACCTGAAGAACCGGGCGGAGGTGGAACGCGCGCTGAAGCGGTACTATCCTCCGCTCCTGCGGGACGCGGGCATCGGCGGCGATGTGCTGGTCTGGTTCTTCATCGACGAGACCGGCAAGGTGAGAAAGACGCTGCTGAAGGAGTCGAGTGGCCACAAGGCGTTGGACGAGGCGGCGATCAAGGTTGCAGAGATCATGGAGTTCTCGCCGGCGCTGAACCGGGACAAGAAGGTGCCGGTGTGGGTCGCGCTGCCGATCACGTTCCGAACGCAGTGAGGGAAACGGAGCGGCGCGGGAGGGTCCGCGTTGCGGGAGCGGGAGAGAGGGGACCGGTCGTGGGGCCGGTCCCCTCTCGTTGATCTTTGGCGGGGGGCGGGGTAAGATAGGCGGTGATGTACGCGGTGCGACTGGGCGAATCGTTGCCGCGGGTGCGGGAGCGGCTGGAGCGGGCGCTGAGCCGTGCGGGGAGGGGTGCTGAGGAGGTCGCGATCGTGGCGGTGACGAAGGGGCACCCCGCGGCCGCGGTCGAGGCGGCGCTGGCCGCCGGCCTCCGCCACATCGGCGAGAACCGGGTCCGGGAGCTGGAGGAGAAGGTCGCCGCGGTAGGGCGCGCCCGCGCGGAGTGGCACCTGATCGGCCACCTGCAGCGGAACAAGGTCCGTCGGGCGCTTCCGCTCTTCGACCTCGTCCACAGCATCGATTCCCTGCGGCTGGCGCTGGAGCTGTCGAAGGAGGCGGAGCGAGCGGGGCGGACGGTGCGGGGCCTGGTGCAGGTCAACACGTCGGGCGAGGCGACAAAAGGCGGGTTGACGGCGGCCGAGGCCGTGGAGGCGGTGGAGCAGATCGTGGAGCTGCGCGGGCTGCAGATCCTGGGACTCATGACGATGGCGCCCCTGACCGCCGACGAGCGTGTCATCAGGCGCACGTTCGCCGCGGCGCGCTCGCTGTTCGAGCGGTGCGCGCGCGAGATTCCGCGCTTCGAGCCGCGACATCTCTCGATGGGGATGTCCAACGATTTCGAGGTGGCGGTGGAAGAAGGGAGCACGATGGTGCGCCTGGGCACCGTTCTCTTTGGGGAGCGCAGTCAATGATCGACCTGACGCCACTCGAGGTTCGGAAGAAGAAGGAAGACTTCCGACGCGCGCTCCGCGGCTACGAGCCGGTGGACGTGGATACGTTTCTCGACCTGGTCGCGGACCGCATGGAGCAGCTCGTCCGGGAGAACCTCGCCTTGAGCGAACGTGCCGGGCGGCTGGATGACGAGATCGCGGCGTACCGGGAGCGGGAGCGCGCTCTCACCGACGCGCTGGTGAGCGCCCAGGAGATTCGTGAGGAGCTGCGAAAGCAGGCGGCGCGGGACGCGGAGGAGTTGCGGCGCGCGGCGGAAGCGGAGGTGGAGCGGCTGCGGGCCGAGATGCGGCAGGCGCTGGAGCGGGAGGAGCTGGCGCTGCGCGACGTGCGGGCCCGGCGTGCACAGTTCGTTCAGGCGTACCGCTCGTTGCTGGAGCGGGAGCTGAAGGAGCTGAACTTGCTCGCGCAGACGCTCGAGATCGCGGAGGACACGCCTGAGGTGAAGCTGCCGTCGATCGAGGACTTCGGGGAGCCGCTGCTGACCACCGATGGGCCGGCCCCGGACTGGCCGGCCGCTGCGCAGGCGGCGCGGCCGGAGGCGGAGGAGAAGGAAAAGGAGAAAGAGCAGGAAAAGGAAGAGAAGAAGGACGCTCCGGCGCCCGCGGCCGGGGAGGCGGCGAGGGAGGACTACCCGGAGGGCCTGGACTGGCTCTCTTCACTGCTGCGTGAGGATCCGTGAGCGGCGCGTCGGCGGAAGCGCTGCGCGCGGCGCTGCGGGAGGCGGTGGCGGGGGTCCGGGAACGGACCGCATTCGAGCCGGAGATCGGCGTCATCCTGGGGACGGGGCTGAGCGCGCTGGCGGAGGAGATCGAGGTCGAAGCGGCGATCCCGTACGCGGATCTGCCGCATTTCCCGCTCTCCACGGTAGAGAGCCATCCAGGGCGCCTGCTGCTCGGCCGGCTCGCGGGCCGGCGGGTGGCGGCGCTGCAGGGCCGCCTGCACCGTTACGAGGGGTACACCCTCCAGCAGGTCACATTTCCGGTTCGCGTCCTGTTCATGCTGGGTGCGCGCACGCTGGTGGTCTCTGCGGCGTGCGGGGGAATGAATCCGCTGTGGGAGCCGGGCGACCTGGTCATGCTCGACGACCACATCAACCTGCTGGGAGACAATCCCCTGATCGGGCCCAACCTGGAGGAGCTCGGGCCGCGCTTCCCCGACATGTCCGAGCCGTACGACCGCGGGCTCCAGGCGCTCGCGGAGCAGGTAGCGCTCGAGCTGCGCATTCCGCTCCGACGGGGCGTGTACGTGGCGGTGACGGGCCCGAACCTGGAGACGCGGGCCGAGTACCGCATGCTGCGGGCGATGGGAGCGGACGTGGTGGGGATGAGCACGGTTCCGGAGGTGATCGTTGCCCGCCACATGGGGATGCGAGTGCTGGCGGTGGCGATCATCACGGATGCGTGTCTTCCCGATGCCCTCGAGCCGACCGCCTTCGAGCACATCGTCGCGACGGCGATGGCGGCCGAGCCGAAGCTGGCTGCGCTGATCCGGGGGGTGGTGGCGCGGATGGGCGTGGAGGCGGCGACGAGGTGATGCGGGCGGAAGAACCTGGATCGCGGAGCCGATGACGTATCCGGAATATCCTGCCGATGCGATGACGCTGGAGCTGGAGGTGCTCCGGCGTTGGAAAGAAGAAGACCTGTTCCGCCGGACGCTGGAAGCGACGGCGGGGCGCGAGGAGTTCGTGTTTTTCGAAGGGCCGCCCACGGCCAACGGGCGGCCCGGTTTGCACCACGTCCTGAGCAGGACCATCAAGGACCTGTTTTGCCGGTACCAGACGATGCGCGGCAAGCACGTGACGCGCATCGCGGGCTGGGACACGCACGGCCTGCCGGTCGAGATCGAGGCGGAGAAGAAGCTCGGGATCAGCGGGAAACGCGAGATCGAGGCGGTCGGGGTCGCGCGGTTCAACGAGGTGTGCCGCGAGAGCGTCTTCGTTTACAAGGAGGAATGGGAGCGGCTCTCGGAGCGGATGGGATACTGGCTGGATTACTCGCGGCCCTACATCACGTTCAGCGCATCCTACATCGAGAGCGTCTGGTGGATCCTGCGCCAGCTCCACGAGCGAGGGCTGATCTACCGCGGCCACAAGAGCGTGCCGTATTGCCCGCGGTGCGGCACGCCGCTCAGCTCGCACGAGGTCGCGCTCGGCTACGAGGAGGTGGTCGACCCGTCGCTCTACTTCCTCGCGCCGCTGGTGGGGCCGGGTGGGGAGCCGGACCCCGAGGGGCGCGCGTTCGTCGTGTGGACGACGACGCCCTGGACGCTGCCGTCGAACACGGCGCTCGCGGTGCATCCGGGGCTCCCGTACGTCGAGGTCGAGCGGGACGGGCGGCGTCTGATCGTGGCGGAGGCGCGGCTCGAGGCGGTGTTCGGCCCGGGAGCGGAGGTCCGGCGGCGCTACGCGGCGGCGGAGCTGATCGGCACGCGTTACCGGAGGCCCTTCGATCTCGTTCCGGGCCAGGCAGAGGCGGCGACGGCCGCGACCTGGACGGTGCTGGGCGAAGAGTTCGTGAGCGCGGAGGACGGGACGGGGATCGTGCACCTGGCGCCGGCATTCGGGGCGGACGACTTCCAGGCGGGCGTGAGGCACGGCCTGCCCCTGTTCCAGCCGCTGGACGATGCGGGCCGGTTCCGTCCGGAGGTCGGGTTGGTGGGGGGGCTGTTCGCCAAGGCGGCCGACGAGCCGCTGGTCCGCGACCTCGAGGCGCGGGGTCTCGTTTACCGGTACTCGCTGGAGCCGCACTCGTACCCGCACTGCTGGCGCTGCTCGAGCCCGCTCCTCTACATGGCCCGGGACTCGTGGTACATCCGCACGACGGCCGTGCGTGACGAGATGCTCGCCAACAACGGGCAGGTCCGCTGGCATCCGCCGGAGGTGGGCTCGGGTCGCTTCGGCGAGTGGCTGGCGGGCAACGTGGACTGGGCGCTGTCGCGGGCGCGCTACTGGGGGACGCCGCTGCCGATCTGGGTCTGCGAGCGGGACCGGGACCACTGGGAAGTGATCGGGTCGTTCGCGGAGCTGGCCGAGCGGGCAGGAGACCTGCCCCGGCCGGGGCCCGGCGAGGAGGTGGACCCGCACAAGCCGTGGATCGACGAGCTGCGCTGGGCGTGCGCCCGCTGCGGCGGCGAGATGCGGCGGACGCCCGACGTGATCGATGTGTGGTTCGACTCGGGCGCGATGCCCTACGCGCAGTGGCATTACCCGTTCGAGAACGAGGACCTGTGGCGGCGGCACTTCCCGGCCGATTTCATCTGCGAGGGCGTGGACCAGACGCGCGGCTGGTTCTACTCGTTGATGGCGATCTCGACGATGCTGGGTCACGGGCCCGCGTACCGGAACGTGGTGGTGAACGATCTGCTGCTGGACGCGGAAGGGCAGAAGATGTCCAAGTCCCGCGGCAACGTGGTGGACCCGTGGGAGGCGATCGAGCAAACCGGCGTGGACGCGATCCGCTGGTACTTCGCGACGGTCAGCCAGCCCTGGGTGCCGAAGCGGTTCGACCCGCGGGCGCTGGGGGAAGCGGCGCGGCGGGTGTTCGATACCCTGGCCCACACGTACCGGTTCTTCGCGTTGTACGCGAACATCGAGGGCTGGGAGCCCTCGGCGGCGGATCCCGAACCCGCAGCGCGTCCCGTGCTGGACCGGTGGATCCTCTCGCGGCTGACGGGTCTGGTGGCGCGCGTGCGTGCGGAGCTGGATGCGTACGAGCTGACGCGCGCGGCCCGCGCGATCGGCGACTTCATCGTGGACGACCTGTCGAACTGGTACGTGCGCCGGAGCCGCGACCGGTTCTACGGGAGCGGGAACACGCCGGACACGCGGGCGGCGTTCCGGACGCTTTCGGACACGCTGGCGACGCTGGCGGCGCTGCTGGCGCCGTACGTCCCCTTCCATGCCGACTGGCTGTATCGGGCGCTGCGCCGCGGGGAGTCCGTGCACCTGGCTGCGTACCCCGAGCCGGAGGATGGCCTCCGGGACCGGGACCTCGAGGCGAGGATGGAGGCGGTCCGGACGCTGGCGCGGCTCGGCCGGGCCGCGCGGGAGCGGGTCCGCATCCGGGTACGGCAGCCGCTCCGGACGGCGTACGCGGTGCTGCCGGACGGCGTGGAGCTGCCGCCAGAGCTCGTCGAGGTGCTGAGGCAGGAGCTCAACCTCAAGGAGGTTCGATTCCTGCAAGCCGCCGATGAACTGATGGACCTGCGGGCGCAGCCGAACTTCCGCGTGCTGGGCAAGCGCTTCGGGCCGAAGACGGCGCAGGCGGCGGAGCAGATCCGGGCGCTTCCGGCCGAGCGGCTCCGGGCGTGGCGGCGGGGGGAGACGCTGGGCATCGTGGTGGACGGGGAGGGCTACGAGCTGAGCCGGGACGAGTTCGAGGTGAAGGAAGAGGCGCGCGGAGACCTCGTCCTGGAAGCGAACGAGGGGTACGCCCTGGCGCTCGATCCGACGCTCGATGCGGCGCTCCGGCGGGAAGGGCTCGCGCGGGAGCTGGTGAACCGGATCCAGGGCACACGGCGGGAAGCGGGCCTGCACGTGAGTGACCGGATCCGGCTGGGGATCTTCGGCCCGGAGGAAGTGATCGAGGCCACCCGCGCACACGAGGATTTCATCGCAGGGGAGACGCTGGCGGTCGCGCTCGAGACGGGAACGACGGTCGCGGAGGGTCGGTTCGCGGTCTTGCGGGACGTGGAGATCGACGATTGGACGGTGCGACTGGGATTGACGGTCGCTTGACTCGGTGCTCGGCAGGCGAATCGGGTCTGACGGGAACGATCGATGGCGATCAGCGAGAAGGACCTTCGGCGGTTGGAGGAGCTCTTGCTCAGGGACCGGCAGCGCACGGTGAGGAAGCTGTCGCGTTTCGCGGCGGATTTCATCGACGCTGCCGGCGATGGCGCGCCGGGTGACCGGAATCCGTTCACGCTCCACGCGGCTGAGCAGGGGACGGATGCGATGGAGCGGGAGAAGGCGTTTCTGTTCGCGAGTGAGGAAGGGCGACGGCTGATGGCCATTGACCAGGCGCTGCGGCGACTGTACGCGGATCCCGACGCGTTCGGGCGCTGCGAGCGTTGCGGGCAGGAGATCGGGCTGGCCCGCTTGGAGGCACTTCCACACGCGACGCTTTGCATCTCGTGCCAGGTGTTGCAGGAGGCAGGAGGAGGGTGAGGCGGTGGATGCGGTGAGTGCGAGGGAGGCGGGGAGCGCCGTCCGGCCATGGACGGGCAGCAAGGCGGCATGGTTCGTGATGGTCGTGGGGTCGGTGCTGGCGGTGGATGTGGTCACGAAGCTGGCGATCCAGCAATCGCTGCACCTGTACGAGCAGGTCCCCATCATCGGGGATTACATCCGGCTCACGTACATCTACAATCCGGGGGCAGCATTCGGCATTCAGCTCGGCCCGCATTCGCGGTTGGTGTTCATGGTGTTGTCCGTCGTGGCGCTCGTCCTGCTGGGCGGCATGTACTGGAACACCCCCATCCACGATCGGGTGAGGTTGACCGCGATCTCGCTGGTCTGCGGGGGTGCGGTGGGGAACCTGGTGGATCGGATCCGTTCTCCGCACGGGGTGGTTGATTTCCTGGATGTGGGAGTGGGGGACGTCCGCTGGCCGGTGTTCAACATTGCGGACATCGCGGTGACGACGGGCGCGATCTTCCTGGCGCTCTCACTGTGGCGGGAGGAGCGACAGGATGAGCGGGCCGGGATCTGATGGGCTGGCGGGGCGGCGGACGCTGCACGTGGAGGATGAAGGCGGGGAACGGCTGGACCGGTACCTGGCGCATCACCTGCCGACGCTCTCGCGGTCGCGCATCGCGCGGCTCCTGGAGACGGGGCGTGTTCGGCTGAACGGGCGTGTTCCCCGAAAGAGCGAGCGCGTGGTGCGCGGGGACGTCGTCGAGGTCGACATCCCGCCGCCCGCGCCGAGCGAGCTGGCTCCCGAAGCGATCCCCATCGACATCATCTATCAGGACAGCGACCTGGCCGTGATCGACAAGCCGGCCGGGTTGGTCGTCCATCCGGCGCCCGGCCATGCCACGGGCACGCTGGTCCACGCGCTACTCCATCATATGGGGGACCTGTCCGGGATCGGCGGAGTGCTGCGGCCCGGGATCGTGCATCGTCTGGACCGGGACACCTCAGGGCTCATGCTGGTCGCGAAGAACGATGCGGCGCACCGCGCGCTCAGTGCGGCGCTGAAGCGGCGAGAGGTGCGGCGCTCGTACCTGGCGGCGGCGTGGGGCCACCTGGACGAGGGGGAGCGGCTGGTCGAGGCGCCGATCGGGCGCGCGCGTGCGGACCGCAAACGCATGGCCGTGGTGGCGGGGGGACGGCCGGCGCGGACGCGGCTGCGGCGGCTGGAGCGGTGGCGCGCGGCGGACCTGCTGCGCGCGGAGCTGGACACGGGCCGCACGCATCAGATCCGGGTCCACCTCGCCTACATCGGGCACCCGGTGGTCGGGGACCGCGTGTACGGCGCCGGCGCGGAACGCGGGATCAGCGGGACGGACCGGCCGTGGGCGCAGGCGCTGGCGCGGCGGGTGCCGCGGCAGTTCCTGCACGCGGCGGAACTAGCGTTTCCCCACCCGCGGTCGGGCGAGCGGCTCGAGTTCCGCAGCCCGCTGCCGCCGGACCTCGCGGCCGCTGCGGAGTGGGCACGCCGGACCTCCGGCGTAGGGCCGGCGGGCCCGCCGACGCACACGGGGAGTTGACCCCGGCCGTCCGAACTCGCTATTTTGTCTCACCCAACCCCCGGGAGTTCCCGCCCCTTTTTTCACGCCGTCGCACTCGGATGTATTCGGCTTCCGCCCTGGCGGGGGAGGCAGTCGGCGCTTCTCCGGAGATTCCGGACGCTGTGCTGTTCGCTTGCGGCGAGCACCGCTTCGGGCTGCCACTCGGCGCGGTACGGGAGGTGCTCGGCCCCCGGCCGCTGACGCGACTGCCCGGGTGCGATGCGGCGGTCGCGGGCCTGATCAACCTGCGCGGGCGCGTGCTCACCGTGTTCGATCTGGGCGCGGTGTTGGCGCTGGGGCCCTCGTGCGCGCACGAGGATCACCGTTTGCTCGTCGTCGCGGACGGCGCCCGCGTGGCTGCGTTCGCCGTGGAGCGGATGCTCGGCGTTGCGCGCGCGGTCGTGGACGAGCTGGTCATGGATGCCGCGGCGTTGCGCGCGCTGGACATCGATCGGGCGGACCTGATCGGGATCGGAACGGAGGGCGGAGCGCCCTTTCTCTTGCTGGACGCCGGACATCTCCTGCAGCGGCTGCTTTCGTGAGACGCGGATTGCGGCACCACCGAGGGCTCCATGGAACGAACGGTTCTGATCTGCGATGATGCGATCTTCATGCGGACGGTGCTCGGCGACATTCTGCGCCAGGCGGGGTTCGACGTGGTGGGGGAGGCGGAGACGGGAGCGGAGGCGGTGGCGAAGTACCGCGAGCTGAAGCCGGATCTCGTGACGATGGACATCGTGATGCCGGACATGAGCGGCATCGACGCGGTGCGGGAGATCATCAAGGAGCATCCGAAGGCGCGGATCGTCATGTGCAGCGCGATGGGGCAGCAGGCGCTGGTGGTGGAGGCGATCCAGGCAGGAGCGCGGGACTTCATCGTGAAGCCGTTCCAGCCGTCGCGGGTGCTGGAGGCGGTTCAGCGGGTGCTCGGCTGAGGGGGGGCAGCGAGCGATGGATCTCGGGCGCTACCGCGAGCTCTACCTGTCCGAGACACGGGAGCATCTGGCGGTCCTGAGCCGCGGCCTGCAGGCGCTCGGGGCGGAGGAGTGGAGCGAAGAGGCCCTCGACCAGGCGTTCCGCGCCGCCCATACGATCAAGGGGATGTCCGCGACGATCGGGTACGACGACGTCGCGCGGCTCGCGCACGAGCTGGAAGATCGGCTGGATGAGGTGAGGGCCGGGCGGCGGCGCGTGGATCCTGGCCTGGTGGATGAGCTGCTCGCGGCGGCGGATGCGCTGGAGGCCGCGGTGGAGCGGGCCGTCGCGGGGGTGGAGGCGGCGGAGGCGCCGCCGGCGCGGCGCGGCCGGACGGGCCGGAAGGAGCGGGGCCGGGCCGCGGCGCGTGGCGCGGCGAGAGCGCGGGAAGGCGCGGGCCTGCCCGGTGGCCAGGACGGTGACGGCTCCGCGGGGGGCGAGCGCGGAGCCCACGGGGCGCCGGGCGGCCGTGACCTGGTGATGCGGGTCGTGATCCGGCCGGACGCGCCCATGGCCGCCGCGAGGGCGCTGCTGGTCGCGCGCAACGTGGCTGCCGTGGCGCCGGTGCTCCGCTCGGAGCCCGCGGAGCCGGGAGCGGACTGGGCGGGGGGCGTCTTGCGGCTGTGGTTCCCTCCGGATTCGGACCGCGCCGCTCTGGAGCGGGCGGCGCGCGCTGCCGGCGAGGTGGTGGACGTGCGGTTCGAGGGCGGGCTGCCTGCGGGGGAGGCCGTGGCGGCGGAGAGCGCGCCGGCCCGCGGGACTGGCAGCGTCGGGCCTGGCCGCGGGCAGCCGCTGGAGCTGACCGGCCGGCACGCTCGGGTCGCGCTCGGCGTGCTGGACGAGCTCTCGGACGGGGTCGGCGAGCTGGCGGTGCTCGCCGGCAGACTGCGCGAGCTGGCAGCGGACGGAGGAAAGGCCCTCGCCGAGCTGGCAGACCGGTTCGAGCGGCTGATCGGAGACCTCCAGCACACGGTGCTGGGGATGCGGATGGTGCCGGTGGGCGACGTGTTCGACCGCTTTCCGCGGCTGGTGCGGGAGGCGGCGCGCGAGCTGGGCCGCCAGGTGGACTTCGACATCCGGGGGCGAGAGATCGAGCTGGATCGAGCGATCCTCGACCAGCTCGCCGAGCCGCTCCTCCATCTGCTGCGCAACGCGGTGGACCACGGGCTCGAGCCGCCGGAGGAGCGACGGGCGCGCGGCAAGCCGGAGCGTGGAAGGCTGCTGCTGCAGGCGGCCCGCGAGCGCTCCAGCGTGGTGATCCGCGTGGAGGACGACGGGCGGGGCGTCTCCCGCGCCCACATTGCGCAGCGCGCACGAGCCGCGGGCCTGATCCCGGACGGCGCATCCGCCGAGCTGAGCGACGAGGACCTGCTGCGCCTCATGAGCCGCCCCGGCTTCTCGACCGCGGAGAAGGTGACCGAGATCTCCGGGCGCGGTGTGGGTCTGGACGTGGTGGTGAACGCGGTGCGCCGGCTGGGCGGGGCGCTCGAGATGTGGACGGAGGAGGGCCGCGGGACCCGCTTCACGCTGCGCCTGCCCCTCACACTGGCTGTGATCCAGGCGTTGCGCGTGCAGATCGGCGGGGAGGCGTACGCGATCCCGCTGACCCACATCGCAGAAGCAGTGGAGCTGGGCGCCGACATGGTGGGTCGCGTGCGAGGCCGCGAGGTCCTGCGGCTGCGCGGAGAGGTGATGCCGCTCGTGCGTCTGCGCGACGTGCTACAGGCGCCGATGGTGGGCGGAGACGCCGCCGCGGTGATCGCTCAGGTGGGCGAGCGCCGTGCGGCGCTTGCGGTAGACCGGCTCGTCAGCCGGGACCGGATTCTCGTCAAGCGGTTCGACGCGCCGGTCGGCGCGCTGCCGCTCTTCTCCGGCGTCACGTTGCTCGCCGATGGTCGGCCTGCGCTGGTGCTGGATCCCACGAGTGTTCTGTGAGGGGGCGAGCATGATCGATGTCCGCGAGCTCGGCGCTCGTCAGCTCGATGGCCTGCGCGAGGTCGCCAACATCGGGGCAGGGCACGCAGCCACGGCGCTGTCCCAGCTCACCAACCGGCGCATCACGGTCAGGGTGCCGGAGACCCGGATCGTGCCGATCGAGGACGTGCCCGAGCTGATTGGCAAGCCGGACCAGGTGATCGCGGCCGTGGTGATGCAGGTCTTCGGCGATCTGACGGGCCGTACCGTGCAGGTGTTCCCCGCGCCGACCGCGAGCCGGCTGGGCGCCATCCTGCTCGGCAGGCATCACGTCCCGTTCCCGGACGGGTTCGGGGAGCTGGAGCAGTCGGCCCTGAAGGAAGCCGGCAACATCCTCGGCGGGGCGTACCTGAATGCGCTCTCGGAGCTCCTGGGCATGCTCCTGCTCGCCTCGGTGCCCAGCCTCGCCATCGACATGGCCGCGGCGGTGCTGACGGCGAGCTACCTCAACTTCGGCTCGGTGGAGGAGCACGTCCTCTGCATCGATACGTTGTTCCAGATCGACGAGCGCCAGGAGCCCGTGCGCGGGCATTTCCTGCTGCTGCCGGACAACGCTTCCCTGCGCGTGATCCTGCGCGCGATGCGCCTCGAGAAGCCATGAGCGTACAGCCCTACGCGGCTACTGCGGACGCCGAGGCTCCCGCCGGGGCCCGAAACGGGGAAGCGGAGTTCCCGTGGCCGCCGGACGCGGCAGAGGACGGTGGCGCGGCGAACGCGGCCGCGCGGCGCGGCAGGCGGGGAGGCGCCGTCCGTTCCACGCGTGACCTGGAGCTGCTGCGCGGGCTCGCCCGGCGGATCAATCCGCGGGATGCGGGAGCCCACAACAATCTCGGGGTCGTTTACTACTACAAGGACCTGCTGGAAGAAGCGATCGAGCAGTTCGAGCAGGCGCTCGAGCTGGACCCGCGCATGCAGGTCGCGCAGCGGAACATCCAGATCGCTTACTTCCACACCGGCTACTACAACGAGCTGGTGGAGCGGCTGCGCGCCAGGTTGGAGACGACTCCGTCGGACGATGCGGCGCGTCGGCGCCTGGCGCGTGCGTACCTGTACGGCGGTGATGCCACGGCGGCCGTCCGGGAGCTGCGCCAGCTGGTCGCGCTGCATCCGAACGACACGGGGCTCCGGCTGCAGCTCGCGCGCGCCGAGCGGAACCGGGGGCACCTCGAGGCCGCGCTTGCGGAGCTGAACGAAGCGGCATCCCGGGACCCGCGGAACGCGAAGGTCTACCTCAATCTCGGCGAATTCCATTACAGCCGCGGCTCGAACGTCGAGGCGTGTCAGGCGCTCGAGCGCGCGGTCGCCCTGGATCCGGAGCTCGCGGAAGCGCATTACCTGCTCGCCTTCGTCTACGGCGACCAGGGGGATGTGGCGCGCGCGGACGCGGCGCGGGCGCGGGCCGCGGAGCTGAATCCGAGCATCGCGAAATCGGAAGCGAACCTCTCGCTGGACCAGTTCAGCACCGCGCGCTACGACGAGCTGGTGGGTGACCGGGCGCCACGTCCGGAGGTGGTCGAAGGTGCGCTGGCCCACTACAACATCGGACTCGCGCTGCGGCAGCGGCGGCTCTACGAGGAGGCGGCGCGTGAGTTCGAGCGGGCGTTGGAGCGAGGCGAGGACACGAGCCTCGTGAATCAGGCGCGGGCCGAGCTGTTCCTGCTGATGGGCAAGGGCGCAGAAGCGGCCGTGCTCTACGACGCGCTGCTCGCGACGGAGCAGGGGAGCCCGAAACTCTGGAACGAGCGCGGCGTCGCGGCGCACCAGAGTGGGGAGCTGGAGCCGGCCGAGCGGGCCTACCGGCGGGCGCTGGAGCTCGACCCGCGTTACGCGCTGTCGTGGAACAACGTGGGCGTGGTCCGCATGCACCGGGGTGACCCGGCGGGCGCCGAGGAGGCGTTCCGGCAGGCGCTGGAGGGAGGGCGCGCGCCCGCGGACGTCTGGCGGAACGTCGGGCTGATGCTCGCGCGGTGCGGGCGCCACGGCGAGGCGCTGGAGGCCTACCGGCAGGCGCTCGAGCTGGACCGGAGGTCCGCATCGGCGTGGACCGGCCTGGGGGCCGTGTTGATGGAGTTGGGACGCCGCGAGGAGGCGCGCGCGGCGTTCGTTCGCGCGGTCGACCTCGACCCGAACTCCGCGGAGGCCCGCTACCAGCTCGCATTCGCGCTTTCTGCGCTCGGGGACTACCAGGGCGCGCTGCGTGAGACCCGGCGCGCTCTCGAGCTGGATCCCTACTTCCCGGCTCCACGGTTCCGGTTGCTGATCGATCTCCAGTTCGAGGAAGGCCGCGTGCTCGCGCCGGACCTGGACATCGCGCAGCACCCGGTGCAGGCTGCCGCCGCGTCGTCCTTCGAGGTGGAAGAGGGTGCGTTGCACGCGGCCTTCGCGGAGCTCGAGGCGGGGGGCGGAGGGCTGGCTGAAGCGGCGCCAGGCGCCGGAACGCCCGGCGCGCCTGCGGCCGGGGCCGCGGCCCACGGGGGTGAGGGAGCAGCGGCCTCCGCTCAGGGCGGCGCGCGGGATGCGCCGCGGGCGCAGGAGGCGCACCGCGGCGCGGGGAAGGGAGGCGAGGATGCGGAGGGGCTGTTGCTCCTCGGCGAGGTGTACCTCGGGCAGGGGCTGGCGGGCGAGGCGCTGGAGCGTTTCGAGGCGGCGCGGCGCATCCTCGAAGCGGCCGGGAGCGGACCCGGTGCGGAGGAGCGTGCCGACGACCTGCGCACGGCGCTGGCGGGAATCACCCGTTCACTGCTGCTGCTCGGGCGAACCGCCGAGGCACTCCGCGCGGCGACGCGCGTGCACGAGCTGGCGCGTGAGGATGTCGGCGGCATGCGGCTCCTGGCCCGCGCGCTGTCCGAGGCCGGCGAGCCCGCGCGCGCTGTGGCGCTGCTCGACCAGGCGGTGGCGGTCGACCCCGACGATGCGTCGCTCTGGGTGGAGCTCGGGCAGGCGCGCCATGCGGCGGGCGATGTTGGAGGAGCGGAGAGCGTGCTCCGGCATGCGATCGCGCTGGACGGGGCGGCGGCGGCTGCGCACGTGGCGCTGGCGCGGGTGCTGGAGGAGGCCGGGCGGCTCGAGGAGGCCGCGCGGGAGTTGAGGTCCGCACTGGACCTGCTGCCGAGCTACGGCGAAGCGGCGCTGGCGCTGGCGGAGGTGGAGCGGAAGCGTGGCCGGCTGCAATCCGTGATCCACGTCTTGGTCGATTTGCTCAGCACGGATCCCTACCACCTCGAGGCGCTGACGCGGCTGGGTGACGCGCTGCTCGAGGCGGGCAGGGCCGAACAGGCGGGGATGGCGTTCCGCCGCGTGCTCCGCTTCGACTCCGAGAACGCGGCAGCGCGCGCGGGGCTCGAGCGGGCGCGGCGGATCAGGACCGAAGTGGCGTGACGAGCGATGGCGATCGAGGGGCCGCTGCAGGAGATGAGCATCCAGGACGTGCTCCAGCTCCTGGAGCTCGCCCGGAAAACGGGAGTGCTGACCGTCCGGTCCGAGCGCCGGAACGATGAGGTGGTCGTGCACTTCGAACGAGGGCTCATCGTGTTCAGCATGCACCGGCGCTCGACACGCCGTCTCGGGCAACTGCTGCTACGGGCGGGCAAGATCACCGAGCGGGAGCTGGAACGCGCGCTCGAATTGCAGCGCCAGGATCCGGCGCGCCGGCTCGCCGAGATCCTGCTCGAGATGGGAAGCGTGACTGAAGAGGACATGCGCCGTCAGTTGCGCTTCCAGATCGAGGAGACGCTCTACGAGGTGATGGCGTGGGAGGAGGGGCGGTTCCGATTCGAAGAGTGCGCGGAGCTGAACCCGCACCGCGTGCGCGGCGTGCAGGTGCGCGTGGAATCCCTGCTGATGGAGGGGGCACGCCGCATCGATGAGTGGTCCCGGCTGGAGCCCCGGATCCCGAACGTGGAAGCGGTGCCCGTGCTGGCGCCGGTCGGCGATGGCGACGGGCCGGTGCTGGACCTGCGGCCGGACGAATGGGAGGTGCTCGCCGAGATCGACGGGGAGCAGGACCTGCGGCAGATCGCGGCGAACCTCGGCCGCAGCACCTTCGATGTCGCAAAGATCGCCTACGGGCTCGTCAGCACCGGAGTGATCAGGATCCAGGAACGCAAGGCCCCGCTGGAGGAGCGAGAGCTGCAGCAGGCAATCCGCGAGGTCGAGGAGCTGCTGGAGCGCGGCGAGATCGATGCCGCGGCGCGGTGCGCAGAGGATCTGCACGCGGCGCACCCGGACCGGCCGGAGCTCGCGTTGCTGGCCGGCCGGGCGTTCTCGGGGCAAGGCCGGATGCGGGCCGCGACGGAAGTGCTGGCGCGCGCGGTCGCGCTGGACCCGCAGTCGCCGGATGCGCATTTTGATCTTGGAATGGCAGCCATCCGGACGGGTGATCTGACGCGTGCGGCCGGCGCGTTCGCCGCGTTCCTGCGGCTGGGCGGAAACGGCCGGCGGCGCGAGATGGCAGGGAGCGCGTTGGCGGCGGTGCAAACCCTCAACGAGGTCCTCGCGCAGGAGGCGGCGCAGGATGCGGAACGGGCCGGGAACGGCTGATCTCCAGCGGTGGAGCGAGGAGGTGGCGCGCGATCCGGGCTCGCCATCCTTCCTCCCGCTGGCGGAGGCGTATCGGCGCATGGGCAAGACGGAGGCGGCGCTGCGCTTGTGCCTGCGCGGTCTCGAGCGCAGTCCCGGCTCGGTGGATGGGCACCTGCTGCTCGCCCGCATCTACCTGGAGCTCGGCGACCGCGAGCGGGCGGCGGACGAGTGGGCCGTGACGGCCCGGCTGGATCCGGACAACTTCGACGCGCATCGCGGGCTGGGCTTCTTCCACCTCGAGCGTGGCGAGTACTCGTCGGCGGGCCGGCACCTGGAACGCGCGGCCCTCGCGCGGCCCGGCGATCCGGCCGTGCAGGAGGCCCTGTCGGTGCTCCGGCGGCAGCAGGCGCGGAGCGGCGCCGCCTCGCGGCGCGTGTCGGCGAACGGCGCCAAGGGCCCGGAGCCGACCCCGCCCGGGACACAGAACGGCGCGGCCCCCACATCCTCCGCTCCCGCGCCGCGAGCGGGGCGTGTGGAGGCTGCCGCGCAGCCGGCCGCAGGGACGGCTGCGGAGCTGGCACGCCCCCCGGCGGAAGCCGGGCCCGTGGGCGGCGCCGGCGGCCGGGACCCCGCCCGCGTCTTCGAGCCACTGAGCAAAGAGGCGCCGTTCATCGGCGCGCTGCTCCTGGACGGGCGGGGGTTGATCCTGGCTGGGTCGGTCCGCGCGAACGGGGCGACGCAGAGCGAGGCGCTGGGTGCGGTGGTCGGCCCGGCCGCGGAGGAAGCGGCGCGCACGGCGGACTTGCTATCCATTGGCGCCTGGCGCGGCATCCTGATCGAAACGGACCGCGCGCTGCTCCACGTCGCGCCGTTGGAGAGAGACCTGCTCGTCCTCGTCGCCGCCGAGCGTGGCACGCCGGTCGGCTGGGCACTGCGAACCGCCGAGCGAGCGGCGGATCTGGCCCGGCGGTTCCTCGCCGAGGGGGGGGCATGAGCGACGTCGTCGCCAGCACGCTGGACCGGCTCAGCCACGTCCCCGGCGTCCGCAGCGCGCTGATCGTGGACGCGGAGGCGGGCGTGCCGGTGGCGTCGGAGCTGGGCACGGGCGCGTCAGGCACGGCCATGGCGGCGCTCACGGCGTCGTTGTTCCGGCGCACGGACCAGGCGGTGCGCGAGGCCGCGCTGGGCGGCCTGGGCTCGTTCCAACTCGAGACGGAGGAAGGGCATGTGCTGGTCGCTGGGCGGCCGGAGTTGATCGTCGTCGTGGTCGCGGACCGGGATGCGCAGCTCGGGTTGATCCGCCTGGAGATGGATCGGGCAGTGGAGGCGCTGCAATGAGGCGGGCCGACATCGCGCGTCTCAGCGAGCTGTTGCGCGAGCCCATGCGCATCTTCGTGCGCGAGGCACGGGCGCGCATCGCGTTGCTGGTCAACGCGAGCGGGCAGGTTCTGGCGCAGCATGGCTTTGCTGGCCGCTATCACGTGATGAACGTCGCTGCGCTGGCGGCGGCGACGAATGCGTCGGCTCATGCGCTCGCGGAGATCACGGGCGCCGGGCGATGGCAGTACATGCATCACGCGGGGCGCAGGTGGCAGCTATTTCTGGCGCCCTTCGTGACCCCTGCAGAGACGTTGATCCTCGTGACGATCTTCGACGAGCACTCGACGCTCGGTCTCGTGGAGCTGTTCTTCCAGAAGCTGGCTGCGCAGGTCCGTGCCTTGCCCGAATTCGGCGAGGCGTTGCCCGCGGTGGGCGCCGCGAGCTTCGAGCACGAGCTCGAGGCGGGCCTGGACCGGGTCTTCGCGCCGGACCAGCAGGGAGGCGGGTGATGGCGCTCGTCAGCCACGCGACCCGCGAGATCACGTGCAAGATCGTCTATTACGGTCCCGGCCGGTCGGGCAAGACGACGAACCTGCAATACATTCACGCGACGACACCGAACGATCGGCGCGGCGAGATGATCTCGCTGGCGACGGAGACGGATCGGACGTTGTTCTTCGACTTCCTGCCGCTGGACCTGGGGTCGATCTCGGGGTACCGGACGCGACTCCAGCTCTACACGGTTCCGGGGCAGGTCTACTACAACGCAACGCGGAAGCTGGTGCTGCGTGGCGCGGACGGCGTGGTGTTCGTGGCGGACTCGCAGCCGGGCCAGCTCGAGGAGAACATCGAGAGCCTGCGCAATCTGCACGAGAACCTGGTGGAACACGGCGTGAACGTGCGTGACATGCCGATGGTGATCCAGTACAACAAGCAGGACGTGGCCGGGGCGCTGCCGGTTGCCGAGCTCGATGAGATCCTGAACTTCCGGTGTGTGCCGTCGCTGCCGGCGGTGGCGGTGAGCGGCGCGGGAGTGTTCGACACGTTGCGCACGGTGAGCGAGCTGACGCTGCGGCGGGTGGCGAGCACGTTCCGCCAGGGCAGCAGGCCCGCGGGCGCGAGATGAGGAGCGGAGATGGCCTGGCTGGAGCTCGATCCACGCTTCACCTTTGAGGCGTTCGTCGTCGGGGCGGCGAACCGGCTGGCGGCGGCGGCGGCGCGGCGCGTCGCGGAGTCGCCGGGCGTGTCGTACAACCCGCTGTTCATCTACAGTGCGTCGGGGCTGGGGAAGACGCACCTGATCAACGCGATCGGCCATCACGCGCGGCGGATCCATCCAGAGATCAGCGTGGTGTACGACACGCTCGAGCACTTCATGGATGAGATCACGGCCGCGATCGAGGCAGGGAAGCGGGACGCGTTTCGACTGCAGTTGAGCGAGACGGGGCTGCTGCTGCTGGATGACGTGCAATTCCTGGCCGGGCGCCACCGGATGCAAGAGGAGCTGCTACGGGCGTGGGACACGCTGTCGGCGCGGGGCGGCCAGGTCGTCCTGGCCAGTGACCGTCCGCCGCCGGAGATCGATGGGCTGGACGACCGGCTGCAGTCTCGCTTCTCCGGCGGACTGATCGTGGACATCGGCGCGCCGGACTACGAGACGCGCGTCGCGATCGTGCGGCGCAAGGCGGAAGAGCGAGGGCAGGTGCTGGCGCCGGGCGTGGCGGAGGCGCTGGCGCGGGTGGTGTTCGGCAACGTCCGGGAGCTGCAGGGCGCGCTGAACCGGCTGATCGCGGTGCAGGAGCTGGAGGGCCGGGCGGTCACCGCGGACGAGGTGCCGGCGCTGATGGGTGGGGGCGGGACCGGCCGCCCGGGCGCGACGGGCGGAGATGAGTTCGAGGAGTTCCTGAAGGAGCTCGGCGGCGTGGAGGTGGCGGTGCCGGAGGAGTCTCCCGCGGAGCGGCAGCTCGCCGAGGCGATCCGGCGCTGGGAAGCGGAAGGGTACCGGACGCGACGCCTGGAGGGCGCCCGCCGCCGGGCGGCGGCCGGCGAGGACGTGGAGCCGATCATCCGCGGCTATGAGGCGGACGTGGAGAGGCTGCGCGAGATCGTCGCGGAGATCCAGACGCTCGAGCCCGGCGCGCCCGAGCTGGCCGAGGTCGAGATCATGCGCGACCCCGACCGGATCGCGGATGCGGAGGACCTGCTGGGCCAGGTCCGGGAGCGGGCACGGCCGCTGCCCGCGCCGCCGCCCGGATACACGTTCGAGAAGTTGCCGCTGGCCGCGGAGCTGTTCGCGGTGCGCGCGGCGGCTGCGGTCGCTGAGCAGCCGGGCAAGCGCTACAACCCGCTGTTCGTGCACGGCCCGGAGGGCGCCGGCAAGAGCGTGCTGCTCGCCACGCTGGGCTCGGAGCTCAAGGCGCGCCATCCGGAGATGCGCGTGGCCTACGTGGCCGGGCGCGCGTTCGTGGCCGAGCTGATCGAGGCGCTCGAGCACAACCGGGTGGACAGTTGGCGAGGGTGCTACCGGCGGGCGGAAGCGCTGCTGATCGACGACGTGGACACGCTCGCGGAGACGGAGCGCGCGCAGGAGGAGCTGTTCCACCTGTTCGACGCGCTGCACCGCTCGGGGGCGCAGCTCGCCTTCGCCGCACGGCGCCGGCCCGGGCAGATCGCGGGGTTCCAGGAGCGGCTGCGGACGCGGATGGAGAGCGGGCTCGTCGTGGAGCTGCCGCCGCCACCGGTCGAGGGCTTCACGCTGCTGGACTGGGACGGGGACCTCGGGCTGGGCGGGGATCCCGATGCCGCGCCGGCCGCCATCCAGCCCACCGCCCGGCATCAGGACGAGTGGTTCCTGACGCGCGAGAAGATCGTCTGGAACTGGCCCTACCCGGCCGACTGGGTCATCGAGGAGTTGGAGTAAGCCGATGGCGATCAAGGGGAGCCTGAAGGAAGCGAGTCTGGCCGACGTCTGCCAGTTGCTGGCGCTCGGCCAGAAGACCGGCTGCCTCTCGATCACGGACCGGTCGAATTTCGGCCAGATCTATTTCGAGCAGGGGCGGATCACGTTTGCGCGGGTGGTGAACCGGCGGGACCGGCTGGGGGATCTGCTGGTGCGTGACGGCCTGATCACGCACGACCAGTTGCGGCGGGCCGTGGACCAGCAGTCCCGGAACCCGGATCTGCGGTTGGGGGAGATCCTGATCGAGCGGCGGCTGATCGAGCCGGAGCAGCTCGAGCGCTACATCCAGCAGCAGATCGAGGAGGCGGTCTACCATCTCTTCACGTGGTCCCAGGGCACCTTCTACTTCGAGGTGGACCAGACCCCGCCGGAGGGGGAACACCTTGCCTCGATCAACCCCGAGAGCCTGCTGCTGGAGGCCGCGAGGCGGGTGGATGAATGGAGCCTGATCGCCAAGAAGATCCCGTCCCTGGACCTGATCTTCGAGGTCGAGCAGGAGCGGGTCCGCAACGCGGGGGTCGAGCTGACCCCGGAGCAGGAGCGGATCCTGCCGCTGCTGGATGGCACGCGCACGGTGCAGGAGATCGCCGACGAGACAGGCCTGGCCGAGTTCGATGTGGGGAAGGCCATCTTCGGCCTGCTGCAGGCCGGGTTCGCGCATCGCATGGGCGCACGCGTGCCGCGGGCGAACGGGAATCGCGTGCGCGAGGTGGAGGTGGCCGAGCACCGGAACCTCGGCGTCGCGTTCTATCGCGCAGGGATGGTAGACGAGGCAGTGCGCGAGTTCCGGCAGGTGCTGGAGCTGCGGCCGGACGATCCGAGCGCGGGTTTCCACCTCGCGTTGCTCGCCCTGCGGCAGGGGAAGGAGCGGGAAGCGGTCCGGCGCCTGAAGATGCTGGTCGAGGCATCCGGTGCGAGCTACGCCGCCTTCACCAATCTCGCCTTCGCGTTCATGCGCCTGGGCCGTGCCGAGGATGCCTTGCTCGCGCTGCACGAAGCGGAGGCCCTCCGGCCGGCCACGCCGAACGTGGCGCTGATGAGGGCGGCGGTCTACATCGCGAGCGGCGATACGGACGGCGCGACGGAGACCCTGGCCGAATACCAGTTGCGGCTCAAGCCGGGAGACACGCCCACGCCGCCGTTCTACCACTACGCCGCACTGGTGGCGGGCCTCGCGGGTCGGCTCGATATGGCGCAGTCCACGATCGAGGAGGGAGTGGCGGCGCACCCGGACTCCGCGCCACTCCAGCTCCTGGCTGGCGCGGTCGCCGAGCGGCAGGGGGACCTGGACCGGGCGGAGCGTTACTACGAGCGGGCGGCCGAGCTGGATGCGAGCCTGCCGCAGGTGCACAAGAACCTCGGAGACATCGCATACCGGCGCGGCGACCACGCGGGGGCGGTGCAGCACTACAAGCGGGCGCTCGAGATCGAGCCGCGCCTGGGCGACGACATCTACACGAAGCTCGGGAACGTTTACTACAAGCAGGGCAATCGAGAGGAGGCGCTGCGCTGCTGGCGCTTCGCCCTCGAGTTGAACCCTGCCAACGACGTGGTCCGGAACAACCTCGAAGCGGTGGCACATGTGGCCGGGTAGGCGGATGCGCGGGGCGGCCCGGTCCGCACTCCCATCGTTGCCGCTCGCGGATGGGGAGCTCGAGGAGGCCGATGCGCGGGAGCTGCAGGCGCTGAAACAGCAGGTGCTGGTGGATTCCGGGCTGCGGTGCGACGGCTACAAGGAGAAGTGTCTGCGCCGGCGCATCGCGGTTCGGATGCGTGCCCGAGGTGTTCACCGCTACCGGGATTACGCGGAGTTGCTGCGGGCGGACCCCGCCGAGTACCAGCGGCTGCTCGCGACGCTCGTCATCAACGTCAGCAAGTTCTTCCGCAACCCTGAGGTGTGGGCAGCGCTGCGCGAGCGGGTGGTGCGCGACCTGCTCGCGCTGGACGCGCGGCCCGTGCGGATCTGGAGCGCCGGAACGGCCGGCGGCGAAGAGGCCTACTCGGTGGCCATCATGCTGCTGGAAGCGCTGGGTGGTGCGGTGAGCGCCCGCCGTTTCTCGCGGCGCTTCGCGATCCTGGGCACGGACATCGACGAAGAGAGCCTGGAGATCGCGCGGCGCGCCGAGTACGGGGAGCTCGCCCTGAGCGACACGGACGAGGAGCTGCGAAGGCGCTGGTTCGAGCCGGGCAGCCGGTACCAGCTCCGGCCGGAGCCGCGGCGGCTGGTCGAGTTCCGGGCGCTGGACCTCATGAAGGACCCGTTCCCGCAGGGGCAGCACCTCATCCTCTGCCGGAACGTCATCATCTACTTCGAGCGAGGGGTGCAGGAGGAGTTGTTCGTGCGATTCCGGGACGCACTGGTTCCCGGCGGGTATCTCGTGCTCGGCAAGGTGGAGACGTTGTTCGGGCCCGCTGCAGCAGCATTTCGCCAGGTGGCGGCCCGCGAGCGGATCTACCAGCGCATATGATCGGGCAGGCGGCGGTGCGGGTGGAGCAGCGGCTCGCAGTACGGGTGGGCGAAGCGCGAGTCGCGAGGCCGGGTGCGACGCTGGCCGCGCTGGGGCTGGGCTCGTGCGTCGCGGTGGTCCTGTACGATCCGGAGTGCCGGGTCGCCGGCCTCGCACACGTGCTGCTGCCGGATCCGAGTGCTGCCCGGCATCCCGGCGCACCCGGCCGGTTCGCGACCACGGCGGTCCCGCACCTGATCCGGCTCATGGAGGCGCAGGGCGCGGTGCGTGAGCGGCTGTACGCGCGCCTGGTGGGCGGCGCCAACATGTTCCCCCAGCTCGGAGCCACCAGCGGGGCGACCCTGGGGATGCGCAACATCGCTGCGGCACGCGCCGCGCTGAAGGCGGCGGGGATCCCGCTGAGGGGCGAAGACGTGGGCGGCGAGCACGGGCGCTCGGTGTTCGTCACCCCGGCGGACGGCCGGATCCTGGTGACCTCGGTGCAACAGCCCGATGTCAGCCTGTGAACGCGCGGCGGCGGGGCGGGCGCGCCCGGCGACCGTGCTGGTCGTCGAGGACAGCGCGCTCATGCGGGAGCTCGTCGTCGAGATCATCGAGGGGTCCGGCGAGTTCCGGGTGATCGCCGAGGCACGCACGGGCTACGAAGCGATCCGGCTCCTGCACGAGCACGACCCGGATCTGGTGACGCTCGACCTGGAGCTCCCCGACCTCGGCGGGCTGGACACGCTGGGCTACATCATGAGCGAGGCGCCGCGGCCGGTCGTGATCCTGTCCGCGCATGGCGGCGCCGAACCGACCCTGCGCGCGTTGGATTACGGCGCAGTGGACTTCGTGGTCAAGCCGGGCGGCGATGAGCGGCGGAACGTCGAAGCGCTGCAGGCGCGTTTGTTGGACGCTCTGCGCGCGGCGGCCATGGCGCAGATCGCGAACCTCCCGGTGGTCATCCCGGAGCGTGGGCGGCCGCACGTGCGCCGGCGGCGCCGGCTCGTGCGGACGCCGGCGGCGGATGGCAGTCCGGCGTATGCCGTGGCCGTCGCCGCATCCACGGGCGGCCCGCGTGCACTCGCGGAGCTGATTCCGCGCCTGCCGGCGCGCCTGGCTGCGGCCGTATTCGTGGTGCAGCACATGCCCGCGCGCTTCACACGCTCGCTGGCGGACCGGCTCGCCGGCGTGAGCTCGGTGCGCGTGCAGGAGGCCGCGCCGGACGAGCCGGTGCGCGCCGGCTGCGTCTACATCGCGCCGGGCGGAGTCCACCTGAGTCTCGCCCGGCACGACGGGCGCATCACGATGCAGCTCGAGGAAACCCCTCCCGTGTGGGGGGTACGACCCGCGGCGGACGTGCTTTTCGCGGCGGTCGCGCGGCACTACGGCCCGCGCAGCGTGGGTGTGGTGCTGACCGGGATGGGCCGTGACGGGGCGGAGGGGTTGCGGGCGATCCGGGAGGTCGGCGGGTGGACGATCGCCCAGGACCGCGAGAGCTCCGTGATCTTCGGGATGCCCCGCGCGGCCGCCCGCTACGCGCGCGAGGTGCTGTCGCTGGACCGCATCGCGCCGGCGATCGTGGAGCGCGTGGCCGCCGGCTTGGAGCTTCGATGAGCGCGGCCGCTGTGGAGCGCGTCGTCCTCGTTCGCCTCGCCGGGGAGCGCTTTGCCGTCGGCACGCAGGAGGTCGAGGAGGTCGTGGCGGACCCGGTGCTCGCGCCCCTGCCCGGGCTTCCCGATCACACGCCGGGCGTGCTGCAGCACCGCGGCGAATGGCTCCCGGTGATCGACGCGGCGCCGCTCCTGGGGCTCTCGCGTGACGAGGCCGCGCGCCCGGGGGCGGCGCTGGTCGTCAGCCGCGGGCGCGTGCGCTTCGCGCTCGCGGTGGACGCAGTCCTGCGGGTGATCGAGAAGCCGCCCGCGACGGCCGGCTCCGCACCGGCCGTGCGGCGGCCGGATGGTCGGCCCGAAGATGAACCGCTCCTGCAGGACGAGGAAGGCGTGATCGCGCCGCTCCGGCCTGCCGACCTGTTCCGGGGCGATCTGCCGGAGGATGCCACGGAGGTACGCATGCCCCACCTACCGGCCACGGCCGGCGCCGTGCCGATCGTCGCGTTCCGGCTCGGGACGGACGAGTTCGGCGTCGACGTGTACCAGGTCCAGGAGGTGATTCCGTTCGAAGCGCCGCGACCAGTCCCGCACGCCCCCGAGTTCATCGAAGGGGTGATCGACGTGCGCGGCGTGATCGTCCCCGTCGTGGATCTGCGCAAGCGCTTCGAGCTGCCGGCGGGGCGCCGGGGCCCGGACACGCGCGTGCTGCTGGTGGGACTCGGAGAGGAGAGGGTCGGCCTGATCGTGGATGAGGTCACGGAGGTGGTCCGGGTTCCGTCCACGGAAGTCTCCGAGCCGCCTTCGCTGTTCCGCGGCCTCGCGGCCCGATACATCGCGGGTCTCGCACGCGGACCCCGCGGCCTCCTCATCCTGCTGCGCGTCGATCAGATCCTGACGAGCGAGGAGCGGCTCGCGCTCCTCGGCGCGGAGGCGGCCGAACCGCCGGCGGCGGGAGATGGCGACGCGGAGGTGCCCGACGATGCACGCTCGCCGGCACGCGCGGGCGAGCGGCCGGCGCCAGGCGAAGATGCCGCCGCGTCACGGGGAGCGCGCCGGAAGACGCGAGCGAAGCGGCGGACAGGGTGATGGGGCGGCGGGGGCGGCGCGGCGCCCGGACGCGGCGACGCGGAGGAAGGGCGGACTGATGTCTCGCGCCGCGGCCACGCTCCTGCTCGCCCTGGCGGTGCCCGGCGCGACGGCGGGCGTGGCGCAGCGCCCGGCCCCGGGGCCGGATTCGGTGGCCCGCGGGGCGCTCGTCGTCCACCACTGGGATGCGGCGCCCCTCGCCACGCGACTCCTGGATGCCGTGAGCGCAGCCCCCGCGTTGCCCGCCCTGCCGCAGGATGTGCTCGCCGCGGATCGTCCCGTCCACATCTTCCTCGCTCCGGACCCGGCTCGCTTCGACTCGCTCACCGGCGGCGAGGCGCCCGAGTGGGGCGCCGGCATCGCGTTTCCGGAGGCCGGCGTGATCGTGCTCCCGGCGTACGCATCGCGGCGCGCGGCGCCAGGGGACCTCGCCCGCATCCTGCGACACGAGCTGGCGCACATCGCGCTGCACCGTTATCTCGCGCCGGCACGCATCCCGCGCTGGTTCCACGAGGGCTACGCTCGCTGGGCCACCGGCGAGCTGGATTGGGAGGCAGGGTGGCAGCTCCGGCTCGCCTTCCTGCTGGGCCGCGCGCCACCGCTGGATTCGCTCACGCTGGCCTGGCCCGCCTCCGAAACGGAGGCACGGGTCGCCTACCTGCTCTCGGCGAGCACGATCCAGTACCTGGCGCAACACGGCGGCGTGCACGGGCTCCGCGTCTTCCTGGCGCGCTGGAAAGCGGAGGGCGAGCTCGAGCCGGCGCTGTGGCGAACGTACGGCCTGCAGCTACCGCAGTTCGAGGAGGCCTGGCGCAGGCACGTGCGGAGGCGTTACGGCTGGCTGGTCTTCTTCTCCCATTCCGCCGTATTCTGGGCGTTCGCAGGGGCCATCTTGCTCGCGCTGTTCGGCTTGCGACGCCGGCGCGACCGCGCACGACTCGCGCAGCTCCGTGCGACGGAGCCGCCGGACGAGCCGGCCTACTGGCTGGAGGCGACCGGGGCCCCGGACGATGCGGGGAGCGGCACGCAAGGCGCCCAGCAGAGCGGCACGGGCAGCGAGGCGTAGATCCCCATCGCGAGATGCGCCGCGCTCACGTCCGGATCTCCTTGATTTCCACGCGCGGCAGGAGCCGCGCGATCTCGTCTGCATCGCCGAGCGCGGTGCCCGGCGCCATGGCGGTGGCCGCGCCCGCGGCCGTGCCGAGCCGGAGGCCTTCCACGAGATCGTCGCCGCGGGCCAGCGCGATCGCCACGCCGGCGATGAACGAGTCTCCGGAGCCGACCGTGCTGCGGCGCTCGACCTCGGGCGGGACGATGTGCCACGCGCGCTCGCCCTCCACGCACACCGAGCCCGCGCTTCCCATCGAGACGATCACGACGCGGATGCCACGCGCGGCGATCTCGCGTGCGCCGGCGACCACCGCATCCAGATCGGGGAGCGCTCTGCCGAGCAGCTCCTCCGCCTCGCTCAGGTTGGGCTTGATGACATCCGGCCGGGCTACCAGGCCCAGAGCGAGAGGGGTGCCGGAGGTGTCGAGGATGGTCGCCACGCCGTGCGCCCGCGCGATGGCGATGTAGGCGGCGTAGATGTCCTCCGGCGCGCCGGGAGGGAGGCTGCCGGCCAGCACCAGGACGCGGCCGGCCGGCAGCCAGAACCGCAGCAGGCCCTCGAGCGCGGCGAGCTGCTCGGCGCCGACTGCGGGCCCGGGGCCCCACAGGCTGGTCGCGCGGCCGGTCGCCTCCTCCACCACGGTGACGTTGATCCTGGTCTGCCCATCCACCCGGACGAAGTGGCGCTGCACACCCTCCTCATCCAGCGCCCTCTCGACCATGACCCCGGTCTCCCCCGCAGCGAACGCGAACGCGATGGTCGGCCAGCCCAGGCGATGCACCACCCGCGATGCGTTGATTCCCTTGCCGGCCGGGTCGAGCTGGGTTTCGCGGATGCGCAGGGTCTCCCCGGGCGCCAGCCGCTCGAGGAACATCGTCTGGTCGACGGCCGGATTCAGCGTCAGGGTGATGATCATCGCTCCGTCCCGGCTCGTGCGGCGCCGGCCCGCGGCACTTCGGCCCGGCCATCTGCAGAGCGGCCGTCCCGCGCGAGCTCCGGCCACCGCCACTCGGGACGGGCCCGGGCCGCCGCGGAGCCGCGCGCCTCCTCGAGCAACAGCTTCTGCTCGGCCGCAGCGATGTGGCGCCGCGTCCGCTCGATGGCATCGGGGTTGACGGAGATGGCATCGATCCCCCAGCGCACCAGGATCTCGGCGTACTCCGGGTACACCGAGGGCGCCTGCCCGCAGATCGAGCTGGCGATGCCCAGCTCCTTGCATCTGCGGATGATCGAGTGGATCGCGTTCAGCACCGCGGGATCGCGCTCGTCGTACAGGGGTGCGAGGATCTCGCTGTCGCGGTCCACGCCGAGCACGAGCTGGGTCAGGTCGTTGGAGCCGATGGAGACGCCGTGGATGCCCTGGCGCGCGTACTCATCGAGCCAGAACGTGATCGAGGGGACCTCCGCCATGACCCAGAGCTCCAGGCCGCGGTCGAGCCCCGCTGCGTCGATCTGCCGTCTCACCTCGCGGAACTCCCATCCCGTGCGCACGAAGGGGATCATGAGATGCATGTTGCCGAACTGCTCCCGGACGCGCGTGAGCGTGCGTAGCTCGAGCGCGAAGAGGTCCGGCTCGCGCGTGTAGCGGTACGCGCCGCGGTAGCCGATCATGGGGTTCTCCTCGACTGGCTCGAAGCGCTCGCCGCCCTCGAGCCCGCGGAACTCGTTGGAGCGGAAGTCCATCGCGCGGTAGAGGACCGGGCGCGGATGGAAGGCGCGGGCGAACGTGAGCAGCTTCTCCGTCATGCGCTCCACGAACTCGTCACCACGACCTTCTTCGAGCAGGCGGCGCGGATGCCGGTTCTCGAGCGCCGAGAGGATCATGAACTCCGCGCGCAACAGGCCGACGCCGTCCACCGGCAGCCGCGCGACCTCCTCGGCCCGTTCCGGCTCGCCCAGGTTCACCTCGAGGCGGGTCGCCGTCACCGGTGCAGGGGCAGCGAGCGGAGCGGCGGCGCGCGGGGCCACCGCCACGGCCTGTTCCGCCTCCGGCCGTTGGCCCGGCCTCACCGTCCCTTCCCGCGCATCCACCGTGACGACCATGCCGTCACGCAGCGTGCGCGTGGCGTCTCGCGCCCCGACGATGCAGGGGACGCCCAGCTCGCGCGAGACGATGGCCGCGTGCGACGTCATCCCCCCGGCATCCGTGACGATCGCGGCGGCGCGGCGCATGATCGGCACCCAGTCCGGCGCGGTGCGGGTGGTGACCAGGATCTCGCCCTCCTGCAGCTTGCCGCCCTCCTGCGGCGAGGCGAGGACGCGGACGGTGCCGGAGGCGATGCCGGGGCTCGCGCCGAGCCCCCGGACCAGCACGCGGCCGGGGCCCTCCTCCGCGCGTGCTTCCTCGGCCGCCGGCGGAGGCGCTGCGGCGCGTTGCTCGAGCGTGGTGACGGGCCGGGTCTGCACGAAGTAGGTCGTCCCGTCCTCGATCGCCCATTCGGCGTCCTGCGGCACGCCGTAGTGCGCTTCGTCCTTCCTGCCCAGGTCGGCGAGGGCGCGGACCTCGTCGTCGCTCAGGACGGGAGCGCTCGCTCGCTCCTCCGGCAACTCGACGCGGACGTTCTCACCGGTCTCCTCGTCACGCGCCAGCATGAACTCCTTGTAACCGGGCGTCTTGCGCACGATCTCGAGGGTCTCCTTGTCCACCGCGTAGTGATCCGGCGCGACCTGCCCGCCCACCACCACCTCGCCCAGTCCCCACGCCGCCTCGATGACGAGCACGGTCGGGTCGTTGGTCCCGGGGTCCACGGTGAAGAGCACGCCCGACTTCTCCGCGTTCACCATCTTCTGCACGATCACCGCGATCGGCGCCTCCTCCCGCATCCCTTGCTTGATGCGGTAGAAGAGCACACGCGCGCCGAAGGCGGAGGCCCAGCAGTCCTTGACCCGGCGAATCAAGTCGTCGCCGCCGCGGACGTTGAGGAAGCTCTCGAACATGCCGGCAAAGGAGAACTGGGCCGTGTCCTCGACGGTGGCGGAGGAGCGCACCGCGACGAATTCCTCCTCGACGCCCTCGTGCTCGGACAGAGCACGATAGGCATCGAGGATGGCGGCCCTCACATCCCGCGGCACGCGCGCGCGCCGGATCAGCGACCGGAGCGACTCGGCCGTGCGCTGGAGCTGGACCGGATCATCCACGTCGAGATGTTGGAGCCGCGCGGACACTTCGTCCGCAACGCCGCTGGCCTCGTAGAAGCGGCGGTAGGCGTCTACCGTGATCACGAACCCCGGAGGGACGGGAAGGCCGGCACGCGTCATCTCGCCGAGGTTCGCGCCCTTGCCGCCGGCCACGGGCACGTCTGCGCTCCCGAGCTCGTCGAAGCGCCGGATGAAGCTCATGGTCGTCTCCTCCGCGGGGCTCGCAGCGCGAGGCCCCGCCCCCGATGCATGCACTCCGCCGCGACGGCCGGACCCGGGACCGTCGCCGGCAGCCAGATGCGCGGCCGCGAGTTCGGTTGGCCACGCCACGCGCGCCCACAACATGGAGGTGAACCGGGCTCCGGCGCTGTCGGGAATCGGCGGATGGCGCGTGGGAGGACCCCCGCGTCTAGCGACGGACGGCCGGGCCGGGCCGATCCGCCAGTGTGCTGGCCGCGATGCGCCCGCCGAACGCGCTCACTGCGCAGTCGGGCGCCAGCGCTGGCTTCGCGCAGTCCGGCGCTGGCCTGCCGCAGTCCGGCGCTGGCGCTGGCTTCGCACAGTCCTGCGCCGCCGCTGGCCTGGCGGAGTCCGGCGTCGGCGCTGGCTTGGCGGAGCCCGGCGCCGGCGCTAGCTTGCCCCGCATCGGGACCGTGGCGATGCGGCTCGCCTCCGGTCCGATCCGAGCCCGCAGCCGCGAGCAGCCATGCACGACGAGCACGCGCGCCACCATGCGCCGGGACCGGGGCGCGAGCCGCCGGTCAAGCCCGGCTACCCGGAGCACCCGGAGCTCCCGCACGCGGCCGGTCACCCGCACGGCTCCGAGATCTCGCCCACGCACCCGCCAGAGCACGGCGCGGGCGCACACGCGGCGCACGAGGCGCATGCCGTGCGGGACGCGCACGCGGCGCACGCCGCGCACGACAAGCACGCGGGCCACAGCGTCGAGCTGTTCCGGGACCGCTTCTGGGTCTCCCTGCTGCTGACCGTCCCCACGCTGATCTGGAGCGACCTGCTCCAGGGCTGGTTGCGCTACACCGCGCCGGCGTTCCCGGGCTCGGCGTACATCCCGGCGGTCTTCGGGACGGCCGTGTTCGTCTACGGCGGCAGGGTCTTCCTGCAGGGGGCCGTTCGCGAGCTGAGGGACCGGCTGCCGGGGATGATGACGCTGATCTCGCTCGCGATCACGGTCGCGTTCGTGTTCAGCCTCGCCGTGACGCTCGGGTTCCGCGGCATGCCGCTCTGGTGGGAGCTGGCGACGCTGGTCACGGTGATGCTGCTCGGCCACTGGATGGAGATGCGCTCGATCGCGCAGGCCGGCGGCGCGCTCCGGGAGCTGGCGAAGCTGCTGCCGGATACGGCTGTGCGGGTCGTGGACGGCCGGACCGAGGAGGTGCCGGTCGATGCGCTGCGCGAGGGCGACATGGTGCTGGTGCGGCCTGGGACCAGCGTCCCGGCGGACGGCGTGGTCAGGGAAGGGAAGAGCGCCGTCAACGAATCGATGATCACGGGCGAGTCGCGGCCAGTGGACAAGGCGGAGGGCGACGCGGTGATCGCCGGCACCGTGAACGGTGCCGGGTCGCTGCGCGTCGAGGTCACGAAGACGGGGGAGAGGACCGCGCTCGCGGGGATCATGCGACTGGTTTCGGAGGCGCAGACGTCCCGTTCGCGGGCGCAGGCGCTCGCGGACCGCGCCGCGTTCACCCTCACGCTCATCGCGATCGGCGCGGCGGGGCTCACGCTCGCCGCCTGGCTGCTGCGGGACGCGCCGGCCGCGTTCACGATCGAGCGGGTGGTCACGGTGCTCGTGATCGCGTGTCCGCACGCGCTCGGGCTCGCGATCCCGCTCGTCGTCGCGATCTCGACCACGCTCGGCGCGCGGAGCGGGTTGCTCGTGCGCGACCGGCGCGGCCTCGAGGAGGCGAGGAACCTGGATGCGGTCGTGTTCGACAAGACGGGCACGCTCACGATCGGTGAGTTCCGCGTCGTCGACGTGGCGGCGGTGGATGGCTTCGATCCCGACGAGGCGCTCCGTCTCGCCGCCGCCGTCGAGCACGACAGCGAGCACGCCATCGCGCAGGGGATCGTGAAGAGCGCGGAGGAGAAGGGGCTGGCGCTGCCGGCGACGCGCGGGTTCGAGGCGATCCCCGGCCACGGCGTGCGCGCGGCGGTGGAGGGGCGCGAGGCGTATGTGGGAGGGCCGGCGCTGCTGCGCCGGCTGGGCGCGACGCTGCCGCCCGAGCTCGACGCCGCGGCGCAGCGGGCGGCGGAGCGGGGGCAGGCGTCGGTCGTGCTGCTGGTGGACGGGCGCCCGCAGGCGGTGCTCGCGGTCGCGGACCGGATTCGCCCGGAGTCCTACGAGGCCGTGCGGCGGCTGCACGAGGACGGGATCGAGGTCGTCATGCTGACGGGCGACGCGCGCGCGGTCGCCGAGGCGGTCGCCGAGGAATTGGGGATCGACACCATCTACGCCGAGGTGCTGCCCGACCAGAAGGTCGAGAAGATCCGCGAGCTGAAGCGGCAGGGCAAGCGCGTCGCGATGGTGGGTGACGGCGTGAACGACGCGCCCGCGCTGCTCACCGCAGACGTCGGGGTGGCGATCGGCGCGGGGACGGACGTGGCGGTCGAGGCGGGCGGCGTCGTGCTCGTGCGCAGCGATCCCCGGGACATGCCGCGCATTATCGAGCTGTCGAAGGCGACCTACCGGAAGATGGTGCAGAACCTGTGGTGGGCCGCCGGCTACAACATCATCGCGATCCCGCTCGCGGCGGGCGTGCTCGCGAGCCAGGGCATCCTGCTGCCTCCGGCCGTTGGCGCGATCCTCATGTCCGCGAGCACCGTCATCGTCGCCGTGAACGCGCAGCTGCTCCGGCGCACCCGGTTGTGACGAGACGCCGCCCTCCGGCTGCGCCGGAGCCATCGACCTGGCGCTGGACCAGAGCCGGTACTACACGGACCAGCTCGTCGCGCCGCCGCTACGGCTGGCGCCGCACTTCGGCCTCGCCGGCAGCGGCGAGCTGGCGCTCGCGCCAGAGCGAGTAGATCGCCGGGATCACGACGAGGGTCAGCACGGTCGAGGAGAGCATGCCCCCGACCATGGGCGCGGCGATCCGCTTCATGACGCTGGCGCCGGTGCCGTGGCCCCAGAGGATCGGCAGCAGGCCGGCGATGATGGCGGTCACCGTCATCATCTTCGGTCGCACGCGCTCGACCGCGCCCTCGACGATCGCAGCGTAGAGGTCGCGCGGAGTACGCCACCCCTCCGCTGCGCGCGCGGCCCAGGCGTGGTCGAGGTAAATCAGCATGACGACGCCGGTCTCTGCGGCGACGCCCGCGAGCGCGATGAAGCCGATGACCGTGGCGACGGACCAGTTGTAACCGAGGAGCGCCATGAGCGCCACGCCGCCCACGAGCGAGAACGGGAGTGACAGCATCACGATCAGCGCTTCGCCCACGCTCCTGAAGTTGAGGTAGAGCAGCAGCAGGATGATGAGGAGCGTGGCGGGGACTACCAGCTTCAGCTTCTCCTTCGCGCGCTGCATGTACTCGTACTGCCCGGACCACTCGAGCGTGTAGCCGGGTGGGAGCTCGACCATCTCGGCGACCATCCGCTTCGCATCGGCGACGTAGCTGCCGATGTCCCTGCCCTCGACATCCACGTAGACCCATGCAGTCGGGAACGCGTCCTCCGTCTTGATCGCCATGGGGCCGCTCACCTGCCGGATCTCCGCGATCTGGCCGAGCGGGATCTGTGCGCGGGCGCCGGCTGTCGCGGCGCCGGCCTGCCCCATGCCGGGCATGGCGCCCGAACCGCGGCCGACCTGCGGTGCGCCGACTCCCTGCGCGACGGCGATGAGCACGTCTGCCAGCTTCTCGGGCCGGTCGCGCAGCTCCTGCGGGTAGCGGAGGCGAACCGCGTAGCGCTCGCGGCCCTCGACGGTCTGTGTGATGGTCATGCCGCCGACGGCCGAGGCGAGGACGGCATGGATCTCCTGGACGTTGAGGCCGTACCTCGCCGCGGCCTCGCGATCGATGTCGATGTCGAGGTAGTAGCCGGATCCGGTGCGCTCGGCGAACACGCTCCTCGTTCCGGGCACCATCCGGACCGCCTCCTCGACGTCCCGGGCAATGCGCTCGAGCTCGGCGATGTCGCCGCCGAAGACTTTGATGCCGACCGGCGTGCGGATCCCGGTCGCGAGCATGTCGATCCGGCCCTGGATCGGCATGGTCCAGGCGTTGGTGATCCCGGGCAAGCGGACCAACGAGTCCATCTCCGCGATGAGCCGCTGCATCGTCATCCCCGGCCGCCACCGATCCTCCGGCTCGAGCACGATCGTGGTCTCGAACATCTCAATGCCGGCGGGATCCGTTGCGGTTGAGGCGCGGCCGGCTTTGCCGAAGACGCTCTTCACCTCCGGGAGCGTCATGAGGATGCTGTCCTGGCGCTGGAGCGCCTGGCGGGCGCGCGTCACGCCGATCCCGGGAAGCGTCGTCGGCATGTAGAGGATCGTCCCCTCGTTCAGCGGCGGCATGAACTCGCTGCCGATCCGGGCGAACGGGATGCTGGCGAGGATGAGGGTCGCGGCGGCGCCGGCGATGACGGGCCAGCGGTTGCGGAGCACGAACTCGATGACCGGCCGGTAGGCGCGGATCAACGCGCGCGAGATCGGGTTCCTCCGCTCGGCGCGCAGCCTGCCCCGGATGAAGAGACTCATGGCGACGGGCACGAGGGTCACGGAAAGCAGCGCGGCGGCCGCCATGGCCAGCGTCTTGGTCCAGGCGAGCGGCTGGAAGAGGCGCCCCTCCTGTGCCTCCAGCGTGAAGACCGGCAGGAAGCTCACGGTGATGATGAGGAGCGAGAAGAAGAGCGCGGGGCCGACCTCCTTGGCGCTGTCGGTGGCGACGCGGCGGAGCTCGCCCGGGCCGAGCTCCCGCGTGTGTAGCCGGTCGTCGTGCGCCGGCGCGGGCTGCCCGCTCGCGCGGGTCTGTCGCCGCGCCTCGCGGATCGCGTGCTCGAGCTGCTTGTGCATGTTCTCGACCATGACGATCGCCGCGTCGATCATTGCGCCGATCGCGATGGCGATGCCGCCCAGGCTCATGATGTCCGCGCCGATGCCGAGCACCCTCATGGCGATGAAGGCGATCAGGATCCCGACCGGCAGCGTGATGATCGCGACCAGGGCGCTGCGCGCGTGGAGAAGGAAGAGGATCGAGACGAGCGCGACGATGGCGGACTCCTCGACCAGCTTCTCCTTCAGCGTCCGGATCGCGCGGTGGATCAGCTCGCTCCGGTCGTAGACCGGGTGGACGACGACGCCGTCCGGCAAGCCGGCGCGGGCGTCCTCGAGTGCCGCCTTCACCCGCTCGATGGTGGCGAGCGCGTTCTCGCCGAACCGCATGATGACGATGCCGCCGACCGCATCGCCGCGGCCGTTGTAGTCGGCGATGCCGCGCCGCACGTCGGGCGCGTACCGGACGGTGGCCACATCGGCGATGCGGATCGGCGTGCCGGAGGCGCTCGCGCCAAGGGCCACGTTCTCGATGTCCTGCACCCCCTCGAGGTAGCCGAGCGCACGGACCATCGTCTCGCGCTCCGAGAGCTCGATCATCATGGCACCCGCGTCCTGGTTCGACGCCCGGAGCGCGTCCATGATGCGGGAGACCGGGATGCCGTAGGCGCGGAGCTTCACCGGGTCGACCGTGACCTCGTACGTCTTCTCGAACCCGCCGACGCTCGCGACCTCGCTGACGCCGGGAACAGCGGTGAGCCGGTAACGGAGGTACCAGTCCTGAATGGAACGCAGGTCGGCGACGGATCGGGTGCCGGTCGTGTCCTCGAGCACGTACTGATAGATCCAGCCCAGCCCGGTCGCATCCGGCCCGAGCACCGCGTCCACGCCCGGCGGCAGCTTCCCGCGGATCGTCGAGAGCGACTCGAGGACCCGGCTGCGCGCCCAGTAGAGGTCCGTGCCGTCCTCGAAGATCACGTAGACGAAGGAGACGCCGAAGAAGGAGTAGCCGCGCACGGTCCGGGCGCCGGGCACCTTGAGCATCTCGCTGGCGATCGGGTAGGTGACCTGGTCCTCGACGATGCGCGGGGCCTGCCCCTCATAGTCGGCCTGCACGATCACCTGGACATCGGACAGGTCCGGGAGCGCGTCGAGCGGCGTGCGCCGCACGGCGACGATGCCGGCCGCCGCGGCGAAGGCCGTGAGGATGAGGATGAGCGCCCGGTTGGCGACCGACCACTCGATGACTCGGGACAACATGGCGCCCCCCTCAATGGCCGGCGTGGCCGGCGGCACCCGGTCCGGCCGGCACGGAAGTGTGCGTGCTGCCCATGGCCTCGAGCGCCGCGCGGAGGTTCGCCTCGGCGTCCACCAGGAAGCTGGCCGAGGCGACGACGACCTCCCCCGCCTCGAGCCCAGCGACGATCTCGATGTGTTCGCCCGCGGCGAGGCCGGGCGTGATCGCGCGCGGCTGGAGCTTGCCATCCGCGGAGCGCACGAAGACGATGGAGCGCTCGCCCGTCGTCAGGACCGCCGTGCGCGGGACGTGGACGCCCGCGCGGTGCACCGGGACCTCGAACTCGACGGTGGCGTACATCCCGGGCTTGAAGCGGAGGTCCGGGTTGGCGAGCTCCAGACGGATCCGGCCGGTCCGGGTCTCCGTGGAGAGCGTGGGGTGGATGTAGGTCACCACCGCATCGACGGTCGTGCCGGGGTACGCGTCGAACGAGACTCGCGCGTGCTGACCGAGGCGGACGAGTGCGAGGTCCTTCTCGAAGACCTCGCCCTCGACCCAGACCTGGGAGAGGTCGGCGATCGTGTAGAGGTCCATGCCCGGAACGATGCGCATGCCCTCGACCACGTTCTTCTCCAGGACCAGGCCGCTCGCGGGCGCGCGCAGCACCAGTGTGCGGCGCGCTGTGTCGCCGCGCTCGATCTGTTCGATCTCGTCCTCGGGAATGTCCCAGTACCGGAGGCGACGCCGTGCGGCGGCCACCAGCGCGCGGGCGTTCTCCGCCGCGCGCGCGCCGGCGACGGTCTGCTCGGCGAGCTTCCGTGCCAGGATCAGCTCCTCCTGCGTCGCCACCAGCATGGGACTGTAAACAGCGAGCAGCGGCTCGCCCTCGCGGACCGGCGCGCCGGTGAAGTCCACGTAGAGCCGCTCGACCCAGCCCTCGAACTTCGGGCTCACCTTGACCAGACGCGTCTCGTCGTGCGAGATCGTTCCGACCACGCGCACGGTGCGCTCCAGCGGGCCGTACGCGGCCGCCGCGTACGTGATGCCGATGCGCCGTGCCGCGTCCTCGCTCAGCCGGACCGCGCGCGGCCCGTCCCCACCCACCGCCGCGGCGCCGTGCACGTGCGTCTCCGTTGTCCCTCTCTCGGCCCGCGGCCGGATGGCCGCGAAGTAGACGGCCACGACCGCCACTGCGCCGCCGAGGACGGCCGCCGAGACCAGCCATTGCGGGCGCGTGCTCATGGGACCTCCGCGAGCGTCTCGCCGTCCACGGGGAGCGCGCGGCCGATCGTCATCTCGAGGTCCGCAAGCGTGCGACCGTACTCGGCGAGCAGCGTGTGGTACTCCTGCTCGAACCGGTTGACCGCGAGCTGCGCGTCGACCAGCGTCGCGAAATCGACGGCTCCTGTCCGGTAGGAGGAGAAAGAGGACTCGACGTTGGCCCGTGCCTGCGGCAGGACCTCGGCCCTGTAGAGGCGGACGAGGTCGCGCGTTCGCTCGAGCCCGGCCGACAGCTCGGCAATGCGGGCAGTGACCCATGCCCGCGCCTGGGTCAGCTCGGCTCGCGCCATCTGCTCCATGGCCTCCGCCTCATCCCGCATGCGGAGCTGCCGCCTGCCCGCGAACACCGGAACGCTGAACCCGATCATCGCGCTTCCCATGCGCTCCGTCCCCATGGCGCCGGCGCGCTGGCCGTAGGCGAGGCCGATCGCGGGATCCGGCCAGATCTCCTTGCGTGCGAGGGCGCTGCGGGCGCGCGCCTGCTCGACGCGCGTCCGCCCCGCCGCGAGCATCGGCTGGCTCTCCTCGGCCCAGGCGCGCAGCGTGTCCGGCGCGGGGACGCCGAGCGGCAGCGCCGGGAACACCGGCGCGGGGACGGGCGTGTCGGCCGGGCGGTCCAGGATCGCGTTGAGCTTCGCGGCGGCGGCCGTCCGCATCGCCCGCATGCGCCGCAGGTCGGCCTCCATGCGCGCGACCTCGACGCCGGCGCGGAGCGCGTCGCTCTGGCGACCCTCGCCCGTGGCGTACAGCGCCGTGGCCGCGGCCTGGAAGCCGCGCAACAGCTCCAGCGTCTCGCGCAGCACCCGGATCCGGGCATCCGCCTCGTAGATGTCGTAGAAGGCCGCCGCCGCGCGGGACCGCACCTCCCACCAGGCCTCGTCCGCGTCCGCGCGGGCGATCCCGGTGCCGAGAACGGCGATGCGGCGGGCGAGCCGTAGCTTGCCGGGGAACGGCAGCATCTGCATCACCTGGATCTGCGGCGCCATGGAGGCCGGCATGTCCGCCGAGAGGCCGGGCAGCGACAGGTTCATGGCGCCGATCTCGAGCGTGGGGTCGGGCGGGAGCGCTGCCGCGCCCTCGCGGGCACGGCTCGCCTCGACAGCGAAGTGCGCGGCGCGCAGGACCGGACTGCGTTCCCGAGCGAGCGCGTAGACTTCGTCCAGCGTGAAGCCGGGCGGCTCCTGCGCTGCAGCCTGGCCGGTGCCGAGCAGGAGCGCGCAGGCCAGCACCCGGATGATGGTTCCGGTTTGCATCTTCGTGTGTCCCCTCTCGCGTCCGGCGTGGCCGTCGTGGGACGGCGGACCGGGCGCACGGTTGCCGAGCGCCGCCGCGGAGCCGGCCGCCCGGGCGCGAGCGCCCTGCGGTCACGGCCGCGGAGGCCGGGATGACCTGCGGTGGCCCCACGGCGCGACTCGCCGTGGGCCGGCAGCGCTATGCGCGAGGGGGACGGAAGATGTCGGCGCCGAAGAGGGGTTGCGGCGCCAGCGCGGAGGGGGGGAGCGGGTCGCTCGCCCGGGCAGGCAGGGCGAGGCCGAAGGCGACGTGGGACGGGATCGAGGCCGCGCCCGCACAGCCAGAGGCGATGCCCCCCGGTCCGAGTGGGCAATGCGAGGAGCCGGCGTCGGCGGGCCGGTGGTCGGCGCCCGGGTGCGTGCCGTGGGCCTCGTGGTCCGCGGCGGCGGCGCGCGCCACGGTCGCAGCCGCGGCGGCGCTGACCGACGGCGCGCAGGGCGCGGTCTGGACCCACTGCCAGGAGGCGTGGGCCAGCGCGACCAGCGCCAGAACGCTGCAAAACGTGCGCGCGCGTCGTTTCATCGACCTTGCCCGCCGTGTCCGCTACGCCGCCCGGACCACCTGCCGGGCGGCTCTGTCTACACAGGGAACGATGCCGCGTTCCTGCGCGGCGCGCTGGAGGGGATGCCCTGATCTGGCGTCAGGGGATCCCCCCACCCGCGCCAGGCGCCGCCCGGCGACGCAGCAGCAGGTCCCGCGAGCTCCCAATGCGCCCGACACGGCGCTGCGTGCGGAAACCGACCGTGCTGGACGACACGATGCGGGCCCGGCGGCCTGCTGCGCCACGACCGTCCTGCGATCACGCGCCCGGCCGGTTGACCCGGCCTCGCCATTCTCTTAAGTTTCAATCGATTATGAGCGCACGCACCAAGCCGCGGGCTGCGGCCGAGACGGCCGGCTCGCTCCGGTTCTCGACCATCAACGTCGTGCTGCTGCTGCTCGGCCTGGCCGCGCTCGCCGCCGGGTACACATTGCTGGCGCGCGGCTCGACCGTGGCCGCGCCGTTGCTGCTGGTGCTGGGCTACGTGGTGCTCCTCCCGCTCAGCATCGTCCTCTGAGCGGGCGCCCGGCGGTCCGCCGGGCCTTCGGGCGCTTAGCTCAGTCGGTCCAGAGCGCTTCCCTTACAAGGAAGAGGTCACAGGTTCGAGTCCTGTAGCGCCCATGGCGTAACAGCAAGCCCCGCAACGGGAATCCGTTGCGGGGCTTGCGTGTGTCTGGAGGCCCGGCCCGCGGGGACCCGCCGCGGCGCGTGCTGCTCCGCCCACGCCGGCCATGGATCCGGACGCCGAGCTCCACCACCATCCGATGCGGCGCGGTAGGCGCGAGCGAAGCGCGGTAAGCGCAAGCGAGGTGCGGTGGCCGCCAGCGAGGCGCGAGGTGCACGCGTGCGGGCGGTCCAGCGTTCACCGATAGACCGGCGCGCAGGCGGGCTTGACGCAGCCCGTTGGCACACCTATTGAGAGGGGACACGGACCAACCGACCCTGAACATCCCGCCCGGGCCGGGAAGTGATCCGGCCCGTTGGCGTCGTCGCAAGCCTTTGGCGCTTGACCCCGGTGCTCCCTGCCGGTCGCGGCCGGTTGCGCGGCATCCGGGGCGGCGGCGGCACGCCCCACCTGACGTGCCGCGCGACGCCCCCATCGCACGCGGTCGCCCCGAGCGGACCAGAGCAGGGGACGCATGGGCGTGCAGGCGGATCCCGAGCGGCGGTCACATGGCCGGGACCGCGAGGGCCTCATGCCCTCATGCGGCACCGGGCGTGTGTCGGCAGGCGAGGCGTTTGTCGGGCACGTCGCGACCGCGCGCCGGGCTGTGAGCCGACGGCGGGTGGAGCGAAGCCAGGCGCGGCGCCCGGCCCTCAGGCGTGAATGACCAGGATGAACCAGCGTCTGAATGCGGAGTCGTACGCCGATGTGAGCACGGCGCAACCGCTGGTGACCGCGCGTGAGGACGTGCACGACAGCGCCCTCATGGAGCTCGCGTTGCGCGGCGACGCCGGCGCCTTCGCCGACCTCGTCCGGCGATACTGGTCACCGCTCGCGGCCTACGCCCGGCGGCTCCTGGACGGGAGTCGCGAGGCCGGGGAGGATCTGGCCCAGGAGGCGTTTCTCCGGATCTGGAACGGCCGTTTGCAGTGGCGGCCGACCGGATCCGTGCGAGCGTTCCTGTACGGGCTCGTCCGGAACCTCGCACTCAACGAGCGAAGGTCGGCACGTGTGCGGCTGCGGGCGGCCGGCCGAATTCGCGCGATGCTGCGGGACTGGTATCGGCGCCCCTCGCCGCTCGACCTGGTCGAGCAGGCGGAGGAGCGCGCCGCGATCGAGCGCGCGATTGCCCGCCTGCCGCCCCGGCGTCGCGAGATCTTCATTCTCGTCCGCGTCCACGGAATGTCCTACGGCGAAGTCGCGCAGATCCTCGACATCTCGCCGCAGACCGTCGCCAACCAGATGAGCGCCGCCTTCACCACGCTGCGGCGCTTGCTGTGATGCCGGCGCACGCCCCCCGGGCGGCTGTCCCCACCTCTCCCTCCGCGCCGGGCGCCGCCGAACTCCCGGTTGGACGCCGGGCCGTGGCGGGCCGGGCCCGCCGCGTTTCGGCTGGATAGTAGATCTCGGCGGCTCAGCAACATCTACCCAACTGGATTCTCGCAATGGAACGGCGACCCGATGATGCCGGATCGATCCGTCCGGGCCAAACGCCCCACGGAAGCCCGATGAATCGCGGCGACGAGCTGGTCGTCCGGTTCCTCCAGGGGGAGGAGCACGGACCGGATGCAGAAGCGGTGAGCGAGTGGCGCGCCGCGTCGCCGGCGAACGAAGCGCGGTACCGGGACATCGCGTGGGTATGGGAGCGAACCGCGCCGTTGCTCGAGGAGTTGCGGGCAGGCGATGACCAGCGCCTGTCGCACCTGTTGTCCCGCCTCGGGATGGGAGCGACTCGCCGGACGAACGCGGTGACCGGCCGGCGCGTGTCGCGCATGCCGCTGCGCCGTGCCGCCGCGATCGTCGTGGCTGCGTGCATGGGCTACGCCCTGGGCTGGATGGCAGGACGTCCCGGCGCGCAGGAAACGGGCGCCGAGCTCGTGACGGGTGCCGGGGAGAGGGCAACCATCGAGCTTGCCGACGGCAGCATCGTGCGGCTGGGCCCGGACTCGCGCCTGCAACTGCCGCAGGATCCAGGTCGACGCGAGGTCTGGTTGGATGGCCGGGCGTTCTTCGCCGTCGCACGACGGGAGGGCCAGCCGTTCCGCGTGCGCACCCGCCTGGGAGAGGCGCTCGTCCTCGGGACGCGGTTCGAGATCCAGGTGGGTGAGCAGGGGCTGGAGGTCATGGTCGTGGAAGGCCGCGTCTCGCTCGAAGCCGGCGAGACCTCGGTGAAGCTTGAGGCCGGCGAGGTGGGGCGCGTGGACCAGGCCAGGGCGGTGGAGGTGACGAGGCTGGATGATGTCATCCAGCGGCTCGACTGGACAGGAGATTTCCTGGTGTTCAAGGACACGCCGTTGCGTCAGGTCGCCGTCGAGGTCGGTCGCCTGTTCGGGGCGAAGGTCGTGATCGCGGACAGCACGCTGCAGGAGCGGACGGTGACGGGGTGGTACGCCGGCACCAGCTTCGAGCGGACGATGGAGGCGATCTGCCTCATCGTCGGCGCGCACTGTCGCCTCGCAGGGGATACCGCGGTCGTCGAACCCTAAGCCGAGGGGGGTGCCATGAGATTCCTTCGTGTCGGACCGGTCGTTCTGCTCGCCCTCGGAATCGCCGAGCCGACGAACGCAAACCAGCCTCCGCTCCCGGAGTCGGTTTCCGTGCGACCCGAGGCAGCGCTCGACCAGCCCGCCCGACTCGATGTCGAGCGCGGCCCGCTGCTGGCGGTGCTGGCGGAGCTCCACACGCGTTCCGGAGTGAATCTGCTCTTCAGCCCCACGTTCGTTCCGCGCGATCGGATGGTGAGCTGCCACTGTGCGTCGCTGACGGTTCGGACCGCCCTCGATCGTCTCCTCGCCGGGACGTCCCTGGGCTACCGGGAGCTCGATGACCACGTGCTGATCTATCCCAAGTCTGAGGTGCCATCGGATGCTGGAGAGGCGCCGTCGCGAGAGGATGGCAGCGCGGTCGGGTCACCGGAACCGGCCGGTGATCCGGGAGAAGAGGTGGAGCTCGTCGGAACGATCGCCGGGCGGGTGGTCGCCGCGGGCACGCAGCTCCCGATCGAAGCCGCACACGTGTACCTGGCCGATCGTTCCGCCTCGGCGATGACGGGCGCCGATGGCCGGTACGTGCTGGCACGGGTCCCCGCGGGAACCCACGAGCTCCGGGTGGAGCGGCTCGGCTATCACGGCACATCGAGGCAGGTCGTCGTCCGTGATGGTGAAACCACGATCCTGAACTTCGAGCTCGCTGAAGAGGCGATGCCGCTGGATGCCATCGTGGTCACCGGTACGGCGGGCGGCACCCGGCGGCGGGCAATCGGCAACGTGGTGGAGTCGCTGAGCGCGGACCAGGCGCTGGCGAAGTCGCCCATCAGGAACGTAGACCAGCTCCTCGCGCAGCGGAGCCCGGGCGTCATGATGCTGCCCGGCACGGGTCAGGTGGGCACCGGCTCTGCCATCCGGATCCGCGGCATCAGCAGCCTTTCTCTCGAGAACGAGCCGATCGTCTACATCGACGGCGTCCGCATGGACAGCAATCCGCGGAGGGGGCCCGGGCAGCGGGGCGGGGCCAACGTCAGCCGGTTGAACGACATCAACCCCGCGGACATCGAGAGCATCGAGATCATCAAGGGACCGGCAGCCGCTACGCTCTACGGGACGGAGGCGTCGAACGGCGTCATCCAGATCATCACGAAGCGGGGCGCGACCGGGCGGCCGCAGTTCAACCTGACCGCGCGCCTCGGCACCACCTGGCTGTGGAATCCGGAGGGCCGCACGGGGATGCGCTACATGCCGGATCCCGACGATCCCAGCAGGCTGATCGGATTCAACGTGTACGAGCACGAGCGCGTGAACGGGCTCGGACCGATCTTCGGCTACGGCCTGCTGCAGGGCTACAACCTGAGCGTGCGCGGCGGGACGGATGTCCTGCGCTACTTCGCTTCGGTTTCTCGCGACCACGACGTGGGGATCGTGGACTGGAACTGGGACAAGCGACTCGCCTTGCGGGCCAACCTCGATGTGCAGCTCTCCGAGGCCCTGAGCCTGCGCATGAGCAACGCGTACATCCAGAGCCAGACCCGGTTGGCCCAGGGCTCGATCGATTCGGACCCGTTCAGCAACCTGATCTGGTCCAATCCCCGCAACATGAACGATGCCCGGCGCGGGTTCCGGGCCGCTCCGCCAGAGGAGTGGAGCAAGGTGGAGGGCCGGATCGACAACGACCGGACGATCACGAGCGTCGAGCTGCGGTTTCAGCCGGCGAGCTGGTTCAGCCATCGCCTCGTCGCCGGGCTGGACCTCAACTCGGAAGTGAGCTGGACGCTCTATCCCCAGCAGCCGGAGGGCGCCGAGCACTTCTACGGGCAACTCGGGCTCGGCAGCAAGGCGGTGAGTCGGGGGACGCGGCGCTACGTGACACTGGATTACTCGGGGAGCGCGACCTTCACCTGGAAAGAGTACACGCTCACTCCGTCAGTGGGGTTCCAGTACTACCGGAGCGAGTCGTCCTTCATCAACTCGTCCGGCGCGCAGTTCCCCGCGCTGCCGGTCACGACCGTGTCCGGCGGCGCGGTCCGGGATGGTGGTGAGACGTTCGTGGAGAACGCGACCACGGGTGTGTACGTCCAGCAGCAGGTGGGCTGGCGGGACCGCCTGTTCGTGACCGGCGCGGTCCGGGCGGATGCGAACAGCGCGTTCGGCTCGGAGTTCGACGCCGCCATCTATCCCAAGCTGAGCGCCACGTGGTCCATTCACGAGGAGCCGTTCTGGTCGGTGGACTTCGTCGATCAACTGCGGCTTCGCATGGCGTGGGGTGCCGCCGGCCGACAGCCCGGGACGATCGACGCGGCCCGTCTCTACGACCCGGTGATCGGCTACAAGGATCAACCGGCGCTCACCCCGGGCGCGTACGGGAACCCGCGCCTGAAGCCCGAGCGAGGGGAGGAGCTGGAGCTCGGGTTCGATGCGAGCCTGCTGGGCGGCCGACTCAACCTGCACCTCACGCGATTCCAGCGCGCGGTCAAGGACGCGATCGTCGGCCGGCCGCTCTCGCCATCGACGGGCTTCGTCGGCTCGCAGATCGTGAACCTCGGACTGGTCCGCGCCTGGGGCAACGAGCTCGGCCTGAACACGCAGCTCGTGGATCGTGACCGGTTCCGGTGGGAGGTCGACGCGCAGCTCGCGACGTCGAGCAACCGCATCGAGGACCTGGGCGGGCTCGGGTTCATCCAGCTGGGTACCCAGGCGCAGCACCGGGAGGGATACTCGATCGCGGACCTCTTCATGCGACGGATCCTGTCCGCCGAGATCGACGAGAACGGACGGGTGCTCTCCGCGCTGTGCGATGGCGGGACGGGGCCGCAGGGGGTCGATCCCGGCGGTCCCCCCGTGCCGTGTGAGGATGCTCCCCAGGTCTGGCTCGGGCATACCCAGCCCACCTGGCAGATCGGGATCGGGAACACCTTCACGCTGTTCAACAATCTCTGGTTCTACATCCGTGTGGAGGGGAACGGGGGGCACAAGCAGGTGAACACCGAGATTCGGGCGACGCACAATCAGGCGACGACGGAAGCGGTGCTCCTCGGCAACAACCCGATCCTCCAGGCGACCCGCATCTACGAGAACGACCGGACCGGCGTCTACGAGGCCGGTTTCCTGCGGCTGCGCGAGATCACGGCCAACTACACGCTTCCCGGCGCATTCGTGGCGCGCTTCGGCGCCACGAGCGGATTGATCAGCGTCGGGATGCGCAACGTCGCGATGCTGTGGACGGCCCAGCACGGCTGGGACACGCCGCGGGACGGCTCCGTGCGCGAGCCGATCGCCAACATGATCACGTGGGATCCAGAGGTTCGCGCGACCGGTCAGACCTCGGTGGGATACCAGACGGTCTTGCCGCCGACGGCGAGCCTCGTGATGACGCTGCGGCTGAGCTTCTGACAAGGACGAGGGATCCGTCATGACCAGGCACGTGAACACCGATCCTCGCTTCGGCGAGGGGCCCGCTGCGGCGCGGCTCGACAGCGTGGTCAGCGAGTGCGGTACGGGGGCACGGGCGGCGCGACGGAACGTCCGCCGTCGCGCGCCGGGGGGAGCGATCTTGGGCCTGAGTCTCGCATTGCTCGCCGGCCTCGCGGGTTGCGAGAACCTGCTCGAGGTCGAATTGCCCGGTAGCGTCCAGGAGTCCGACCTGGACAACCCCGCCCTTGCCACCACGCTGGTGAACAGCGCGCTCGGTCAATTCGAGTGCGCCTACAGCAGCTATGTCGCGTCGGCCGGCATCCTGGCGAACGAGTACATCAACGCTTCGAGCTGGCTGAACATCAACGGCTGGGGTTGGCGGGGGATCGAGCTGTACACCATTATCGGGAGCTGCCCGGAAAACCGGGATGCCACCGGGTTGGGCGCATACGCGCCCCTGCAGCAGGCCCGTTTCATGGCGGAGGACGCCGCGCGGAGGATCAGCGAGTTCCCGGACGAGCTGGTTCCGGACAAGGCGGAGAAGCTCGGGTTGCTCATGGCCTACGCGGGCTACGCGTACGTCCTCCTCGGCGAGGGCTTCTGCGAGATGGCGATCGACAACGGCCCGCTCATGACGCCGCAGGAGGTCCTCGCGATCGCGGAGGAGCGCTTCACAGCCGCCATGGAGTACGCGAGCGCCGCAGGGAACACGGAGCTCGAGCTGCTGGCCATCGCTGGCAGGGCCCGGACCCGCCTCGACCTCGGTGACCTGGAAGGCGCCGCGACGGACGCCGCACGGATCCCGGAAGGGTTCGTCTGGAACGCGGAGTACTCCACGATCAACGGCCGGCGGGAGAATCGGATCTACAACCTGAACCGCAGGAACCGCTACCTATCGGTCAACCCCGTGGATTACGCCGGCCTGGAGCTCGGGGGCGAGCCCGATCCGCGGGTCCCGGTGATCGCGTCGGGCCTGGTGGGCCACGACGGGGTCACCTTGCACTACTACCAGGACAAGTATCCGACCGCGGACTCGCCGATTCCGATGGCGTCCTGGGAGGAGGCCCAGCTCATCATCGCCGAAGCGCGCCCGTCGGAGGCGGAGGACGCGATCAACCGCCTGCGCGCTCACCAGGGACTTCCGCCGTACACGCCGTCGGGCGACCTCCTCGCGGACATCCTGGAGGAGCGGCGGCGGCAGCTCTTCAGCGAGGGCCATCGCCTGAACGACATGCTCCGGCACGGTCTTCCGTTCCCCACCGGCGTCAATCACAAGGGCCAGGCATACGGCCCGATCACGTGCATGCCATTGCCGGAGCAGGAGAAGCGGAGCAACCCGAACATTGGGGGTTGACCGGGCGCCGGAATCATCGGGGGAGTGGCGTCGGAGCGCGAGGAAGCCGGGCGCGGAGACCGGGGCAGCGGATCACCCGCGCCGGGGTCTCCGCGGGCCGACGCCACCCGCAAGCCCTGCACGCGTGCACGGAGGCCCGGGGCGGGGATGGCCTGACCGCCGGATGCCGTGCCTGGCCGGCGTTGCCGCTCACGCGGCCGTCGTGCGCGCACAGCCCCCGGTCCCCGCGCTCTTCAGCCCTCCGGCTTCAGGAAGATGACCGCGAGCGGCGGCAGCACGAGGTTCACCGAGAACGGCCGGCCGTGGAACGGGATGGCATCCGCTTCCACGCCGCCGAGGTTGCCGACGCCGCTGCCGCCGTATTCCTTCGCGTCGCCGTTGAGCAGCTCCCGCCAGAATCCGCCCCGCGGCACGCCGACCCGATAATCGTAGCGCACGACAGGCGTGAAATTGCAGACGACGAGGATCACGTCGTCGGGCGAGCGGCCGCGGCGCAGGAAGCTGATGACGCTGCTCTCACTGTCGTTCGCGTCGACCCACTCGAAGCCCGCCGGCTGGAAGTCCAGCTCGTGCAGCGCGGGCTCGGAGCGGTACAGCCGGTTCAGGTCCGCGACCCAGCGCTGCACGCCCTGATGCGTCTCGTACTGGAGCAGGTGCCAGTCCAGGCTGGCCTCGTGGTTCCATTCGTTCCACTGACCGAACTCTCCGCCCATGAAGAGCAGCTTCTTGCCCGCCTGCGCCCACATGTAGCCGAACAGCGCGCGCAGGTTGGCGAACTTCTGCCACAGATCGCCCGGCATGGAGCCAAGCAGCGAGCCCTTGCCGTGGACGACCTCGTCGTGCGAGAGCGGCAAGACGAAGACCTCGCTGAAGGCGTACATCGCGCGGAAGGTCAGCAGGTCGTGGTGGTGCTTGCGGAAGAGCGGGTCGAGCGCCATGTAGGCCAGCGTGTCGTGCATCCAGCCCAGGTTCCACTTGAAGCCGAAGCCCAGGCCGCCGACGTAGGTGGGCCGCGACACGCCCGGCCACGCCGTCGACTCCTCGGCGACCGAGATGATCCCCGGCTCGCGCCCGTGCAGGACCTCGTTGAGCGACTTCAGGAACGCGACCGCGTCGAGGTCCTCGCGCCCGCCGAACTCGTTGGGGATCCACTCCCCCTCCTTGCGCGAGTAGTCGAGGTACAGCATCGACGCGACCGCGTCGACGCGCAGCCCGTCGACGTGGTAATCGCGCGGCCAGAACAGCGCGTTGGCCAGGAGGAAGTTGCGCACCTCGTTGCGGCCGAAGTTGAAGACGAGCGTGCCCCAGTCGGGGTGGCTGCCGCGGCGCGGGTCCTCGTGCTCGTACAACGCGGTGCCGTCGAAGCGGGCCAACGCCCAGTCGTCGCGCGGGAAGTGCGCGGGCACCCAGTCGAGGATCACGCCCACGCCGGCCTGGTGCAGGCGGTCGACGAACGCGCGGAAGTCGTCGGGCGAGCCGAACCGCGGGGTCGGCGCGTAGTACGAGGTGACCTGGTAGCCCCACGAGCCACCGAACGGGTGCTCGGCCACCGGCATGAACTCCAGATGCGTGAATCCGGCGTCCACGGCGTAGGCGACGAGCTCCTCGGCCAGCTCGCGGTAGGACAGGCCCTGGCGCCACGAGCCGAGGTGCACCTCGTAGATGCTCATGGGGCGCTCGTGCCAGCCGGCGCGGGCCCGGTCGGCCAGCCAGGCGTCGTCGTTCCACTCGTGGT
>DASVDH010000049.1:0-3378 GCA_036381195.1 Longimicrobiales bacterium | reverse complement strand
TGGCTTCCGCGCCGCCGCCCACGACGTCGCCGTGCAGCATCAGCACGTTCACGGCCGCAGCCGGGTCCGGGTCGAGCGCGAGCGGGTCGCCGCTGGCGAGCGCGGCGTGCGGGACGCACAGCACGGACACGCCGATCTGCTCGAGGTACACGGCGCGTGCGGCGTCGTCCACCACGACCACGCCCGGGATCTCCGCGAACAGCCGCAGGATCCCGCCCGTCTCCGCGGCACGCGGCGTGTCGTGGTTGCCGGCGATCAGCACCACCGGCGCGTCCGGCAGCGCGGCGCGCAGGCGGGCGAACTGGCGGAACGCGTCCGTGATCGCCGCGTTGCTCGGCCGCACGGTGTGGAAGACATCCCCTGCGACGAGGACGAGGTCCGCGCGCAGCTCGATGATGCGGTCCAGCGCGGCGCGGAACGCCAGCGCCACATCCCGCTCCCGCGCGTTGATCCCGCCGGGCGCGAGGCGGGCGTACGCGCGGTAGCCGAGATGCAGGTCGGCGAGATGAGCGATCAGCATCGAGGCAGGGTGCCGGGTCCCGGGAGCTGCGCGATGGCGGGAGCGAGCGCCTCCGCTGCGCGCCCGCCGCGTGTTTTCGGACTAGTATACCCGGCAGGGGGCGAGCCGGCTACCGCAGCATCCCGCGCACAGGACGCCGCGGATCGCGCCCGCCTCGCGCGTGTGCTGCGCGGTCAGCGCTCGATGAGCGGGCCCAGCGTCTGCGGGGGCGCGTCGAGCTTGGTCGTGTCCCCGACGATGACGATGGTCCAGTCCTCGGGGCGGATGTGGCGGCGCACGACGTCGTGGACGGCCTGCGGCGTGACCCTCTGGATCCCGGCGACGTAGCGCTGCAGCCAGTCCGCGGGCAGCCCGGCGACGCGGTAGCTCATCTGGCGCATCACGATCCGGGCCGGGTCCTGGAAGGCGAAGACGAACGCGTTCACCGTGTTGTCGATGGCGAGCCCGACCTCCTCCTCCGTGGGCGGCTCCCTGCGCGCCTCTTCGAGGACTTCGCGGATCACCCGCGCCGCAGCGATCGTGGCATCGGCGCGGGTATGCGTGAGCGCGCCGAACGCACGCTCGTGGTGGATCCCGGCGCCCCAAACGGTGCCCGCGCTGTAGGCGAGCCCCTCCTGCGTCCGCACCCTGGTGGAGAGGCGGCTCGACAGCCCGCTCCCGCCCAGGATCCAGTTCGCGACCTGCGCTGCGAAGTACTCGGGGTCATCGCGCTGGAGGATCCCGCCCCGCTGGCCCATGACCACCGACGACTGGTTCACCGCTTTGTGGATGACGACGACGCCCGCTTCGTCGCGGATCACGGGCGGGGCCGGCCGCACCAGCGGCGCCTCGCACGCCGGCGTCTGGCCGAACGCGGCCTCGAGCTTCGCGGCGGCCTCCGCGCGCGAGATGTCGCCCACGACCCCCAGCGTCAGGTTGTCCGCGCAGAACACGGCGCGGTGGATCCGGCGCAACCGATCCTCGGTCAACATCTCGGGCGTGAGATCCGCCGGCTCGAGCTCCCAGCCGATCGGGTGGTCGCCGAACATCACGCGGTTGAACGTGCGGACTGCGACGGTGCCGGGCTGGTCCTGCGCCCTGCGGACCAAATCGAGCTCGCGCAGCCGCCAGTTCTCGACGCGATCGGGATCGAAGCGAGGGTGGAGGAGCATCTCGACCCAGAGGTCCAGCGCGAGATCGAGATGGCGGGTCAGGGTCTCCATGGCGGCCAGCGTCGACCCGCCCGCCGCGGTGAACGACGGCCCCAGCGCGTGGTACTCGATGATCGAGTCGACGGCCTCCGGCGAATAGCTCCTCGTGCCGCCGGTCAGCAGGAGCGACGAGCTCACGCCAGTGGCCGCGGCGAGGTCCTCGCGGTCGAAGTACGCGGCACCGCCGCGGAAGAGAGCGAAGAGGTTCACCAGGGGAAGGGACCGGTCTTCCATGTAGTAGACCTCGATCCCGTTCGAGAGGGTGAACCGCTCCGGTTCCGGCGGCTCGAACTCGAGCGGCGGGAAGCTCATGGTGTCGATCGCGGCCCGCCCGAGCGCGGGCACGTCTCGGGCCGGCTCGACCGGGGCCCGGATGGTGGCCTGATCGCCCGGCACCTCTGGACCCGCCACGCCGCCGGCCTGGCCGGTCACCCCGCACCCCGCCCATGCGCCGGCCGTGCCTGCGATGCACACGATCGCCACGACCACCCGAGCACCGCGTGCCCATTGCCGTTGCGTGGCGCCCCGCCTTCCGCGCCGGGTCATTGTGCCTCCTCGCCGGCCCGTTCCTTCGTCGAGACCAGGATCGCCACCGTGCGGTTCTCGGGCCTGAAGTAGGTCCGTGCGACGCGCTGGACGTCCGCGGCCTCGACGGCGAGCAGCCGCTGCGTGTACCGGAACGTCGCGCGCCAATCCCCGTCGTACGCGCTGGCCGAGCCGGCCAGCTGGAAGGCGAGTCCCAGGTTCGACCGCAGGCGACGGACCTCGCCCGCCTCCAACTGGTTCCGGATACGCTCCAGCTCCGAGTCGGTCGGCGGCTCGGCCTGGAGCCGGGCGATCTCCTCGTCAATCAACCGCTCCAGGTCGGCCACCGTCCCGGATCCCGCTGGCGCCGCGCCGATCACGAAGAGCTGCGGGTCGAGCCCACCCGGCTGGAGGGAGGCGGAAACGGCCGAGGCAGCCCGCTCCTCCAGGATGAGCCGCCGGTGGAGCCGGCTCGTGTTGCCGCCGGTGAGCATGTGGGCCAGGACCTCGAGCGCCGGGTAGTCCGGGTGGTCGGGCTCCGGGACGTGCCAGCCCATGAGGAGCTGTGGCTCCGCGTCGAAGATCACGGTGACGCGCCGCTCACCGCGCTGCTCCGGCTCCCGCACGTCGACCCGCCGCGCATCCTCGCCGCGCGGGATGGTGCCCAGGTAGCGCTCCGCCCACGCCACGATGCTGTCCGGCTGCACATCGCCCACGACGGCGACCACGGCGTTGTTCGGGCCGTAGTAGCGACGGAAGTACTCTTCCGCCTGCCGGCGCGTGAAGTTCTGGATGTCTTCCATCGTGCCGACGACGGGCCGGCCGTACGGGTGCACCTGGAACGCCGTGGCGAGGAAGCACTCCCAGAGCCGGCCGCCCGGGTCGCTCTCCACGCGCATGCGGCGCTCCTCGGCGACGACGTCTCGCTCCGTGTAGAACTCCCGCAGGACCGGGTTGCGGAGCCGGTCCGCCTCCAGGGCGAACCAGAGCCGTGCCCGGTTCGCCGGGAGCTCGACGTAGTAGGTGGTCGCCTCGTAGGTCGTCGTCGCGTTGAGCCCGCGCGCGCCGTTCCGCGTCAGGATGCGGTCGAATTCGTTGGCGACGACGAACGCGCGCGCGCTGTCCTCGAGCGCCTCGAGGCGC
>DASVDH010000048.1:0-36955 GCA_036381195.1 Longimicrobiales bacterium | reverse complement strand
ACTTCGTGCCCAACTTCGACGACCGGCTGAAGGAGCCGACGGTCCTGCCGGCCAGGCTGCCCAACCTGCTGGTCAACGGCTCCAGCGGCATCGCCGTGGGCATGGCCACCAACATCCCGCCCCACAACCTCCGCGAGGTCGTGGACGCCTGTGTCCACCTGGTGGACAACCCCGACGCCAGCGTCCTCGAATTGACCCGCTTCATCAAGGGCCCGGACTTCCCGACGGGCGCATTCATCCACGGCCTGGACGGCATCCGCGAGGCCTACACGACCGGCCGCGGCCGCATCGTCATGCGCGCCCGCGCCACGGTCGAGCAGCGCGAGGGCGGCCGCGAGCAGATCGTGGTCACCGAGATCCCGTTCATGGTCAACAAGGCCCGGATGATCGAGCAGATCGCCGAGCTGGTCCGTGAGAAGAAGATCACGGACATCACCGACCTCCGCGACGAGTCGGACCGGGACGGCATCCGCGTGGTCATCGAGCTGAAGCGGGACGCGATCCCGCAGATCGTGCTCAACCAGTTGTTCAAGCACACGCAGATGCAGTCCACCTTCGGGGTCATCCTGCTGGCACTCGTCAACGGCGTGCCGCAGATCATGAACCTGAAGCAACTCATCCAGCACTTCCTCGATCACCGGCACACCGTCGTGGTCCGTCGCACGGAGCACGACCTGAAGCAGGCCGAGGAGCGGGAGCACATCCTCGAAGGCCTCAAGATCGCCGTGGACGCGATCGACGAGGTCGTCGAGCTGATCAAGAGCTCGCCGGATACGGAGACGGCGAGCACGCGACTCCAGGAGCGCTTCGGGCTCTCGGAGCGCCAGGCCAAGGCGATCCTCGACATGCGCCTCGCCCGGCTGACCGGCCTCGAGATCGAGAAACTCGAGCAGGAGCTGGTCGAGGTGCGTGCGCTGATCGCCGACCTGCGAGACATCCTCGCCAATCGCCCCCGGCGGCTCGAAATCATCAAGGAGGAGCTCCGGGAGCTAGCCCGCAAGTACGGGGACGACCGCCGCACGGAGATCGTAGGGGAGGCCGGGGACATCTCGCTCGAGGACCTGATCGCCGACGAGGAGATGGTCATCACCGTCTCCCACCACGGCTACATCAAGCGCCTGCCGGTGACGACGTACCGGCGGCAGCGGCGGGGCAGCCGCGGGTTGCAGGGCATGGAGACGCGGGAGGAGGACTGGGTCGAGCACCTGTTCCTCGCCCAGACGCACGACTACGTGCTGTTCTTCACGCGCCAGGGCCACTGCTACTGGCTCAAGGTGCACGAGATCCCGCAGGCCGGCCGCAACGCGCGCGGGAAGCCCATCGTCAACCTGCTGGCCCTGCGGCCCGACGAGCAGATCGCCGCGCTCGTGCCGGTGCGGGAGTTCCGCGACGACCAGTACCTCATCTTCGCCACACGGCAGGGCATCGTGAAGAAGACGTCGCTCAGCGCGTACCGGCACGTACGCTCCTCCGGCATCAACGCCATCAACGTGCTGGAGGGCGACGAGCTGATCGACGTCCAGATCACCAGCGGCTCCGACGAGGTCATCCTCGCCACCCGCGAGGGGATGGCGATCCGGTTCCACGAAGCGGACGTGCGCGAGATGGGGCGGGCCACCACCGGGGTACGCGGCATCACGCTCGACGCCGAGGACCGCGTGGTCGGCATGGTCGTCGTGCGGCGGGAGGCCGCGTCCGAAACCACGCTCCTCGTGGTCACGGAGTACGGGCGCGGCAAGCGCACCCCCGTGGACGACTACCGGCTGCAGCGGCGAGGCGGGAAGGGCGTGATCAACTTCAAGACCAACGGCAAGTCCGGGAAGGTCGTGGCGATCAAGGAAGTCCAGAAGGACGACGAGCTCATGCTCATCACGCGCAACGGCGTGGTGAACCGCCTCCGCTGCAACGAGATCCGCGTGATCGGCCGCGCCACCCAGGGCGTCCGCGTCATCGCCCTCGACGAGGGGGACGTCGTCGTGGACGTGGCCCGCCTGGTGCCCGAAGACGAGGAGAACGGCGGCTCGACCCGCGCCGCGTCGCCCGCGCCCGCCCCCGAGGCGGACGAGCTGGCGCCCGCCGGCGGAGCGACTTCGCTGGAGGAGGAGCTCGGCGAATGAGCGCGCTGGTCGCGCCGGAGGCGATCCGGGACGCCGCGCAGGGCCTGCGCGGCGTCGCCGTTCGCACCCCGCTGCTCCCCGCCGACTGGCTGACCGAGGAGCTCGGCGCCGAGATCCGCCTCAAGTGCGAGAACCTCCAGCGGATCGGCGCGTTCAAGGTCCGCGGAGCGTACACCATGATCTCGCGCCTGCCCGAGCCGGTGCGGCGGCGCGGCGTCATCACCTACTCCTCGGGCAACCACGCGCAGGCCGTGGCGTTCGCCGCGCGGCAGTTCGCCATCCCTGCGGTCGTCGTCATGCCCGTCACCGCCCCGGCCGTCAAGGTCGAGGGCGCCCGGCGCCTGGGCGCCGAGATCGTGCTCGAAGGGACCACCTCGCTCGAACGCCAGGTCCGCGCCGAGGCGATCGCCGCCGAGCGCGGGCTCACCATGATCCCGCCCTTCGACCACCCCGACATCATCGCCGGCCAGGGGACGGTGGGCTTCGAGATCCTGGAGGACTGGCCGGACGTCCGCGCCATCCTCGTGCCCGTCGGCGGCGGCGGCCTGCTCAGCGGCATCGCGACGTGGGTACGCGCACACCGGCCCGACTGCGCCGTCATCGGCGTCGAGCCCGAGAACGCGGACGCCATGAAGCGATCGCTTGACGCCGGCCAGCCCGTCACCATCGAGCCCCGCCCCACCCTCGCCGACGGGCTTGCCCCGGTGCGCCCCGGCGACCTCACGTTCGCCCACGCTCGCGCGCTCACCGACGGGATCGTCACGGTGGGCGAGGACGCGATCGCCGGCGCCGCCGCCGCGTTGCTCGAGCGCAGCAAGCTCCTCGTCGAGTACTCCGGCGCCGCCGCGGTCGCGGCGCTCCGCTCCGGCCGGTTCCGGCCGGAAGGTCGCCCGACCGCCGTGGTCCTCTCCGGCGGCAACCGGAGCGTTGCGGCATCCGCCTAGCCCCCCTGGACCGGCGCGGGGGCGAGGCTGCCGGCGGCGAAGCAGCGAATCCAGTGGCGGCGCATTCTCGTGTCGGGCCCCCGGTACGGTCCGCGCCTGAGGGGACGGGGCGCGTGCGGGAGGGCTGTGCGGCCCGGCTGGGGCGCCTTCGCCTCGCCCCCGGCTCGCCCTTGACGCCGACCGATGCATTTCTACTAGATTTCTCGGCCGGCGCGCTACTGGTCCCGCATTTGCAGGAGTACCGCGGCCATGGCCGAGCTGCCCGCGAAAATCTTCATTGCGGACGATGACCCCCTCCTGCTGGAGGGGCTGAGCCGCGCGCTGTCCGGGCGCGGCTACACGGTGCGGACCGCGCCGGACGGGCCGCAGCTCCTGTCGCTGATGGAGCGGGAGAGCCCGGACCTCGTGGTGCTGGACATCATGATGCCGGGCATGAGCGGGCTGGACGTGCTGCGCCGGGTGCGGGATGACGGCCGCTGGCCCACGGTTCCCGTGATGATGGTGACCGCGCTGACGGATGCGGTGGTGACGGAGTCGGCGCGGAACGACGGCGCGTCGGAGGTGATCTACAAGCCGTTCCGGCTCAGGGACCTGGTGGCGCGGATCGAGGATCGGCTGAGGCGGGCGCAGGCCGCGCGGGCGGTCGGGGACCCGCCGCCGGAGGACGGGCGGCCGCTGGATTGAGCGGTGCGGGCACCGGGAGGGAGGCGCGGCCGCCCCGGCAGTTTGCCGGGGCGGCCGCGCGGCATCTAGCTCCCGGACTCGCCGCTGAGGAGCCGGAGGCGCCGCGTGCATTCGTGGAGGATGGGGGCGCGGCGGCGGTGCGCGCTCTCGTAGCGCCGGATGACCCGGAGGGAGTCGCTGTCCGGGTCCGCCTCGCGGATCCAGGCCAGGACGCCGTCCACGCCCAGGCCGTCGTAGCCGAGGAAGGGCTCCGGGTCGAGCGCGGTCCGCGCCTCTTGGCGGAGGTCATCGGCCGGGCGGCCGGCGCGCCGCCGGGAGGCGTACGGCTCGCCCCCGGCCTCGACGCCCGCGCCGGCCGGCGCGGGCGGCAGGTCCGGCGGCGCGGCATCGTAGGCGTCGATGGCGGGCTCGGGGTCCTCGGGGAGCCGGGTCGTCCGCTCCTCCGGCACGCGTCGTGGCATTGGCGCGAGCTCCCTGTTGCTTTCCGCTGTCCGGTGGGTGCAAGACGCGAGCCGGCCGGCGCCGGCCGGCGCATCGCGGGTGTAGAGGGCGGCGCCGCGAATAGGGCCCCGGCCGGCACCGCGAGCGGGACTCCGGCCGGCGCCGCCGAACATCCGAAACAGCCGGGGTGGAGCCGAACCATGACCCCCCTGACCGCAATCACCGCCACGATCACGCCGGAGGCCGGCCAGTACCGCCGGCCGCAGATCGCGTTGTACGCGGTGTACGTGTCGGTGCTGGAGCACCAGGGCCTGGCATCCGTCATGCTGACGCCCGCCCACTCGCAGGCCTCGTGCTTGGCGCTGGTGCGCCACTGCCACGGCCTGGTCCTCTCCGGCGGCGAGGACGTGGACCCGGCGCGCTACGGCGAGCGCGCGCGGCCGGGCCTCGGCCCCGTCAACCCCGCACGCGACGAGATGGAGCTGGCGGTGCTGGAGGCGGCGCTCGAGCGGCGGATCCCGGTGCTCGGCATCTGCCGCGGGCTGCAGTTGCTGAACGTGTATCTCGGCGGCACCTTGTACCAGGACCTGCCGACGGAGCGGCCGGACGCGCTGGGGCACCGGCAGGAGGCCTGGGGCTTGCACGCGCACGAGGCGCGGATCGTGGAGGGCTCGCGCCTGGCGACGATCGTCGGGAGCACGCGGATCCGCACCAACTCCTTTCACCATCAGGCGATCAAGGACCTGGCACCGGGCCTCGTCGAGGTGGCGCGGACGGACGACGGGCTGATCGAGGCGGTCGAGGCGCGGGACTATCCATGGGTCATGGGGGTGCAATGGCATCCGGAACGACACGAGGCGAAGGCGCCGGAGGCGGATCCCGACCGCCGGCTGTTCGCGGCGTTCGCGGAGGCCGTACGGGCGCGGGCAACGGAGGGGTGATGCCGGCCATCACGGCGGTTCCCGGCATCCGGGTCGGCCATGCGACCGATGCGGAGGCGCGCACGGGCTGCACGGTGCTGCTGGGGCCGTTCCACGCCGCCTGCGACGTGCGCGGGCTCGCGACCGGCACGCGCGAGATCGAGACGCTCTCACCGCTCCACCTGGTTCCGCGGGTGGACGCGATCCTGCTGACCGGCGGCTCGGCGTACGGGCTGGCCGCGGCCGGCGGCGTGATGGCGTGGCTCGAGGAACAGGGCGCCGGCTACGACACCGGCGTCGCGCGCGTGCCGATCGTGCCTGCGGCGGTCATCTTCGACCTGGCCGTGGCCCGTCCCGGCCGGCGGCCGGATGCTGCGATGGGCCGCGCGGCGTGCGAGGCGGCCAGCGCGGGCGCCGTCGCCGAGGGACGGGTCGGCGCCGGCACCGGTGCGACGGTCGGGAAGCTGCGCGGCCCCGAGCACGCCATGCCGGGCGGGGTGGGGACCTGGGCGCTGACGGCCGCCGGCTACACGGTGGGCGCGCTCGTGGTCGTCAACGCCGTGGGAGACGTGGTGGACGACGAGGGGCGGATCATCGCCGGCGCGCGCGACGATCACGGCGGCTTCTACGGCGCCGCGCGCGCGCTGCTCGAGGGACGCATCGACGCGGCGGCGTTGCCGCAGCGGCGCGTCGCCGAACCCGGCACGAACACCACGCTCGCCGTGGTCGCGACGGATGCGCCGCTCACGCGCAGCGGGCTGGAAGCCCTCGCGCGCGCTGCGGCGACGGGCATGGCCCGGCGGATCGTGCCGGTGAACACGCCCTTCGACGGCGATGTCACGTTCGCCGTCTCGACCGCAGCCCACCCGGAGGACGTCCCGGCCCCCGTCCTGCTCGTGCTGGGCGTCGCCGCCGCCGAGGCGCTGGCGCGCGCGATCGAGCGGGCTGTCACCGTCGCTGGCTGAGACCGCCTGACGCCTGCTGCCCACCCGCGCCGAGGCGCTCGAGGATCAGCCGCTGGCGCCAGGCCATGCGCCCCGGCCTGTACCTGGGGTTCGACGTGAGCGGGTGCGGCAGCGTCGCCGCGAGCGCGGCGGCCTGCGCCAGGGTGAGGTTGGAGGCGGAGCGGCCGAAGTAGTACCGGGCCGCCGCCTCGGCACCGAAGATGCCGGGGCCCCACTCGGCCACGTTCAGGTACAGCTCGAGGATCCGGTCCTTCGGCAGGAAGAGCTCGATGCGGCGGGCGACGACGAGCTCCTCCAGCTTGCGCAGCAGCGAACGCTCCGGCGTGAAGTACAGGTTCTTCGCGAGCTGCTGCGTGAGCGTGCTGCGGCCGCGGACCTCGTGCCGGTGCCGGAAGTAGAAGGCGATCGCGTCGCGCAGCGCGCGCAGGTCGTTCGGGTCGGTCAGGGAGAAGTCATCGTCGCCCCGGTAGCGCAGCTCCTCCCGCAGCGCGACCCAGTCTATGCCCCGGTGCTCGTAGAACCGTGCATCCTCCGCAACCAGCACGGCGCGCCGCAGGTTGCGCGAAATGCGGTCGAGTGGCACCCATTCCTGCCGGATCACGAGCGTGTCGCCGCGCTCGACCCGCTCGCGGATCCGGTACTCCATGAACGCCGTGCGCTGCGGATTCCGCCAGCGGGCCAGGACCGGCCACGGCAGTGCCAGGAACTCGAACCAGAGGGCGCCGGCGAGGGCGAGCGGGAGCGCGAGGGCGAGGCGTTTCATGCGGATCGCGGGGCGGCAGGGGTGCGGCCCCGTGCCGCCCGCGCCGAAGGCCGCCGCGCGCCTCCGCCGGCAACGCGAACGACCGATGGCCTGGAGCCGCTCATGCTGATCCTCTTCGACATCGACGGCACACTCCTCTCGACCAACGGCGCGGCCCGACGCGCGTTTCACCGCGGGTTGCTGGAAGTCTACGGCACGGCGGGCCCGATCGCCACGCACGCCTTCGACGGCAAGACGGACCCGCAGATCGCACGCGAGCTGCTGCGCGCGGCCGGCCTCACGGATGCGGCCATCGAGCGGGGGTTTCCGGCCCTCTGGCAGGCCTACCTGCGCGAGCTCGCCGCCGAGCTGGCGCTGCCCGGGCAGCACACCACCGTGCACCCGGGCGTGCGCCAGCTCCTCGACGCGCTGGACGAGCTCGGTGACCGGGTCATCGTGGGGTTGCTGACCGGCAACATCGAGCCCGGCGCGCAGATCAAGCTCTCCGCGGCCGGCCTGGCCTGCCGGTTCCGACTGGGGGCGTACGGCTCGGACGGCGAGCAGCGGGAGGCGCTGCCGGCCATCGCGGTCGCGCGGGCGCGCGCGCTGACCGGGCGCGAGGTGAGCGGGCGCGAGATCGTCATCATCGGGGATACGCCGCACGACGTCACGTGCGGCCGCGCCCTGGGCGCGCGCGCGCTCGGCGTCGCGACGGGGCGGCACGACGCCGCCTCGCTGGCCGCAGCCGGCGCGGATGCCGTCTTCCCGGACCTCTCGGATACCGCCGCGGCGCTGGCCTGGATCCTGGACGAGGGCGCGGAGGGGTGAGGGACGCAGGGGATTCCGGCGCGATCCAGCGCCTCCTCGCCCCGCCCCGCTGGCCGCCGCACGCGCGGGAATCGCTGGAGGCGGCCGGCATCGCGCCGGCCTGGCTCGCCGACCACCTGCGCGACCTGGCGCAGGGGTTCGCCGACCCCGTGCTCGCGCGCCGCCGGCAGGCGGCCGCCCTGGACTGGCCCGCGGTGCGCGACGTCTACCGGCTCGGTCCCCTGGCGGACGATGCGGCCGCGGCTGCCGAGCGCGTCTGGAGGGACACGCTGGCCGCCTTCCAGCACCTGGCCTCGGCGGGCATCGGGGCACGCCGCCTCGGGCTGCGCGGCGCCCGTCGCGCCCGCCTGGCGCAGGCGGAGCTGCAGCGGCTCCGCCGCCGCGTGCTCCGGCCCGCCGAGCCGCTCCGCCAGGCCGCGGAGCCGTGCGCGCGCGCAGCGAACCCGCAGGCATGGGCGGAAGAGCGCGCGCGGCTCGAGCAGTGCTGGGCCGACGCGTGGGAGGGCGTTTCGGCAGCGGTCGTCGGAATCTGGGCGGAGGAGTTCGCCCGGCGGCTCGTCAGCCTGCGGCGCCTGCGGCCGGGGCTGCCCGCCTGGGCCCTCGTGCTGGCGCTCGGCCTGGCGGCGATCCTCGCGCTCCTGGCCGTCGTCGCGCCTTAGGCCCGGGCGCAGGGCCGGCACCCGCACACACCGACCCGGAAGCCGGCCGGCGGGGCTAGCGGCCCAACACGGCCACGCCGCGCGGGATCGGCTCGATCCGGATGTCGCGGACCACCACGGCGCTGGGCGGCACCGGCAGCTCGGCCACGTCGAGGACGGGCGCGTCGCCCGGCGGGATCAGGCCGATCACGCCCACCACCGTCACTGCGGAACCCGCCTTCAGCTCCGCGTCCCGGCGCCTCCGGCTCGCGCGGGGGTCCACGATGAAGACCACGTTGTCCCGCAGGTCGCGCAGCCAGAAGCCATCCCCGATCACCGCCGCGACCGTGCCGTCCACGCGGACCAGCGTGCCCAGATCGTCCGTGGCGTCGGGAAGCAAGCGGTGCAGTTCGATCGCGTCCCGCGGAGAGCGCGGCGCTTCTGCGGCCAGGGGCGCGCCGGCCCCGCGCACGGCCTCCTCGCGCACCGCGTCCACGAAGTCCAGGACAGCCCAGACCGAGATCAGGATCGCGACAAGCCCGATCCCCCAGGCCCAACCGGAGCCGAAGCCCAGCCTGTTCACCTGCGCCCCCGACCCTTTCCGGCTCTCGGGTGAAACACGGCCCGGGCGGGGCCCCGCTCGCGACACGCGGGCGGGGCCCCGCCCGGACGCACGCGCGCCGCAGCTCAGCGGCCGCCGCGCTCGCCGCCGCGGCCCCTCCGCTGCTCGCGTTCCCGCTCCTCTTGCTCCGTGCCCATCTCCCGGACACGCCCGTGCCTCTCGATCTCGATCTCCTCGCGCCGCAGATCCGCCTCCACCTGATCCGTCTCCTCGACCGGCCGCTTGCGGACGAGCAGCTCTTCGCGAACACGCGGGCGCTTCTCGACCACCAGCTCCTCTTCCGAGACCGGGACGCGGAGCTCCTCTTCTTCGATCTCGCCGCGGCCCGTCGCCGCCCGCCGCTCGACCTCCACCTCTTCGACCCGGCGCGTCACGGGCTGCCGCACATGCTTCGTCCGCACGTGCTTCTCGATATCCACCTGGCCCGCCCTGACGTCGCGCTTCCCGATCGCCAGCTCTTCCTCCGACCGCGTCATGCGCGCCTCACCGGCTTCCATCGAGCGCCGCCGCGGCTCGTGGAAGCTCTCCGCGCTGTAGCGCGGGTGGCGCCGCCCTTCCTCCGCCGCGCCACCCGTGAACGCCGCGTGCAGCCGGTCCTCCGTTTCGCGCCTCAGCGGCAGACCCTCGAAGGGCGGCAGCGCCGGCACATCACGGGATGAGATCGCGTCTACCATCACCTGATCCGCGCTCTCGTCCAGGCGAGCGTAACCGATCGGGATCAGGATGTGCCGGTCCCGCAGCTCCGCCGCCCCGAGCGCCTCTTCGTTCACGTCCACGTCGAGGTAGCGCACCTTCATCGCGGACGTATCCACGACGAGGTCTTTCACCTCGCCGATCGAACGCTGGTCCGAGGCGATGACCTCCCAGTCCCTCGGATCCGGGTCCTCGTCCGCGACTTCGAAGTCGTCCAGCTCGGAGAGCATCGCGAGCCGGCCGGCCTCCGCGCCGGCCGGGCCCCTCACGGCGGGCCGTTCGGCCGCATACTCGGGACGTGAAGAGTGCTGGCCCGTGTACGCCCCCGCGTACGCCGCTGCCACCTGGTTCTCGTACTCGCCTGTGATGCGGTCGGGGTCGTGCTCGTACTCTGGCACGTCCTTGAGCTGATCCTTCGTCATCCCGGGCACGAGGACCACGTCCTCGGCCTCGTCGACCCGCGCCTGGCCGATCGGGAGGAGGACGTGCTTGCGGAAGATTCCGAGATCCACGTCGAGGTACCGCGGGTTGCCGCCCTCGTCGAGGAGGATGTCATCGATCTTTCCGATCTTCTCGTTGTCCGCCATGGTCCTGACCTCCCAGCCCCGCACGTCGAAGGTGCCGGGCGGGAAGGTGTAACCGGGCTGGTCCGAGAGGGAGATGAAAGCCATGCGTACCTCCGCTTTGCGGTCCCCCGACCGATGGTCGCGTGGTGGTCGTCCCGCAGGCCGGTCCGTGGCGCGGCTCCGGCAGCCCCGGGTTGGGGCGCGGGTACAAACATTTGACGCAAGGCGTATTCCACGCCGCCCTTGCCTCACCCCCACGCTCCGGCCATCTTTCTGAACAGAACGGAAACCGGGACAGACGCAGAAGTAACGACGAAACAAGGAGATCCACCGTGGGGCGCCGGAACGTCGCCGCTGCCTCCAAGGGGCGTGGTCTGCGGCCCTTCTATCTCATCCTCGGAGCACTGGCCGTGGTCGGCCTGGCCGCGCTCGGCTACGCCGTCTTCGCCGCGGGCGCGGGCGGGGCCGCGCTCGAGCCGATCCCGGTCGAGGGCGCGGACGATCCGCGCACGCTCGTGGCCAGGGCGGAGGGCGTCAGCCTGGGTGACCCGTCCGCGCCGGCGAAGCTCCTGGTGTTCAGCGACTACCAGTGTCCGTACTGCGGCCAGTTCGCTGCCCAGATCGCGCCGCTGTTGAAGGCGGAGTTCGTGGACTCGGGGATGCTCGAGCTGGTGTACTACGATTTCCCGCTCGCGGGAGTGCACCGGCACTCGTTCCTCGCGTCCCGCGCGGCGCGGTGCGCCGGGGAGCAGGGCAAGTTCTGGGAGTACCACGACGTGCTGTTCGGGGAGCAGTCGCGCTGGTCCGCGTCGAGCCGCGCGCCGCTCGACGAGCTCGAGGCGTACGCGGAGCGCATCGGGCTGGACCGCGAGCAGTTCGGCGCCTGCCTGCGGAGTGACCGGTTCGCGGACGTCGTGTCGGCAAACAAGCTGCTGGGCGAACAGCTCGGCGTGACGGGGACGCCCACGCTGATCCTGAACGGGCGGCGCGTGACGAGCTGGAGCAACTACGCCGAGCTGAAGAAGTTGATCGAGCGGGAGGCCGGCGCTTGAGCGCGGCGGCCGTTGACGCGATGCAGGGACGGGAGGCGGCGGCGCCCGTCACGCGCATGGGCATCGCCGTCCTGTCCCTTACCGGGCTCTTCATCGCGGCCTACCTGCTGCTGCACCGGCTGGGCGTCGTCGGGACGCTGGCGTGCGGCGCGGATGGCGGCTGCGCGGTGGTGCAGGGGTCGCGCTGGGCGGTCTTCCTGGGCGTGCCCGTGCCCGCGTGGGGGGTGGCCGGCTACGCGCTCCTGCTCGGCGCCGCGCTCGCGGGCGTGCAGCCCGGCCTCGCCGGTGACCGGCGGGTCGCCGGCGTGCTCCTTGCCCTGAGCGCGGCTGCGTTCCTTTTCTCGGCGTATCTCACCGCGCTGGAGGCATTCGTCATTCACGCCTGGTGCCGCTGGTGCCTCGCCTCGGCAGGCGTGGCCACGGCGATCTTCCTCCTCTCCCTCCCCGAAATCCGGCGGCTGCGCCGCGGCTGAGTGGTGGTGGAACCCATGGCGGGCGAGCGGATCCCGGTGCGGCTGGTCTTCGCGGACCGCGGCGCGTTCCACGATCTCGTGGTGCGGCTGCCGGCGGACGTGCTGGAACGCTACGAGCGCATCATCGATGCGCTGCGCGAGGACCCCACGATCACTGCGGAGATCTACGTGGACCCGCGGCGGCTCGTCGCGGCGTACCTCGAGCTGGAGCAGGACTAGCCCGGGTCCGGGGCCCTCATCAGGGCGGCGAGCCCCCCGCCGCCCTGCGTAGCGCCTCCTGGAGCAGCCGGTCCCAGTCCTCGAAGCTCTTCAGGCCGATCACGGCCTGGTCCCGGTTGATGAAGAAGGCCGGCGTCCCCCGGACGCCGGAACGGGCGGCGAAGATGACGTCCTCGAGGATCAGGGGCGCGACGACGTCCCTGTCGATGCACGCCCGGAAGTCGGCTTCGGGCACGCCGAGCTCTGCGACGTAGGTCACGAACGCGGCGACGGGGTCCGGCAGGCCGGCCCATTCTTCCTGGCGCGCGAAGAGCTGATCGTGCGCGGACCAGAAGTCGCCGGCGAGAGCGCCCGCGCACAGGGCGGCCTCCGCGGCGCTCCAGGCGTGCGGATGGGTGGGCAACGGCAGGTTGACGAACACCCACCGGACCTTCCCGGGGCGAATGTAGGCGCTGTCGAGGCGGGGGAAGGTCTCCTTCCAGAAGCGGGCGCAGTAGGGGCACTGGAAGTCCGCCACCTCGAGCACCAGCACGGGTGCGCTCTCAGAGCCCTTGGCGCGGCTCGCGGCCGCGCGCTGCTGGAGCGTGGCACCCTCGTGCTCCTGCGCGGCGAGCGGCGCGGCCGCCAGCGCGAGCAGGATCACAGCCGATCCGATGGCCGCGCCTCTGCGTGGCCAGCGGACCCGCCGCGCACCGCGGCCGCCTCGCGGACGGGGCACGCGGGCCGCGCCGCGACTGCTCTCGTTACGGTCACTCGTCGTCCGTCCACGCATGAGATGGCCCCCACGGCAAACCTCGGTCGACCCGTTCCTACTGCCTGCGGGCGCCAAAGGTTTCGGCAGCGGCCCCGCTGTCGGCCGTCCCCGCAATCCCTGCCGTGGATCCTACTCCTCGGCGTGTGGTTCGGGAGCATCGCCGGCGTTCAGGCGCCCTCGTCGATGCAGAGAGCGCGCCGGCACCGCTCCAACGTCCACTCCGTGACGTGCGGTGGCGGCCACGCGGGCCCGCGGGCCGCCTCGAGGAGGCGGCCCGCTTCGGCCCGCGTGGCCGCCGCCTGCTCGGCGGTGATCCACCCGCGTTCGATCGCCGCCTCCAGCTCGTCCTCGTCCAGCAGCGCCACCTCCCCGCGCCGACTCTTCCAGACATCGAGGAAAAGGTCCGTCGTCCGCCACTCATCTTCGGCGAGGAATTCGACGGGCGTGACCACGTTGGCGTAATAGCCGGTGAACGTGCCATCCAGCCGGTGAAACCGGCCGATGTCGTGCCACGCGCCGGGGAAGGTGAACCACACCGCTGGCGCCCCCGGCTCCAGCGCGACCTCGCCGCCGATGACGATCGTGCGATCCAGCGGCGTGCGATGCACGTAGGTGACGATGACGTCCTCACTGCGGTGCACGAGCCGCTGAACGAAGAGCGCTTCGCGGTCTGGCGGCCTCAGGTAGTGGATCCGGACCGTGCTCATCGGCCGCACACCGGCTGCCGCGCTCCCGAGGCGTGAGGAGGTCGCTGCGTCATGCGATCGCGACCCGGCCGGAGCACGGTGCGGCCCGCTCAGGCATAGAAGCCCTTGCCCGCCGCGGCCCGTTCGCGGAGCCAGGGTGCGGGATGGAAGCGGGGGCCGAGCTCGCGCTCGTGGATCTTGAGCCGCTGGAGCACGGTCGGGATGCCGAGCGTGTCCGCGTAGCGCAGCAGTCCGCCGCGGAACGGCGGGAAGCCGATCCCCATGATGAGCGCCAGATCCACATCGGCCGCCGTTTCGACGATGCGGTCCTCGAGCGCGCGCGCGGCCTCGTTGATCATGGCGAGGACGGCGCGCTCTTGGATCACGGCAGCGGGGATCTCGCGCCGCCGGGCGGGCACGGCGTCGCCGAGCAGCGTGTAGACGGCCGGGTCGGGGCCCTTCTCCCGGTCGTTCTCGTAGCGGTAGTAGCCGAGCCCGCCCTTGCGGCCCAGCCGGCCCGTCTGCGCCATTGCCGTCAGGGGGGGCGCCGGCCGCATGCGCTCGCCGAACGCCTCGTACATCACGGCCGCGGCGTGCCGCGCCACGTCGAGCCCGACCTCGTCGAGCAAGCGGAGCGGCCCCATCGGCATCCCGAAGTCCAGCAGGGCGCGGTCGATGTCCTCGATGCGCGCGCCTTCCCCCAGCAGCCAGCCGGCCTCGTTGAGGTACGGTGCGAGGATGCGATTGACGAGGAAGCCCGGCCCGTCGTTGACGACGAGCGGCGTCTTGCCCAGGCGGCGAGCGAGCGCGACGATGGTGGCGAGCGCTTCGTCGGACGAGGCAGCGCCGCGCACGACCTCGACGAGCGGCATGCGGTGCACGGGGTTGAAGAAGTGCATGCCGCAGAAGTTCTCCGGCCGCGCGAGCGCGTGCTGCATCTCGGTGATCGAGAGCGAGGACGTGTTGGAGGTCAGCACGGCGTGCGGCGGCACGCGCTCCTCGGCCTCGCGCAGCACCTGCTTCTTGACGTCCATCTTCTCGACCACGGCCTCGATCACCACGTCCGCGGTGCCGAACCCGGAGTAGTCGAGCGTGGGGGAGATGCGGCGCAGCGCCTGTTCGGCGTGGCGGCGCTCCGTGCGCTTGCGCTGCACGGCCCTGTCGAACAACTCGCGCGCGTGGCGCAGGCCCAGCGAAATGGCCTCCGCACGGATGTCCTTGAGCCGCACCGCCAGGCCGCGGTCTGCGAGGAGTTGCGCGATGCCGCCGCCCATCGTCCCCGCGCCGAGCACCGCGACGCGTTCGACCGGGCGGGCCTCCGCGCGCGGCCCCGCCTTCTTTGCCGCCTCCGTGAGGCGGAACACGTGGATCAGGTTCTTGCAGACGGCGCTCGCGATCAGCGGGCCGACGGCGCGCGCTTCGCGCGCCAGCGCCTCATCCAGCGGCGTCGAGGAGGAGACGTCCGCCAGCACGTCCAGCGCAGCCAGCGGGGCGGGGTAGTGTCCCCGCGTCTCGCGCAGGACGCGCTTGCGCGCCTGCGACAGCACGAGCCGGCGGCCGGGCGGCGTCTCATCGAGGAGTCGCCCGGCGAGCCCGGCCCGGCGGCGCCGCCTACCTGCTGCCCCCTTCCGCTCCGCGAGGGTCAGCGCGAGGCGGCGGGCCCGCTCGACGAGCACGGGCGCGGGGACGCACTCGTCCACCAGGCCGATCCGCGCCGCGCGCCGCCCATCCAGCGTGCGGCCCGTCAGGATCAGGTCCAGCGCCGCCCGCAGGCCGATCAGCCGGGGCAGGCGGACCGTGCCGCCGAAGCCGGGGATGATGCCGAGCCGCACCTCGGGCAACCCGATGCGGGTTTCGGGCGCATCGCTGGCGAGCCGCACGTCGCACGCCAGCGCCAGCTCGGTCCCGCCGCCGAGGCACACGCCGTCGATCGCGGCGATGGTCGGCGCCGGCAGCAGATCCAGCCGCCGGAAGATGCGCTGCCCCTCCCGGGCCAGCGCCTCCGCCTCGGTCGCGTCGGTGACCCCGGCGATCTCCTCCACGTCCGCGCCGGCGATGAACGTACCGGGCTTCCCGCTCCGCACTACGACGGCCCGGATCCGCCCGGCGCGGATGCCTTCCTCCACGTCGGCCAGGAGCAGGTCGAGCCGGGCCATCACCCCCGAGGTCAGGAGGTTGACCCGGCTCTCCGGCCGATCGAAAACGAGCCAGGCGACGCCGTCGCTGTCCACGTCCAGCGCCAGCGCCGCCTGCTCCATCGGGACCGTGCGTGTGATCGGCATGGGTCCGCACCGCGCCCCCGGTGTGGGGGCGAGCGGGTCAGTACCTGGGTCGCACCTCGGCGTTCTGTCGGGTCAGCTCCACGACGTGCGGCTCGCCGCCCGTGACCTCGATCGGCACGTTCCAGTACAGCTCCTCGTTCGGCAGCGCGTAGCGGGCGTAGACCCACCACTGCCCCTTGGGGACCCTCACGCGAACGCTGCCCGTTGCATCCGTCGTGTCCGCGACTTCGTCGCGGCCGAGCGCCTCGAGCCGCGCCGCGATGATCGAGTCCACCGACGCGAACGCCTCGTCCGCCCAGGCCTCTTGCTTGAGCCGGATCTCCCGGAGCTGCGAGGCGAGTTGCTTCTGGATCCGGTCATAGCGCGCGAACTCTGCCTCGCGCGTGCGGTTGACCGAACGCTCCTCTGTCTCGAGCCGGTCGAAGTCTAGGTACAGGACCCGGTACTCCGGCGAGGTTCGGCTGAGCTGGTCCATCCGGTCGCGGATCGCACGCATGCTGTCCCGCACCTCGCTCCAGCGCGACTCGGCGCGCTGCCATGCCGCCTGGGCCGCGAGCATCTCCTCCCGGAGCTGGAGCACGGAATCCGGGACCTGCGGCTCGGGCTCCGGGTAGGCGGCCTCGAGCGAGTCGAAGATCACGTCGCGGTCGTAGGGGAGCAGCCGTACCGGCAGATCCGCCAGCGCCGTCGGCTCCTCGCCGTCGTTCGCCGCGATCCGGGCCTGCACCACGACGTCGCCACCTCCGCATCCGGCGAGCAATGGGGTTCCGGCGGCCAGCAGCAGCACCAGTCGTCTCATGGAACCATCTCTCCGCGGGTGAGTTTGGAATCAGTGCAAATTACTGGCGATCGCCGTCCCGATCAAGCGCGAAGCGGCCCGCCTCGCTCATTCCGGGCCGAGGACCGCGTGCGCGGGGCGGCCCAGGGATGCGGCGGCGCGGCGTAGCCGTTCCGGGGTCAGCTCCCGGACCGCCTCGTCGGGCGGCCGGTGCGAGTGGTCGAAGAAGAGCTGGCGAGCGGCTTCCAGCGCACGGGCCTCCGGCGTCGCGAGCTCCAAGAGGCGCCGGCCCAGGTAGCGGCGTGTCAGGTCGCGGAACGCGTTCTCCGGCAGCCGCGCGACCCCCGTCCGCCTCACGAGGTCCTCGATCCTGGCCGCCCATCGGGGCGCGTGCTCGGGCGCCGCGGCCAGTGAGATCAGGAGCGCGCCCCCCGCGCCGTGCCGCTCGACAGCGACAGCGATGTCGTACACTTCGGGATGGGCCGGCGAAGGCCCCGCGGCCTGCTCGATGCGGAAGGCCAGGAGCTCCACGGCCTCGCGGTCGGCCTCGGGCGGCAGCGGGTACGCCCACCCCAGCCAGGTCGTGACCGTCGGCAGCGTCAGCCGCACGCGCCGGCTCGCCGCGGGTGGCTGCGGGCGGGGCAGCAGCACGGGGAGGGAGACGTCTCCCAGCTCCCGCCCCAGCAGCTCCAGCGCCTCACGGGGGAGCACCGGCCCTGCCACGGCCGCCACAGCGCGGCTCGGCACGAAGCGGGTGCGGAGCATGCGGCGCACGTCCCCGGTCCCGTAGGCGGCCACGTCTTCGGCCCGCCCGCAGGGCGGGCGCGCCCAGCGGCTGTGCACGCCGAAGTGCGCCTCGCGCAGGGCGCTGCGCGCGCGGGCGGCCGGGCTCGCGTCGTCCATCCGGAGCATCGCCTCCAGCCCGGCACGCGCCCGCGCGACTGCGCCGTCGCCGGGCGGCGAGCGGAACAGGGCATCCAGAAAGAGCACGGCGGCGGGGCGCCACGTGTCGGGCGGCGCCAACAGGGTGAAACCAATGGCCGCGGCGCTGCAGTGCACCGAAACGATCGCGTCCAGGGCTTCCAGCCGCGCGCCGACCTCCTCCACCACCGACCGGGCGGCCAGGTGACTCAGCCCGGCTTCGCCTCCGGCCTCCCACCCGACGCCCGCGTTCACCAGCACCGCGAGCGCCACCGCCGTCCCGCTCGGCTCGGCCAGCACCGCGACCCGGCCGGCGGGGGGCTGAGCGTGCGCACCCGGCGGCCCCCAGATCCCTGCCAGCCCGAATCCCGCGGCCGCCGAGGCCACACGCGCTAGTGCGCCGCACCGGCTCAGGGCGCCACCTCCACGGCTTCCGGCCGTGTGCGGCCCAGAGCCCGTAGCGCCGCCTGGACCGCCCGCGGGTCCACTCGCCGGAGCGCCGCCACGAAGCGGTGCGCCGCCGTTGGCTCGCCGGTTCGATCCAGCATCTGGCCGAGCACCTCCGCCATCCCTTCCGCCGTGCGGGCGGCGAACAGAATGTCCCGGACCAGTCTGCGGCGGGCTCGCAGGACCTCGGCGGCCGCCGGCCGGTCGGCCACGTCCGCGATGGCGGCCTCCAGGCGTTCCCGCAGCGGCGCGCCCGCGTGTCCGTCCCGGCCGGCCGCCTCCGCCCGCTCCGAGGCGAACACGACCAGGGCCTTGTTCCCCCCGCTCCACCAGACCTCGGCGGTCGCGCCGGGGATCCCCGAGCGGGAGAGCTGCCGCTCGACGAGCGCGGCCGCGACGGCGAGCGGGGCGGGATCCAGCCGCTGCGCCCGGTAGCCCAGGCCCGCGGCCCTGTACACCACCTGGGCGGCGGGCGGGGGCGCGCCCGGCGGCGCCGGACCCGGCGGGTCTCGTTCCCGCTCCCTGGCTGCTCTGGCGGCCGGCCAGTCCTCGAACGCCGCTGCAACCCGTGCGGCCTCCACCCCGCCGGCCACCGTCACGGTAACGCGGGATGGGCGGGCGCTCGCGGCCCACCACTCCGCCAGCCGCCCGGCGGTCAGCGGCGCGGCGCCGCCCTCTTCGCCCCGGGTCCCGGCGAGGCCGGGGAACAGCGCGTCCCGCAGCATCGACCGCAGGAGCGGCCCGGGCGTGTCCAGCTCGGCTGCGGCCCGCGCCCGCGCCTGGATCCGCGCCGCGTCCAGCGCCGTCGCCGTCGTGCCCGCGGGCGCGGCCAGCCCGCGCCGGAGCAGCGTCGCCAGCCGCTCGAACTCCCCGGCCGGGCCGACCACCCGGAAGACCAGGTGTGCCGGCCCGAGCTGCACGGTCGCCCGCGCCCCCAACTCCGCTGCCCCCGACTCCAGCCGGGGACGCACCACCTCCGCCAGGACCCGCGCCGCCTCGCCCGCGGGCTCGCGCAGCGCCACTGAGACCCGCATCGCCACCAGTCGCGACTCGGGCTGCTCGCGGACGACCACGAGCGGCCCGCCGGCCGGCCGGATCACCGCCACGGGGCCGAGTGGGCCGGCCGTGTCCCCGGGCGCCGCGGTTTGCGGGCGTGCCTCGGGCGCGGCCGCGGCGAGCGCCGCGCACCATGCCGCCGCCAGCACCGCCCGCCCGGGTCCGCACCGGTTCCGCATCATGGCAACAAAAAAGCGCCTCGCAGGCGCTCCGTCTCCGGCAATCCATCCCGCGGGCTCGCCGCGGGTCTGTTCGTCACCGATCCGGGCCGGCCGGCGGGCCGCCGGCCGCACCGGCCTCAGTCCGGGATCGCCTCATCGTTGAGGATGTACGGCCGCGGGTTCACGGGCCGTCCGTTGATCAGCACCTCGTAATGCACGTGCGGTGCCACCGCCAGCCCGGTGTCGCCGACCTCCGCGATCTTCTGGCCCCGCTCCACGAGCTGCCCCCGGCGCACCAGCGTCCGCGATGCGTGCGCGTACCGCGTGACGTACCCGCGCCCGTGATCGATCTCCACCATCAGCCCGTACGAGCCGTTGCGACCCGCGAACGTGACGCGGCCCCGGGCTGTCGCGTAGATCGGCGCGCCCTTCGGCGCCACGATGTCGATCCCTTCGTGCGGCCGCGGGCGCTCTAGGATCGGGTGCCAGCGCCGCCGCGAGAACGCGCTCGACACATAGCCCACGACGGGCGCGATGGACGGCATCGCCCCGAGCTCCTCGTGGCGCTCCTCGAGCGTGCTCAGCGCCGCGTCCCAGCTCGCGGCCAGGACCTGCGCGCGGCGCAGCATCGTGTTCAAGTCGTATGCCGTCGTGAACGTACGCTCGCCCAGCCGCGTGTCCAGCTTCCAAAGCGCGTTGGACTCGAGCGTCTCCGTTCCGGGGCCGCCGATGCCCGCCCGGAGCACCTCCTCGTCCAGCGGCTCCAGCCCCGCGACCAGCCGGAAGTGCGCGTCCTTCTCCGACAGCTCGTCCAGCGCGCCGCGGAGCGCGGTCATGCTCTCCTGGATGCGGGCCAGCTCCGCCTCCAGCAGCTCGTTCTTCCGCGCCAGCCGGCGGGCCGTGACCCGCTCGCTCTCCTTGACGAAGAACCCGACGGCGAGCGACCCCAGCGCAGAAAAGACGAGCAGCCCCGCCGCCACCGTGAGGCGCACCGCTTCTCGTGACAGCCGCAACTGACGCACTCGTGTCGGATCATCGGACACGATCACCAGCGTCCAGCGGCCTCGAGCCATCGTCGCCCATCCGGTGGTCGGGTACGCACTCGTCGCGTCGCGAGACGGGGCCGTGGGCGGCACCCACTCCGCGCCTACGTGGATCAGCCGATTCTCCGGGGAACAACGGAACGGGACTTCAGCATATCGCGAAGACCGCAGGATTGTCAACCCCGACGGCCCCCGCGACGGCGGCGGCTCCCCCGCGCCCCTGGCCCGAAACGCGACGAGGGCGGCCCGACGAGGACCCGCGCCCCCCTCGCGTTCTGGCGGCTGATCCGCTGCGCCCATGTGCTCAACGCTCCTGTTTGGGGAAGAGCACCTCTCCTCGCCGGACCGTGCGCCCGGCGAGGTCCAGGCCGGGCAGCTCGTCCAGCATGGGGACCCGCTCGAGCCCCAGGCGTCCGGCGAGCCCTGCCATGCTCGCCGGCAGGAACGGCTCGAGCAAGGTGCACAGCGTGGCCAGGGCCCGTGCCAGCGAGGCGAGTGTCGCATCGAGCTCGGCATCCCTGCCGTCCCTGGCCTGCTGCCAGGGTGCGCGTTCGACGATGAACGCGTTCGCCCGGGCCGCCAGCTCGAGCCCTGCGGCCGCGCCCTGGTGCAGCAGGTTCGCGTCCATGGCCTGGCGGTAGCGGCCGACGATGCCGGCCGCCTGGTCGTCCAGGCTGGTGCGCGCGCCGCGCGGCACCGTCCCCCCGCGGTAGCGCTCGACCATGGAGAGGGAGCGGTTGACCAGGTTGCCCAGATCGTTGGCCAGGTCCGCGGTGTAGCGCTCGTCGAAGCGGACCCAGGAGAAGTCGCCGTCGCCGTTCCACGGCATCTCGCGGAGCAGGTAGTAGCGCAGCGCGTCGGGGCCGTGGCGTGCGATCGCATCCCCGAGCTCGACCCACACGCCCGCGGATTTCGAGAAGCGCCGCCCCTCGAACGTGAGGAACCCGTGCGCCCAGACCCGGCGGGGCAGCTCGAGGCCGGCGCTCATCAGCATCGCCGGCCAGTAGATGCAGTGGAAGCGCGTGATGTCCTTGCCGATCACGTGCACGTCCGCCGGCCACAGCCGTTCGTAGCCCGCGTCCGGGAATCCCGCCGCCGTGAGGTAGTTCGTGAGCGCGTCGATCCAGACGTACACCGTGTGGTCCGGGTCGCCCGGCCAGGGGATGCCCCAGGGCAGGCGAGAACGGGAGACGGAGAGGTCCTCGAGCCCGCCCTCGATCACGCGCAGCAGCTCGTTGCGCCGCGGCTCCGGCTGCACGAAGTCGGTCTCCGCGATGAGCTGCCGCAGCGGCTCCTGGAAGCGCGAGAGCCGGAAGAACCAGTTCTCTTCCTCGACCCAGAGCAGCGTCCGTGTCGGATGCAGCGGGCACGCCAGCCCCTCGACGCGCCGCGCCTTCTCCTGCCCCGCCGCCTCGGCCGCGGCGCCGGGGGGCGGCGCGGCGGCGGCTCCGGCGGGGGCCGGGATCAGCTCGTCCTCGCCCTTGTACGCCTCGCAGCCCACGCAGTAGTAGCCCGCGTAGACGCCACGGTAGAGGTCGCCCGCCGCCCGCATCCGCTCGATCATCGCCTCTACGGCGCGGCGGTGGCGCGGCTGCGTCGTGCGGATGAAATCGTCGTTGCTGAGGCCGAGCCGCTGCCACGCGGCCTCGAACTGCGCGGCGATGCCGTCCACCCACTCGGCGGGCGAGAGCCCGTTGGCGCGCGCGGTCTGCAGCACGTTCAACCCGTGCTCGTCCATCCCGATGACGAAGTGCACGGCCTCACCCTTGAGGCGGTGATAGCGCGCCATCGCATCCGCCCCCAGCTTCTCGAGCGCGTGCCCGAGGTGAGGCGGCCCGTTGGCGTAGTCGATCGCGCTGGTGATGTAGAACCTCGCTCCACCGCTCACGTCCGCCGTCCCTTCCCGTTCGTACCGTTCCCGTCCACGTTCCCGCCGCTGGCGGGCCGGCGCGGCGCCGGCGCGTCACCCTCCGCGGCCCGCGCCACTTCCGCCTTGAGCACGTTCAACGGCACGGTCCGCCGCGCCCCGTCCTCGTCCTTCAGCACGACCAGCTCACGCCAGATGTCCACGCTGATGACCTTCTCCTTGCCTCGCGAGGTGTTGAGCGTCTTGCCCTCGCGCGGGAACTTCTTCCGCGCTTCCACGTAGGCGTCGTGCTCGTAGATGAGGCAGGACATCAGCCGCCCGCACACGCCCGAGATCTGCGACGGGTTGAGCGAGAGCCGCTGGTCCTTCGCGAGCTGCAGGCTGACCGGCTTCATCTCACGCAGCCAGGTCGAGCAACACAACTCGCGGCCGCACCGCCCGATCCCGCCGAGCAGCGCCGCCTCATCCCGCACCCCGATCTGCTTCAACTCGATCCGGGTCCGGAAGGTGCGCGCGAGGTCACGCACGAGCTCGCGGAAATCCACGCGGCGCTCCGCCGTGAAGTAGATGAGCAGCTTGTTGCGGTCGAACTGCCACTCCGCATCGCTCACCTTCATCTTCAGCCCGTGCTTCTGCACCTTCTCCCGCGTGATGCGCCGCACCCGCGCCTCGTCCGCGCGGAGCGCCCAGGCCCGCTGCAGGTCCTCGGGGCTCGCCCGCCGCAGGACCCTGCGCTCCGGCGGCGGCGGCGCGCAGTTCGAGACGCAGCCCGTGCACTTGCGCTCCGCGATGGCACCCGTCGCCGAGACACGGCCGAGGTCCTCGCCTCGCTCGGCCTCCACGATCACATGCCAGTCCGGCCGGACTTCGAAGTCCGCGATGAAGTAGTCCTTGCGGCGGCCCTTGAAGCTGACTTCCACGATCTGGCCCATGGCGGGCTCCTTGCTCGGCGATCCCGGACCCCTGGCGCACGCGGGCGGGCTCAGCGCTTGCCCGCCGCCTCCATGCGCCACTGGCCCATGGATTCGAACTTCTCCCAGCGTTGCTGCCGCAACGCGTCGGCAGGCAGGCCGCGCAGCTCCCCGAGGTGCCGGGAGAGCGCGGCCTGGAGACGTCTCGCCGCCTCGTCCCAATCCGCGTGCGCACCGCCCGGCGGCTCGGCGATCACCTCGTCCACGACGCCCAGCGAGGCCAGGTCCGCCGCCGTCAGCTTCAACGCCTCCGCCGCCTTGTCTTTGGCCTCGTTCGTCTTCCACAGGATCGCGGCGCACCCCTCCGGCGAGATCACGCTGTAGATCGAGTTCTCGAACATCAGCACGCGATCCGCCACACCCAGCGCCAGCGCGCCGCCGCTCCCGCCCTCGCCGATGATCACGGCGACGACCGGCACGGACAGCCGCGCCATCTCCCGCAGGTTCCGCGCGATCGCCTCCGCCTGGCCGCGCTCCTCCGCGCCGATGCCCGGATAGGCGCCCGGCGTGTCGATCAGCGTCACGATGGGCCGGCCGAACTTGTCCGCCATCTGCATCAGCCGTAGCGCCTTGCGGTAGCCCTCGGGGTGGGGCATGCCGAAGTTGCGGCGCAGGTTCTCCTTCATGTCGCGCCCCTTCTGCTGCCCGACCACCATCACCGGCTCCCCATCCAGCCGGGCCCAGCCGCCGACGATCGCCTCGTCATCGCGGAAGCAGCGGTCGCCGTGCAGCTCGAGGAAGTCCGTGAAGACGCGCTCGATGTAGTCCAACGTGTAGGGCCGGCGCGGATGGCGGGCGATCTGCACCCGCTCGATCGCGCTCAGCGTGCTCATCTTCCTCATCCGGAGCCGCTTGAGCTTGCGGTCCAGCACGCCCAGCTCGTCCGCGACGTCCAGGCCTCGCTCGCGCGCCATCTCCTGGAGACGCCGGATCTGCTCCTCCAGTTCCGCGATGTCCTTCTCGAACTCCAATCGAGGGGCCGAACTCATGCCCGCCTCACGATCTCACCAGTCGTACGTGCTCCTCGCCGAACAGCTCGCGCAGCCCGGCCAGGAGAGAGGGCGTCGGCGCGACGGCCAGCGAGCGCGAGCGCAGGAGGATCTCCTCCGCGCCCCCGTTCCGCTCGGCCGCTGCCGTCCGCCGCCAGCGCACCAGCAGCGGCGCGGGGCCGCGGTTGGCGCGCAGCAGCCCGGCGGCCGTCGAGATCGCCTCCTCCACACGCGCCTGCGGCTCCAGGGAGACCTCGACGGCGAGCAGCCCGCCTGCGCCGATCTCGGCCAGCGACACCGCGCTGTCCAGGAAGATCGGCGGCGACTCCTCGTCCCGCTCGGCGACCGTGCCGCGCACGAGCACCGCGGCGTCCTGCACCATCACCCCGGCCGCCGCCTCCCACGCCTTCGCCGACGCGATCACCGTCGCGGCGCCGTACAGGTCCTCGACCGTGATCCGCCAGAACTCGCTGCCCCGCCGCGAGACTTGCCGGCTGATCGCCGTGACCACGCAGGCCAGCTCGATCTTCCGGTCGCGGTGCTCGTGCAGCGTCGCCGTGTTCACGTGCTCGAACGCGCGCACCACGTCCCGGTACTTCTCCAGGGGGTGCCCGCTGATGAAGAAGCCCAGCACCTCCTTCTCGCGCGCCAGCCGCTCCGATTCCGGCCAGGGCGCCGCATCCGGGAGCGGCGGCACCGGGCGTGCGGCCGGGGTGCTCGCCGCCGGCGCATCGAACAGTGAGACCTGGCCCGCTTCCAGCTCCGCCTGACGGAGCTGCGCCTCACGCAGCAGCATGTCGAGCGCCGCCACGAGCTGCGCCCGGTGCGGCGCGCCCGAGGGCAGGGATGCGGCCAGCGAGTCGCACGCGCCCGCCAGGATCAGCGCCTCGAGCGCGCGCTTGCCGACCACGCGCGTGTCCACGCGCTCCACCAGGTCGTACAGCGAGCGGAAAGCGCCGCCCGCGCGCCGCGCATCCAGGATCGCGCGCACCGCACCCTCGCCCAACCCCCGCACCGCACCCAGCCCGAACCGGATCGCGCGCCCGGAAACCGGCGTGAACTTCCACTCGGACTCGTTCACGTCCGGGGGCAGCACCTCGATGCCCCGGCCGTGCTCGGGCGCGTAGCGGCCCAGCTCGCGGCACTCTCCGATATACTTCACGACTTCTTCGGTCTTGTCCACCACCGCCGAGAGCATGGCGGCCATGAACTCGGCCGGGTAGTGCCGCTTGAGCCACGCCGTCTGGTAGCTCAGCAGCGCGTACGCCACGCTGTGCGACCGGTTGAACCCGTAGCGCCCGAACGTGACCACCTGCTCCGCGATCTGCCGGGCCGTCCGCTCCTCGACACCCTTCTCCACGGCGCGCCGGACGAAGTTCGCCAGCTCGCGCTCGATCAGCTCCTGGTCCTTCTTGCCGACCGCCTTGCGGAGCACGTCCGCCTCCGCCAGCGAGTAGCCCGCGAGCACCTGGGCGATGCGCATCACCTGCTCCTGGTAGGTGATCACGCCGTACGTCGGCTCGAGCACCTCCTTCAGCGCAGGATGGGGGTAGCGCACCGGCTCCTGTCCGAGCTTGCGGCGGATGTAGACGTCCGTCATGCCGCTGTCCAGCGGGCCCGGCCGGATCAAGGCGTTGGTCGCGATCAGGTCCTCGAACCGGTCGCAGCGCATCGCGCGCAGCTTGTCCGTCGCGAGCGATGATTCGAACTGGAAGACGCCCGCCGTGCCGCCGCGCGCGAGCATCTCGTAGACGGCCGGATCGTCCAGCGGCACGTCACCGATGCTCGCGTACTCTTCGCCAGTGCGGGGGTGGCGCAGCGCGCCGTGCCGCCGCCGTATCCACTCCACCGCGTCGTAGATCACGGTCAGCGTCTTCAGGCCGAGGAAGTCCATCTTCAGCATCCCGGCCTGGTCCAGCGCGCTCATGTCCCACTGCGTGACGATCGCGACGTCGGCGTCCGCGCCGTCGCTCCCGTCGCCGTTGGCGCGCGCCTGCGCCGCGTCCCCGCCTTCCGCCGGGCGCGCGGCGGACCGCCCCGCGCCACGCGTCGGCTGCGTGCAGATCGGTATGTAGTCCGAAAGCGGACCCGGCGCGATCACGACGCCCGCGGCGTGCACGCTCGCATGGCGGGACAGCCCCTCGAGGCTGCACGCGTAGTCCACGAGCTGCCGCACGCGCGGGTCGGCCTCGACCAGCTCACGCAGCTCGTGGACTTGCTCCACCGCCTCCGCGACCGTCAACGAGTTGTTGGGCGAGTTCGGGATCAGCTTGGCGAGCTTGTCCGTTTCCGCCGGCTCGAAGCCGAGCACACGGCCCACGTCGCGGACCACGGCGCGGGACTTGAGCGTCCCGAACGTGATGATCTGGCCGACCGAGTCCCGGCCATACTTGTTGCGTACGTACTCGATGACCTCGCCGCGGCGCTCGTAGCAGAAGTCGATGTCGATGTCCGGCATCGACACGCGGTCCGGGTTCAGGAACCGCTCGAACAGCAGGTCGAACTTCAGCGGGTCGACGTCCGTGATGCGCAGGCAGTACGCGACGAGCGAGCCCGCGGCCGAGCCACGCCCCGGGCCGACGGGGATGCCCCGCTCCTTCGCCCACGTGATGAAGTCCTGCACGATGAGGAAGTAGCCCGCGTAGCCGGTGCGCGTGATGACGTCCAGCTCGTACTCGAGCCGCTCTTGCACCTCGTCGGGCAGGGGATCGCCGTAGCGCGCGCGCGCCCCGTCGCGGGCGAGGCGTACGAGCAGCGATGCCTCGTCCTCGAAGCCCTCGGGCAGCGGGAAGCGCGGTACGTGGTACTGGTGCTTGAGCGTCAGGTCGACGGAGTCCGCGATCGCGAGGGTGTTCTCCAACACATCCGGCCGGCCCGGGAACGCGGCCGCGATCTCGTCCGGCGCCTTCATGTACAGCCCGCGGTCGTAGCGCATCCGTGCCGGATCCGAGCGGTCCTTGCCCAGCCCGATGCAGAGGAGGACGTCGTGCGCCTCGTGGTCCTCCGCGCGCAGGAAGTGCGCGTCGTTCGTGGCGACGACGGGCAGCCCCAGCTCCTCCGCGAGCCGGAAGACGCGCCGGTTCAGCTCCGCCTGACCCGGCGTCTCGTGGGCCTGGACCTCGAGGTAGTAGCGGCCGTCGAAGACGTTGGCGTACCACTCCGCCGCCTCGCGCGCCGCGTCCCACCGGTCCGCCATCAGGTGCCGCGCCACCTCGCCGGCCATGCAGGCGGACGTCACGATCAGTCCGCCCGAGTACCGGGCCAGCACCTCGCGGTCGATCCGCGGACGGCGGTAGAAGCCCTCGAGGTAGCCGATGGACGTCAGCTTGATGAGGTTGCGATACCCCTCGAGGTCCCGTGCGAGCAGCACGAGGTGGTAGTAGGCGTGCTCTCCCTCGCGCGACGCGCCCGCCACCGGACGCTCCCGCCGGTCGCCGGGCGCGACGTACGCCTCCATCCCGATGATCGGCTTGACCCCGCCCTTGCGCGCCTGCTCCTTGAACGTCCACGCGCCGAACATGCAGCCGTGGTCCGTGAGCGCGAGCGCCGGCATCTCCAGCTCGTGCGCCCGCCGCACCAGATCCTCGATCCGGTTGGCGCCATCCAGGAGAGAGTATTCGCTGTGCGTGTGCAGATGGACGAAGGACATGGACCCCTGACCCCTCGCGGCGGACCAGCCGCCGCGAGCGGCCGGCCTCGGCTCAGGCCGTGGGCCGGCCACACTCGAACGAGTTGAGGATCGTCTCCAGTTGGATGATGTACTCGTACTTCCCCTTCCCCGGCACGAACAGCCAGGCATCGAGCAGGTACGTGCGGTCCTGCTCCGGGCACACGATCAGGCGGTCGATGAACGGCCCCGCGGCAGGCCACTCGCCTGGCGGGCTCGACCACACCCCCCGGACTTCGAGCCCCCGGGCCCCGGCCACCTCGATCGGCCTGGCCTCGATCGGCTCCCGCTGCGTGACCTGCGGCGCGTCATCCGGCCGGGGGAGCGATTCCCGCCACGCCAGCATGGCTTCCGGCGTGAGCGTATCGGGCACGCCGCTCCGCCACGTCACCACGACCGTGCGGTCGAGCGGCTCCCCCAGAGCCTGGTCGTTCAGGAAGACGTGTATGGAGTCCTGGACCGTGTGCCGGTACACCTGCGGAACCAGCAGGCCGAAGCCGGCCGTCGCCTGCAACGTGTCCCGCAGCGCCTCCGCCGGCCCGCTGGTGAACATTCGCCGCTGCGCGTACTCCCGGAAGCGGCGGGTCAGGAGCTCGTGCAACTCCGGCAGCACCGCCACGGCCGCCTCGTGAGCGCCCTCCTCCGGCAGCAGCAGCACCGTGACCCGCTGGCCCCGCGCCCACACGTCCTCGCGCTCGACCACGGCCGGCCGGCTCGCCGGGATGCTATCCATATCCTCGATGACCTCGGCGATCCAGGGATCCCCGGCCTCCCCGATCAGTAACACCTGCTTGAAGAGCCGCAGGTCCTCCCACGCGGGCGCACCCGGCGCGACCTGGGTCAACTCGAACGTGCGCTCGTCGCGCACCGTGAAGATCGGCGGCTCGAGCACGGCCCGCGCGGTGTCTTCCACGGCGGCCCAGAGGGTGTCCGCGGCAAGCACGATGACGCTGTTGGCATTGCCCCACGCCGCCGGCCCCCGGTCCGTACACGCGGCCGTGAACCACAACACAGCCGGGATCGTCAAGCCGACGATCATCCTTGCCATAAGACCACCTGACTCGTTCTGACTCGGGGTTCGCCGCCCAACTTAACCAGAGCCCCCGACGGAGGCAACAAACCGTGACCCTTCCCCACGCCACCACACTCCTACCCCACTGGGTCGCGCACCGGCAACGCGCTGGCTGCCTGCTCGTCGCCCTCGACTTCGACGGCACGCTCGCCCCCATCGTCCCCGAGCCGGAGGCCGCGACGATCCTGCCCGAGGCGCGCGCCGCCCTCGAGCAGGTCCGGCGCCGCCCGGACACGCGCGTGGCCGTGGTGAGCGGCCGCGCGCTCGCGGACGTGCGCAGCCGCGTGGGCGTCCCGGACCTGGTCTACGCGGGGAACCACGGGCTCGAGATCGAGGGGGCCGGGCTGCACTGGCGCCATCCGGCGGCGGTCGCGCTGCGCGAACGGCTGGAGGCGTGTGGCCGGGCGCTCACGGCCGCGCTCGCACCCCTCGGCGGCGTGTGGGTCGAAGACAAGGGACTGACCCTCTCCGTCCATTACCGCCGGGCCACGGATCCGGAGGCGGGCGCGAAGGCGTGGGAAGCCGCGCAGCGCGCCTGTGACGGCGGGCTGCGCCTCACCCCGGGCAAAGAGGTCATCAACGTCGTACCCGCCGTGGACTGGGACAAGGGGAACGCCGTGCGCGCGATCCTGGACCGGCTGGACCCCGACGGAGGGCGAGGCGTCTGGGCCGTCTTCATCGGGGACGACCGCACGGACGAGGACGCCTTCCGGGCGCTCGAGGGCAGGGGCGACGGCGTGCTGGTCGCGGACCGGCCGCCGCCCGACACCGCCGCGCACGCGTACCTCCCAGCCATCCAGGAGGTGCCGGCGCTCCTGCGCGCGCTGGCCGGGTGAGGCACCGCACGCGAGGCGGCCGACCTGCCGGGCGAACAGGCGCGGAGGGACGCCGTCACGCCGCCACGCGCGGAGGCGGCCGGGGCGTCCGGATGCCGTGATGCCGCCACGCGCTGGGGCGGAGGACGCGTCCGCCAGAGCCCTGCGGCTGCGGGGCTCCCCCGCTCGGCCCCGGGAACCCGGCGGCCCCTGCGACGGTTATTTGCTAGACCCACGTTTGCGCGGAGGCCAACATGACCGTGGAGCCGAGGTTTCGCCGGGCCGCCGTCACCGCCCTCGTCGCCGTGTGCGGCGCGGCGCTCGGGCGCGCCGCCCCCGTTCATGCCCAGTCCAGCAGAGCCACGGCAGCCAAGGCCGCGTTCGCGGTCGACACGGCGAAGGCCCGCGCAGGGGCCGGCTTGTGGGAGGCCAAGGGCTGCAACGCCTGTCACGGGATCGGCGAGAAGCAGGTCATCGTGGGACCCGACCTCGCCGGCGTCTTCGAGCGGCGCGAGCGCGCGTGGCTCGAGCGCTGGCTCAAGGAGCCGGACTTGATGCAGCGGTCGGATTCGATCGGGAAGGCGCTCCTCGCCGAGTACAACAACATCCCGATGCCGAACCTCGGGCTGACCGACGAGGAGATCGAAGCGCTGCTGCACTACATCGCCCTGGAGTCCGCGAAGGCGCGCGCGGTGAGCGGCGGCACACCCTAGAGGTCGGCGACACGCCGCCCTGCCGCGCGGCGCGCGCGCGGCAGGGCGTGGAGCGGCCGTGTCCCGCGGGGGACGTTCGTCGTGCGGATGCGGCCGGCTTCCTGCGCCGGCCCGCGAGCAGCGCGGTCTCTCGCGTGACGAGGTCGCTGTTCGTCGGCGGGTGCGGTCAGCCTCCAGCGCCGCCCGGCTCCGGAAGGGGGGCAGCCCGCAGCGTCGGGTCCAGCGGGGGCGGCGCGGGCTCCGCCAGCAGCCGCGGGATCCACTCGGCCAACAGCTCCCGCGTCACGGGCCCGATCTGCTTGTAGGCCACGCGGCCGTCCCGCGCGATGAGCACGGATTCCGGCACGCCGTAGAGCCCGTACTCGACGGCGACCCGGCTGCCCGGATCGAGCAGGTTGGTCCACCCGCCGCCGCGCAGCTCCATCCAGCGCCGCGCGTTCTCGGGCGTGTCGTCGTAGACGACCCCGAGGATGCGGAGCCCCTGCGGCCCGTACTCCCGCTCGGCCTCGACGAGTACGGCGTGCTCCTCGATGCACGCCACACACCAGGATGCCCAGAAGTTGAGGAGCACGACCTGGCCGCGGAGCGCGGCCAGGTTGACGAGATCCCCGTCCAGCGTCTTCAGCGTGAAGTCGGGCGCAGGCCGGCCGGGCAGGTCGGAACGGATCGCGCGCGGGTCCCGCGAGAGGCCGTAGCCCAGCAGGAGGATCACCGGCACTGCGGACAGCGGGATCAGCCAGCGCTTCCAGGTCACGGGCACTCCCCGTCGCTCGCCCGTCAGGAGTCCGGGCCTTGCTTGCCGAAGAGCTCGCGGTAGTACTCGGCCGGGTGCTCGCCCGGCGCCGGGGGACGGTACTCGTTCGAGTGCTTGACCATCACGTTCGTCGCCTCGAACACGCCGGCCTCGGTGTGCTTGCCCTCGACGATCACGCCGATCCCGTCCCGGAACATCTGGGGCGGCGCGCCCTTCGAGTGGACGGCCACCTCGGTCTGGCCATCCGTCATCCGGAAGCGCAGGTCGAGCGCCTGCGCGTCCCACTGCACCGAGCCCGCCACGACCTGGCCGCCCAGGCGGATCGGGGCGCCGTACGCGGCGTCGCCCATCGCGGCCAGCTCGGTGGGCGTGCGGAAGTAGACCAGGCTGGACTCGATCCCGCCGTAGAAGAGGTACACCAGCACGGCCGCGATCACGACCGCGCCGGCGATCACGAGGGGCCGCCTCCCCCGCCGCGCCGCGCTCACGGCTCCGCCTCCCGTGCCGCGGCGGCGTCCAGCTCCTCGCGCGCGCGCGCGGTGCGTCCGCGTAGATACAACACATAGCCCCCGACCACCACCCACGTCAGCGCGTACGCGGCGATCACGTATCCCCACTCAGACATGGACGCCTCCATGCGCGAGCGCCGCCTCCTCCCGCCGCGCCTCCGCCGCGCGCTCCAGCCGGGCCGCGTGGTAGCGCTGCGCGATCAGGTAGATCAGCAGCAGCAGGAACGCGAGGCCGTTCACCTGGAGGCCCAGCGCGTAGGCGCTGTCCACCGTTGCCGGACTCGACTGCACCTGATGGATCGAGCGCCACCGGACGGACATGTACACGATCGGCACGTCCAGGAACGTGAGGATCCCCACCGCCGCGCTCCAGCGCGCGCGGCGCTCCGGATCCTCCGTGAACGCCCGCAGCGCCAGGTAGGCCACGTAAAGCAGCATCAGGACGGCGGTGGTCGTCAGGCGCGGATCCCAGGTCCACCAGACGCCCCACGTCGGCCGGCCCCAGATCGAGCCGAGGGCGAGGGTCAGCGCGGTCAGCACGGCGCCGGCCTGCGCGGCCGACGCTGCGAGGAGGTCGTGACGCTCCTGCTTCCGGACGAGGTACACGACGCTGAAGATGAAGAGGACGAACGCGGCGATGAACGAGTTCCACGCCGCGGGCACGTGCACGTACATGATCTTCTGCAGGTGCCCCATGTCGCGGTCAGGCGGGGAGATCGCGAACCCCAGGATCTGCGCGCCCGCGAGCGCGACCAGCGCCAGGATGCACAGGGGCGTCAGCCAGCGCGCAGCCGGCGGCTGCGTCGTGACCTGCCTCCCCTCACCCGCTCGCGACATCTCGCCCCCTCGGCTCTTCAACGTGGTTACGACCGAAAGATACGCCGGCCTCCCACCCGGTCAAGCCACGCAGCGGGGCCGCGCCCCACCCCTTCCCCGACGCCCGACGCCACGGAACCCCCACCGCGGCCTGCCGGGTAGACGTGCGGGAGACGGCTCGCTATCCTGAGATTGCCCGAGTATGCGCACGCACCACCTTCCCATCGCACTCCTGGCCGCGGTTCTCGCCCTCGCCGCATGCGCGGCGCGGGGCGGCACGCAGACGCCGGCCGCGCTGCGCTCCCATGCGCGGCCGGCCGCGCTGGCACGGGTCACGGTCGAGAACCGGACGAGCCAGGCCCTCAGCATCGCGTTCCGGCCGGCGGCACGAGGCGGCGGCGAGGTGGTGGTGGGCGACGTCGCGCCCGGAGCGGCCGGGGAGCTCGCCCCGATCCCGGCCGGCGAGCCGATCGTGCTGCTGGCGCGCACCCAGGACGGCGCGGAGCTGCGCCTCGCGCCCCGCTCGTTCGAGCTGGACGCGACCTGGCACTGGGTGATCCCGGCCGATGCGGTCTTCCGTCCGGGAGACCCGAGCCCGTGAACGGGCGGAACGGCCACGCTGCGGAGCGCGCGCGCGGCGGGGAAAACGGCCACGCCCACGCGGGCCACCTGCACGAGCACGATCACCTGCGCAGCGCCGGACGGCGCAGCCTGATCCTCGTCCTCGGCCTGACCGCCACGTTCATGGCGGCGGAGGTCATCGGCGGGTTGCTCGCCAACTCGCTGGCCCTGCTGGCCGATGCGGCGCACATGCTCGCAGACGTGGCCGCCGTCGGACTGTCCCTCTTCGCCCTGTGGTTCGCGCAGCGGCCTGCCACGCCCGAGAAGACCTACGGCTACCTGCGCCTCGAGATCCTCGCCGCGCTGGTGAACGGCGCGGCGCTCATCGTCATCGCGCTCGGCATCTTCTACGGCGCTTACCAGCGCTTCCGCTCGCCCGAGCCGGTCGAGGGCGGCCTGATGCTCGCCGTCGCCGCGGTGGGCCTCGCCGTCAACGTCACGGCCGCGTGGCTGCTGCACCGTTCGGCTGGCGAGAACCTGAACGTGCGCGGCGCCTACCTGCACGTGCTTGGCGACCTGCTCGGCTCCGTCGGCGCGATCGTCGCGGCGCTCGTCATCCTGGCGACGGGGTGGGTGGCCGTGGACCCGCTCATCTCGGTGCTGATCGGCCTGCTGATCCTCATCAGCAGTTGGAAGCTGGTGCGCGAGTCGGTGGACGTGCTGCTCGAGGCCGCACCCTCGCACATCGACCTGAACGAGGTGCGCCGCGCGATCGACGAGATCCCGGGGGTCGACGAGGTGCACGACCTGCACGTCTGGACGGTGACCAGCGGGTTCTTCGCCATGAGCGGCCACGCCGTCGTGCGCGACCCCGCACAGTACCAGCGCGTGCTGGCGGAGATCCACGACCGCATGCACGACGAGTTCGGGATCCGCCACGTGACCGTGCAGCTCGAGCCGCGCACGCTCTACACCATCGAGGGGCAGTTGAGGCACGACCACGAGGGCCGGCGGAGGCACGGGCCCGGGTGACCACGCGAGCGCGGCGAGAACTGCCATGGAACGAGCAGGGATGACAGGCGGGAGCACGCATGGAGAACGAGCATGCCCGTGGGGCGGGCGCTGAGGGGCACGCCAATGGCTGAGCGGATCCGGGTCCGGACACGCGAGCGCGAGGAGCTCCTGGACATCACGCCGCAGGTCCGCGAGGCGGTGCGGGCGAGCGGCATCAGGGACGGGGTGGTGCACCTGTGGGCGCTGCACACCACCTGCGCGCTGACGGTCAACGAGGGCGCGGACCCGGACGTGGCGCGGGACGTGGTGCAGGCGCTCCGCCGGCTGGTGCCCCGGCAGGGCGACTACCGGCACGGCGAGGGGAACTCGGACTCGCACATCAAGACGTCGCTCTTCGGGCCGGGGCTCACGCTGCTGGTGGAAGGCGGCGAGCCGCTGCTGGGCACGTGGCAGCGGGTCTTCCTGGCGGAGTGGGACGGGCCGCGGTCGCGGGAGATCGCGGTGCTCGTGCGGGGTTGAGGCAACGCCGGACGCCGGCGCCCGGGCGCCGGCGCCGGAAGCCGGTGGCGCAGGACCGGGCGCGCGAGGTCAGAAAAGACGCGCGCCGCGCGCCGTCACGCGCCGACGGAGCCCGTCATGAGCGTGTGCGCACCGGCGCGCCGGGCGAAGCCCCCTCCGGGCGAGGGGGCTGTCGACCACCGGCGAGGAGGATGTCCACCGCTCAGCGGCCCCCGGCGGCCTGCCCTGCCCGCTGATCGTTCTCCCCCAGATCTCCCCGGAGCAAATCGACGAACGGAAACGCGATTAGCCGCGAAACCCGGCAGGCACTCCTGCCGGCTCGGCCGCCGGCGCCCGCTTGCGTTCGAGCCACGCGGCAACGCCTGCAAGGGCGCCGTAGGCGACCAGGCCGGTCGCCGCCAGGGCGGACGGCGACCCGGGCGGGGGGCCGAAGAAGATCAGCGCCTGGATCAGCACGAGGCCGATGCCGAACAGGATGGACGCGAAAGTGCCACTCGGGGCTGCCCGCCGGGTCGCGCGTAGGTAGAGGAGGAGGCCGCCAAAGAGCACGGTAGCTTCCAGCGCGAGCGCGACGGCGGGAAAGTTCCAGAGCCCGAAGCCCATCTTGAACCGGTTCCCGACGAGGGGGAGATCGGGTCGATGGACCAGCAGGTCCAGGACCCAGTGCGAGAACACGGCCGTACCGATGATCACGCCGGCCCGCGAACCGGCCCGCCTCCCGCGCCACACGTGATACGCGGCGCCACCGGCCATCGACCAGAACAGCGCACCGACAAGACTGTGCGTGTAGGGCACGTGGTAGAGGTCCAGCGGGCTCGCGGCCGTGATCCCGGGGACGATGCGTACGCGTTCGATCCCGAGGAAGACGAAGAGGCCCCAGAGCACGTCGAGGAACTGGACCGCGATGAACAGGTGCCAGAGTGGAATCGGCTGGGCGAGCGACTTGCCCGCGTAACTCACAGCGTAGTGCCCAACGAACATGGTTCACGCCTCCGGTCGGTTATGCCTGGCCTGGGGCCGACGGGGGCCGGGACGATGACTGCAGAACCGTGTTTTCGCAACACCTGAGGCGCTGCGGCGTGGAATGGAAATGGAGGGCCCACCGCGCGAGAGCGGGGCCGCGCTCCGCGACCAGAGGGGCCGCCGCGAGCGAGCACGGCATCGTCGAACGGCCTTGAAGAAGCGGCTGGAATCCGCTAATTTATGTAGCTGTCCGGGTCGCCCGCGGCCCGGCTTTTTTTGTGCCGAACCGAGCGGCCCGGGCCTGCGCCGGGCCGTGCCGAAGAACGCAGCATGATCCGCAACGTCGCCATCATCGCCCACGTCGACCACGGCAAGACCACGCTGGTGGACCAGATGCTCCGGCAGGCCGGGGCGTTCCGGGAGAACCAGGTCGTGGCCGAGCGCGTCATGGACTCGAACCCGCTGGAGCGGGAGCGCGGGATCACGATCCTGTCCAAGAACACGTCCGTTCGCTGGGCGGGCCACAAGATCAACATCGTGGACACGCCGGGCCACGCGGACTTCGGCGGCGAGGTCGAGCGCATCCTGCGGATGGTGGACGGGGTGCTGCTGCTGGTGGACGCGTTCGAGGGCCCGATGCCGCAGACGCGGTTCGTGACGCGGAAGGCGCTCGCGCTGGGGCTCTCGCCGATCGTCGTCATCAACAAGGTGGACCGGCCGGACGCGGAGCCCCTGCGGGTGCACGAGGAGGTGCTGGAGCTGTTCCTGGAGCTCGAGGCGGGCGAGGAGCAGCTCGACGCGCCGTTCCTGTACGCGTCCGCGCGGGACGGCTACGCCGTGCGGGATCTGGGGGACGAGCGGCGGGACCTGACGCCGCTGTTCGAGACGATCCTCGCGGCGGTGCCCGCGCCGCCCGGCAACGCGGCGGGCCCGTTCCAGATGCTGGTGTCGACGATCGACCACTCGCCGTACCTGGGGCGGCTGGCGATCGGCCGGATCGAGCGCGGGGCGGTGCGGGTGGGCGACGCCGTGGCGCTGCTGAGCCCCCGCAGCAATGGGGCGGGGGCGGAGGCGCAGGAGGGCGGGGGAGAGGCCGCGGGGCGGCAGGGGCGGGTGGCTCGCCTGTACTCCTTCGAGGGCCTCCAGCGCGTGGAGGTGGAAGAGGCCGCGGCCGGGGAGATCGTGGCGCTCGCCGGGCTCGAGGGCGTGGAGATCGGCGCGACGGTGGCGGACGCGGCGCACCCGGAGGCGCTGGAGGGCATTGCGGTCGAGGAGCCGACGGTCTCGGTGGACTTCAGCGTCAACACGTCGCCCTTCGCGGGCAGGGAGGGCAAGTACGTGACGAGCCGGCAGGTGCGCGAGCGCCTGTTCCGCGAGCTCGAGCGCAACGTCGCGCTGCGCGTGGAGGAGACGGACTCGCCGGACACGCTGACGGTCTCGGGCCGCGGGGAGCTGCACCTCGCGATCCTGATGGAGACCATGCGGCGGGAGGGCTACGAGTTCGCGGTCTCTCGCCCGCGCGTGATCACGCGGCGGGGGCCGGCCGGCGAGTTGCTCGAGCCCTACGAGGAGGTCACGATCGACGTGCCCGAGTCGTACATCGGCGTGGTGATCGAGAAGCTGGGGCAGCGCAAGGGCGAGATGCTGGAGATGCGGGGCGCGGGCACGCGCGCGGCGGGCATGGTCCGGCTCG